>NZ_LMGC01000012.1:0-725690 GCF_001427045.1 Ensifer sp. Root558 | reverse complement strand
CTTCTTCCCCACGACACGCGTGCTGACAKCTGACCTGCCACTGAACTTTCATCCAGCTGCGACTAAAGTCCCCGCGGTTCTGAATACGCCAAGTGGCGCGGTGGGAGCAACCGGCGGAAACGCGAAGCTTTCAACTTGCGCAGCGTTGGAGCCGGTTGCGGCGATGGACCCGGCATAGTCTGCCGGGGTCTGGTATCCGATCGATGAGTGCGGCCGGAAATGGTTATAATCCTCCGCCCACTCGGCAATGGAACTGCGGGCATGATCGAGGCCGAAGAACAGACTCTCGTTGAGCAGCTCGTCCCGCATGCGCCCGTTGAAACTCTCTACATAGCCATTCTGCATGGGCTTTCCCGGCGCAATGTAATGCCATTGGATCTTGTGATCCTTCGACCAGGCGAGGATGGCGTTCGAGGTGAACTCCGTGCCGTGGTCAGAAACGATCATGCCGGGTTTGCCACGGCGCTCGATGAGTGTCGTCAGTTCCCTCGCCACGCGACGCCCGGAGATCGAGGTGTCGGGGATGGCGGCCAGGCATTCGCGCGTCACATCGTCGACGACATTGAGAACACGGAAGCGCCTGCCACAGGCGAACTGGTCATGCACAAAGTCCAGAGACCAGCGAGCGTTGACTTTCGCCTCGACCAGGATCGGCGCACGCGTGCCGACGGCACGCCGCCGGGCTTTCCGCTTGCGAACGGAAAGTCCTTCCTCGCGATAGAGCCGGTAGATGCGATTGACCCCGGACGGTTCTCCGTCCCGCCGAAGCAGGACAAACAGCCGCCGATAGCCGAAACGCCGCCGCTCATTGGCGAGGTTGCGCAGCTTCGTCCGCAACTCCACCTCCGGGGGTCGGCACGACCGGTAGCGGATCATCTTGCGGTCGGCGGATATGATCTGGCAGGCCCGACGCTCCGACAGACCCATGACGGCCTTCAGATGCGTGACGGCTTCACGCTTGGCAGCGGGCCCTACCATTTTTTTTGGAGAAGCTCGCGAAGTGCGGCTGCATCCAGCATCTGTTCGGCCAGCAGCTTCTTCAGCCTCGCATTCTCGTCCTCAAGCGCCTTCAGCCGCTTCGCCTCGGAGACTTCCATGCCGCCATATTTGGCTTTCCAGTTATAAAACGTCGCTTCTGAAATCCCGTGCTTGCGGCAAAGATCAGCGGCCTTTGCGCCTGCCTCCTGCTCCTTCAGCACCGCAATAATCTGCTCTTCCGTAAATCTCTGCTTCTTCATTCGTCCGTCCTCTATGGGCCGGACTTTAATCCATTCTGGAGGGAATTCTCAGTGGCAGGTCANCAATAATCTGCTCTTCCGTAAATCTCTGCTTCTTCATTCGTCCGTCCTCTATGGGCCGGACTTTAATCCATTCTGGAGGGAATTCTCAGTGGCAGGTCACAGCTAGCGGAAAGTGGCCGAGGTTCATGCCAGGCATGATCGATGAGACAGATTACATCGTAGGCCGGAACACTTACGACATCCGACTTGACGTGATTGACCGTATGACGCCGAGCACCGATCGGTCAGTGCTTTATGAATCAACCTTCTATGTCGGCGAAAAAGACGATCCGCGAGCATCCTGGCGTATCCAGAACAAGGTCTTGGACAAGCAGAACAAGGCCGCCGGCACACGCGATCATTTATCTGAAGACAAGAAGCGGATTCGGATCGAAGTGACACTCGGTCCTGATGGCTGCCGGGAAACAGGACTTCACGCATTCGATGGCCTGGCCGACTTCAATTTCGCCAGGCTCCAGAAAAACTTCTTCCAGTTCATGAAGCCGACATTCGGGGTGTTCCCGCCTTATGGAGCTCGCGCGCAATCGTCGGCTGTCAAAATGCGTATAGAAGAAACCAGGAGGCAAAGATTCCTGAACGCCGGCGTGCTGGGTCTCCAGATTAGAGAGGATGCCAAGGAGGATTTTAGAAAGTTGGAGATGCCGAACTTCAAGAGCTGGCACAAGACGAAAGGCAGCAAGATGCCACGGAGAAACCGGACCGGCGTCGGACCATACGGAACGATGGTAGCTTATGAGGAACTGACGCGCGTAGTCGAGTGGGCGCTTGCTGGTCTTCAAAGGAAGGTGAAGAGGGAGATGGGGAAGTAGGAGAAAGGCACAGTAAGCCTGAACCTAGGTCCGTGCTAAGGGTCTAAAGACAAGTTATTAGGTCGGCTGCCCGGTCTCAAAGCAGATTTCCTGCACCACAGGCGGTCCGGACGATTTTCGCGCCTGTGACTTCGGGAAAAACTTGTTCCGCATGGACACCTGGGCGCAGGGTATTGCGCGTATGCTGAGAGAACACTGTTGCGGTCTGACCGCTGATCTACTCGATTTCGATTTCGTCTTCAGCGGACACAAGCCAAGTCGAGAGGCACTCGACCGTGGCTGAAATCTTCTCTGGCTTTCGTAATGCACACTCCCAGACCGTCGCCACCCGCCATCCGTTCGCGAGTAAAGCCGTGCGAACCATATTGTCGCGAACTACATTAGCATCGAACTTCGCCATCCAAAAATCGGAGCGTGTTGACGGGTTTGTAGTATAGCGACAGCCTTGGTGGCGATGCCAAAAGCAGCCGTGTACAAAAACGACAGCATGGTATTTGGCAAGGACAATGTCCGGCTGCCCGTAGACATGCTTTGAATGAATCCGAAAGCGAAAGCCGCGGGCATGAAGTGCACGCCTCAGAGCGAGCTCGGGCTTCGTGTTCTTTCCCCCTATGGCCGACATCATTCGGGAACGGGTCTGCTGGTCTACGATATCGGTCCTCTGGGCCCTGGTATTCGTCCGCGAACCTAGTATACACCCGCAGGTAAAAATCGTCAGGAGTCTAGTTTGCCTTCCACTTTCGGCATAGTTGATCTGTTCGCTGGCCCGGGAGGGCTCGGTGAAGGCTTTGCATCGCTCGTCGAGAACGGGCATGCGCCGTTTCGGATCGGCATCTCGGTCGAGAAGGAGGCATCGGCCCATCGGACCCTGAAGCTGCGATCTTTCCTGCGCGAATACCAGTCTCGCCACGATACACTGCCCACCGAATTCATTGAGTTCCATGCAGGGATTACGGCGGAACCAGACTGGTCAGCCATCGACGCCGAAGCGTGGCGACATGCAGGCAATGAGGCTCGTGCACTGGAGCTCGGAAGCGAGGCGGCTGCTACCGCAATCGATGGCGCCATCGCGAAGCTGAAGGATGAGTACGATGACACAATTCTGATCGGCGGCCCCCCCTGCCAGGCATACTCCCTTGTCGGGCGCGCTCGAGCCAAGGGCAAGATCGGCTATGTTCCCGAGGAGGATGCACGGCACTACCTTTTCCGCGAGTACATCCGGGTGCTGGACCGGCTCCGCCCTGCTGTCTTCGTGATGGAAAATGTCAAGGGCATGTTGTCCTCGACGGTCGAGAGCCGCCTGGTCTTCGAGATGTTGCTGGAGGACCTTTCGTCGCTCGGCACTGGCAAGGACCACCACTATGAACTGCGGGCGATCAGGGTTCAGAATGGAATGGCCAGCCTGCAGGAAGCAACGCAGCCATCTGACTTCATCGTTCGTGCAGAGCAGTTCGGGGTTCCACAGCGACGCCACCGGGTTATAATTGTCGGGGTCCGCTCCGATCTCGCAGACAATGCCGCCACGGCCAAGATAGCTCTTTCCGACTCGACGCGAACGGTCAGCGACGTCATCGCGTCGCTGCCTGCCCTTCGAAGTGGCATCAGCCGCGGCCGCGACGACGCGGCATCATGGCAGCGGGAGGTTGCCGACGCTGCGAGGCGACTGGGCGACATCTATCGGGATCGCAGGGATGACTCGCTGCACGAAGCGTTTGCGAACTTGCCGAGGCGGCTGACGCAAGATTTTCCGTACCCTAGAATGGCGTCATCGTTGCCAGAAGGATACGGCAGATCGAACGATGAGCTGCTGCGATGGCTCGACCGGTCGGATCTGAGGGCGTTTGCGCAGCACGAGACACGTGGACACATGGTTTCGGACCTTGGAAGATACCTGTTTGCCGCGGTCTTCGGGGCTGTCCGCGGCTACAGCCCGAAGGCTGCCGATTTTCCCTCGGCTCTCAGCCCCGATCATCGAAACTGGGATAGCGGCGTCTTCAATGATCGATTTCGCGTACAGCTTTCCAACGAGGCGTCAACCACCGTGACGAGCCATATATCTAAGGACGGCCACTACTTCATCCATCCTGATCCAATGCAGTGCCGAAGCCTAACCGTGCGGGAGGCTGCGCGGTTGCAGACGTTCCCGGACGACTACCTCTTCCTGGGAAATCGGACACAGCAGTATGTCCAAGTTGGAAATGCAGTGCCGCCGTATCTCGCAAGGCAGATTGCAAAGTTACTTTTAAGTTCTTTAACGCAGTTCCAATGAGCAACTTGAGGTTTGGCAGGTCTTAGGCAGCTGTTCTTTTGACGGGCATTTAGTCTAGAGTTGGGAGGCGAATCGTTTTTCAACTCTAGGGATTGCAATGGCCTCTCCTCAAATCGACACCTTCGCCACTCAGCTCCGCCAGAGACGTGCAAATTATGGCACCCTAGAAGACACCGCAGCGTCGTGCCGGCGCGAGATGGAAGGTATGTTCGGCCCCTTCGGGCCGGAGATGGTCGCGAATCTCGAGGCTGCTTTGGAGATAGTGAGAGCTGAGATCCAAGACGTCGAAGTTCTGCGCAGACACTCGATCGTCGATGCGCCAGAGGATTGGTATCGGGGGCCAGGCGCCAACAGCCACCATTGGTCCGCGCTGCACGAGTATCTCAAGACCAAGAATTGGGACCTCGACACGATCGGCTCTTTGGACCGGGCCTCGACTGAAGTTGTCTCGCTGCTGGGCAACCCCGGAAAGGACAAGTTCGCTTGTCGCGGCCTTGTGGTGGGATATGTGCAGTCTGGGAAGACTGCCAACATGACCGCAGTCATGGCGAAGGCCGTCGATGCCGGCTACAACATGATAATTGTCCTGGGCGGCGTGACCAACAAGCTGCGCAAGCAGACTCAAGATCGCTTCGAAAAGGATGTCCTGCGCCATCGCACCCTCTGGCAACTCTACACGACGAGCGATCCCGCTGGGGATTTCGTCCAGCCTGCAAATGGGGGCTTCGTGATGCCGGCAGAGGGCCATGCCCAGTTGATCGTCATGAAGAAGGAGGGGAGCCGTCTCAAGCAGTTAAGGCGTACGATATCCAACACCCCCGCGGTGGTCCTGCGGAAACTCAAAGTGCTCCTGATCGACGACGAATGCGATCAGGCCTCGGTGAACTCCGCACGCGGCGAGTTTGACATGACCCGGATCAATGCCGAGATACGGCATGTCTTGGCAGCTCTGCCAGCGGTCACCTATGTCGGCTACACCGCGACGCCGTTCGCCAACGTCTTCATCAACCCCTATCCTTACGGTAACGACAAGGATCTAGATGATCTCTATCCGCGCGATTTCATCACCGCGCTGGAGCGACCGATCGGCTATTTTGGTGCGCGCGAGGTCTTTGGAAGCGACAGCGCGGAGGCGGATAGCGAAGAGCGGGACATGATCCGCACCCTCTCAGAGGACGATCCAGATGTCCTGAGACCGACTTCACCGAAGGACAAGGAGAGCTTCCGTCCCGAGATAACGCAGAGCCTCGAGGACGCAATCCTATGGTTCCTCACCAGCTGCGCAATTCGCCGAGCCCGTGGTCAGGAGGGCGAGCACATGTCTATGCTGGTGCATTCCTCACCATTTGTGCGTCAACACGAATACATGTCCGAGCTTATCAGAAACTGGGTGGAGCAAAGAAAATCCGACCTGATCTCAGGGGTTGGCGGCCCCACCGCGAGATTGCGAGAGGTTTTCGAGCGTGAACGGGAGCGCACTGCCCCGGCCGGCTATAATCGCATTCCGGAAGATTTCGACGTGGTCCTCGCTCATGTCCCCGCGGTCCTTGATGCGCTCTGCTATCCGGTAGAGAATGGCGAAACGGACGAAGCCCTGCGCCTTGATTATACCGGTGATCCGATCACCTGCATCGTGGTCGGGGGCACAGTGCTCGCCCGCGGCCTCACGCTCGAGGGGCTCTGTGTCTCGTTCTTCCTTCGGACGTCAAAGCAGTACGACACCCTGCTGCAGATGGGGCGCTGGTTCGGCTATCGCCGCGGCTACGAAGATCTCCCACGGCTTTGGACGACCGAGGACCTGGCCTCCAAGTTTCGTTCTCTCGCCGTGATCGAGGAGGAGATCCGCGAGGACATCGCAGTCTATCGCGAAAGCAAGCTCACGCCACGCGACTTCGCGGTGAAGGTGCGTTCGATACCCGGCATGGCCATCACGGCGGCGACCAAGATGAAGCACGCCTTCCGCACCAGCATGAGCTTCTCCGGGAAACACGTCCAGACCATCCGCTTCGACCATCACAACAGCGAGATCGTGGGCGGCAACTGGGGCGCCGCGTCGCAGCTCGTGGATGCGATGCTGGCAACGACTGTGCCCGATCCGAAGGCCCGGGGGCTGCTGTTCCGAGGAATTTCCTTTCAGGCCGTACGGCGCTTCTTGGCCGCAACCGAAATCTCGGATGAGCACATGGACCTCAAGAAATCCCACCTCATTCGCTATCTGGACGAGGCGGGGGGCTCTCTTGGCGAGTGGAATGTCGCGATCATTCAGACGAAGTCGACTACACAATCCGCCAAACCGCTCGGCGATCTCGGCAAGGTTCCGACAATGCGACGTTCTCGGCTGGGGGAGGCATCGCCCCGGTATGCCGACATCAAAGCCCTTATGTCCAAGGACGACATCCTGATCGATGCCGCCCAGAAGCCGGACAAGGAGGACTGGACGGCTTACAAATCATGCAGGCCCACAATCCCGTTGCTCCTCTTGTATCTGATCGATGCGAAATCCGAGCCGCAAGAGCAGAGGTCGGGTGGTGACAAGCCCTCGTCCCGTGTTGCACTCGATGCCGTCTCGGATGTGGTCGGGTTCGGAATTGTGTTTCCCGGTCAGAAGGATCGCTCGGGCGGCTATTTCTCGGTTGATATCGAGGCCCCTGCGGTTGAGGAAACTGAGGAGAGCCAGGACCAGATCGAGGAGGTGGAAGGCGCAGATGCCTGATACCGGCAGAATTGAGAGGGAATGGATCGAGATACGCGCCTCGGGCCGAGGCGATGGAGTTTTGGAGGTTCCAAGCCGGGCTACGGCGGTCACGACCGGCTACGGTCAGGTCCGTCTGGCAATCGGCCCGCTTGGCGAGCCGCGGCTCCTGGTCCCTGTCGGACGTCCGGCTGGAGGTTCGGCGACCGCAAGCGGCCACAATCTCCTCCTCACGCGGTCCTCGTTTCGGTCGGGTGGAAAGCTCGAACATTTTATTGACATCACCCTCCGCAACCCACGGCTGACCCGTGTCTTCACGGAATTGGTCGAGGAGATCCTGAAACGACTGGAGAGTGGCGACGGCCCGGAAACCGCTGTCCACGGGACCATCCAAGACTTCCGAAATCTTCTCGCGCGCGCTCCAGACGGAGAAATCCCCCTGACGAAGCTCTGCGGGCTGATCGGCGAACTCGTCATTCTCGAGAGATTGACAGCCATACTGCCCGCGGCACTCGACGGATGGACCGGCCCGGCTGGACAGCGCCATGACTTCCGGCGTCACGATATAGCTATTGAGGTCAAGACATCGCTCCGCTCCGACGCCTCGCGCGTTACCATTCATGGGCCGGAACAGTTGTTGCCTCCGCTGAATGGTCGCTTGCACCTCGCGCACGTTCGGATCGAGCCCGTAGGCGACGGTGAGCTTTCCATTGCCGCACTCCGTCGCGCCATAATCGAGCATGGCGTAGACGAACTCGTACTCGACGAGCGCCTAGACGAGCTCGGGTGCCGTGATCCGGAAGCCGAAGAATGGAATGCCAAGAGTTTTGCGCTTGAGGGGATCGACATGTACTCGCTATCGGCCGGATTCCCGTCCATAACTCCAGCATCCTTTCCTGGGGGCGTCCTGCCCACTGGTATTGTCGCACTGACCTACGAAATCGATCTCGCGACGGCTCGCGCGCATCTTATGGACCAGAGACAGGCGCAGGCCCTCTTCCTGGAGTTCGCCGCATGATCCCGCTCGATCTGCATAGCGAGAAATTCGCCCGCACGGGGAATATGGCCGGCGAGGGTTTCCGTCGCCTCCTGGGACGCCCTGCACTCGGCCTCTTGCAGACCGTGATACGGGAAGCCTTGCAGAACTCGGTTGATGCCGCCCCCAAGGGCAACGGGGTCGAGATCCTGCTGCGCTTCAGGACCCTCGAGGGAGAGGAGCTTGTCCGACTGCGCGATCTGTTTTTCCAGGCACTGCCGCCGAAAGAAGCCGATGCAGCAAACGGGGACGAACAGAGCGCGAACTTGCGCGACATCCTTCAAGAGGACCAGGTTTCCCTCCTCGAGATTGCCGATTTCAACACATTGGGGCTTGCCGGGCCGACCCGTGCAGATGTCGCAGCTGGCGATCAGAGGCTGGATTTCGTCAATTTCCTGCGCAATATCGGTGCCGCACGCGACACTCATCACGGAGGCGGAACCTACGGATATGGCAAGACCTCGCTCTATGCGCTGAGCCGCGCCTCCACCATCATCACCGACACTCAGACCACCTGCGACGGGATTCCCGTTCGTCGGGTCATGGGGTGCCATCTCGGCGATGCATTCGAAGCCGACACCGACGGAGAGCGTGGCCGTTTCACCGGGCGTCACTGGTGGGGCCGCCACGATGCCGAAGGTGGGGTCGAGCCGCTTGAGGGCGCAGAAGCAGTCGCACTTTCCGAAACGCTGGGGCTTCCGCCGCGTGACGAGAGCCGAACCGGCACAACGATAGCGATCGTGGCTCCGCATGTCGATCGGGGGGAGGATCTGCGCGCCGAACTGATGGAGTCCGTTCTCTGGAATTTCTGGCCAAGGATGTGCGGGTTCACGCCTGCGGAACGGAAGATCAACGTGCGGCTCGTATTTGAAGGCGAACAGGTCGAAATCCCTGCGCCTGAGGACTATCCGCCGCTAGACCTTTACGCCGCAGCACTGCGGAACGTGCGCGGTCAAGGAAAAGGGGAAGTCACGACAATCCGCGGCGGCAGACCGATCGCCGATCTCGGCCTCCTCTCGATTGTCCGAGGTCTGCGTGCATCTCGCAACCTTATGGCATTGCGCGATGGAAGCCCCATGCGCGAACAGGCGCATTCCATTGCACTTATGCGTCCCGTCGAGCTGGTTGTTCGATATCTACCTGGCGAGGCCTTCGTCGACCCGCACTTCGAATGGGCAGGTGTCTTCATTTGTTCGGAGGAAGACGAGATAGAAAAGGCTTTTGCCGTGACCGAGCCACCGGCCCACGACGACTGGATTCCGGACATGCTTCCGAAGGGGCGAGCCAAGACCTACGTCAACGTGGCGCTCAGGGAACTAAAGCTGACGGCGGCAACCTACGTCCAGCCGAAGGCCGCATTTGGTACAAACGAGGATCGTGGACCATCCATCGCCAGGACTGCCGCCAAGCTGGGAAGACTTCTGTCCAGGAGCTCCGGAAGGGGACCAGGGCGGCCGACTTCCCCGGGCGGTGTCGCGAGCAAGAAGAAGATCACGATTTCCGCCCCCCGCTTTGCGGGCTTGGAATATCGCGAAGGCCAGCGTGTCGCCAAGTTCGAGGCGGAACTGATAAATGATGGTAGCCAACCCGATCTCGTTCTACATGCCAGCCCGCAGCTGGTGCTGGACGGCTCCTTCACCTCGGTCGACGATCTGCCCGGTGACATCAGGATCAACCTCGTGGACCTCTTCCTCAACGACAAAATAGCCGGATCGAACGGGATCAGAATCGGGAACACCCAAGGCATGGTCTCGTGTCGGGTCACCATGCCGGACGATGCAGCCGTGGGAATTCGCTTCAGTTTCGAAGAGGAAGATTCTGTATGACCGCAACTTTTGCCCTTCCCTTTCTCTGCCTGCCGGACGAAGCAGTGACGCTCGGACGCTGGATGATCGGCCAGCCCGGAGCCTTGCTTTTCCCGATGAAGCTCATGCTCGACGAATGGGACTATGCAGCCGACATCGAGCTCCGTGGCTCCATTTCGGTTGACGTGCGGGCCGCCGCGAAGATGCTCGCGATCCCCGAGGACGAGCTCAAGCTCGCGGTCAATTTCAAGATCGGCACGGGACGTGGGCGCTTTCCCAGAATCGTGACGCGCGTGAGTTCTCAGCTTGTCGATGCTGCAACCGATCAACCGACAGAGTTGCATGCAGTCATTCCAGGAAACACCCTGTCTGGGCGCCTGCATGCTCGGATCGACGTGGTGCTGGCGACTCCTGCCGCAAACGGCTCGGTGCTTTCTCCGAGCCGCGTCGGGTCTCGCCTCTGGTCGCACGAAGGCTCTGTCGAGCTCGAGGATGGTGGAGACAATCGTTTTCCGATCGAGGTCGTCTCCTTTGCAGAGACCTTCGCCAACCACCGTCATGTCTCGGCGCCCTGGTACCTGTCATGGCGACCGGGCGGGCTCTCCGCGGATTTCGGTGGCTCGATCCGCCTCTATGTCAACTCCGATCATCAGGGACTGGCGGAGCGGGTCGTGAATGGCGACGTGCCCACTCTCCAAGCTATCCTCGGTGATGTGATGGTTCAGATGGTCGGGTCCACCCTCGACATGGAGGATCTTGGCGAACAGCTAGATGGATCTGAAGAGGGTTCGGTCGGCGCCCAGATCGCGGGCTGGCTGAATCTAGCCTTCCCGTCGCGCGAGCTGGCCGAGGTCCGGAGCATCCGACGTAGTCTTCCCGGCCAATTCCACGCCAGCATTCATGCCGCCGCCGAGCTGAGAGATTTTGAATGAGCAATGTCAGGCTTCTCCCCCGGTTGAACGACGTCGGCGTGATGCGGTTCATGGAAGATCTCGAGCGTCTTACGCTCGAAAATTCGGAGCTCATGGACGTCGACAGACGCCGGAGCGAGTATGAGGCATGGATCTGGTATGCGCCGAGCGGCGGCTCGGTTTCGCCCGAACTGGTCGAAGATATTCTAGCTCAGATGACGGCGATCGCTCAGCAGCACGGCTATCCAGGTCGGGCATCAGACAAGCAGAAGAACGGTTTCGATGTCGACGCGGCGAAATGGCTCGCCGGGCATCCGCGACTGTCCTCTCCGGACCTGTTGCGCGATGACACCTGGGCGTTCCTGTCCTGCATCTTGCTGCAAGAACTCGTCGTATGGCGCTATTCGGCGAGACAGAGTGCCCGCTTCGCCGGAGGTGTCCGCAACACGTTTCAGAGACTCTGGATCCGGGGGCGCACCCTCGATCTGGGCGAAACTGCCGGCAAGAAACGCTGGCATCTGCTTGAGGGCCTCAGCGAGGATGCGATGGTTCAGATCTTCGAGCGCGCCTCCATTGCGTCGGATGTGCAGCTCTCGAAGGCTATCGCGATCGGCTGGCTCGACACTGCCGACCGTATCGGTCGAGCGCAGATGGAGGATGTCATGCGGCGCGCCACAAAACTTCTGCGGTTGCGCAATCAGATCATAGATCTGACTTTCATGTCCGTGGAAGACCTTGGCAAGGAGGTTGAGGCCGTATTTGCAAGATCATCCGAAGGTATTACAGAACGGGAGCATCTCGGTGATGGTTCGGGACAGAAGGACTCCGTCATGTCCTGGATCACACGCGCTATCCGGAGCGCCAAGAAGGGCGGTTCGATGGTGCAGAACCAATAATTTTGTTTAGTGTGAACGGCAGTTACTATGCCGCGACTCATGATTTATTAGAAATGACCGAAATAAAGCGACCCTCAGTCGGGGTTCACAAACTCTTGCAAGAAGATCGATTGATCCGGCCTCCACCAGAACTCCTTCATACTGAACTACGTAAGAACCCATGGCTGCTGAGTGCCATTTCACACAGGAAAGAGGTGTTTCAAAACAAGTCCAGGATAGGCAATTGCATTCACGAGCTCAGATCGCTGGTCCAGCATGCCTTGCGTCAAGACGCCATATCCTCGGGTCACGCGATTGCCGCTGACATGGCCGAAGATGAAATTGAACTGCTCATCGAGGTATCCGGCACGCCTCAGCGCATCAAAGGCCCCATGTCGGAAGGAGTAGAGGGAAAGCCCCCTGCCCTTCTTCAGGCCAATCTTCTCCAGGTATCGTCCAAAATCGCGACTGAAATCGGAAATCATCTGACCGCGTGAGTTGCGAGTGGCGAATGGGAAAACGCGCGAATGCCCGGCTTTCCGGATGTCCGTGAGATAATCCAGGAACCCGAGTCTGACGAGCTCATTGTGAACCGGGACCACACGACGCGATCCGTCGGTCTTGACGCTCTTGATGTCCTCATCGCTATCGTCGCTTGTTTCGGTGATATCAAATATCCAGGTGTCGCCCTCCTGGCGAACATCTGTGAGGAGCAGTTGTGCGATCTCCGCCGGCCGAGCACCGGAATAGAGCATGATCAGCGGAACCCAGAAACGATGATCTCTGATTAGAGCCGTCCCTGGCTTATTCCAGAAACGGGGAGTTTCGTCGCTCTCGCATCCGGTGAAGAGCGGGGATCGAAAGAGAATATTCATCTGATCCGTCGTGAACGGAAACACCTTCTTTCGCTTATCCTTTGCGAGGAACATCCCTTCGGTCGGATTGCTCTCAATGTAACCGTGGGCTGCGAGCCAATTGCAGAAAGCCGCGAGGCTGGACAGATATCGGTTCACCGTGCGCGGGCTCAGCACCGGCTTCCCCACCGTCTTGTTATGCTCGACGATCTGATCGATTTTCATACCCTCAAAAGCCTTGGTCTCTGTAGCTTTGACGGGATAGAGCATCAGTAAGGCTTTCCATTCCCGCACTGCCTTTTTATCGACCCGTGATACCGGAAAGGTAACGCCGACATGCTGGACAAAGGTGCCAATGTCGCGTCGCGCCTGGGCAATGGTGTCCGCGGTGATGCTCTTCGGATTTTCGCGGGCGTAGATCTCGAAGAGCTCCATGATGCTTTCGCCAGGTGCTGCAAGTTCCCGCCGTTTCGCGATCACCGGCTTGACGATCGAATCTGTAGGCACACCGGAATAGTCGCCGCCATCTCGCTCCAACGTGCGTTCAAGTGCCTGGATTTCGGCTCGAATCATTAGAGACGCGAGCTCTCGGAATTCCCCGGAGCCATCATCAATCAGCAGGCGATGTCGCTCGATGAATTCACGAGTCGCACCCTCGATCAGTTTATCGTCGCCACTGCCCAGGTCGCGCTTAAGGGCCGCAAGACGGCGCCTCCTCAGGTTCGCATCGTCCTCACGCGCTCGCTTCATTAGCTCGAGATCGGCATATCCATTGATCATGCCGACCATGTCGCCAGAGTGAATCTCACCGAGGTCGATGCGTCGCCAGATTCGGGCAACCTCCTCTTCCATCGCGGAGGCGGTCGGCATGGCACGGCGTTTCTCCGCATCCTCAAGAAGCTTGGTCTCGTAGTGCTCCCAGACGGCAACGGCCTTGTCCTCGTCGGTGACATTCCGCCGCGCTCGGAGTTCCTCGAAGAGCGCCTCCCACTTCTGCAGTTCCGGATAGAGCCGCTGCTTGGCGACAGCCTCATCTTTGGTTCGCAGCGACACTTTTTTGTCCTCGCCAGGGAAGTGGTCCTTCAGGTCGACAGGGAAATAGATGCGCGCATAGTAGGTGCCGCCTTCGCGACGGATGAGATTGGAGCGTCGGGCCATTGAGAAGCTCTCGGAACAGGGAACCGGAACACGTTACCGGAACACCTCTAGACGGGAAATGTTAGTTAATGCAATATGTTGAGCAGGAACAAGGCACTAGGAAAAGTTGGATTATGTTCCAGGTTCCCCAGCCAATCTTCTCTCTTTAAATCCTTGATTTTCAGATCGCGCTGGATGTCGCTTTGACGCCATTGGCGGCCCGATACGGCGCCGAAATCCCTGCCCACCGTAAGCTCCGTCACCTCTGAGGTAGGAATATTAGGATATTCTGCCCCATGGTCGCTTGCCTATGCGTGGCAAATGGAGTGGGATGTGGTCAACTCGGCTGACGTTGGGCGATGGCGAGAATGAAGGGGTCCGATTCGCGAATTCAGCTCGGCGGCGAAAGGCGCCAGGTGACGGCGGTTTTCTACGATATCGTCGGTTCGACCGAGCTGTTGCTCAGCAACGACCCGGAGAAATACCTCCGCTCCATCGCCAGTCTCCACAACAGTTCGGAAGACATCATTCGTCGCCATGGGGGCAATCTTAGCCGGCGGCTTGGCGACGGCGGATGCGGCTACTTCGGCTATCCGGCGCAGGTCGAGGACGCAGCCGAAATGGCCGTCCAGGCGGCTCTGGAGCTCATTGAGATGGCGACCCGGCAAAGCCACCGCCCGCGCACGGTACCCTTCAAGTTGCGCGTCGGCGTCGCAACCAGCGTCGTCGTCCTCTCCTCCGACGGCAAGGATATTGTCGGCACCGCACCGATACTGGCGGCGCGGCTTCAGGCGGAAGCGCAGCCTGATACGGTCCTTGTTGCCGAGGCAACCTACCAGCTCACCCGAAACAGGTTCGACTATACTTTCTTGCGCGACGCCGCTCTCAAGGGCTTCTCTGAACCGTCGGCGTTGTGGCAGCCTCTTGCCAGAAGCCCTGGATCTCTCCGCGACCGGTCGAACCCGGCGCGCGGCGCGCCGATGGGCGGGCGCGAGAAAGAGCTGGCGCGGCTCACGATCGAGTGGAACGCCGCATGCAGCGGCACTGGCAGATCGGTCGCCGTGACCGGTGAAGCCGGTATCGGCAAGTCCCGGCTCGTCGCCGAACTGCGCCGCTCGCTCGGGCGCGAAAACGATGCCGATATTCTTCTGCAATGCGATGCACGGATGACCGGCGAGCCCATGCAGCCGCTGATCGGCTTTCTGGAAGCAAGCGTGGGAAAGGATGTCCTGCAGCGCGGCAACGCACCGCAGCTGCGGGAGGCCCTGCACGGCATCGGGCTTCCCGTCGACGAGCGCGCGGCGCGCGCGATCGCCACGTTTACCGGCGGCGATTCGCGACGCAAGGCCGGCAATATCCAGGTTGCCGATCTCTCCGGCGAGGCGTTCCGAAAGGATGTCATCCGGGCGGCCGTGCAGATCCTGTGCGCCGGCGAGGCGGCCAAGCTCATCGTGATCGAGGACGTGCACTGGGCCGACAGCATGACCCTGACGATGCTCGAGCACCTGGTGAGCCACGCTCGCCATCGTCCGGTTCTCGTGGTCCAGACCTCGCGTGGACCGACGGCGGTTGCAGCCGCCGAAAGCCTGCCCCTCCAAGGCCTCGGAACCGCGGCGATGAAGAGCCTGGTCGCCTCCGTATGGGGCGGCGCGCCACCGGCAGGCCTGGTGTCCTTCATTCTGCAGCAATGCGACGGACTGCCGCTTTATGCCAAGGAACTCGCGCTTCTGCTTCGCAGCCGGCATTCCGTAGCGCCCGCCGCCGCCAGCTGGACGAAGCTGCTCGTCGAAGAAGGCGTTTCGTCGCTGAACGATCTCCTAGCCGTCAAGCTCGCGAAGGTTGGAAGCGCGCGCCGCGTTGCCCAACTGGCAAGCGTCATCGGCAGGGAGTTCAGCGTCAGCCTGCTCAATCGGCTGCTCGATGGCGCAGCGGCAGCCTCGCTCGAAGCGGACCTTGCCGCACTCGTCGCGCATGGCGTGATCGAACAAGGCGCCACCTCCAACGACGCCTTCCAGTTCCGCCACGTGCTGCAGCACGAGGCGACCTATGGCAGCCTGCTTCGCACCGACCGGCGCAGGTTCCACAAACGCATCGCCCAATTGCTAAGCGAGGAGGACGTGCCGAGCGTGCCGCCAGCCGTGGCCGCCTGGCAATGCGCCGAAGCTGGCCTCCATCTCCAGGCGGCGCAATTTGCAATGAAGGCGGCGGAGGCGTGCGTCCTGCGATCGGCGATGCGCGAGGCCCGCCAGTCGCTCGATCTTTGCGCCCGCGAGATTGCGGCGATGCGGCGGCACGTGGATCGCCGTCCGTTCCTGCTGGACCTGCTGCAGCTTCAGGGCGTCGTGGCGACGGCGCTCGAGGGCGAAGGGTCGCAACTGGCCCGCCGGACCTACGCGCGCGCCATTTCACTGCTCAAGCGCGACGGCTCCGCCAACCGCGAAGAGCGCCTGCCGCTTTATTGGGGCTGGTGGTTCACCGCTCCGAACATTTCTCTGCAACAATCGCGGGCGCGCGTGCTGGTGAGCGACATGGAGGGCGCCCGGGATCCCGAAACGCGGCTTCAAGCTTATCATTGCGGCTGGGCGACGAGCTTCCATGCAGGCCATCACGACTACTGCCTGGACTGCGTCGGCAAGGGCATCGCCCTATATGACGCGGAACGGGCGCTTCGCAATCGCGCCTTCTACGGCGGCCACGACGCCAAGGTCTGCGGCCTTGGCGAAAGCGCCTTGTCCTACCTTCTGACGGACGCACACGAACCGAGCGAGGCGGCCATCCGGCAATGCCTGGAGTGGGCCGACAGGACGGAGCATGTCGGCAGCATGGTGCATGCGCTCTACTACGGAATCGTGTTGCGTCGCTGCCAGCAGCGATATGAAGACGTGCACAGCCTCGGCGAACGCATGCTGGCGCTCGCCGACGAAAATGGCCTGGTGGCGAGCCAGGCGCGCGCCAATATGTACTGCGGCTGGGCGGAAGCCATGGCCTCGTCACCGGAGCGGGGCGCTGCGCGCTTCGAGGAAGGGCTGCGCCTCCAAAAGCTCACGGGGACCGACGACAATCTGTCGATCCACAGCGACATGCACTCCGAGATCCTGGAACGCATGGGAGATCCCGGAGCGGCGGTCGTCCCGATCGAGAACGCCATCGCGCTTGGCCGCAAGAGCGGCCAATGGTTCTGGCTTGCGGAGCTCTACCGGCGAAGGGCGCATCTGCGGCTGGCGCTCGGCGACGCTCCTGCGCGGGCACGGCGCGACCTGCGATATGCCTTGCAATCGGCCGAGACGCAGGGCGCCGAATGGCTGGCCAAGCGCGCCGGGCACGATTTGCGACATCACTTCGGCTAGTCGGCGATGGCGAGCGTTTCGTTCCAGGACCGATCGCTCGAGGGCGTGCTGAACGCCCCCTCCCCAGCCCCTCCCGACACCTGGCAAACCGTGGAGAAAATTCTCGCCCTCCGACGGGATTTCGGGATCACCCGCCTCGGATCGGTAACCGGGCTCGATCGGATCGGCATACCGGTCGTGCAGGTGGTCCGCCCGGCCTCGCGCTCGGTTTCGGTCAATCAGGGCAAGGGCCTCAGCTATGCCCAAGCCGCCATCTCCGGCCTGATGGAATCGCTTGAAGGATGGGCATCGGAGCGCATACCGGCGGAGCGCGTGTGGCGGGCCAGCCTTGCGGACATGAATGCCGACGGGATGTGGTCGCATCTCCATCCGGCTGCAACGCCGCCGGCCGACAGCAACGATCTCGCCTGGATTTCAGGCTGGGATCTGATCTCCGGCTCTTTCCGGCCCGTGCCGCTGGCGGCGGTCGACACAAATTACGTCATCCCCTCTCCGCATCCGCACTGGCTTCAACGCAACACCACCGGGCTTGCCGCAGGCACGAGCCTGCAGCAGGCACTGATTCACGGCTGCCTTGAGATCCTCGAACGCCACGCGCATCATCTGGCCACCCGGCGGCCGCACTTCTTCGACCGCTACCAGATCGGTGTCGACACCATTGGCGGAGGCAAATCCGGCGAAATCCTTGGCCGGCTGCGCCAGGCGGGGCTGGCTGCGGGCGTATGGGCGTTACCAAGCCCGAGTGGCCTGCCCGCCTATTGGTGTCATGTCATGGAAGACCCGGCGCGGGTTCCGCTGGCCCCCTTGCCGGCGTCTGGCTTCGGCTGCGACATCGATCATGACCGCGCCCTTGCCAAGGCTCTTATCGAGGCGTGCCAGTCGCGCCTCGGCGCCATCGCCGCGACCCGGGAAGACGTGATTGGCCGCTTCTACGCCCCACCGGAACGAAGCGAACTGATCGCCTGGTTCGAAACCCTGTCGCGCGGCGGTCTGCCCTTTCCCGAAAATGAGCCTGCGCACGGGGGCGAAAACCCGTTACCGGCCATTCTCGAGGCGATGGTCGCCGCTGGTGTCAAAGCGGTCGTCGTCGTGGTCCTGTTCTCGGACGAAGCGCTCCCTCTGCATGTGGTCAGAGTGGTTGCCCCGCCCCTGGAGGTGAGCATTGAGGAGTGAAACGATCGTCTTCCTCGGACCAACGCTGAGTGCCGCCGAGGCGCGAGCACAGCTCGATGCGACCTATCTTCCGCCAGCCGGGCAAGGGGACGTCGTGCGCGCCGTGCTGAAACATCGTCCAGCGGTGATCGCGATCATCGATGGCGAGTTTGCGCAGCGGCCGGCGGTTCGGCATAAGGAGATCCTCTGGGCCTTGGCAAAGGGCGTGTATGTCTGCGGCGCATCCAGCATGGGCGCCGTCCGCGCGGCGGAACTCAGCGACGAAGGAATGATCGGCTATGGCTTCGTCTACCGTTGGTATCGGCGCACGAGGCTTGCCGACGACGCCGACGTCGCTGTGGCGATGGCGCCGCCCGAACTGGGTTCAAGAGCTCTCACCGAAGCCCTCATTGACATCAGACTGACACTGAAACAGTCTGAACGAAGGGGCATCATCACACACGAACTGCGCGTTGCACTCGAACAGGCGGCACGATCGCTTCATTATTCCGAGCGCAGCTACAGCACCATCCTCGACAGTGTCAGGAATAATAACAACGACCCTGATATTGAGCGATTAAGACGTCATCTCGCAATCGGATTACCGAGACAGAAGAAACTTGACGCAATCGAACTACTAAAGGCGATCTCCACCTTTAAACTTCGGCGCAAAGGCCCGGACAAGAGCAACGCGTTCGAGATGACCGAGGCTTTTGCATACGATCTTCAATACGCTGAGCTGCTCGATGAAATATTCCGAGCGGATTAGTACGAACAAGTTAATCGAATTTTACAATCACAGGTGATATTGAAACCGCGAGAGAGGCCAACATGGATGCCGCCGCTCACACGTCCGACGCCGACCCGGGCAGAGCCGCTTCACCGCGTCTCGGAACGCGCTTTCTTGTCTTTCCGCAACCCCCATACATTCCAGGTTACGAGAAACCCGAGGTGGTCTGGCTCGCCCCTTCGGCAGGCGGGATTACGGCCGGCCCGTCCGACCGGCGCATGTATGTCGCCGATCCGCTCGAAACCAAGAGGCCCTATGCCTACCCTATCCTGCCGCCCTATGCCGGCGCACTCTGCCCGCCGGTGGAACCGGACGCTGACGGACATTTCGATTACATCACGCCGGACTCGCCTGCCTTTCTGGCGACACACAGCTTTGCCTGCGCACGGCGCGTGCTGGATATCTTCGAGGGCTATGTCGGGCGCGAAATCAGATGGTTCTTCGAACCGACCCTGAGCCGGCTGGAGATCATTCCGCACATTGCCGACTGGGACAACGCACAATCGGGCTTCGGCTTTGTGGAATTCGGGGAAAGCGAACCTGCGAGAGTGACGTCGCGATTCGCGCTCAATTTCGATTCCGTCGCCCATGAGATGGGCCACCTGATCCTTCTCAGCGAACTGGGCCTGCTTGAGGGCGACGGCGCCGGCAGCGAGTTTTTTGCCTATCACGAAGCGGTCGCCGACTTCGCATCGCTGCTCGGCTTGCTGCATTTCGATACAGCCGCGGATCGCATCCTGCGCCGCACCGGCGGCAACCTTTTGATCAACAACGAACTCGATCGCTTCGCCGAGCTCAGCGACGAAAGGCAGATCCGCACCTTCAACAATTCGCTGCGCGCGGGCGACGTCAGCCATGAAGTGCACGATCATTCCAAGCCATTTGCCGGAGGGCTCTTCGACTGCTTGGTCGAGGTCTATCAGACACTGCTCTTCGAGCGAGGACTGTCCGACCTCGATCCTCGCCAGTTCGGCAACCTGCGCCAGCAACTGGCGCCAGAGCTCATCGAAGCGACGTTGCGCCCATCAAGAGCGGACTACGAGCTGAAGCACTTTGCCAGCAAGGCTGCCCTAGAAGAGGCGCGAGACATCGTCGGCGAGAGCGTCGTTCGCTCCTGGCGGTTTCTGGAACCCGACGACGTCACCTTCGAAGCGGCAGCGGAAGCCTTTTTGACGGCCGCCGATCGGGGACGTGGTCGAGCCTATGTCGAACAGTTTGAAGATTGCATGCGATGGCGCGAAATTCTTTGGTGAAACAGAGGGAGAACGAGATGGACTACGAACATGTACCGGCACCGGCAACTGGCAGATACAAAGCGGACGAGCTTGTTCTCTACGGCGTCAAGCTCAACGCAAACGATGACTATGGCAGGTTCGATATCGGTGAAGGCCATAGTACCGAGCTTCGGGTCCAACTGTTTAAGGACGGTGGCGGCCTCAAGGCGGGCGACTACTCTATCGTCTTGGCCTACGGCTACGCATTCGACGGGCATTGCTACAGGCTGGATTCCCATCGAATCTTCATCGTGACAGGCCCGAAGGCCGAAGCAGCGGTCGGTTGCGGCTTCGATTCGATCGCAGGTGCATCCTATCAAATGTGGCGCATTCGGGCATCGACAGAGTTGATTGAAATCGCGACTAGCTTTGGCGATGCGCAGACGCTCATTCTAGACGCGAACCTGCCCGGAAAGCGGTCGCCGACCTCATATGCGATCACCCAATCGATGGCGCATCGCGACCGCCGACTAAACCGCGACTAGCCGGACTCTCTAACGGAGAATGTCATGTCGATCACCTCAACCGTGAAATTTAAGCAGGACTGCAACAATTTAACGATGATAGACGAATTGCCCGGCAGCTACTGCGTGGACGACAAGTTGGAACCTATCGTCGGGCGCAGCGTCAAAAAGGACACAAGCCTCAAATTCTCGGCTGATACAAACAACGGCATCGCAGACGTGAGGATCACTGGGGACATCAACGGAACGCCGCATGACGACAGGTACGATCTGGAGGACCTAAGTAAGGGAATCACTTTCCCCAAGTAGGTGTCGGTACGCACTCGGTCGAAAGCAGCACGCTATTCATCAGGTGGCTAAGGTCGACATTGGCGGCCTCGGCCAAACAAGCGCATGATCACACCTCTCCCGAAACGATCAGGCGGAGGAAGACTCATGCTCGATACCGATAGAAAAGCGGATGCAGCCTATGCGATCGAGTACATCCAGGAACATCCGGAAGCCGGACTTTGCCAGGAGGGTCGGCGCTGGTGGATTACCCCAAACGCCAACGAGACGGATGGGCGGGTTTTTTCCATGGATACGGTGGAGGCCATACGGCTCCGGGATGATGCGCGCCTACGGGCCGTGCCTGACATTGCGCATGCGGGTCGGTCGCTCTGGGTTATGCGGGACATGACATAGTGACCGTGCAGACGCGTTCGGCCGTGAGCTTGCTCCTTACAGCAGCCGCCGTCCTGCCAGATTGCGCATCAGCGCCGCTGCGCCAAAGCTCCAGGGCGCACATTCGGTCGAAAGCCTGACCGTGTTGGTCAGCGACCCGAGTTCGGCACTGGCGATCGTCACCACGTCGCCGAGCTTGTGGGTGAAGCCCTGGCCGGGCTCGTCGCGGTCTTCGACGGGCGCAAAGAGGGTGCCCATGAACAGCATCAGGCCATCAGGATACTGGTGGTGCGGGCCAATCGTCTGAGCGACGAGGTCGAGCGGGTCGCGGCTGATTTCGGCCATCGAACTGCGGCCGGTCAGGCGGTAGCCGTCCTCGCCTTCGACCAGGAGCGTCAGTTCGGCCTTGCGGACATCGTCGATCCCGTAGGTTTCATCGAAGAGGCGGATAAAGGGACCGACGGCGCATGAGGCGTTGTTGTCCTTGGCCTTGCCGAGAAGCAGCGCCGAGCGCCCCTCGATGTCGCGCAGGTTGACGTCGTTGCCGAGGGTGGCACCCCTCACCTGGCCGCTCGAGGAAACCGCAAGCACGATCTCCGGCTCCGGATTGTTCCAGCGTGAGGCCGGGTGCAGGCCGACATCGGCGCCCGGGCCGACCGCCGAGAGAACCTGCGCCTTGGTGAAGACCTCCGCGTCCGGGCCGATGCCGACCTCCAGATACTGCGACCAGACGCCCTCTTCGATGAGGGCTGCCTTGACGCGGGCCGCCTCCGGCGAACCGGGCTTCAGGTTTCGCAGACTGTCGCCGATGACGGCTGTGACGCGGGCGCGGATCGTTTCGGCGCGCGACGCATCGCCCGCCGCCCGCTCCTCGATGACGCGCTCGATCATCGAGCGCGCGAAGGTGACACCACAGGCCTTCACCGCCTGCAGATCGCAGGGCGCAAGGAGATGCAGGGCGGACGGATCCGCCTTCTGTCCGAGGCAATCCTCGAGCGCGACAAGCCGCTCGCCCTGGGTGGAGCGGACGTGCGCAACGGGATCCGGGTGTTCGAGGAGGTCGCGCATGGTGGGCGCTGCCTTCGAGGTGATGTCGAAGAGCGCGCCGTCACGGATCACAACTACCGACGGGCCGCCGACATCGGCTCGCCAGGCGCGACCGACAAAGGTGCCATTTTGAAATACCGGATCCGCCATGCCGTTCTACCCTCCCGTGAGCGCTACCATCATGCAGCGGAAACCTCCGCTGTAAAGCGGGCGACGACGATCGAACGTCCCTTGGGTTGTAGCGGTCGGAACATTGCAAATTTTCACGCGTTTACGGTTACGGCGCGCCGATCCGAGCGCGCCCCGCCGCTCTGTCTCGCGAGCGCACGAAATCCGGCGCCCACCGCTGCCCCGGGAAGGTTCAGGAGCAGCCGGCCGAGGCCACGAGGAGATCAAGAAAGGATCAACGCAATGAACCAGCACGAAGAGTTCAAGGAAAAGCCGGTCATCGACCCCGTGACTGGGCAGCCGCTGCCCCAACCCACTGCGCAAACGCACCTCAGCGACGTACCTGTCGAGCCCCCCAGACGCAGCAGCTGGCCAATCATCATCATCCTGCTCGCCGGCTTGGTGCTGGCGTTGATCGCCTGGCTGCCGGCCGAACTGAGCCGCGACACCGCCAACACGGTAGCGCCGCCGTCGACCACCGACCAGCCGGCAACCGGAACGACGGGCCAGGCCACACCGCCGGCCGATACGGGCACGGCTCCCGCCGGTGGAACGACGACCCAGCCGGCCCCGGAAGCAACGCCGCAGCAGGGAACACAGGGCGCTAGCCCGAACTCGACCCCTGGCACGACACCCGAAATGACGCAGCCGGCGCCGTAAGCAGGACGGAGCACGCGCAAACCGGTGGGCCGGAGGCTTTTGATCTCCGGCCCTCGCGTCGTCGTTCACCTGAACAAAAATCATGAGGCCGAATGACGGATCGGCTGTGTCCGTTAGACGTCGTTCGTCAGTCCGGCCGGATGTTTGCGGATATCATCGCGTCCCAGCCGGCTGCGGCGCAGTCGGCGATCGCGACCAGGGTTTCCCGCGTGGCGCCGTCGCGCGCCTGGATCGACATGCCGTGCTGCAGCGAGGCGACGTAGGCGGCAATCGCGGCGCAGTCGACACCCACAGGCAGTTCGCCTTCCTCGACTGCGCGCTCGAAACGCTGCTCCAGAGCCATCTGCTTCTCCAGCCGACGCAGCTTCAGTGCGTCACAGACCTCCGCATCACCACCCGCCATCTGCGGTGCCGACAGAACCACCATGCAGCCTCTCGGCTCGCCACGCTGTGTAAAATTCTCGGCCGTGCGTCTCAACAGGTCGTGCACCGCCGCCTTTGCGGTCGGAACCGTCTCCAGTTCATCCCAGATGCCGGCACCGTCGGTGCGGCCGTAAAGGTCCACGGCCTCGATGAAGAGCTGCGCCTTGCTGCCGAAGGCAGCGTAGAGGCTCGGCGGGTTCAATCCCATGGCCCGAGTCAGATCCGACAGCGAGGTATTGTCATAGCCCTTGTCCCAGAAGAGCTGCATGGCGCTTGCAAGCGCCTCGTCTCTCGAAAAATTGCGTGGCCGCCCGCGGCTCATCTCGGCTGATCCTTTTTTTGTATCGATCAATACATAAATCGCTTGACAGCGGATGGCAAGTCGTTTCCCCTTATATGTATCGATCACTACAGATTTGGAGAAACCAGTGACGAGTTTGAAAGACAAGGTGGCCCTGGTGACGGGCGGCAGCCGCGGCATCGGTGCAGCGATCGCAAGGCGCCTGGCGAGCGACGGCGCAACCGTGGCGGTGACCTACAGCCAGTCGAAAGAAAAGGCCGAGGCGCTCGTGGCGGAGATCACGGGGGATGGCGGCAGCGCACTGGCGATCCAGGCGGACAACCGCGATCCGGGCGCGGTTGAAGCCGCCGTCAAGACGGTCGCGGAAAAACACGGTCGCATCGATATCCTCGTCAACAATGCCGGCATCTTCGACGCCGGAACGGTGGACGAGGTGACTGAGGAGGATTTCGACCGGACGATCGACGTCAATGTGAAGGCGGTGTTTCTCGCCACGCGCGCCGCTTCGGCGCACATGCCGGATGGCGGGCGCGTCATCAACATCGGCAGCAACCTCGCCGCCCGCGTCCCATGGCCGGGCATGAGCCTTTATGTGCTGAGCAAGAGCGCGCTGATTGGCTTCACCAAAGCGGTGGCGCGCGATCTCGGGCCGAAGGGCATCACCGTCAACATCGTCCATCCTGGCTCGACCGACACGGACATGAACCCGGCCAACGGCGAACATGCCGGCCCGCAGCGCGGACTGATGGCGATCCCGCGTTTCAACGAGGCGAGCGACGTAGCAGGCGTCGTCGCCTGGCTGGCGGGGCCTGACGGCCGCAGCGTAACGGGCGCCGAATTCACCATCGACGGCGGCACCAACGCCTGATCAGGCAAGGAACAAGGCCGGAAACGCAGCGTCCGGCCTTTTCCTACTTCGTGATGCTATGGCTTCGGACCGTGTCAGGCCAGGAAACGCTCCGGCCGGTAGGGCGCGATGTCGATGACCGTCTTTTCGCCGGTCATGGCTTCCGCCAGCGCCCGACCGGTGACCGGCCCAAGCGTCATGCCGTGATGGGCATGGCCGAAGGCAAACCACAGGCCCTCGTGGCGCGGCGCCTTGCCGATAAGCGGCATCATATCCGGCGTGCAGGGACGCGCGCCCATCCAGGGTTCTTCGTCGCGACGTTCGGCAAGCGGGAAGAATTCGCGCGCCACCCGCTCGGCCCGCGTCAGCTGCACCGGCGTCTTCGGCGCATCGCGCCAGGCAAATTCCGCACCCGTCGTCAAACGGATGCCGCGCAGCATCGGCGCCAGGAAGTAGCCCTTTTCGGCATCGAGCACCCAGTTGTTGAGCTGCGCGCCGTCCTGCATGCCGTAGTGCATGTGGTAGCCACGCTTCACAGCCAGCGGGAAATGATAGCCGAGCTTGCGGGTAACCGTATCGGCCCAGGGGCCGAGCGCCACGACGACTTCGCGGGCTTCCAGCGGCCCTTCCGGGGTGGCGACGCGCCAACCGGGACCTTCGAGTACGTGTTCGGTCGTCGCCGCATCGCCGGAAATCAGCCGTCCGCCCAGGGACTGGAAGTAGGCGAGATAGGCCTTGTTGAGGCTGTGCGGATCGCGGATCGACCAGGGATCGCTCCAGCGCAGACCGCCGACGAGATCGGCCTTGATCGACGGCTCCAGCGTCTTCAGCTCGCTCGTCGAAAGCTTCTGGTGGTTGACGCCGAAGCCCGCCGAGAGCTTTTCCGCTTCCTTGTACGCGGCGTCGCGTTCCTTCTCGGTGCGGAACACCTTCATCCAGCCGTCCTTACGGATGAGGTCGCCGGCTCCGGACGCCTCGATCAGATCCTGATGTTCGGTGATCGAATGCTCGATCAGCGGCGCATAGAGCTGGGCGATGCGCCGGTGCTGGGTAAAGCCGGAATGCCACCAGTAGCGGGCGAGGAACGGCACCAGGCCCGGAAGGGCGCGGAAATGGTAATGGGCGTCGATGGTGTTGTTGAGCGCGTAGCGGAAGAGTGCGCCGAAATCATGCGGGAAGCCGTATGGAAAGACGCCTTCGCGCTGGATCAGGCCGGCGTTGCCGTAGGAGGTTTCCTCGCCGGGGCCACGACGATCGAGCAGCACCACCGACTTGCCGCGGCGGGCGAGATGGATGGCGGTGGAAATGCCGACGATGCCGGCGCCCAGAACCACTACGTCAGTCTTCATCTCAGGCTGCCCCGTTGCTCGATCAAGACAAACCGCGGCTTTGCTGAAGCCGCGGCACCAATATCACTTCTTCTTCAGCGCATTCATGATTTGCTCGAGATAGCCGAGCAGTACGGCCGAGACGACAAAGGCCAGATGTATGATCGTCGCCCACATCAACTGCTCGCTCGAATATTGCTGCGCGTTTAAGAAGATCTGCAGCAGGTGGATCGAGGAAATGGCCACGATCGACGACGCAACCTTGATCTTCAGGCTGCCGGAATCGAGCTTGCCGAGGAAGGAGACCTCCGCATCGCCTTCGTCGAAGCGGCTGACGAAGTTCTCGTAACCGGAAATCATCACCATCACGATCAGGCTGGCCACGAGCGCTGCATCGATCAGGCCGAGCATCGCCAGAATCATCTGCGCATCGTCATAGACGAAGACCATGCTGGCGATCTTCAGCAGCTTGAAGGCGAACGAGATGCCGTAGAGGGCAAGTGCCGCGACCAGGCCAAGGTAGAAGATGACGAGAAGCCAGCGGCTGGACAGGATGATCCGCTCGACGAGCAGTTCCAGCGATTTCATGATGTTCGATACCCCGGGGCGAAAACGACAATTGGGGCATCAATAGCCAAGCGGACCAGCAAGGGCAAGCAAGACGATTCGGCCACCAAACACATCGAGGGCGGCTGTGACGCCGCCCGTTTCCTGTTTATGCCTAACAACTCAAATAGGGCCGCTCAGCCGCGGCGCACCAGGCCGGCAACGAGCGAAATCACCAGAAAGACCAGGAAAAGGAAGAAGAGGATCTGCGCGATGCCCGCGGACGTGCCGGCAATACCCCCAAACCCAAGTACACCCGCTATGATTGCCACAACGAGGAAGACAAGCCCGTAGTATAACATAGCAATTCTCCTTGCCTAAATCACTGCAATGCAAACGCGATAGCTTTCAATTTGTTCCAGTTCTCGATCAAAATCGGCGCGCGGAATTCCGTGGCGTCACTCGACATTAATATTCTGTTTACGATGAAAGACGAAAGAGTCCCAAATCGGCACGGTTTGCACCGGAAATGCCCGGAACCTTCGCAATACTCTGACGTTCTTCATCCATGGAACGCAGGGTCGAAATGAAGATGCCGACAGCACATATCTGGAAAACGGCGACCGAAGCCGGACGGGAGCGGACGCATCTCTCCGATAGAAATCTTCACATCGGAAAGACGATGCGCGACCTGTACACGGACGGCGAAAAACAAAGCGCCAAGCTTCAGTCTCTGCTTGAAGAACTTCGCAGGCGAGAGGCCAAGGCAAAGAAGAAATAAGCGCGATGCGCATGACAAACAAAAAGCCGCGCGACAGGTGTCGCGCGGCTTTTGTCTTGGCGTCGTTCTTCCGGGGAAGCAAGACTGACTGCTTGCCGCGAACCGCCTAGCGGCGCGACATCCATTCGTCGATCTGCCGCTCCGCCTCGTCACGTGCAACGCCGTATCGCGCCTGGATCCGCCCGGCGAGTTCTTCCCTGCGACCATCGATGATATCGAGGTCGTCGTTGGTGAGCTTACCCCACTGCGACTGAGCCTTACCCTTCAACTCGTGCCATTTGCCTTCAACAATGTCCCAGTTCATTTCCGATCCTTTCGGTTGATGCAGTCGCCCTAGCGCAATTGCCCAAGAGCTACCGGTGAAATCAGTTACGAGCCTTGGCGCCGCTTTCGCTTCGCGCGGCAACGGCATAGCTGCCGTCATCGACCTTGACCTCGACCTGCAGACGGCCAGGCGCCTTCACCTGCCACTCGATGGTCGCGTCTTCTACGAACAGCGCCGGATCGACTTCCGCGCAGGCGCCATAAGCGTGCTTGAAGCTCGTCGATGTCGCCTCGATCGCAGGCGAAAGCAGTTCGCGGCATTCGTCTACGGTCTCGAAAGCCACGGTGGGCGCCGGCACTTCGCGGCAGGCCTCTGTCGTCTGCATGCAGCCGACCAGGACCATGATGGCGGCAATGTGTTCCATTCGCATGCTCCCTTGCGTCAAACTCCAACAGCAAACGGAAATGTGCGATCTGCGGTTCCGCGAATGGGCGCGAAATATTTCCTGGAACCTTGGCGTCAGCTGCGCGTTTGAGCGGCCCAGAGACGGTCGGGAGGCGTCATTCGCCCACAGCGTTCAGCGGGCGACCACGGCCCACAACCGGGACGGCCATCGACCGTCGGCCACCCCAACAATGGAACAAAAATGCCCCGGTCTCGTTTTCGCAACGATAACAAGCGCTGCGACCGCGGCCGAGCGACGGAGGAGATACTGGCGAGGCAAGGACACACCACAAGCGGCTCGCTCATTGCGAGCGCCGAAAGGTAACATCAAAAGTCGATCAGGACGGCGCGGCATCGGGTACGGGCTATGCCTCATTGTCGTCATTCTGTTCGTCACCAGTCGCGGGCAAATCGATTTCACCGAAAATTGATTCTCAGTTCAACAAAGCAACCCTCGGATAGGAACGCGTCATGAAGAAGATACTTATCGTAGCAAGCCTGATCCTCCCCCTCGCGGCATGCACGCAGACAGAAAAGGGCGCGGCGATCGGCGCAACCGGCGGTGCCATCGTCGGCGGTGCGGCGACGGGCAATGTCAGGGGTGCGGCCGTGGGCGCGGCCATCGGCGGCGTCGCCGGTGCGCTCATCGGCAACGCCAACGAACCGGGCCGCTGCATCTATCGCGACCGCTACGGCCGCCGCTACGAAGCCGCCTGCTGATCGGCGCATCTCATGAAGAAACGGGCAGCCGCCCGTTTCTTCCCCCCTCAAAGCGGAACCCCACCCTTCGACGGGACTTTGGCCGCAGCCTCCGCTTCATCGAGTTTTTCAAGAAGATTGAGAAAGAGTTCCGGAACGGGCTCCTGCTCCAGCGACCGATAGAGCGCCCTCAAGCTGGTGCCGATCGAGCCGCCGATGTCGAGCGTTTCGGCAGTGCCTCCGCGCTGTTGGCCTACGCCGCCGTGCTTTCCGGTTTCTTCATCCATGCTGCGTCCCACCACCGCTTAGTCCTTCACGGCTTTTGCTGCCCTTGCGAAATCGCCGGCACACCGTTTCGAACACGTCCCCCATTTGCTCTAAGCCGAAAAACGTGTTCAAAACATCCATCTATTCCGCCCCATACCCCCTATCCTCAGAAATCAAACGAATCGCATTGCACGTAAGGAAGTCGTTGATGTCACTTTCGACCCGGATTGCGCCCCACCTGCCCTTTCTGCGCCGTTACGCGCGGGCCGTCACAGGCTCGCAGGCCGCAGGCGACGGCTATGTGGCCGCCGTTCTCGAAGCCCTGATCGAGGATATCAGCCTCTTTCCGGAAGCCTCGAACGACCGGATCAGCCTCTACAAGCTGTTCTGCTCGCAGTTCGAAAAGATCTCGATCGACCGCAGCGAAAATGCCTCACCGTTCGCATGGGAAAAACAGGCGGCCGCCAATCTCTCGCTGATCGCGCCGGCGCCGCGCCAGGCGTTTCTGCTCGTATCGGTCGAGGGTTTCTCCATCGCCGATGCGGCCGAGGTCATGAACCTCAGCCAGGCCGAGTTTTCGAAGCTCCTGACAGTCGCCTCGGAGGACATTTCGCACCAGGTCGCAACGGACGTCCTGATCATCGAGGACGAGCCGCTGATCGCGCTTGATATCGAGGATATGGTGACCAGCCTCGGCCACCGCGTCACCGGGATCGCCCGCACCCACGGCGAGGCGCTCGATCTCTACCGCAAGACCTCTCCGAAGATGGTTCTGGCCGACATCCAGCTTGCCGATGGCAGCTCGGGCATCGACGCCGTCAACGAGATCCTCACGCAGGCCGCTGTGCCGGTGATCTTCATCACCGCATTCCCCGAGCGGCTGCTGACCGGCAAGCGGCCGGAGCCAGCCTTTCTCGTGACCAAGCCGTTCAATCCGGACATGGTGAAGGCACTGATCAGCCAGGCGCTGTTCTTCGACGAGCACGCACGCTCTGCCCGGCGCTAGGCCGGGCAACACATCCCCTTATCCGGGCAGCTGACGTTCAGGCGGCTGGTCGCTGATTTCCTCGACGATGGCGAGGACGATGAGAGAGAGCGGCAGCGCCAGCATGGCGCCGACCGCCCCCCACATCCAGGTCCAGAACACGATCGCCAGGAAGATCAAGAACGGGTTCACCTCGAGCTCGTTGCCGAGGATGGCCGGAATGGCAAGGTTTTCCATCGCAAGGTGAACGACGAAGAAGGCCACCGCCGGCGCCAATGCCAGCCACAGCACCTCGTGCGTCATCAGCCCCGCCACCAGCAAGCTCAGCGTCATCGCCGTCACGCCGAGATAGGGAATGAAGCTGGAGACGAAAGCGAACAGGCCCCACAACGGCGCCATGCCCAGACCCCCGACAAAAGCGATCACCGTCGTCACGAGGCCGAGCGAGAAATAGATGACGCTGGCGATCGAGAAGTATCGCGCCAACGCATCCTCGATGCCGTTCATGATGCGAATGGCGCTAAGCCGCCGCTCACGGCTGGCAAAGGCAAGGATGACCGCCTTGCGCAGTTGCAACCGTCCGAGCAGAAACAGGCCGAGTGCTGCGAGGAAGATCAGTGTCTGCACCAAAGCGGGTGTCAGCCCGGCGGCGGTGGCGGCAAGCATCGGGCCGGCATTCTTCATGACGGTATCGGCAATCGCATCGTTGCCGACGCTGCGCGCGACGGCCAGACGCAGCCACTCGAACCGGTCAATGAACGGCATCACCCGCGCCACCACGCTTTCGGCAAGCTTCGGCGCCTCCGAGGCGAGCGCCGTCAACGGACCCAGGAGGGCGTTGACGAGCCACGAGAGGCCGGTGACGAAAATGATCGCCAGCAGTAGCCCTCCGAAAATCGGCGGCAGACCATAACGCGCCAGTCCGTCGGCCGTCCGGCCGAGCACGACGCCGACGACGATCGCAAGCGTGATCGGCAGGAGGATCGTTTCCATGGCGTAGATGCCCGCGCATGCGGCAATGGCGAAGAGGCCAATGATGCTCCAGGCGACCATCAGATCGATGCCGTCGCGCCGCGGGGCTGTCGATGGCGCCGCCGTCGCCACAGCAGCCTCTTCCTCGACGATCCACCGCGCACGCTTGCGCTGCTGGGCGGCACCCGCCCGACGCAGCGTATTCGCGATCATGCCTCGCCGTCCTTCAGCCAGGGCCGCGCGCGGTTCGTTCGCGTTTCCGGTCAACAGATCAGGCCGCCCTGCCTTTTGCTCCGGCCCGGCTTGCGGCACATCGCGTGAATGATCTTGCACGGTCAATGGTGTTCCGGCGGGAAGACATGCAGGGTCAGCGACAATAGGCCAAGCCCCAGAATGATGACGAGCAAGGTATGGGCGACACCTGCGGCGGTGTAGGGAACAAGACCGAAACCGATCATGACGCCCGCCAGGAGAAGGACACAGACACGGGGCAGCCAGTAAAGCATAGACAGTCCTCCCAATCGTGGCGGCCGGTTTTGGCCTGCTTCTTCGGATTGGACACTTAACGTGCCGGTGCGCCGTTTGGTTCCGCGCAAGGGAACTGAAATGGGAACGAAAAACGCCGCCGGACGGCAGTCCGGCGGCGCAGGAATAAGAAGACGAGAAATCCCGTAGCGCAGGCCTTAGGCGGCAGCGGCGACGACGATGACTTCGACGAGGTAGTCCGGGGTCGCGAGCTTGGCTTCGCCGGTGGCGCGAGCCGGGGTGTGGCCCTGCGGTGCCCAGGCGTCCCAGACCGAGTTCATCTTCGGGAAGTCTGCCATGTCGGCGAGCCAGATGGTGGCCGAGAGGATGCGGGTCTTGTCGGTGCCGGCGAGCGCCAGAAGACGGTCGACTTCGGCAAGCGCCTGCTTGGTCTGCGTCACGACATCGTCACCGGCGTTGCCGACCTGGCCGGCGAGGTAGACGGTGTTGTTGTAGACCACGGCCTGGCTCATACGGGGGCCGGTTTCGAAACGCTTGATTTCCATGAACGTGTTCCTGAGGTTGGGCCGAACGATCGGTCCGGCCAAAAAAGCGGCTGCCCGCCGCCAAGAGGCGAGAAGTGAAGGCGGCGCGACACCTCTACACCATCAAGCCCCCAAGTCAAAGAAGCCGGGCATTGGCTGCCCGGCTTCTCTTGTTTCTTCAGCAAAAATCAGCAGCGGCGGGTCAGGCCGCCTGCTTCTTCTTGGCAAGGCGCGCCTTGATGCTCTCGACATCCGCACGCGGCGTCGCTGCGAACAGCGTCTTGGTGTAGCTGTGCTTCGGGTCGGCAAAGACCTCGTCGCGGCTGCCGTATTCGACCGCTTCGCCGAAATACATCACCATGACATCGTCAGCGATATAGCGCACGACAGAGAGGTCGTGGCTGATGAAGACGTAGGTGAGCTTCAGTTCGTCCTGAAGGTCGGCGAGCAGGTTCAGCACCTGTGCCTGGACCGACAGGTCGAGCGCCGACACCGGCTCGTCGAGCACCAGCAGCTTCGGGTTCAGCATCAACGCGCGCGCAATGGCGATACGCTGGCGCTGGCCGCCCGAAAACATGTGCGGATAGCGGTTGAAGTGCAGCTCGGTGAGGCCGACCTTCTTCAGCATCGTCATCGCCCGGTCGCGACGTTCGTCGGCCGGCGTGTCGGTGTTGATGACCAGCGGTTCCATCAGGATGTCGCCGATCTTCTGGCGTGGGTTGAGCGAGCCATAGGGGTTCTGGAAGACGATCTGCACCTTGCGGCGCATCTCCGGCGTCATGTCGCCTTTGGAGATATCGATCTTCTTGCCCTCGATCAGCAGTTCGCCGGAGGTCGCCGGGTCGATCAGGGTGAGGATGCGGCCCAGCGTGGACTTGCCGCAACCGCTTTCGCCAACGATCGCCAGCGTCTTGCCCTGTTCGACGGAAAAGCTCACGCCTTTCAGCGCATGAACCGTCTTTGCCTTTTTGATGAGGCCGCCGGGGATATGGTAGTCGCGCACCAGATTGCGCGCTTCGAGGATCACGCTCATTGGGCCGCTCCTTCGTCGACGAAGAGTTCGGAAATCGTCGGCAGACGATCGCCGGTCGCGTTGTCAGGCAGCGCCGCCAGAAGTGCGCGCGTGTAGTTGCTCTTCGGGTTTTCGAAGAGCGTCAGCACGTCGGCCTCTTCCATCTTGCGGCCCTTGTACTGCACGACCACCCGGTCGGCAGTCTCGGCGACCACGCCCATGTTGTGCGTGATCATGATCAGGCCCATCTTGTGCTCGGCCTGCAGCCTCATCAGGAGGTCCAGGATCTGCTTCTGGATCGTCACGTCGAGCGCGGTGGTCGGCTCGTCGGCGATCAGGAGCTTCGGGTTGCAGGCGATCGCGATCGCGATCATCACGCGCTGGCACTGGCCGCCCGACATCTGGTGCGGATAGTGGCCGAGCCGCTCGGCCGGATCGGGAATGCCGACCGCCTCGAACAGTTCGATTGCGCGCTTGCGGCGACCGGCCTTGTCGAGGCCCATGTGGATGCGCAGCACTTCCTCGATCTGGAAGCCGACGGTGAAGCACGGGTTGAGGCTGGCGATCGGCTCCTGGAAGATCATGGCAATATCCTTGCCGACGATCTTGCGCCGTTCGTTTGCCGACATGCCGAGCAGGTCGCGGCCGTTGAAAGTGAGCTTGTCGGCGGTCACTTTCGCCGTCCAGCGCAGAAGCCCCATGGCGGCCAGCATCGACACGGACTTGCCCGAGCCGGACTCGCCAACGATCGCAAGCACTTCGCCTTCATGGACCTTCATCGACACGCCGTTGACGGCGCGGAAGGGACCGGAGGCCGTCTGGAATTCGACGACCAGGTTTTCGATTTCGAGAAGCGCCATGATCAGGACCTCTTCAGCTTGGGATCGAGCGCATCGCGCAGGCCGTCACCCATAAGGTTGATCGCCAGCACCGTGATCAGGATCGCGATACCCGGAAGGGTCACCACCCACCAGTGGCTGCTGATGAACTCGCGGGCTTCGGCGAGCATCGTGCCCCATTCCGGTGTCGGAGGCTGTGCGCCCATGCCGAGGAAGCCGAGGGCCGCAGCGTCAAGGATCGCGCTCGAGAAGGAGAGTGTCGCCTGTACGATCAGCGGCGCCATGCAGTTCGGCAGGATCGTCTTGAACATCAGACGGCCATGACCGGCGCCGGCCACCTTGGCGGCAACGACATAGTCACGGGTCTTTTCGCTCATGACGGCAGCACGCGTCAGGCGCACGAAGTGCGGCTGGAAGACGAGCGCGATGGCGATCATGGCGTTGACGAGGCCCGGGCCGAGGACGGCGACCAGCACGAGGGCGAGCAGCAGCGACGGGAAGGCGAGGATGATGTCCATCACGCGCATGATGACGGTATCGACCCAACCACGGAAGTAGCCGGCGATGACGCCAAGCGCGATACCGCCGACGAGCGACAGGGTCGTGACGATGACACCGACGAACAGCGAGAAGCGCGTGCCGTAGATCAGGCGGGACAGCATGTCGCGGCCGACGGCGTCGGTGCCGAGCAGGAAGCCGGCGCGGCCGCCCTCCTGCCATACCGGCGGTACCAACACCGCATCGCGGTACTGTGCCACCGGATCGTGCGGTGCGACCCACGGTGCGAAGACCGCGAGCAGAACGAGGAACACGAAGAACACGAGACCGATCACGGCGCCGCGGTTCTCGGAGAAGTAATACCAGAACTCGGCCAATCGCGCCCGGCGGGACGGATCGGTCGAAACGGTGCTTGTTGCAGCAGCTTGAGACATGACGCCCTCCTTAGTGCCGGATGCGCGGATTGATGAGACCGTAGAGCAGGTCGACGATGAGGTTGACCAGCATGATCACCGCGGCGATGACGAGCAGGCCGCCCTGGATGACGGCGTAGTCGCGACGCGACACCGAATCCACCATCCACTTGCCGATGCCCGGCCAGGAGAAGATCGTTTCCGTCAGGATCGCACCGGCGAGCATGACGCCCACCTGCAGGCCGATGGTGGTGACCACCGGGATCATCGCATTGCGCAGCGCATGGACGCCGACGACCCGGAAGGTCGAAAGGCCCTTGGCCCGTGCCGTGCGCACGTAGTCTTCGGAGAGAACTTCAAGCATCGCCGAGCGCGTCTGGCGCGCGATGACCGCAAGCGGAATGGTTCCAAGCACGATCGTCGGCAGGATCAGGTGGCTGACGGCCGACTTGAACGCGCCGGCCTGACCGGACAGGAGCGAGTCGATCAGCATGAATCCGGTTACCGGCGGGAAGAAGTACATCAGCGAGATGCGGCCGGAGACCGGCGTCCACTGCAGCATGCCGGAAACGAGCATGATGAGCAGCAGGCCCCACCAGAAGATCGGCATGGAGAAGCCGACGAGTGCGGTGCCCATCATCGCCTGGTCGACGGCCGAGCCGCGCTTGATCGCAGCAATCACGCCAGCCGGAATGCCGAGAATGACCGCAAACAGGATCGCACAGAGCGAAAGCTCGACGGTTGCCGGAAACAGTTCGAAGAACTGATCGATGACCGGCTTCTTGGTAACGATCGAGGTGCCGAAATCACCCTGGAGCACGCCCCAGAGATAATCGAGGTATTGCACCACGATCGGCCGGTCGAAGCCGAGTGCGTGTGAAATTTCCGCATGTCGCTCCGGCGACATGACGCGCTCGCCCGAAAGCAGCGCAACCGGATCGCCCGGAAGCAGGCGGATGAAGGAGAAGGCGATGATGGAGACGCCGACGAAGGTCGGTATCAGGACAGCCAATCGCCCCAAGAGAAATCGGAACATGTTAAACCCCGCGCCATGTTGCCGCGGCATTGTATCCCGCCGCTGGCACCACCGCATGCTTTCCCACTTAACGGCCAAGCATACAGCAAGTCGAAATGCCACAGCGACCTTTTGCGCTCCAGCCGGAACTCAGGGTCGCTATAGTGGATGCAAAGAGGGGCGCTTGCCCTTGGCAAACGCCCCCTTAAGGATCAGTTAACTAAATTACTCGGTGATGTCCACGCCGTCGAAGGCAAAATCACCAAGTGGGCTCTGAACGAAGCCCTCGACGTTCTTGCGCATCGGCACGACCGAGAGCGAGTGGTCGATCGTCGCCCACGGCGCTTCGCGCTTGAAGACGACCTGCGCCTCTTCGTAGAGCTTGGTGCGCTCTGCGGGGTCAGAGGTTTCCTTCGCCTTCTTCACGAGAGCGTCGAATTCCTGGTTGCACCACTGTGCACGGTTGTTGCCGCCGACAGCGTTGCAGCCGAGAAGCGTGTCGAGGAAGTTGTCCGGGTCGCCGTTGTCGCCGGTCCAGCCGAGGATGACGGCACCGTCACGATCCTTGGCCTTGGACTTGTCGAGGTATTCGGCCCATTCGTAGGAGACGATCTCGACCTTGACGCCGATCTTGGCGAAGTCCGACTGCATCAGTTCAGCTGCGCGACGGGCGTTCAGCATGTACGGACGCGAAACCGGCATTGCCCAGAGCTTCATCGACAGGTCCTTGACGCCTGCGTCTTCAAGCATCTTCTTGGCGACTTCGGGCTCGTAGGTGTCGTCTTCGATCTTGTCGTTGTACGACCACATCGTCGGCGGGATCGGGTTGACGGCCGGCTGGGCAGCACCCTGGAAGACGGCATCGACGATCGCCTGCTTGTTGATCGCCTTGTTCAGCGCCTTGCGGACTTCCGGCTTGTCGAACGGAGCCTGGGTCGTGTTGTAGGCGAGGTAGGAGACGTTGAGGCCGGCCTGTTCCATGACCTTCAGGTTCGGGTCTGCCTTCATCTTCGAAACGTCGGCAGCATTCGGGAACGGCATCAGGTGGCATTCGCCAGCCTGGAGCTTCTGGAAGCGAACCGAAGCGTCAGACGTGATCGCGAAGACGAGGTCGTCGATCTTCTGCTTGCCACCCCAATAGTCCGGGTTTGCCTTGTAGCGGATGACGGCATCCTGCTGGTAGGCGACAAAAGCGAACGGACCGGTGCCGAGCGGCATCTGGTTCATCTGCTCCATCTTGCCGTCAGCCTGCAGCTTGTCGGCATACTCCTTCGACAGGATCGAAGCAAACGGCATCGCGATGTTGGCGAGGAACGGCGCTTCCTTGCGCGTCAGGGTGAACTTGACGGTCAGGTCGTCGACCTTCTCAACCGACTTGATGACTTCCGGGAAGCCCATGCCGGCTGCGTATTCCCACGAAGCGCCAGCAATGTACTTGTTCCACGGATTGTCAGCCTTCAGCTGGCGCTCGTAGGAGAACACCACGTCGTCGGCAGTGAAATCACGCGACGGCGTGAAGAATTCGGTGGTCTGGAACTTGACGCCCGGACGCAGCTTGAAGGTGTAGACCAGGCCGTCGTCGGAGATCGTCCAGCTTTCGGCGAGGCCCGGCTCAACTTCGGTCGTGCCCTTCTTGAACTCGAGCAGGCGGTTGTAAACCGTGTGCGCAGCCGCGTCGAAGGTCGTGCCGGCGGTGTACAGGCCCGGGTCAAAACCCTCTGGCGAACCTTCCGAGCAATAAACGAACGTCTTCGACCAGGCGGAGCCGGCCATCAGCGTGGCAAGCGCCGTCGCTGCAAACAGAGTAGTGAGCTTTTTCATGAGCTTTGCTTCCCAGATTTGTTTTTGTTCTCGTGTTTTCCTGACGCGGAATGCCGTTGCCCCCGGTCAAGGCCGGATGGAACGACATTTGGCGTCGCATTGCAATAAGTCGCCGCAGAAATTTGTCTATGCGAAAAATTCGTCCGCAGGTAGAGCCGGGATATTCGTCCACTGTTTTAGAATCGCCTGACAAAACAGTACACCGCGGCACCTAAAATCCACGACGTTCCGGCCGCTTCCACAGGGTCTGCAGCCTCCCCCGCCAGCCCCTTGGGCGGCGCGATGCCACACCGGGGAAGCCACCTTGGTTCCGGGTGAATACCCCTACCGAGAATGCCGTGATCGTTGGCCGCACGAACACGCGATTCGGCCTCGACAGGTTTTCGTCAATCCCAAGATACTATGGTAGAAATCCCGAACGGGATTGTGCAATAAAATGTATACAAATTCGGGGGAGATATTCGACGTGCCCAGACGTCCTTGGGAGGGACCGGCAGCCGCCTTTTACAGCTTTCAGTCGCTCGGTGGGCTTGCCGAGGGACGCGCATGACCCTGCCTGTCGGCAATACCGGCAACGCACTTTGCCGATTGATCGCTGCGGCTCGCGGGATAAACTGCCGCACGACGATAAGGGGATAGCCAGTCCGTGGCGGCTTTGCTGGAAAATCACAGGCGATACGACCTTCGCGACGAGCTAGAGAAGGCGCTCAACCGCGTCGATTTCTTCCGCATTTTTCATACCATGGCATTGCGCTACGGCTTCAGCCATTTCGGCATTCTGCAGCTCGGCAACGAGAACGACGCCTGCATGCTGTCCACCCGCCTAGTATTGCACGACCTGCCATCCGGGCTCGCGGAGGAATACGACAAGCGCCATCGCTTTGGCGACTCCGTGTTTTACAAGACGCTGCACCGCTCGGCGATCTCGTCGGTATGGCGGGCGGACGACCCCGGCTGCGACGCCAGCCAGAACCTGCTGGTGCAGCTCGGTTTCGAACTGCTCGTCAGCGTACCGGTGCACGCAGCTTCCACCGGCGCGCGCTATGCCGTGCTCTTTCTCGGAGACGGGGAGGATATCGGCCGGGCCGAGCATGTGGCGCTCGCCTATGACGCGATCGCCGCCTTCGACTATTTCTATCGCATCGCGCTTGCCAATAAGGCCGGGATGGGACTGACGCCGCGCGAAACCGAAATCCTCAAGTGGATCTCGCACGGCAAGACGGCAAGCGAGATTGCGCTCATCGTTTCGGTGTCGGAGCACACGGTGAACTCACACACCGCAACGATCCTGAAGAAACTCGACGTCGTCAATCGCACCCAGATGGTGGCGAAGGCAATCCGAGAGCAGATCATCCAGTAGCAGCCGATGCGTGGCCGCGTTTCGCACCGCCACGCCCAACGAACGGGACGCCCGCCATCAGCAAGGGTATTCGGTCATGACGCGAAAAGCACACATCCTGCTCGTTGACGACGACCCGGCAGAAAACCTGATCCTGCGCGCGCTCATCCGCAAGGTGAGCAGCATCGACATCGAGCTGCACTACTGCCAGACGATCGATGATGCGCTTGCATTCCTGCGCTCGGGCAAACCCGTATCGATGATCCTGCTCGACAACCGTCTGCGGCCGCAGCTCGATTTCCGCGAGACGGTCCCGGCCCTCCGGCATCAGGGCTATATCGGCCCGATCGGGGTAATCTCAGCATCGCTCGCCGATGCCTATTTTCAGAATCTGGAGGATTACGGCGCCGATTTCCGCATCGACAAGGCTGAAATCGACCCCACTGCGATCGACTTCATATTGCGGGAATATCTACCGCAAGAGTAACACCCGGCGGCACTTCAGCCGCCAGGTCATGCCGCACCATTTGCGCGGGCGTTGCTCGGAGATATCAGGCCGCCGAGGTCTGCGGACGCTTGGTTTCTTCCAGGCCGAGCAGGAAGTTGATCTGCGGGCGCGCCTTGACCAGGTCGTCAATCGTGTAGCCCTGCAGCACTTCGAAGAAGGCGTTCAGCGCCTTGCGGAGCGCCGAGTTCAGGCCGCAGCTGTCGACGAGCGGGCATTCGATCTCGCCCGCCTCGAAGCACTCGGCCATCGCGAAACTGTCTTCCGTCACCTTGACGACGTCGAACAGCGTGATCGCCGAAGCGGGCTTCGGCAGGCGCACGCCACCGTTACGGCCACGCACCGTTTCAACGAGGCCGGCCTTGGTCAACGGCTGCAAGATCTTGAAGAGAAACAACTCGGAAACACCGTAAGCCCTGGCGATTTCGGGAATGCGGCTGAGCTTTTCCCCGTTGGCGGCGCAGTACATCAACATGCGAACCGCGTAGTTCGTTTGCTTCGTCAGACGCATCATTCACTCCGGCATCGAGAGGTTCACGAACTCATCATATAGGACGGATCGTAGTTTGGAACAATTCCAAAAAGCCAGAAAAGTCACTTCTTGTTGAGCGTTTACGGTTTCCTGATTGACTGTTTTCAGCGCTCCGGTCAGAAAGATGAGGAATTTTGTTAACTTAGCTCAAACAAGAAAATGGAGGAAGCGATGTCCGTTTCAAGAGCAGCGATGGGCGTTCTGTCCCTGACGGCAACCCTGCTGGCAACGAGCGCCGCCTGGGCCGATGGTGAAGTCAATATCTACTCGTACCGGCAGCCCGACCTGATCAAGCCGCTGCTCGACGCCTTCACCAAGGAAACCGGCATCACCACCAATGTGCTCTTCCTAGACAAGGGCCTCGTCGAGCGCATCCAGGCCGAAGGCGCCAACTCGCCGGCCGACGTGATCCTGACCGTCGACATCAGCCGCCTGACCGAAGCCAAGGATGCAGGCGTAACCCAGCCTGTCGTCAACGAGACGATCAACAAGGATATCCCGGCGCATTTCCGCGACCCTGAAGGCAACTGGTTCGGCCTCACCACCCGCGGCCGCGTCGTCTACGCATCCAAGGAGCGCGTCGCCCAGGACGACATCACCTATGAAGAGCTTGCCGACCCCAAGTGGAAAGGCAAGATCTGCACCCGCGACGGCCAGCACTCCTATAACATCGGCCTCTTCGCCTCGATGATCGCCCACCATGGCGAAGCCGAGACCGAGAAGTGGCTGACCGGCCTCAAGAACAACCTCGCCAAGAAGCCTGACGGCGGCGACCGCGACCAGGCCAAGGCGATCCTGGCCGGCGAATGCGACCTGGCACTCGGCAACACCTACTATGTCGGTCTGATGATGACCAACGAGAAGGAGCCGGAACAGAAGGATTGGGCAGCGGCGATCAAGGTACTCTTCCCGAACGCCAAGGACCGCGGCACGCACGTCAACATTTCGGGCATGGCACTCGCCAAGAATTCCCCGAACAAGGACAACGCGCTGAAGCTGATGGAATTCCTGTCGGAAGGCGAAGCCCAGAAGATCTACGCCGAGCAGGTGTTCGAATATCCGGTTCTGCCGGGCGCCGAGCCGTCTGACGTCGTGAAGTCCTTCGGCACGATCAAGCCGGACGAACTGCCGCTCGCCGACATCGCCGCAAACCGCAAGAAGGCTTCGGAACTGGTCGACAAGGTCGGCTACAACGACGGTCCGCAGGACTGATCAACAAGGCAATTGCTTGAATGCGAACAGCGGGCCATCGGCCCGCTGTTTTCGTTTCAACAAGCGAAATTCAAGGAGGCTCATTGCGCCTTGGCGCGCAACTCCGCGGCGTAGTCGAGGATCGCCTTGCGCCGCTCCGGCGTCCCTGGATGCGTTGAGAGAATGCTGGTGTCGCCGTGATCGTCTAGCTTCTTTTCAAGCAGGTCGAAGAAGCGCGCGGCCGCCGTCGGATCTCGCCCTGCCTTCTGCATCAGCTCGACCGAGTGTCGGTCGGCAGCAGTTTCTGCGCCGCGCGAATAGGAAAGCGACAAGAGACCAGCGCCCTGCACCAGGACGTCGTCCACGCCCGAACCGATATCGCCGCCGATCATCATGATGAGGCCGGCAACGCCGGCAGCACGGTAGATCTGCCGCAGACTATGTTCGAGCTCGACATGGCCGATCTCGTGCGCCAGCACGCCAACGATCATTTCGGTATCGTCCCCGGCAAGTTCGATGAGCTCGTCGGTGACGACCAGCGTGCCATCCGGAAGCGCAAACGCATTTGGTCCGACCACACCGCCCTTGCGGAAATTGAGCGTGTAACCGGCCTCGCCGCGGCCTGATCGGGCGGCGATTGCCTTGAAGCCGTCGCGGATCCTTTCCTGCCGCTCAATCGCCAGCTGCGTTTTGTCGAACAGTGTCTGATCCATCGTCTCCATCGTGCCCTTCGACATCATCTCCGGCACGATCGGCGGGGTCACGAGGACGGCGACCTCAACGAGCGCAGGAACCGCATAACGATAGATGGCAACGCCGCACAGCACGGTGGCTGCGACGACGGCGATGAGACGTGGACGAAAGCGCTCCCATTCGTGGATGTGGTTGACCCTGCCATTCAGCTTCAGAAAACGATCGACTGCCTCGTTGTCCGGCGTTTCGAACAACGAGCCGTCTGCAAATTCGACGCGACGCGGTATCGCTCCGACGCGGTCGGAAATATCGACACTTGCCAAGGTGCCACGGGCAAGTTCGGTGCTCGCATCGTCTACGGCCCTAAGGCTGCCCCCCTCTTCCAACAACCGCGAGGGCACCGACCGGCTGGAACCGGCCGGATGCCACTCGCCACGTGCGATCTCGATGCTGCTAGAAGCCAAAATCGAACCCTTCGAAATCCATGAATTCCGCTCCAACCGCCGACGCTTCCGCTTCGATTTCGCTCATCAGCGTTCCGACGGCGCCAAAGACGGTTACGCCCGTCAGGGTCCATTTGTAACGGGCCATGCGGACAGCCGCCCAAGGTCGCAGCAGGCCCAGCGTCAGGATGGTGACGACGAAGTTCGATATGGCGATCCACGTGTAGCGGCCCCGAGAAAGACCGCTGAGGAACCGATGTTTTCCGTCAAAAACCGTCGCCCCCCAAACGGCGTTGCGCACGGCTGCACTGTAGAACAACGCGATGACTGCGTAGAAAGACATGGACGCCACATATCCTGCGCCCAAGCCTACCCATCCCCACCTCGGATCGTTCAGCGATTGGAGCAAACTTGGCGATGCGCGAAGCGTTCCCATCAAGATCGCGAAGACAACAACGCCAAGAACCAGCGCAAGCCCCACACCCAGGAACATGCCGCGATAGAGCGGGCCGAACGGCGGGTTGGTCTCAAAGGCCCTGCCGCCAAAGCGCAGGTTCGATCCGACGTAGCGCCCAACCCATCGGCTTGCGAGCGGCGTCAGTAGGCCCAAGGTGATAATGGAAAGGAACCCGCCCAGAATGAACGCCTTGAAGGCACCGCCCATCGTGCCGACGAAGTCGAAGCGGACGTTGCGGTAGCTCGTCACCCGTGCGCTGAAGCGCAACCCGCGTGCGGCCAGCCAGGGAACGAAGAAGAGCGAAAGCAACAATAACGCGATGCCGACGATCGGAACGAATGTCAGCAGAAGATTGTAGAGGATCAGATAGCCGAAAACGATCACTCGCCCGATCAGGATCTGCTTGCCCTTGGCATGGTACTCGAAGGTACGGCCGAGCAGAACCGTGTTTCCGTAGAAGTATCGGTTGCGCCGGACTTTTGCCCAGGCGGAATAAATGCCAAGCGTGACGATCGTCAAAAACACGTTGACGATCCAGATGCCGAAATATTCCTTGCCGCTCCCCATGAACGAGAAACGGTGAAAATCGATCGACACGTCGCGTGTCGGCGCTGCTTGAAACGACGTCGCTTCGGCCACGACCATGATGGGCCCCTCCGTCCATCCTTTGTGCATCGGACGCGCCGCAAAGCGCTCCGGAGCACATGATCAAACACAAATCGTCTGGTGCGCCCCCGCCCGCCAGACTGCCGTTGGAGCAGCGATCAATTCACGACCCTTGCCCACGGTTCGCAAGTTAGTTGTGCCGTATTGCCGAATGCAACAAAAAAGGGCCTCCCGAAGGAGGCCCCGAGGCGGGAGGATCTTTATCCCGTTGTTACTTCATCGTCGGCATGACGAACTCGGCACCGTCCTTGATGCCCGAAGGCCAGCGCTCGGTAATGGTCTTGGTGCGGGTCCAGAACTTGATCGAGTCCGGGCCGTGCTGGTTGAGATCGCCGAAGGACGAGGACTTCCAGCCGCCGAAGGAGTGGTAGGCGAGCGGAACCGGGATCGGAACGTTGACGCCGACCATGCCGATGTTGATGCGCGAGGCGAAGTCGCGGGCCGCATCACCGTCGCGGGTGTAGATCGCGACGCCGTTGCCATACTCGTGCTTCATCGGCAGGTCGAGGGCTTCCTCGTAGGTCTTGGCGCGGACGACCGAGAGAACCGGTCCGAAGATTTCCGTCTTGTAGATGTCCATGTCCGGCGTGACGTTGTCGAACAGGCAGCCGCCAATGAAGTGGCCCTGCTCATAGCCCTGCAGCTTGAAATCGCGGCCGTCGACGACGAGCTTGGCGCCTTGCTCGACACCGCTGTCGATCAGGCTGCGGATGCGCTGTTCGGCTTCCTTGGTGACGACAGGGCCCATATCGGCCTTCTCGTCGGTGTAGGGGCCGATGCGCAGGCTTTCGACCATCGGGGTCAGCTTGCTGATCAGGCGGTTGGCGGTCTCTTCACCGACCGGGACGGCAACCGAGATCGCCATGCAGCGCTCGCCGGCCGAGCCGTAGCCGGCGCCCATCAGGGCGTTCGCGGCCTGGTCGAGATCGGCGTCGGGCATGATGATCATGTGGTTCTTGGCGCCACCGAAGCACTGGGCGCGCTTGCCGTTCATCGCCGCGGTGCCATAGACGTAGCGGGCGATCGGGGTCGAGCCGACGAAGGAAACGGCTGCGATATCCGGATGCGTCAGGATCGCGTCGACAGCCCCCTTGTCGCCGTTGACGACGTTGAGGATGCCTGCCGGCAGGCCGGCTTCGATCATCAGTTCGGCAAGGCGGATCGGAACGGACGGATCACGCTCGGACGGCTTCAGGATGAAAGCGTTGCCGCAGGCGATGGCCGGGGCGAACATCCACATCGGGATCATGGCCGGGAAGTTGAACGGGGTGATGCCGGCGCCGATGCCGACGGCCTGGCGGATCGAGTACATGTCGATGCCGGGACCGGCACCTTCGGTGAACTCGCTCTTCTGCAGATGCGGAATGCCGATGACGAATTCGCAGACTTCGAGGCCACGGATGAGGTCACCCTTGGCGTCTTCGATCGTCTTGCCATGCTCGCGCGACAGGATCTCGGCGAGCTCGTTCATGTTGGCGTTCAGAAGTTCGACGAACTTCATGAACACGCGGGCGCGGCGCTGCGGGTTGGTGGCCGCCCACTTCGGCTGTGCTGCCTTGGCGCTTTCGACGGCTGCCGAAAGTTCCGCGTCGCTTGCCAGCGCCACGGTGCCCTGCACTTCGCCGGTTGCCGGGTTGAAGATGTTGCTGACGCGGCCGCTCTTGCCGGCGACGCGCTTGCCATCGATGAAATGACCGAGTTCGTACATGAATGGTTCCTCCAGATCTTGATTGTGGCGGCATGATCGCACTACGATTTCAACAAATCAATTTCCGATATTCAGCAACCGTTGTGCAAAAATTGAAGTCCAACGGTTTTGTATAGGATTGTCGCACTGTGAACTGGGACGATGTCAGAATGTTTCTAGCCGTCGCGCGGACCGGACAGATCCTGGCCGCATCCAAGCGGCTCGGCGTCAATCATGCCACGCTCAGCCGTCGGGTGACTGCGCTGGAAGAGGCGATGAAGACACGGTTGCTCGTTCGTCGGCCGAACGGTTGCGAACTGACCGCCGAGGGCGAAATCTTCCTTGCGGCAGCCGAGCGCATGGAAACGGAAATGCTGGCGGCGCAATCGCAGATCGGCCGGATCGACACGGCGATCGCCGGCACGGTGCGCATCGGTGCACCCGACGGTTTCGGTGTTTCTTTCCTCGCACCCCGGCTCGGCCGGCTGACGGCGCGCTATCCGGAATTGAAACTGCAGCTCGTGCCGGTCCCTCGGTCGTTCTCGCTGTCGCAGCGCGAGGCCGATATCGCGATCACCATCGAACGTCCGGAACAGGGGCGCCTCGTTTCCTCGAAACTCACCGACTATACGCTCGGCCTCTACGCCTCGGCCGACTATCTCGAAAAGCACGGCACGCCGCAGACGATCGACGACCTCAGGGAGCACCGCCGCATCGGCTACGTCGAGGATCTGATCTTCACGCCGTCGCTGAATTTTTCCGCCGAGATCATGCGCAGCTGGGATGCCTCGTTCGAGATATCGAGCGCCACCGGCCAGACGGAGGCGGTGCGTTCCAGCGCCGGCATCGGCATTCTGCACAATTACATTGCCCGCCATGCGCCGGAACTAAAACGTATCCTGCCGGAAACGACCATCCGCCGTGCCTACTGGACCACCTATCACGAAAGCGCGCGCGATCTCGTGCGCGTTCGCACCGTCGTCGCCTTTCTGCAGGAACTGGTGACCGCGGAGCACCAGATCTTCATATGAAGCGCTCAAACGCCTGACGTCGGCGCCGCACCTATAGCGAAATCCCGGCCTCCCGCAGGCCGTCAATCAGCCGCGGAATGACGGCCGGATCCTCGTAAGGCATCGCCCGCTTGAAGTGGTCGATGGAAAAGTCCGGATTGACCTCGAAGACCTCGTGCCAGTAGCGCCGCGCCTCCTCATGGCGTCCGGTGCGGCCATAAAGACAGGCGAGATAGAAGCGCGTCATGTCCGAACGCGGTGCCAAGGCCAGGCGCCGCTTGAAGGCAATCTCGGCTTCGTCGAAACGGCCGAGATTGAGCAGGGTCCGGCCGAGGAAATGCAGCGCCAGGTCGAACTGCGGATCGAGCCTGTGGGCGCGGGTATAGAAGGGCAAGGCCTCCTCGAACTGGCCCAGGAAATCTCTGATCGTGCCGAGCTGCGTGTGGCCGCCGGCGGAGTTCGGGTCGAGCTCGATCGTGCGTTGGGCGGCCCGCTCGGCCTCGTCGAAGCGGCGCTTCCAGCAGAGCGCAATCGCGAGCGCGTGGTGGCCGTGGGGTTCATGCTCGTCGGTCTCGACGGCCTTCTGTGCAAGCTTGAGAGCGCGCTCGATATTGTCGACGGTGCCACCGTTCCACCGGTTGATGTAGTCGGTCATGGCAATGATCGCGAGCGACCCATACGCCGCGGCAAGCGCCGGGTCGATGGCGATCGCACGTTCGAGCATGCTGCGCGCCTCCGCAGACGATACCGCGTCGAACCGCAGGATCGCCTGGCGCGACCGTACGAGCAGATCATAGGCCTCCGGATCGACCTTGCCGCGCCCCTCGCGCCGCTCCGTTTCTCCGGCCGTCAGCTTCACCTTGAGCGCCGTCACGATGGTGCGCGTCACCTCGTCCTGAACCTCGAAAATATCCTCGATGCCGCGATCGTAGCGCTCGGCCCAGAGATGGCCCCCGGTGGTGCCGTCGATCATCTGAGCGTTGATGCGAATGCGGTTGGCGGCGCGGCGCACGCTGCCTTCGAGCACATAGCGAACGCCGAGGTCGCGGCTCACCTGGCGGATATCCGCCGACTTGCCCTTATAGGCGAAGGAGGAATTGCGGGCGATCACGAAGAGACCGGAGACCTTCGAGAGATCGGTGATGATGTCCTCGGTAATGCCGTCGGCGAAATAGCCCTGCTCCGGATCGCCGGACATATTGTCGAACGGCAGCACGGCGATCGACGGCCGGCTCGGAAGCTGCGGTGGCACCTCGGCGGCGACCTTGATGGGCGCGTCGGCATACTCGTCCGGCGACCAGCTCCAGATATGCACCGGCCGCTCGATGTTCTTGACCTCGTGATGGCCGCTGTCGACGAAAATGAGATCGATGCGGCCGTGCACATATTCGTGCACCCCGTCCGAAATCGCCACGCCGCCGGGCCTCGCAAGCGCCTCGATCCGGGCTGCGACATTGACGCCGTCGCCGTAGAGGTCGCTGTCGGCGACCATGATGTCGCCCATGTTGATGCCGACGCGCAGCACGATTTGCTGATCGTGGGGCACGTCCGCATTGGCGGAGATCATCGCCCGCTGCAAGGCAGCCGCACATTCGACCGCATTGACCGCGCTGGAAAACTCGACCAGCACGCCGTCGCCCGTTCGCTTGAACACCCGGCCCTGGTGGGTTTCGACGAGCGGTTCCAGCACTTCGCTCCAGCGCGCCATGAGCTGCGTATAGGTGGTTTTCTCGTCTCGCTCCATCAGCCGGCTATAGCCAACGACATCAGCAGCCAGGATGGCGGCAAGCCGCCGTGTGATGGATTCTTTGGCCATGGATTGCGACGCCTTACTGGGAATCCTCTTGGCGAAATTTTACCGGCGGATGAGCCCTATGTCCATTCGAACCGGATCCGACCCGCGCCCAAGCGCTAGCCCGAATTGGGTATTGCCGCGACAGGAACCTGGCGCGGTATCCCGACGTTGCCTTCACAGGGAATTGAGCTGCTTGCTCAAGGCGATGGCTGCGAGCACGCCGGTCGCAATCGGCTCGCGCTCCCATTTCGACAAAGGAGTGTGAAAGGATGCTTGTGTCCATACCGGGCCCGCCGATCCTGCCGGGTGAACTCACCAAGATCGACGATGTCTTCAAGGAAACACTAAGAGAGCGAGAGCTGTCGCGCCAGTCGGGAGAGGCAACGGCGCTCGCCGCCCGGCTGATCGAACTTTATCAGAATGGCGTACAGGACGTGGTGGCGCTCAGAGCCTTGGCCAAGCTGTTCTGAAGAAGCAAGGCGCCCCGCAAATCGCGATACCTATCGTATAGGGAAGAAATGGTACGGTTGGTGGGAATCGAACCTACGACCTCAGGTGCCACAAACCTGCGCTCTAACCAACTGAGCTACAACCGCACATAAAGCGACATCAGTCGCTTGGCGGCTCACATACGGAGACTTCCGTCGCTTTGCAAGCCTTAACTTGAGATTATCCTGGAAAAAATCCGGATGGCAAGCCATCCGGATTCTTGGTTTTGGGCGCAGATGGCAGAATTCGGCGACAGCAGTCTGTCGCCATCGTTCAGCCGGCGCGCTCGGTTGACTTTAGACCTTCTTGAAGGACGACATCGCTTTTTCAGCGGCGTCCTTGCCCGGCTTGGTGACGTTTTCGGCAACCTTCTTGGTGGCTTCCTGCATCGACTTCGCCTGCTCGACGGCGAGTTCGGCCTGCTTGCGGACAAAGCTCGTCTGCAGTTCGACGAATTCCGACAGCGACTTCACGCCGAGCAGCGCTTCCATGTGAGACAGCGAGTTTTCGGCATTGGTGCGCAGTGCGTCGATGGCCTTGAGACCGAGTTCGACGGAGCCGGTCTGGGCGCTTTCGAGCGTTGCTTCAACGGTCTTCGTTGCCTCTTCGGCAGCGGTCTTCATCTTGGCATAGGCTTCCTTCGACTGGACGGCACCCTTTTCCGCGAAGTCGCGGAAGCTGTCGGTGAACTTCGCCGGGTCGAAAGAGGAAAGGGAAAATACGTCGTCGGTCTTCTTGGTAGCCATGAAAGCGCTCCTTGGTGTCTGGCCCTCTTCAGAGGCGCCGTTGATTGATGCGCATTATATAAACTACTTGCTTGTGCATTGCAATAAAATTGTGCAGTGCACAAAATCCGGAGAATTAACCTTTCGCGCTGAAAGCCGTGACGAAGCTCCGGCCCTCGCTGGACCCTTGCGGGCCTGCCGGGTATTAATAGAGTGTTAACCCGCAAGCGATCCGTCAATAGGCCCCCTTTATGCCCGCGAGACAGTATCCCTTCATTGATATCGCCGTGCATGCGCGGGTGCGGGAGCATTTTGCCCGCGGCGACGCGGCGATCCTGTTTTCGCGGGACTTTGCGCGCATTCTCTGGGCCAACGACCAGGGCGCGGCCTTTTTCGGCGCCGGGTCGATCTATGATTTCATCGATGCGGGACCGGACCAGGGCGAGCTGTCGCTGCGTCAGCTCAAGGCCGCGGGAGCGCAGCTCGTGCGCGCCGGCGACCGGCGCCAGCTTTCGATCCGGAAGTTCTCGGGTTTCCGCGGCACACCGCTGAATGTGAGCGTGGAGATGATCCGCGTGCGCCCGGACGAGGACGCGGTGCTCTTTACTGCACCGCATTCGGGCACGCCGCTGTCGCTTGAGGATCGCGCTGCGCGCATGATCGCCGGCCTCGACGGCCCGGACACCCACATGGCCGTTCTCGATGGCAACGGCGGCATCATCGCACACTCGCCGGGCTTCATCGATCTCGGCATGTCGGACGAGACGCGCAAGCAGCTCGTCGATACGGTCGGCCGAGACCACGACTGGCTGATCAAGCGCCCGGTCGCAACGCGGAAGGGGCACCTGCCGGCCGCGGTCGGCAAGATCGCCGACGAACCGTCGCTGCATCTGCTCTTTGCTGTCGAGACCATTCTCGGCACGCTCGATCCGGACGAAGAGACCCCGGCAGCGCAAGTGTTGCCGATCTTGCCGCTGGCCGAAGAGCTGGAACCGACCGCCGAGACACCGGCCCCGGAGGCAAAGGATATCGTCGAACCGGCCGAAGCGCTGGTCGAAAGCGCTGCACCAGCCGAAGACGCTGCCCTGGCCGACGCATTCGAACAGGCGGAGTCCGTCGAACCGGTTGCCGCGCCACAGGACGATGGCGACCTTGAGGACGCAGGCGTCCACGTCGCTGCAGGCCAGGTCGCTTTACCGGAGGAACCGGAGGCGCTTGCCGCCGCAGATGCGGAAACGTCGGCGCAGGGCGTGGAGCCAGCGGAAGATGACGGCGAGCCGGCGCTTGCAGTCGCGACCGACGTGACCGCGAACGATACGCCGGTTGCCGCGGAAATCCCCGTGACGGAAGAGGTCACTCGCGAGGATGAGACGGTAGAGGCGACCGATGCCGGCACCGCTGAAACGGAACAGGCCGACTTCGCCTTCGTGCCCGGCGGCCGTGCCGTCCGCTTCGTCTGGAAGATCGACGCCGAAGGCCGCTTCAGCGAGATATCCGAGGAATTCGCCACCGCCGTCGGTCCGCGCGCCGCCGATGTGATCGGCGCCACCTTTAACCACGTGGCAGCACGCTACGGCCTCGATCCTGATCAGAAGATCGGCGCGCTGCTGCAACGCCGCGACACCTGGTCGGGCAAGACGATTTTCTGGCCCGTGCAGGGCACCAGCCTCAAGGTTCCGGTCGACCTGGCGGCCCTGCCCACCTACTCGCGCGCACGCGAATTCGACGGCTTTCGCGGTTTCGGTATCGTGCGCCTTGCCGATGCCGTCGAAGACGAGCACGCCAACGGCCTGACGTTCGGCGCCGCAACGGACATGACGGCAGAAGCTGCCGCGGAAGCGACGCCGTCGGAAGACCACGCGCATACTCCAGCGGTCGATCCTGAGACCGTCGGCCCTGAGATCGAGGAGCGGTCCGCCGACGAGGTGCAGGTCGTCGCGCAGAGGTCCTCCGAAACGGAGGCCGAGCCTGTCGCAGCTGCGCAGGATCGTGATGCGCCCCAAGACCAGACCCTCACCTCCAGCGAGGAGGCAGAGGCAGAGCCGGACCATGCAGCCGAAGTTGCCGCGGACGAACAGGTCGCCGCAACTGACGATCTCTTCCAGGGAGAGCGCCCTGCCCTACAGCTCGTCGACAACGCTGAGCCCCCCGTCTCCGACAAGATCGTCGAACTCGAGAAGCATCGCGCGGCGACCGCGCTGACGCGGGGCGAACAGGCGGCGTTCCGCGAGATCGCGCGGCAATTGGGCGAGCATTTTGGCAGGCCGGCGGAAACCGCACCGGCAGAGGAAAGCGACGCAGCGGCCGATGCAAGCACACCCTTCCCGGTAGACGCGCACGAAGCCATCACTTCCTCGACGCCAGCGGCAGAAGAACCGACTGGCGTGGAAGAAACCGGAGAAGAGACCGACGACGGCGCAGCCGAGGACGAACAGGCGAACGTGCATCTCGAGCAGCAAGGGGCAGATATCGGCCTTAGCGGCGAGATCCTCGACAGCCTGCCAATCGGTATGCTCGTGCATCGCGGGGAAAAGCTGCTGCACGCCAATCCGGAATTTCTGCGGCTCACCGCCTATGGCGACCTCGACGACTTTGTCCGGGAAGGCGGCCTTGACGCACTCTTTGCCAATGGCGAAGAGGCGACCGACCAGGAACCCGACGGCACGATGATGCTGATCCGCAGGGACGGTCAGATGCGGCCGGTCATCGCACGGCTGCACACGATCCGCTGGGAAGGCCGGAGCGCGCTGATGCTGGCGCTGACGCCGGCGGCCGCGAACGCGCCGTCGACGAAAGCAGACGATGCCATCTCCGGTGACGACGTCGACCGTCTGAAGACGGAAATCGACGAACTCAAGTCCATCCTCGAAACCGCAACCGATGGCGTTGTCATTCTCGGGCATGACGGCGACATCCGCTCGATGAACCGCTCGGCAAGCGCGCTCTTCAACTATGACGAGGGCGAGATCCGCGGCAAACCTTTCGCCGCGCTCTTCGCTCACGAAAGCCAGAAGGCAGTCATCGACTACCTGCACGGGCTTTCCGGCCACGGCGTCGCGAGTGTGCTGAACGACGGACGCGAGGTGATCGGGCGGGAAGCGAATGGCGGCTTCATTCCGCTGTTCATGACCATCGGCCGACTTTCGGCCTCCAATGGCTTTTGCGCCGTGATCCGCGACATCACCCAGTGGAAACGCACCGAAGAGGAACTCCGGAACGCCAAGCGCGCCGCGGAAACGGCCAATGCCCACAAGACCGAGTTCCTCGCCCGCGTCAGCCACGAGATCCGCACGCCGCTCAACGCGATCATCGGCTTTTCCGACATGATGGCGAGCGAGCATTTCGGCCCGGTCGGTCACCCGCGCTACATCGAATATGCCGGCGACATCGGCCGGTCGGGCCGCCACGTGCTCGATATCGTCAACGATCTGCTCGACATCTCGAAGATCGAAGCAGGCGAAATGGAACTCGATTTCGGCGCCGTCGAGATCAACGACGCGGTCTCTGAAGCCGTGTCGCTCGTCCAGCCGCAGGCCAACAGCCAGCGCGTCATCATCCGCACCTCGCTTTCGGCAGCCGTGCCGAACGTCGTGGCCGACGGCCGGTCGATCAAGCAGATCGCGCTCAACATTCTGGCGAACGCCATCCGTTTCACGCCTTCGGGCGGCCAGATCGTGGTGTCGACCTCCTACGAGGCGAACGGTAGCGTCATGCTGAGGATCCGCGACACCGGCGTAGGCATGACCCGCGGCGAACTGGACCAGGCGATGAAACCGTTCCGGCAGGTGACGACAGGCGCGCGCAAGCGTGGCGACGGCACCGGGCTCGGGCTGCCGCTCACCAAGGCGATGGCGGAGGCGAACCGCGCCCACTTCTCGATCACCTCGGCACCCAACGAGGGAACGCTGGTGGAAATTTCCTTCCCGTCACAACGCGTCTTGGCGAACTGAGGCCGGATGCTATAAGGAAATGTTGACTTGTGGTGGCCAGTTTGCTGGCCGCCATTGGCCATTTCTTGCCGTCATGCCGCGGAATCGATCGATTGCAGTCCACATCTCAGAGCATCAAGCGCCGCCATGCGCGTGCCGGAACCGGTCTTTCGCATCCCCTGCTGGCGACATGGGCCGGATTGACATCGGTGATCGTGCTGATGCCGATCATCGCGATCGCCTGGCTGGCGATCTCGGGCGGCGGCGGCGACTGGCCGCATCTGATGCAGAACGTCATTCCGCGCGCCACCGGGCGCACGCTGCTCTTGATCTCGCTGACGGGTGCCGTGACCGCCTTCGTCGGCATCCTCACGGCCTGGCTTGTCGCAAGCTGCGAGTTTCCGCTGCGGCGCTTCCTGTCGGCAGCACTGGTGTTGCCGCTCGCAATCCCCGCCTATCTCGCTGCCTATGCGTTCGGCGAGCTTTTCACCTTTACCGGGCCGGTGCAGGGACTGATCCGCGCGATCTTCGGCTTCAAGACGAGCCGTGACTACTGGTTTCCGGATATCCGCTCGCTCGGCGGCGCCGTGCTCGTGCTGAGTTCGGTTCTCTATCCCTATATCTACCTCGCCTGCCGTTCGATGTTCCTGATGCAGGGACGCGCGGCCGCCGACGTCGCCCGCACGCTCGGCGCCGGGCCGCTGAAGGTGTTCTTCCGCATCCAGATCCCGATGGCCCGCCCGGCCATCATGATCGGCCTGACGCTGGTGGCGATGGAAACGCTGAACGACATCGGCGCGGTCGAATTCCTTGGCGTGCAGACGCTGACCTTCTCGATCTTCGACACCTGGCTGAACCGCGGCAGCCTCGCGGGCGCCGCGCAGATCGCCTGCATCATGCTGGTCTTCGTCATCGGCCTGATGATGATCGAGCGGGCCGCACGGCGACGCCAGCGCTTCTCCAGCCAGAAGACGACGTCCGCCGTCCACGATGCTGCCCGGCTCATACTGTCCGGCTGGAAGAAGTGGGCCGCCATGGTCGCCTGCCTGCTGCCCGTGGTTTCAGGCTTTGCCGTACCCGTGCTGATCCTCGGCAATTATGCGCTCAAGCGCATCGACCAGTTCATCGAGCCGCGGCTGCTCAACGCGCTCTTTCATAGCATCCTCGTCTCAGGTGCGACCGCAACGGTGACCGTTCTGCTCGGTTTCGTGCTCGCCTATGCGGCGCGCACGGGGCATTCTCGGGTGAGCGACATCGCCGGGCGGCTCGCCTCCTTCGGCTATGGCGTGCCCGGCACTGTTCTTGCGATCGGCGTGCTCTTCCCGCTGGCCGCTCTCGACAACATTATCGATGCCGGCATGCGCGATACGTTCGGTATCTCCACCGGGTTGATGATGACCGGCACCGGCTTTGCGATCATCTACGCCTGCAGCGTGCGCTTCCTCACCATGGCCGAGGGCTCGCTCGAAGCGGGTTTCCAGAAGCTTTCGCCGCATCTCGACATGGCGGCGCGCGCGCTCGGCCGGACCGGCGGCCAGACTTTGCGCACCGTGCTTTTGCCGATGATGCGGCCGGCGGTACTGACCGCCGCTCTCCTCGTCTTCATCGAGACGATGAAGGAGCTTTCGGCAACGATCATGCTCAGACCCTTCAACTTCAACACGCTCGCCACGCTCGTCTACGAAGACGCGTCTCGGGCCAAGGTCGAAGACGCTTCGGTCGCCGCGATGATCATCGTCGTCGCCGGCATGATCCCGGTCATCCTCGTGTCGCGGTCGCTCGAACGCCGCTCCTGAGCCCCGTTCAGCAAGGCCTGGCGGGCGAGAAACGCATAAAAAAAAGGTGGCTGGGAGGCCACCTCGATAGTTGAATGCTAAACCAACAATCGCTCGAGAAGTAACGACGTCATGTCCGCGACGGCATCTCTGCCGAACGCCGATCCAACATCGATCGGCCTCAAGTTGGCATGACCATGCGCCCCCAATCCTTAACAAGACCTTACCCGCCGGATCCGCAATTTTAGGGATTTTTCAGCAAGTCTGAAGCCTTGGTTAATTCCAATCACGCGAATCCGTTAACGCGCCCTCAATTTTTAAGGGCATCCAGTCCGGCGTAAAGATCAAGCGCCTCGGGGTTGGCGAGCGCCTCCTTGTTCTTCACCGGACGGCCGTGCACCACATCACGGACCGCGAGTTCGACGATCTTGCCGGACTTCGTGCGCGGGATATCGGCGACCGCGATCACCTTTGCCGGCACGTGGCGCGGCGAGGCGCCGACGCGGATGCGGTTCTTGATCGCCTTCGTCAGGTCGTCGGTCAGGGCGACGCCGGCGGCGAGACGAACGAAGAGAACGACGCGCACGTCGTCTTCCCAGTCCTGCCCGATGCAGAGCGCCTCTGCGACCTCCTCCATCTGCTCGACCTGATTGTAGATTTCCGCCGTGCCGATGCGCACCCCACCGGGATTAAGCGTCGCGTCCGACCGGCCGTGGATGATGATGCCGCCATGCTCTGTCCATTCGGCGAAGTCGCCATGGCACCAGACATTGTCAAAGCGCTCGAAATAGGCGGCGCGATACTTGGCGCCCTCGGGATCGTTCCAGAACATCACCGGCATCGACGGGAATGCCTTGGTGCAGACGAGTTCCCCCTTCTCACCGCGCACCGATTGCCCCTCATCGTTCCAGACGTCGATCGCCAAGCCAAGACCCGGCCCCTGGATCTCGCCGCGCCAGACGGGCTTCAGCGGGTTGCCGAGGACGAAGCAGGAAACAATGTCGGTCCCGCCCGAGATCGACGCAAGCTGAACGTCAGACTTGATGCCTTCGTAGACGAAGGAGAAGCCTTCCGGCGACAGCGGCGAACCGGTCGAGGTCAACAGCCGAAGGGTGGAAAGATCATGCGTGTTGGCCGGTACGAAGCCGCCCTTGCGCACGGCGTCGATGTATTTCGCCGAGGTGCCGAACACCGCGAACGTCTCGGCTGCGGCATAGTCGAAGAGCACGTTGCCGTCGGGATAGAAGGGCGAGCCGTCGAACAGGCAGAGGGTCGCGCCGACGGCCAATCCGGAAACCAGCCAGTTCCACATCATCCAGCCGCAGGTGGTGAAATAGAAGAGCTTTTCGCCGCGGCGAAGGCTGCAGTGGAAACGATGCTCCTTCAGATGCTGCAGCAGGGTGCCACCGGCCGAATGCACGATGCATTTGGGAACGCCCGTCGTGCCCGAGGAAAACAGCACGTAGAGCGGATGGCTGAAGGGCAAGCGTTCGAAGGTCAGGGTTGTTGCCGCAAACGGCGCGATGAAATCGGCAAGGGTTGCGCCACCCTCGATCGAGGCCGCCAGCGCGGCGCTGTCGCCGGCATAGGGAACGATCAGCGCCGGCACGCCAAGGGCCTTGGAGACCGCGCGAACCTTCACATCGACGTCCTGGCCCTTGCCGTTGTACCAATAGCCGTCGCAGGCAATGAACAGCTTCGGCGTGATCTGGCCGAAACGATCGAGGACGCCCTGCTCGCCGAAATCGGGAGAACAGGACGACCAGATCGCGCCGATCGAGGCGGTCGCCAGCATCAAAGCGATGGTTTCGGGCATGTTCGGCATCATCGCCGCAACGCGATCGCCGGGGCCGATACCCTGAGCCTTCAGCGCCTGCTGCAGGCGCGACACGAGCGCGCGAAGCTCGTCCCACGACAGGCGATACTCGACCTTGTCTTCACCGCGGAAGACGAGCGCGTCGCCGTCGCCGGTTTCGCGAAGAAGGTTCTCGGCAAAGTTCAGCTTCGCGTCGGGGAAGAAGCGGGCGTCGAGCATGCGGTCGCCGTTGACGAGGGCTGTTGCGCCGCGTTCTCCGATGACGCCGCAGTGCTCCCAAACCGCGGTCCAGAAGTCACCGCGCTCGGCCACCGACCAGGCGTGGAAGGCATCGTAATCCGCAAAGGTTCTGCCGAAGCGTTTGCTGCTCCAGGCGATGAATTCGGCCATGGGGCTATGCGCAAGGATTTCCGGACCTGGAACCCACAACGGCTGCTCTGCGTGCATGCTTTCCTCCACTCCTGCTCCATGCCCTCTATACCATGCTGCATCGCAAAATAAACAGCACCGGAAAGCGCCTCGTCATCGCGTGGACGACATTTACCTGTCTGTTGCCTGTCCGTCGCATTTGATTTCTGAGGACCGAAGGCCTATCCAAGCTCACGTGACCCAAGCGACGGCGACCAGGCGGACATGAGACGTAAATTTCTGCATATGATGCGCGACGTACGCCTGTTGTCGCAGCTGCGGCGCCGCCATTTCCTGTGGCCGGCCGCGATCGGCGTCGGGCTTGCAGCCGGCTACAACGCCGTCCTGCCTCTGGTGATTTCGACGACGAACGTGCGTCCGACCGTGGAGCATATGCTGGACGCCTGGTCCGGCGGAAAGAGCCGAATATCGGGCAATCCCGAGATCAGCTTCTGGCCGGAACCGACTTTGACGCTCCGCTCGGCGACGATCGAAACTACGGATGGATCGTCCCGCAAGCTCGCGCATATCGGCAGCATTACCGCGACGTTCAGCCTGTTTTCAGCGATCGACGGCACACCGGCGCTGGACGATATCCGGCTGATCGAGCCCGTCGTCACGCTCGAGCGGCACACGGACGGCACACTCAACTGGCAGCGGCCGCACTGGCTGAGTACCCCGGACACACAGGCTGCCGAGAAGGATACGCCGTTCGGCGATGTCACCGTCGAAAACGGCCGCCTGCAGATCATCGACCTCGTCACCAACCAGACCCGGGAATTTTCCGGCATATCCGGAACCGTCTCCTGGCCTTCGTTCACCAAGCAGCTCAGCGCCCGGCTTTCGGGAAGCCTTGGCGGACAGACGGTGGCCTGGACGCTCGAATGCAACGAACCGCTGATGCTGCTGACCGGCCACGATGCGGCGCTCAAGACGTCGCTATCCTCGGCGGCGCTCAGTCTCTCGTTCGAAGGCAACGGCAATCTCTCCCCTGCACCGACTGCCGCGGGACGGCTGCAGGTTTCGACGGCCTCGCTGCAGGCCCTTGCCGCCTGGTACAAAGGCAAGGCGGCGGGCGCATTGCCGGACAGCGGCTTCAGCCTCAGCGCCAACGTCACCAGCGGTAAGGCCTCGCTGAAGCTCGACGAGCTTCAGCTGACGCTCGGCGGTGCCAACGCGACCGGCATCCTCGACATCTCCACGCCGATCGACGATACCCACCGCGTCGAAGGCACGCTCGCCTTCGACCGCATCGATCTCAATGGGCTGCAGCCGTTCATCGACCCGCTGGAGCCGGACGAACTCACACAACAACTCGGCGACGCGTTCGCGCGCAGCTGGCGTGCCGATGTGCGGCTGTCGGCGCAGGAGGCACTGGTAGGCCCGCTACGGCTCGAAGATCTCGCCGCCGGCGTCATCATCGATCACGGGCGCGCCTCCATCGACGTCGCCGACAGCACCTATGCCAATGGCCGGCTCAGCGGGCGGCTCGCCGCTTCGGAAGAGGGGCTGGCCGGCGGTGGCCGTCTGGAACTGGTGCTGAAGAATGCCGACCTTGCCGCCGCCCTTGCTGACTTCGGTTTCACCGGCCCGGTTCCGACCGGCCGGGGCAATGTCAATCTGGACCTTACGACGGAACACCCGTTCTGGCGCGCGCAGGTGGCCGAGGCTTCCGGCCGCATCAGGCTTTCGCTCGCCAACGGCAACCTCACCGGCTTCGACGCAAATGCCTTTGCGAACCTTGTCCGGGCCGGAGAATTCTTTTCGCTGGCGCAGGCGAGCGACGGCAACTTCGCCTTCCAGACGGCGGATATCGAAGCCAGCTTCGGGGAAGGGTCGGCGCGGCTGAACCGAGCGCTCTTTGCCGGCCAGACCGGCAATCTCTCGGTCAACGGCGTCATTCCCTACCGCAGCGGCAGCCTGGCGCTCGCAGGCACCTACACCGACACATTGAATGCCGGGCAAAGGCTGCGTTTCTTCGTCGGCGGTTCCTGGCCGAATGCAGTGATCTCACCCCTGTCGGTTCTTGGCGAACCCAACTGAAAACGGCCGGCGTCAGAGACACCAGCCGTCGGTTCGTGGCGGACAAGCCGCGTCACGCTAGTCTCGAATTCGCACCGTTCAGGACTGGGCGAAGGCCGCCCGCTCGTCCCGTTCGCGCTGCGCCTCGCGCTGCTTGGTGACGATCGAGGCAACGACCACCCCGATGGCGACGACACCGATGAGGATGGTGCAGATCGCGTTGATTTCCGGCGTCACGCCCAGCCGCACCTGGCTGTAGATCTTCATCGGCAGCGTGGTGGCGCCCGGTCCCGTGGTGAAACTCGAGATCACCAGATCGTCCAGCGACAGCGTGAAGGCGAGAACCCAGCCGGAAAACACCGCGGGCGCGATGACCGGAAGGGTGATCGAGAAGAAGGTCGTGACCGGCGTGGCGCCGAGATCGAGGGCTGCCTCTTCGATCGACCGGTCGAAGCTGAGCAACCGCGACTGCACCACCACAGCAACGAAGCACATGGTGAAGGTGATGTGCGCCAGCGTGATCGTCCAGAAGCCGCGGTCGAGACCGATGGCAACGAACAACAACAGCAGCGACAGGCCGGTGATCACCTCGGGCATGACGAGCGGTGCATAGACCATGCCGGAAAACAGCATGCGGCCACGGAAGCGCGTGTAGCGGACGAGCGCCAAAGCCGCGAGCGTACCGAGCACGGTGGCGAAGGTCGCCGAGATCAGCGCGACGCGGATCGTCACCCAGGCGGCATCGAGCAGCGCCTGGTTATGCCAGAGCTGCGTGTACCATTTGGTCGAAAAGCCCGCCCAGACGGTGACGAGCTTCGATTCGTTGAAGGAGAAGATCACCAGAAGCACGATCGGCAGGTAGAGAAAGCCGAAACCGAGCACGATCGAGGCGATGTTGAAGCGTGACCAGTTGCCCATGTCCTACCTCCCCTCGCTGTCGGCTTTGGCCTGGGCGTTCTGGAAGTAGACGATCGGCAACACCAGGATCAGAAGCAGGATCGTCGCCACGGCCGAAGAGACCGGCCAGTCGCGGTTGGCGTTGAACTCGTTCCAGAGCGTCTTGCCGATCATCAGCGTTTCCGAACCGCCAAGCAGGTCGGGGATAACGAATTCGCCGACGGCTGGGATGAAGACCAGCAGGCAGCCGGCGACGACGCCCGCCAGCGACAGCGGGAATGTCACGCGCCAGAAGGCGGTAAACGGCGTGCAGCCGAGGTCGAGCGCGGCCTCCGTCAGGGTGTGATCCATCTTCTCAAGCGACGAATAGATCGGCAGCACCATGAAGGGCAGATAGGAATAGACGATGCCGATATAGATCGCCCAATTGGTGTTGAGGATGATCAGCGGTTGGTCGATGACGTTGATGCTCATCAGGAACTGGTTGAGCAGCCCCTCGGGTTTGAGGATCGCGATCCAGGCGTAGACGCGGATCAGGAAGCTCGTCCAGAAGGGCAGGATCACCAGCATCAGCAGCGTCGGGCGAATGGTCTTCGGCGCTTTCGCCATACCGTAGGCAACCGGATAGGCGATCAGCAGCGTCAGCACGGTCGAGACGCCCGCGATGATGACGCTCGACACATAGGCGTTGAAGTAGAGGACGTCTTCCGTCAGCCAGACGTAGTTGTCGAAGGAGAATTCCCGCGCCTTTTCAAGGATGCCGGACAGGCCGCCGAACAGATCGAAGACCGGCGTATAGGGCGGCATGGCCACCGCCGTCTGCGACAGCGAGATGCGGAAGACGATGAAGAAGGGGATCAGGAAGAAGAACAGCAGCCAGGCATAGGGGATGATGATGACGAGGCGGCTGAAGAGGGCGGATGCGACACGGGTCATGGCCTCAATCCTTCAGAACGACGCCGGCATCTTCGCCGAAGGAAACCCAGACCTCCTGGTCGTAGCCGAGCGGATCCTCGACCGCGCGCACCGCGTTGAGCGACGAGGCCTTGATCACGCGTCCGTCCTTCAGGCGCACGTGGAAGACGGTCATGTCGCCGAGATAACCGATATCCCAGATCTCGCCCTGAACGGTGTTGACGGGCGCGTGCGCCGGCGGCTGGCGGCTGACGCGGATCTTTTCCGGGCGGACGGCGACGGCGGACTTGCCGCCGGCAGCCGGCGTCTCGGGCGATGCCATGCGGATCGGGAAACCGTTGGTGCCCTCAAGGCGCACATAGCCGCCCTCGGCGCCGGAAACAGCGCCCTCGAAAATGTTGACGTCGCCGATGAAGTCCGCGACGAAACGGGAGTTCGGCGCCTCGTAGATTTCGGCAGGCGTCGCCACCTGAATGACCTTGCCGTGGCTCATCACCGCGATGCGGTCGGCCATGGTCATTGCCTCTTCCTGGTCGTGGGTGACGACGACGAAGGTGAGACCGAGTTCCTGCTGCAGATCCATCAGTTCGAACTGGGTCTCCTCGCGCAGCTTCTTGTCGAGCGCGCCGAGCGGTTCGTCGAGGAGCAGCACCTTCGGCCGCTTGGCAAGTGAGCGGGCAAGCGCGACACGCTGGCGCTGACCGCCCGAAAGCTGGTGCGGCTTGCGCTGGGAAAACTTTTCGAGCTTCACCAGCTTCAACATCTGGGCGACGCGCTCGGCAATATCCGCCTTCGGCATGCCATCCTGCTTCAGGCCGAAGGCGATGTTCTTCTCCACGTTCATATGCGGGAAGAGCGCGTAGGACTGGAACATCATGTTGACCGGACGCCTGTAGGGCGGAATGCCGGCCAGGCTCTGTCCGTCGAGAATGATCTCACCCGACGTCGGCTGTTCGAAGCCGGCGAGCATGCGCAGAAGCGTCGACTTTCCGCAGCCGGACGCACCGAGCAGCGCAAAGAACTCGCGCGTGTAGATATCCAGCGAAAGGTCGTCGACGGCGGTGAAATCGCCGAACCGCTTGGTCACGTTCTTGAAGGAAATGAATGGCTTGGAAGCGGGATCCGCCCAAGGGGCAAAGGACCGCCGGATACTGCCGAGAGACTTCATCATCTATCCCCGAATGATACAGCCGATGGGCACTCTCGTTTTCCCCGGTGCCCCCTTAAGAAAATTGCCCGGATTTTGAGGTCCGGGCAATTCGTTTTCCGCTCTTACTGGCCGGTTACGACCTTTGTCCAGAGACGGGTCAATACCCTCTGCTCTTTCGCCTCGAAGGGCGTCACCGTGAACAGTTTCTGCATCACCTCTTCCGTCGGGTAGATGGCGGTATCTTCCATGACGGCCTTGTCGAGGAACTGCTGCGAGGCCTTGTTGCCGTTGGCGTAGAAGACATAGTTCGATGCCTTGGCGACGACCTCGGGCTTCATCATGTAGTTGAGGAAGGCGTGCGCCTCCTCGACGTGCGGTGCATCAGCCGGAATCGCAAGCATGTCGAACCACATCTGCGCGCCCTGGGACGGGATCGCGTAGTCGACGGTCACACCAGCCTTGGCTTCGGCCGCACGGTCGCGGGCCTGGAAGACGTCGCCGGAAAAGCCGATTGCAAGGCAGATGTCGCCGTTGGCGAGCGCGTTGATGTATTCCGAGGAATGGAACTTGCGCACATTGGGGCGGATGCTCGCCAGCAGCTCAGCCGCCTTTTCGAGATCGGCCGCCTCGTGGCTATCCGGGTTGAGGCCGAGATAGGCGAGCGCCGAAGGCATCACGTCGGTCGGGGAATCGAGGATGTGGATGCCGCAATCCTTGAACTTCGCCGCCAGTTCCGGCTTGAAGATGACGTCCCAGTTGGGCTTCTCGTCCGTGCCAAGGATCGCCTTCATCTTGTCGACATTGTAGCCGATGCCGGTTGTGCCCCACATGTAGTCGATGGCATAGTCGTTGCCCGGATCGTACTTGGCCGTACGCTCCATGATCACGTCCCACATATTGGAAAGGTTCGGCAGCTTCGACTTGTCGAGCTTCTGGAACACGCCCGCGGCGATCTGCCGCTGCAGGAAGGTTGCCGTCGGCACCACCACGTCGTAGCCGGAGCCACCTGCAAGCAGCTTCGTCTCCAGGATCTCGTTGGAATCGAAGACGTCGTAGACGACCTTGATACCGGTCTCCTTGGTGAAATCTTCCAGAATGCTGCTGTCGATATAGTCCGACCAGTTGTAGACGTTGACCACGCGCTCCTGCGCCGAGGCCAGCATGGTCGAGCCGGCCAGAACGGCTGCCGCCAGGGTTGTGACGATGAGCTTGGACATACAACTCCCCTCTTGGTTTTTTCGTATCGGGCCCGGCACGCCGGGACACCGTCCAATCCGCTTCGTTCAGGCCGGAGGTTAGGCATCTTTCTCGATAACCTCAAGCGCTTTCGTGCCGATAAGAAGCGCCGCCCTGTGGGCTCATCAGTTTCACAAGTCGAAGAAAAACGGGCACTTATGGCGCCTTGCTTCCAGCCTGTCGCCTTCGACCCGGCCGCGGCGGCACCGTTAACCATAGCTTTGCCGCCTCTGTACGGACCGCCATTTACGATTGATTAACCATGATCGCCATGCGATTTTCCCGACAGTTGCGGTTCAGGATCTCAGGTGTCGTCATGGGTGAGCAGATCGTCGGCGGGAAAAGCCGCAGGATCGATCCGAAGCAGTTGAAGCGCCTGTCGGTGCTCGAGCCGCAAAAGGCCCTTGCGGCAATCGCATTCGACTGGACGATGATCGCAGCAGCCATCGCCGTCAGCGAGTATTTCGGCAATGTCTTCGTCTACCTGATTGCCGTGGTGCTGATCGCCGGACGCATGCATGCGCTCGGCTGCATGATCCACGAGGCGGCGCACTATCGCATCATCCGCAACCGGAAACTCAGCGACTGGATGAGCGACCTGCTGCTCGCCTGGCCGGTGCTGGCCACGGTCGATGGCTACCGCCAGAACCATCTCGCCCACCATCAGCACGCCAATAGCGACGAGGATCCGGACTGGACAGCGAAGCTCGGCATGCCGCAATTCACCTTTCCGCAAAAGGTTGCGCGCGGCGTCACGCAATTGCTCGGTTACCTCGTCGCGGTCAATTCGCTGCGCGACATGCTGCATATGGCCAAACGCATGGGCAAGAACGACCGTTCAACGCTGCAGTACAAGCTGCTGCGCGTCGGCTTCTACGCCGCCGCCGCCGCGATCTTCACGCTCTTCGGCATCTGGCGGGAAGTGGCGCTCTACTGGGTGGTGCCGTTCCTCACCTTCTTCTGCCTGTTCCTTTATATACGCAGCGTCGCCGAGCATTTCGGCAGCATGGACTATAGCGACGAACTGACGAGCTCACGCACCGTCTATCCGCACGCCTGGGAGAAGCTGTTCTTCGCGCCCCACAACATCAACTACCACCTGGAGCACCATCTGTATCCCGGTGTGCCGTTCTACAATCTACCGGAACTGCACGCGATCCTGATGCGCAACAAGGCCTATGCTGACACGGCCCATATCACCCGCGGCTATACTACCGGGCTACCGGCGGAATGCTTTGCCGCGAATGCGCCGCTTCTGCCCAACCAGCACCCCGTCAGCTACTGAAAATCGAAAACGCTGAGCCCGGTCGCCATCTCATCAAGTCCGAGCGGCCGGGTAACGGGCGGCTCGGCACGCGCCAGGCAGCCCTGGCGCTCGCAGAGCCGACAGCCGGCACCGATTTCGACCGCCGGCAGCAGCACCGAACCGTAGACGGTCTCGTCGGCAAACGAAGCTTCGCAGCCTAGAAGCAGGGCTGTGCGCCGGACGCGCTCGTGGAACGCCGCCTGCGGACCCTCCAGCGTGCGTGCGATGGTCAAGAATGCAGCGCCGTCGGGCATCTCGACACGATCGACCAGTAGCTGGCCCGGCACTGAGAAGGCGGCATGGATATTGAGCTTGGGACAGCCACCGCCGAACTTTGCCTGAGGGAAGCCCGATGCGCCCGCCCTCCGCAATCGGTGGCCGGCATTGTCGATCTCCATCAGGAAGAATGGCAGCCCTTGGGCGCCCGGCCGTTGCAGCATGGTCAGCCGGTTGGCCGCCTGTTCGAAGGAGACCTGGAAACGGGCGCGCAGGACATCGAGGTCGTACTTCGCCCGTTGTGCGGCGGCGAGGAACGCAGCATAGGGCATCATCAGCGCATGCGCGCCATAGCGCGCCAGCTCGAAGCGAGCAATACGGCGTGCCTCCGCGGTCGAAAGCCGTAACGACCCAAGCTCGGCCGTGATCGCCTCGTGGCAGGCAATCGACACGGCCTCCATCGCGATCTCGCGCAACTGGTCGTAGGGCGACAGCCGCTCGGAAACGAAGAGGCGCATGGAGTGCCTGTCGAAGCGACGGCGCAGGTTCGGCATGGCATGGACCGGCAGGCTGCGCACGACGAGGCCATGCTCCTTCTTCAGCCAGGCCTTGAGCGCGCCGATGAGATCATCACCCGGCGAGAGCGCCTCGTGGAAGGCTTCCGCCGCCGCCTCGATGCCGGCAAAATAATTCGGCCGCCCCTCGAAGGTCTCGCGTACCTCGTCCATCGGCAACCGTGTGCCCGAAAGCGCCTCCATGTGCCCCTGCCCCGCCAGGAGGTCAGCCAAGTCCCTGAGACGCGCTGCCTGCTCGCGATAGGCGCGGTAGAGCTTGACGACGCCGCCGGCAGCATTGGGGGCCGCTTCTGCCACCTCGATCAGCTCCTGCTCTCCCGGCAGCTCGGCCGACAGCAGTGGATCGGCGAAAACCTCGCGCAATTGCGTGAGGCTGCCGCCGGTTTCGCCCTGCAACTCGTCGAGGTCGACCTTGTAGACCGAGGCAAGCTTCAAAAGCAGCTGCACCGTCAGCGGCCGCTGGTTGCGCTCGATCAGATTGAGATAGGACGGCGAGATACCGAGGGCCTCGGCCATGGCCGTCTGCGTCAGCGACAGGCCGTTACGAATGCGCCTGACCCGCGGGCCGGCAAAGATCTTGTTCTCGGCCATTTGTAACTACCTTTACAATCCGCTCAACGCAGGGCGTTTTACATTTTTTACAAATTTACTTCGCCGCCCTGTCAAAGGCAAGACAACATAACCCTTTTGATCTCTGCAAACGACCGTTTCCAATAGCCGAATACTGCAGCGCAATGTAAAAACTGTCACATGAACTCGAAACACAAGTCGCCATACGACAAAAGTCGAATGGGTGTTTGATTTTGACAGGAGGAAGTAATGACTGATTTTTACAAGCTCGTTCCCAGCGCACCGCAAGGCCGCTTCGATGGCGTCGATCGCCCCTATACCGCAGAGACCGTGAAGCGGCTGCGCGGGTCGGTCGAGATCCGCTATTCGCTGGCCGAAATGGGCGCGAACCGCTTGTGGAAACTCATTCACGAAGACGACTTCGTCAACGCACTCGGCGCACTTTCGGGCAACCAGGCAATGCAGATGGTGCGCGCCGGCCTGAAGGCGATCTACCTCTCCGGCTGGCAGGTCGCAGCCGATGCCAACACCGCTTCGGCCATGTATCCGGACCAGTCGCTCTATCCGGCCAATGCCGCGCCTGAGCTTGCCAAGCGCATCAATCGCACGCTGCAGCGCGCCGACCAGATCGAGACCTCAGAAGGCAAGGGCCTTTCGGTCGACACCTGGTTCGCACCGATCGTCGCTGACGCCGAAGCCGGTTTCGGCGGTCCGCTCAACGCCTTCGAGATCATGAAGGCCTTCATCGAGGCGGGCGCTGCCGGCGTCCACTACGAGGATCAGCTTGCTTCGGAGAAGAAGTGCGGCCATCTCGGCGGCAAGGTGCTGATCCCGACGGCAGCCCATATCCGCAACCTGAACGCGGCACGGCTTGCCGCCGACGTCATGGGCACGCCGACGCTGGTCATCGCCCGCACCGATGCGGAAGCGGCAAAGTTGCTCACCTCCGACATCGACGAGCGCGATCGCCCCTTCGTCGACTACGATGCCGGCCGCACGGTCGAAGGCTTCTACCAGGTGAAGAACGGGCTTGAGCCCTGCATTGCCCGCGCCATCGCCTATGCGCCGCATTGCGACCTGATCTGGTGTGAGACCTCCAAGCCGGACCTGGAACAGGCCCGCAAGTTCGCCGAGGGCGTGCACAAGGCGCATCCGGGCAAGCTGCTCGCCTACAATTGCTCGCCGTCGTTCAACTGGAAAAAGAACCTCGACGACGCGACGATCGCCAAGTTCCAGCGAGAGCTGGGCGCGATGGGCTACAAGTTCCAGTTCATCACGCTTGCCGGCTTCCACCAGCTGAACTTCGGCATGTTCGAACTGGCGCGCGGCTACAAGGCACGGCAGATGGCCGCCTATTCGGAGCTGCAGGAGGCGGAATTCGCCGCCGAGGTCAACGGCTACACCGCGACCAAGCACCAACGCGAAGTCGGCACCGGCTACTTCGACGCCGTCTCGATGGCGATCACCGGCGGCCAGTCCTCGACAACAGCCATGAAGGAATCGACCGAGCACGATCAATTCCGCCCGGCCGCAGAGTGAAAGCCCGGCGGGAGCGTGGCAATCCCTGCCCGCTGCGCTCCTGCCGACCCCTCGTAAGTGAAATGGATGCGGGCGGAAAACCGCAAGCACCTCCAGCCTCGAACCTCAAGGAGAAGTCCAATGACAGTCCAGACACGCGTCAAGGAACGGGCCGAGGAACAGTCTTCGGCGATGACCCCGGACCAGCAGGCGGCAATCCGCATGGTCGCCAACGACCTGCACCGCCTCAACCAGTCCGTCATGAAGGCCGTCGATGCCGGCGTTTCGGTCGAGCTCGTGCGCTCCGCCCGCCACCACGGCGGCGAAGGGAACTGGGGCGACCTGCTGATCCCGGTTATCGTCACCCAGGGCCGGCCATGATGCTCGCCACAACGCTGTTCGCGACGATCCTGCTGTCGCCGCTAGCGCTCCGCCACACAGCTGTGGCCGCGAACGTGAGAGCAACCAAAAGTTGATTTCACCGAAACCGGTTGAAAGTGGGAGAAATTGGAATAGCCGGCTCTTTGCCGGCTATTCTGCGTTGTCAGGATGGCAACGCACGCAACGAATGCTTGTCTCCGCTATTTCAGGTTGATCGAACCCGTGATGCCTGACTATATTAGGCATACCTGTCTTAGACAAAGGCACGCATGTATCGTTCGACGAAACCTGCAGATACCGCCGAACTGACGGAGCTGATCTACGGCGCCGCCTTTGGCGATTGCGGCTGGCAGGATTTTCTCGACCGGCTGACGACGACCATGCCCGATGGATGCTCTGCGCTCCACTATCATGACCTCACAGCGCCAGCGTCGTGCGTGCCCTATGTCTCCGGCTTTACCTCTGATGCCATCGACCAGTTCAACGATCACTTCGCGGCGATCAATCCCTGGATACCGAAATCGGTTCTCGTGCCGGTGGGCCGCGGTCTCTCCGGCGAGCATATCGTCTCGCGCTCGGAGCTGATGAAATCGGAATTCTACAATGACTGGCTGAAGCGCCAGACCGGCAGCGAGACCACCGTCGGCGTGACCATCGTGCGCAGCCCGACGCGGACCCTGCTCGTGTCGACCTGCACCTCGTCGACCGACGAGGAACTCAACCAGCAGGCGGCGGACCAGTACACGCTTCTTGCGCCCCACCTGAAGCGCGCCTTCGACTTCCTGCGGCGGCGCGACCTGATGATGGCCGAGCAGCATGAGGGCCGGACCCTGCTCGATACGATCGGCGTCGGCGTGATTTATGTGGGCGGCAATCTGCGCATCCGCTCGATGAACCACAACGCCGAGCGAATGGCGGCGAACGGCTCACCGTTCCGGGTCGCGGTCAACGGCCGCCTGTTCATGGACGAACCGGAAACCAATGCGGCGCTCGAGCTTCTGGCCTCGCCGGTCGGCGCACCGGCACAGCCGCAACTGCGTGTCGTCAGGACCGCGGAGCACGGCGCCTTCCGCATTACCTTGGTGCGGCGAAGTGCCAGCATCTTTACCGAACTTCTCGACGGACCGACTGTGGCGGTTCTGGTCGAGCCCGCGACGTCGCTGCTCGGCGATCTCAGGCACGACCATCTGAAGGACAATTATGGTCTGACCCCCGCCGAAATCCGCATCGCCTGCGGTATCGCCGCCGGCCTGACGCTGAAGGAAATGTCGCAGGCCAACGGCGTCAGCTATGAGACGATCCGGACGCAGCTCAAAAGCATCTACGCCAAGACCCGGGTCAACTCGCAGGCGGCACTCGTCAAGCTGCTGATGCGCTGACCCATATACAAAAAAGACCACGGCGGTAGCGTTCCCAGCAGCAGGGTTCAGTCCTTGCTCCGCCTCAGCTGCGGCGCGGTCGCTTTCCGGCAAAGATGTCCACGTGACTACGCAACAGCCTGGTCATGCGGTCGACGACCGTTCGTATTTCCTTGCGGTGGCGATCCTCATTGTTCATGACGATCCATTGCCGGTGCCGGAGCGCCGGGATCTCCTCGCCGGCGCGCTCCAGCATCGGATCGAGATCGCCGACGAAACAAGGAAGCACCGCACAGCCGGCGCCGGCGCGGGCGAGATCGAGCAGCGAGCGCGGCCGCGTGACCGTGGCGACGATCCGCCCCTCCCAGCCCCCCTTCATCTGCTCGTGCGGCCAGCGCAGATAGGCGGAGATCGCCTCCTCCTCGCCGACGGCCACCCATCGCGCGCTCGCGCCCGACGGCGCGTTCTTTTGACGATAGGCGGCATAGGCGACGTCGCCGACCGGACTTGCCGCCAGATAGGCCTCCTCGGGCTCGAAGGCGCGGATGCCGATATCGGTCTCGCGATAGGCGAGGCTGGCGCGTGTTTCGCCGACCGTGATCGCGAGGCTGAAGCCGTCCCTTTCGGTGCAGAGCGCCGGAAAGTTCTCCGCCAGCAGCCAGGCGATCCAGGTACCGACGGTGATGCGGACCGTTACGCCCTCGCCTTCCTGCCGCCAGCTCTCGACCCGGCGCGCCGCCGATTCCATTTCCTGAAGCTGCTCGAACAGCAGTTCACCATCGCCGGTAAGCTGGTAGCCGGTCTGGCTGCGCAGAAACAGCGCGCGGCCCGTGCGCTCCTCGAGTTCCAGCATCCGCCGGCCAACGGTCGCCGGGCTGGAGCCGAGCGCCTGCGCCGCTCCGGTGAGCCCACCAGCGCGCGCCACGCTCATGAAACAGCGATAGATATCCCAATCCATGTCTTTCATCGGTGAAAAACATAGAGCGATACCCGATGTATGTAAAACTAGTTTTGCTGCATAAAAGAAGTGATGCCCATCAACTAAGGAGCATCGCGATGGAAATGATGGCAATGGTCTACATCGCCGACATGGCCCTGAAAACGCGCCGCTGGGACGAGGATTTCGATCCGAAACCGCCCGCCCTTCTACGTCGAACCTTCACAACACTCGCGGCCGCGGTCACCAAGCGACGCAAGAGCAGCCTCTACGCCGATAAAAAAAGCACCGCGAAGCCCTGCGGCCACGCGGTGCAATGTTAGCCCCTGCCCTTGTTATATCGCACGGCACCGGTTGCCGTGCTTTCGGCTGGCGGCGTTGCCTGCCGCCAGCGAAACCGTCTACCGCACGCCTCAGGCCGCCCGGTAGTTGTCGTAGTCTTCCGCCGCCGGCTCCAGCCGGAACTGCTCGACCAGCATCATCAGCGTGTCGGCCTGGTTTGAGAGCGCGCGGCTCGTCGCCGTCGCCTCTTCCACCATCGAGGCGTTCTGCTGCGTCATCTGGTCCATCTGGTTGACTGAGCCGTTGACCTCGTTGAGCGCCACGGCCTGGTCGCGGCTGGCAGTCGCGATCATCTCGACGTGCTGGCTGACCGTGACGATCTGGGCGCTGATCGAAGCCAGCACTTCGCCGGTTTCCTTGACCAGGTGCGAGCCGGCATTGACCTCGTTGGTCGACTTGTTGATCAAGCCCTTGATCTCGCGCGCAGCTTCTGCCGAGCGCTGGGCCAGTTCACGCACTTCCTGGGCGACGACGGCAAAGCCCTTTCCGGCTTCACCCGCCCGTGCCGCCTCGATGCCGGCGTTCAGCGCCAGGAGGTTGGTCTGGAAGGCGATGTCGTCGATCACTTCGATGATTTGCTCGATCTGGCGCGAGGCCTCCTCGATGCGTCCCATGGCGGCGATCGCGTTGGTGACGACGGTCGCCGAGCTATCGGCGCTGCGTTTCGTCTGGATCACCGCATGGTTGGCTTCGCCGGCACGCTCGGCCGAGGAACGGACGGTGACGGTGATCTGGTCGACGGCGGCCGCCGTCTCTTCGAGGGAGGCGGCCTGGGCCTCCGTGCGCTTCGACAGCGAATCTGCCGCATGGTGCATGCTGGAGCCGCTCTCCTGGATCGCCTGCGCATTGGCGCGGATCTGGGCGAGCGTGTCCTGCAGGCGGATCAGCGAACCGTTGAAGTCCTGGCGAAGCTGTTCGAGGCGACCATGGAACGGCACGTCGATCTGGCGCGACAGGTCGCCCTGGGCCAGGCGGCCGAGACCAGCGGCAAGCTCGCTGACGGCAAGATCGATCTGGCGATCGAGCTCGCGTTTTTCCTGGTCGTTGCGGCTACGCTCGATTTCGGCGCGGCTGCGCTGCTCCTCGCTTTCCGCTTCGATGCGGACCTTGGAGAGCGCGTTCTCCTTGAACACGCCGAGCGCACGGGCCATGTCGCCGATTTCGTCGCGACGACCATCGCCATCGATCGTCGTGTCGAGGCGGCCATCGGCGAGACGACGCATCGCCGCGGTGATCTGACCGATCGGCTTCTTCAGCGTCAGCGTCAGCGCGATGCCGGCCAGAAGCGCGATGACGACGCCGGCAACGGTGGCGGCAACCGAGATCTGGTTCGCCTCGTTGCGCTCGGTCCCGGCGGCAACCTTCTGCTGTTCGGCAAATTCGGTGAGATCGGTCCAGATCTGGTTGATCGATTGTCCGGCGGCGTCGAAGTCTGCGGTGCGCTTGACCGTGATTTCGACGAGCGCTGCGGCATCCTTCTTCATCGCGGTCAGGATCGGCATCAACGTGTCGGCGATCTTGTCGAAGGATGCGCCGTCGCTTGCGACACCGCGAAGCGTCGCCATGTTCTGCTGAACGGCAAGCGACTTGTCGAGCAGCTTCTGGCGATTGCCCTCGTTCGTCTGCCCCATGAAGGTGGCGGCGGAAATCTGGATATCGGTGATCGACGACGACAGCCTACGGGTAGCGGTCAGAACCGATTCCGTCGTGACGATCTGTTCGTCGAGTTCGGCGAAAATCCGCGTGGCGTCGCGCATCTTGCCGACGGAAGCCGCTTCCAGGCGGAAGCTCGCAGTGCGGAAGCGGTCGACATATTTGGAAATGCCGGCAAGCGTTTCCGGTCCGGCGGGCGCCTTCAGGATCGAGCCGATCTCGCTCGAAGCCGAGGTGATGGTCTCGGTGAGCGACTTTTCGTCCTTCGGCAGCAGGCGGAAGATGTCACGCTCGGTGCGGCCGATCATCGGGAAGCGTTCCTTGACCGCCTTCAGCTTCTCCTCGACGGTGATCGCCTTGCTCACTTCGGTGCCGAACTCGTTGAAGAAGCGGCTTGCGCGCATCAGCTTTTCGGCTTCGCGCAGCATGGTCTTGGCGGCGTTCTCGCTCTTGCGAACGGCGTATTGCAGGCGGTTCGACTCTTCATTGATCTTGGCGCGCTCGATCAGCAAGGCGTCGAGGTTCGAGCTCATTGCCGTGCGCAGGTCCTGCTCGCCAACGTGCAGCGTCCAAAGGCCGCCGATGCGCGCTTCGATGTCGCTGGTCGCCGCGATCGCCGCCTTCAATTCGTCCTGGCCGTTCTGGCCGGCAACCTGTGCAGCGGTATCGGCGAGCACGTCCTTCTGCGCCGAGATCGTCGATTGCACGGCATCACGTGTTTCTTCGGTGGTCGAATGCAGGAAGGCGTTCATGCCCGCATAGACATCCTTGAAGCCGCTCAAGGTCTGCAACACGCTGTTGGAAATCTCCATGCGTCCCTGAAGCAGGCCGGATGCATAGAGGCCGGTGATACCGACGGCACAGATGCTGACGACGAAGGGCAGGATGAAAAACAGCACCTTCGTCTGGATCTTGAAGCGGGCAAGAATTCTATCGATGAACATGGAAAACACCTTGGCTCGCAGCTCGCATTCGCCTCCCCCGACGGCTCACTACGTCTTCGCACTCAACGACAAGGCGTGAATGTGCGAACGATCGAGAGCCACCCGATGCGCAAACAGGCTGATGTTTTTCGAAAAATCATGCGGCGCACACCGCCAGTCCGTCGGCAATCATTGCGGATCCACGGCGCCACTCCTCGGCAACGTGAACCTGACGAAACTCACATCGTCACACTATCTGTTTTGAACGATTAAAATTTGTATAAGCGCGTTCCGCCCGCGACAGAAAATCCGTAGGCGTGCGCGGACGCGTCAAATGCGCCCGAGAGACGGCCGCTCAGGGCCGATCCCCTGAACTCAGAACCAAAGAGCCGGGAGGGCTGCGAGGGCAGCAACGGCAAAGAATGCAATCAAGGCGAGGCGCGTGAGCACGGCCTTCTGCTGACGGCTTTCATCGGTGCGGGCGATCGCGATGGCGCGGGGACGGCGGCGGATTTGGTTCATGGCATCCTGTCCTTGTCACATTGACCGGCAACGTTCGGTCCGGATGACCCCGCATTGCCTGTCACAGTTATATTGCAGCCATGCCGTGGCGGAAGAAAGTCAAAAAATTAGAAACAGTGTTATTTCCGTTTACGCGACAATCCGATCCACCAACTGCCGGCTGTGCCGACAAGGATAAAGGTTCGGCGAGATACATTAACAATCACTGAAGCTCGATCCGCCAAAAGCGGGGAGATCAGGCGTCCTGGCCGGCCGCAAAGCCCGATGCCCAGGCCCATTGGAAATTGTAGCCGCCGAGCCATCCGGTCACATCGACGCACTCACCGACAAAATAGAGCCCCGGCACCGCCTTGGCCTGCATCGTCTTGGAGTCGAGCCCGTTGGTATCGACGCCGCCAAGCGTAACTTCGGCCGTCCGGTAGCCTTCCGAACCGGCTGGCTTGATGGTCCAGGCCTGGATCGAGGTAGCAAGCTGATTGATGGCCTTATCCGAGAGGTCGGCAAGCTGGCGCCCGGTCAGCTTTGCGCCGTCGGCGAAAAACTGTGCCAGCCGCCGCGGCAGGATATCGCCGAGCGCCGTCTGCACCGCCTGTTTGCCGTGGGTGCGGCGGATTTCTTTCAGGATCGCGGCAATGTCGATGTCGGGCATCAGCCTGAGCACGATCTCCTGCCCTTCGCGCCAATAGGAGGATATCTGCAGGATCGCAGGGCCGCTCAGGCCGCGATGGGTGATCAGCACCGCCTCGCGGAACGCCGTCTTGCCGGACCGCGCTTCCGCATCTGCGGCGACGCCGGCCAGTTCCCCGATCGCTTCGAGCTGCGCCGGGTCGAGCGTCAGCGGCACGAGACCGGGCCGCGTTTCAATGAGCCCGAGACCGAACTGCTCGGCGATCCGGTAGGCAAGCCCGGTCGCCCCCATCTTCGGGATCGACTTGCCGCCGCTGGCAACGACCAGCGACTGCGCATCGATCGGCCCCTCGCCCGTCATCACGCGAAAACCGGCGCCATGGCGCTCGACACTCTCGATCGCCGTTTCGAGGCGAAGATCGGCATGCACGTCACGCATTTCGGAAAGCAGCATCTTGATGATGTCTTTCGCCGAATGGTCGCAGAAGAGTTGGCCGAGGGTCTTTTCGTGCCAGGCTATGCCATGCTTTTCGACAAGAGCCAGGAAATCGCGCGGGGTGTAGCGCGCCAGCGCCGACTTTGAGAAATGCGGGTTGGTCGACAGGAAGTTCTTCGGTCCCGCATGGATGTTCGTGAAATTGCAGCGGCCGCCGCCGGAGATGCGGATCTTTTCGCCCGGCGCCTTGGCATGGTCGAGCACGGCCACGCGGCGGCCGCGCTTGCCCGCCTCGATGGCGCACATCATGCCGGCGGCACCGGCGCCAATGATGACCACATCTGTCTTTTCAGCCACCAAACACTCCGCTCGTTTGTCCTTCCATTCCGGGGGCAAAGCAGAAAGTCAATGATCAAGCCCATCTAGCCAATTGCCAATCTGTGGTTATGATGCGCTATCCGAAGCCAAAACCGGTGATTTATGCCCTCCAAGAGAAGTGCTGCCCAACAAACAACGAAAATCAGCAAAACTTCGAAAATACCTCCCGCCCTCCACTCCCTCCGAGGTGTAAAGACCTGGAAGGAAGCCACGGACTGGCTCAAGATCCGCGGCATCGAAGACGTCGAATGCATCACGCCCGATCTTGCCGGCGTTCCGCGCGGCAAGATGATGCCGACCTCGAAGTTCACCTCCAATACCTCGCTGGCGCTGCCGTCCGCCGTCTATCGCCACACGATCTCGGGCGAATATCCAGACGAAACCGGCCAGTTCCGCTACGATTCCCGCGACAGCGACATCAAGCTCGTGCCCGATCTCTCGACCCTTTCGGTCGTGCCCTGGGAGACCGACCCGACGGCGCAGGTGATCTGCGACATCGTCGGATCGCAGGGCGAACAGATCAGCTACACGCCGCGCAACGTGCTGAAGCGCGTGGTCGATCTCTACAAGCAGAAAGGCTGGAAGCCGGTCGTAGCACCCGAGATCGAATTCTACCTCGTCGCCACCAATGACGATCCGGATTATCCCCTGCATCCACCGAAGGGCCGCTCCGGTCGCTCGATTCTCGGCGGCCAGGGCTATTCGATCGCCGGCATCAACGAATTCGACGAACTGATCGACGACATCTACCACTTCTCGGAGAAGCAGGGTCTCGAGATCGATACGCTGATCCACGAAGAAGGGCCGGCGCAGCTGGAGATCAACCTGCGCCATGGCGATCCGATCGAGCTGGCCGACCAGGTGTTCCTGTTCAAGCGCACCATCCGCGAGGCGGCGCTGAAACACGGCATCTACGCCACCTTCATGGCGAAGCCCATGCAGGGCCAGCCGGGCTCGGCGATGCACATTCACCAGTCGGTGGTCGAGATCAACACCGGCCGCAACCTGTTCTCCAACCCGGACGGTTCCGCATCGAAGGAATTCTTCCACTTCATTGGCGGCATGCAGCACTATGTGCCGCGCACGCTTGTGATGATGGCGCCCTATGTGAACTCCTTCCGCCGACTGACGCCCGACATGTCGGCGCCGGTCAACACCGCCTGGGGTTACGACAACCGCACCACCGCCTTCCGCATCCCGGTGTCGGAGCCGGTCGCCCGGCGTATCGAGAACCGGCTGCCGAGTTCAGATGCCAATCCCTATCTGGCGCTCGCGGCCTCGCTTGCCTGCGGTTATCTCGGCATCATCGAACAGCGCGAACCGACGGCGCCGACCGAGGACACGGCCAACGAGGGCGAGATCGACTTGCCCCGCGGCCTGCTCGAAGCCGTGGCCCTACTGGAATCGGCACCGTCGCTGGCCGAGGTGCTGAGCCCGGAGTTCATCGCCATCTATGCCGGCGTCAAACGCGGCGAGTTCGAGACCTTCATGCAGGTCATCAGTCCCTGGGAACGCGAATTCCTGCTTCTCAACGTCTGACCTCAGAGGTTCTCCATGTCCTGGCAAAGCCCGATCTCGCCCGGTTACTCCTGGTATGAGGCGACGGTTCCGGACCGACCGGAGTATCCGGCCATGCCGGGATCGCGGAAAGCCAATGTCGCGATCGTGGGCGGCGGCTATACGGGATTGCAGGCGGCTTACAACCTTGCCAAGCAAGGCGTCGACGTCACCCTGATCGACGCCTGCCGCTTCGGCGACGGCGCCTCTGGCCGCAATGGCGGCCAGTTCGGCACAGGTCAGCGCGCCTGGGCGGATGAGACGGAGGAAAGCCTCGGCCATGAGCGGGCGCAGGCACTGTTCGACATGGCCGAGAACGCCAAGCGTTACGTGCTCGACTTCGCGAACGGGAACGGGATCGACATCGAATTCGTGCCAGGCCAGCTCTCGGTCGGGCACAAGCAAAGCCTCGAAAAAGACTATCGCGACCATGCCGAAGCGATGGCGGCGCGCTTCGGCTATCCGCATCTGACTTTCATGGAGCGCGAGGAAACAGCAAGCCGGCTCGGATCGAACCACTACCACTTCGGCATTCGCGATGCCGGCACCGGCCATATCCACCCCATGAAGCTGCTGGTCGGCCTTGCGAAACAGGCAGCGCTTGCCGGCGCCAACCTTTTCGAGCAGACCAGGGCCCTGAAAATCGACCGCCAGGGTGGCGCGATCGTCATTGCCACCGACCGCGGCACCATCACCGCCGACCGCGTTCTCGTCGCCTGCAATGCCTATATCGGCAACCTGGAGCCGGTGAGCGCCAGCCACGTCATGCCGATCCGTTCCTTCATCGGCGCGACGACGGTGCTTTCGGACCACCCTGATGTCATTCCCGGCGGCGAATCGGTCGACGATTCGCGCTTCGTCGTGCGCTACTTCCGCAAGTCGCGGGATGGTCGGCTGCTGTTCGGCGGCCGCGAAGCCTATACGGCCGACAATCCGCGCGACATCTCCACCCATATCCGCCGGCAGATCAGCGAGATCTACCCGCAGCTCGCCAATGTCGAGATCACCCACGCCTGGGGCGGCTCCGTCGGTATCACCATGCCGCGCACCCCCTTTTGTCGCGAGGTCATGCCGGGCGTCACCTCGATCGGCGGCTATTCCGGCCACGGTGTGATGCTCTCCAACTATTGCGGCAAGCTCTATGCGGACCTGGCGCTCGGCAAGGGCACCGAGCTCGACCTCTTGAAGGCTCTGAAAATCCCGGCTTTTCCGGGCGGAACCCGGTTCCGCTCCGCCCTTCTCTTCTTCGCGCTTAGCTGGTACGCATTACGCGACAGGTTTTGAAAAACGCTTGCGGCGGCATTTTATTGCGCCGCACTCTAGCGCCTTTAAATCGATTAGATTATATGTGCCCCTGACCTGAACAGATCGAGATATCCCATGAGCAGCCAGATCATCCCCGTCGAACCATTTGACTATGTGGTGTTCGGGGGCACCGGCGATCTTGCGGAGCGCAAGCTGTTGCCGGCGCTCTATCACCGCCAGTTGGAAGGCCAGATCACCGAGCCGACGCGCATCATCGGCGCCTCGCGCGCGGCGCTCAGCCATGAGGACTATCGCAAGTTTGCCGTCGATGCTCTGAAGGAACATCTGAAGGCGGAAGAGTACAAGGAAGAGGAAGTCGCGAAGTTCGCTGCACGCCTGTTCTACGTCTCCGTCGACGCCAAGTCCGACCAGGGTTGGGACTCGCTGAAGAAGATCCTCGAAGAGGGCAAGGAGCGCATCCGCGCCTTCTATCTCGCCGTCGGCCCTGCGATCTTCGGCGACATCTCCGAGCGCATCCGCGATCACAAGCTGATCACCAAGAACACCCGCATCGTCGTCGAAAAGCCGATCGGCCGCGACCTCGCCTCTGCGACCGAACTCAACGACACGATCGGCAAGGTTTTCCGCGAAGAGCAGATCTTCCGCATCGACCACTATCTCGGCAAGGAGACGGTGCAGAACCTGATGGCGCTGCGCTTTGCCAACGCGCTCTACGAGCCGCTGTGGAACTCGGCCCATATCGACCACGTGCAGATCACCGTGTCGGAAGCCGTCGGGCTTGAAAATCGTGCCGGCTACTACGACAAGGCCGGCGCGCTGCGCGACATGGTGCAGAACCACATCCTGCAGCTCGTCTGCTTCGTCGCCATGGAAGCGCCGACCTCGATGGACGCCGAAGCGGTGCGCGACGAGAAGCTGAAGGTTCTGCGCGCGCTGAAGCCGATCACCTCGTCGAATGTCGAGCAGGTGACGGTGCGCGGCCAGTACCGCGCCGGCGCTTCGGCCGGCGGCCCGGTCAAGGGCTACCTCGAAGAACTCGAAGGCGGCGTTTCGAACACCGAGACCTTTGTGGCGATCAAGGCGGAAGTCAGCAACTGGCGCTGGGCCGGCGTGCCTTTCTACATCCGCACCGGCAAGCGCCTTGCCGGCCGCATGTCGGAAATCGTCATCACCTTCAAGCAGATCCCGCATTCGATCTTCGACAGCAATGCCGGCCGCATCTCGGCCAACCAACTGGTCATCCGCCTGCAGCCGAACGAAGGCGTGAAGCAGTCGCTGATGATCAAGGACCCGGGCCCGGGCGGCATGCGCCTGCGCAGCGTCTCGCTGGACATGAGCTTTGCCGAAGCCTTCGCCGTGCGCAATGCGGATGCCTATGAGCGGCTGCTCTTCGACGTCATCCGCAACAACCAGACGCTGTTCGTGCGCCGCGACGAGGTCGAGGCCGCATGGAAGTGGGTCGATCCGATCCTGAAGGCCTGGGAAGAAACCGGGCAGCAGGTTCAGGGCTACACCGCCGGCACCTGGGGTCCGAGCCAGTCAATTGCGCTGATCGAGCGTGACGGCCGGACCTGGAACGACGCGATATAGGTGCGCCGATGACGTCTAAGCTTCATACATTCGAAAACGGCGCAGCACTGGCGCAAGGCCTTGCCGATGCGGTCAGCAGCGCTCTTGCTGCCGGTGTCGCCGCACGCGGCTCCGCAAGCATCGCCGTCTCCGGCGGCTCCACGCCCAAGGCATTCTTCCAGGCGCTTTCGAAGAAGGACATCGCCTGGGACAAGGTGACGGTGACGCTGGTCGACGAACGCTTCGTGCCGCCGGAAAGCGACCGCTCCAACCACGGCCTCGTGGCGGCCAACCTGCTTCAGGACAAGGCCGCTGCAGCAACTTTCCTGCCGCTCTACCAGGCGGCCCCGACAGCGGAGGCCGCGGCTGATCTCGCAAGCCGGGAAACGGCGAAGATCGGTGCACCGTTCGACGTGGCGATCCTCGGCATGGGAACGGACGGGCACACTGCATCGTTCTTCCCGGGCGGATCGCAGCTCGCGCGCGCCATCGATCCGGCAACGCCGCGCGGCGTGATCACGATGGAAGCCGAGGGTGCCGGCGAAACCCGGCTGACCTTTACTTTTGCCAGCCTCCAGGATGCGCGGCTTCTGGTGCTGCACATCGAAGGCGAAGGCAAGAAGACGGTTCTCGCCAAGGCCGAAGAAGCTGGCGACGAGAAGGACATGCCGATCCGCGCGATGCTGCGCCGCGCCGCGTCGCCGGTGCAGATTTACTGGGCGCCGTAGATCGGAATGATGTTGGGCCGAACCGGCCCGATAGGAACTTTGGAGACACGTTCAGCCGGTGGCGCGCTCCCGTCGGAATGGACAGGTGTTTCTGAGAAACGCCGGGACGCGGCTTGCGCTCTCCCAAGCTCGCCGCGCTCCGGACGATGACTGGATGAAGATGAGGAGTCTGAAGACTCCGGAACAGGATTTGTCATGTCCGCCGATTCCCGCATTGCCTCGATCACGGCTCGCATCGTCGAGCGCTCGAAACCCCACCGCGAGCCCTATCTCGATCGCGTCCGCCGGGCGGCATCGAGCGGTCCGCATCGCAGCGTGCTCGGCTGCGGCAACCTCGCGCATGGATTTGCGGTCTGTTCCCCCGCCGAGAAGGTAGCGCTTGCGGGCGACCGCGTGGCCAATCTCGGCATCATCACCTCCTACAATGACATGCTTTCGGCGCATCAGCCGTTCGAGACCTATCCGGCGCTGATCCGCCAGGCGGCAAGCGAGGCAGGGGGCGTCGCACAGGTTGCCGGCGGCGTGCCGGCCATGTGCGACGGCGTCACGCAGGGGCAGCCGGGCATGGAGCTCTCGCTGTTTTCCCGCGACCTGATCGCCATGGCCGCCGGCGTCGGCCTGTCGCACAACATGTTTGATTCCACCGTCTATCTCGGCGTCTGCGACAAGATCGTGCCGGGCCTCGTGATCGCAGCGCTCACCTTCGGCCACCTGCCGGCGATCTTCGTTCCCGCCGGACCAATGACCTCGGGCCTACCGAACGACGAGAAGGCGCGGGTCCGCCAGTTGTTCGCCGAAGGCAAGGTCGGCCGCGACGAACTGCTCGAGGCGGAATCCAAGTCCTACCACGGACCGGGAACCTGCACCTTCTACGGCACCGCCAACTCCAACCAGATGCTGATGGAGATCATGGGCTTCCACCTGCCCGGCGCTTCCTTCATCAATCCGGGCACGCCGCTGCGCGACGCGCTGACCAAGGAAGCCGCTAAGCGGGCGCTGGCGATCACCGCCATGGGCAACGAGTTCACCCCGGCGGGCGAAATGATCGACGAGCGCTCGATCGTCAACGGCGTCGTCGGCCTGCATGCGACCGGCGGCTCGACCAACCACACGATGCACCTCGTCGCCATGGCGCGGGCTGCCGGCATCGTGCTCACCTGGCAGGACATTTCAGAGCTCTCGGACATCGTTCCGCTGCTGGCCCGCGTCTATCCGAACGGGCTTGCCGACGTGAACCACTTCCACGCCGCCGGCGGCATGGGCTTCCTGATCAGCCAGCTGCTTCGCGCCGGCCTGCTGCACGACGACGTGCGCACCGTCGTCGGCCAGGGGCTCGACGCCTACAAGATCGACGTCCGGCTTGGCGCCGACGGCAATGTCGAACGCGTGCCGACGCCGAAGGAAAGCGCTGACCCGAAGGTGCTTGCGACCATCGATCAGCCGTTCCAGCATTCGGGCGGCCTGAAAATGCTGACCGGCAATCTCGGCAAGGCCGTCATCAAGATCTCTGCCGTCAAGCCGGACCGTCACATCATCGAGGCGCCAGCCAAGATCTTCCACGACCAGGCCGAGCTCAATGCCGCCTTCAAGGCCGGCAAGCTCGAGGGCGACTTCGTCGCCGTCGTGCGCTTCCAGGGCCCGAAGGCCAACGGCATGCCGGAACTGCACAAGCTGACGACCGTGCTCGGCATTCTGCAGGACCGCGGCCAGCGCGTCGCCATCCTGACGGACGGCCGCATGTCGGGTGCGTCCGGCAAGGTGCCGGCGGCAATCCACGTGACGCCGGAGGCCAAGGACGGCGGCCCGATCGCCCGCATCCAGGAAGGCGATATCGTCCGCATCGACGCTGTTGCCGGAACGATCGAGGTGTTGGTCGAGGACATCGCACTCAAGACACGTGTGCCCGCGCATGCGGATCTGTCGGACAACGACTTCGGCATGGGCCGCGAGCTGTTCGCGCCGTTCCGCGCGATCGCGGGTGCGGCTGATCAGGGCGCCAGCGTTCTCTTCCACTGACATAGAAAAGCGCCGCTCCCGTTGGGGCGGCGCTTGGTCTTCAAACGATCGTGAAAAGCTCAGGGCAGTGGCCCGGGGAACATGTCGTTGCGCCCGTCATAGCGCTCGATTTCCAGCGTGAAGACATCAACCCCTCGATGCAGCGCGCATTGATCGAGATCTTGTTATCCGGATAGCCGCTGCGCATGATCGGGGTCGAACAGGTCGGGCAGAAATGGTGCCCCTCGTTGACGCCGCGCCAGATGTAGCTCGACAGGCGACGCTTTTCGGTCAAGAGCTTTACCTTTGCGGCGTCCACCTTCCAGTGCAGAAAGCCGGAGCGCCGGCAGGTCGAGCAGTTGCAGTCGACGAGACCACCAAGCTCTTGGTCGACTTCGACGGCGATATCGCCGCAATGGCACGAAAGCCGATAGGGTCGCTGCATGGTTCAGGTCCGAATCCGTTGATTGAGACCACAACCATCCATTGAGCGCGGTGGAGCCGTCAAGCCCAGCATGGCACTCAGCGGTAGATGTCGAGCGTCCGGTTGCGGTGGTTCGGATGGCTGCTGTAGACGAAGATACGATTGAGGTCGCGGTCGGTCAGCATGCGCAGGAAGCGCGCCTCGATGACGTTGTTGGCATGCACCCGCTTCAACAGGCAGCCGACCATCTGGATGCGTGCGCTCGGGATATCCAGGTAGAAATTCTGTGGCAGCTGGTACTGCGTGAGGATGCTGATCAGCGCGCCGCTTTTCGAAAGCTTGATGATTTCGCAGCGACGAGAGCTCAGTTGCGTCATGCCCTTCTCAGTGTATTCGATGCGCGCCTCGTTTCGCGTGTCCTCCATCGGGAAACTGGTCTCCCGATCGTACATGAAGGACTCTTCCTTGTTCAGGAAGTGCTGCAAGACAGGTGCCGCGCCGTTCATCGAAATGCCTTTCCATATCCCCTTTTGATACAGACTAGCGGCAGAGATTTAACAGACGGTTGGTCCGACGACCGGATGAAAAACCGCCCGGCAAAAACCGGGCGGAGCAAGTTCGTGACCAGGAATCTTGGTTACGCAATCCTCAACGCAAAGCCGCTTCGCACGTTTCCTTGGAAGTAGGCCGCAACTCCGGACGGAAAACCGCTTCGCACTTTTCCTGCAATTGCTTCAGACGCGGTAGCTGCGGCCCTCGTCGTTGAAGAGGTGTAGCTTGGCCTTGTCGGCCGTGAAGCGCACCTTGTCGCCGCGGTGAACCGGCAGGATGCCGGGGATCTTGGCGATGATCGGCTCCTTGTCGACGAGACCCTCGATATAGAGCAGGGTCACTTCGCCGAGCGCCTCAACGATCGAGATCGTGCCTTCGAACAGGAAGTCGTCGCCTATCGAGACCTGCAGGTCTTCCGGGCGAACGCCGAAACTCGCAATCTTGCCGTTCTGCGAGGAGTCGGTCGGGATATCGAGCGTCACGCTCTTACCGCCGGTCAGCTTCACCGTCGTCTGCGCGCCGGTCGCCGTGATCGTCGAAGGGATGATGTTCATCGCCGGCGAGCCGATGAAGCGCGCGACGAACAGATTGGCCGGACGCTCATAGAGTTCGAGCGGCGGGCCTACCTGCTCGATGTGCCCCTGCGACAGCACGACGATGCGGTCGGCGAGCGTCATTGCCTCCACCTGGTCGTGGGTGACGTAGATCATCGTCGTGCCCGCCATCTGTTCGCTGAGCTTGGCGATCTCGATGCGGGTGGCGACACGAAGGGCCGCGTCGAGGTTCGAGAGCGGCTCGTCGAATAGGAAGACCTTGGGGTCACGGCAGATGGCGCGGCCGATGGCGACGCGCTGTCTCTGCCCGCCGGAGAGCGCCTTCGGCAGACGGTCGAGATACTTGGTCAGCTGCAGGATATCGGCGGCGTTGCGCACGCGACGGTCGATCTCTTCCTTGCTTTCCTTGGCGATCCGCATGCCGAAAGCCATGTTGTCGTAGACGGTCATGTGCGGATAGAGCGCGTAGGACTGGAACACCATGGCGATGCCGCGCTTCGACGGGGGCACGGTGTTGACGCGCTCGCCGTCGATGAACATATCGCCGCCAGTGATCTCCTCGAGACCGGCAATCATGCGCAGAAGCGTCGACTTTCCACAGCCGGACGGGCCGACGAAAACGATGAACTCGCCCTGCTTGATGTCGAGATTGATGCCGTGGATGACATCGACCGCGCCGTAGGACTTGCGGATATCTTTAAGCAGCAGACCCGTCATTGCACCCTCCTCTTCGGTTCTTCCCGTCTATCTCTGTTGTCATCTGCCTTCACACCAGCCGCGCGAAGTAGGCGCCCCAGGCCGGCAGATGCACCGTTCCGTTCTTGACCTCGGACACGAAGCCGTGCCCTTCCAATGCAGCCACCGGCTCGTTCGGCAGCGTGGCCGCAGCCGGCACGCCGCTCATGTTGAACAGGCAGAAAAGATTCTCGTTGCCGTGGCTGCGCACGAAAGCAAGCACCGAGCCGTCCGTGCTCAGGAACTCGATCTCGCCCTTGGCAAACGCCGGATACGCCTTGCGGAAATGCAGGAAGCGACGGTAGTGCTCGAGCACCGAGGCCGGATCGCCCTGCTGCGCCGACACGGCGCGGGCGAGATGTTCGGCCGGAACTGGCAGCCAGGGTTTTGCGCTGCCGAAGCCGCCATTGACCGTGGCACCGTCCCAGACCATCGGTGTGCGGCAACCGTCGCGACCCTTGAAATCCGGCCAGAACTGGATGCCATAGGGATCCTTCAGGTCTTCATAGGCAAGCTCGGCTTCCGACAGCGCCAGTTCCTCGCCCTGATAGATGCAGACCGAGCCGCGCAAAGACATCAAAAGGCTCGCCAGCAGCTTGGCGTGGGCGTCGCGGTCGGCCACGCCTTTCCCCCAGCGGCTGACATGGCGCACGACATCGTGGTTGGAAAACGCCCAGCAGGCCCAGCCCTCGGGCGCGGCCTTCTGAAAATTCCTCAGAACCTCGGCGACAGTCGCCGGTGTCAGCGGATCCGGCGCCAGGAATTCGAAGGCGTAGCACATCTGCATCTTGTCGCCGCCGGAGGTATATTCGCCGGCGATCTCCAACCCGCGCTGGCTGTCGCCGACTTCGCCGACCGCAGCGATCGCCGGGAACTCGTCCATAACGGCGCGGAAGCGCTTCAGGAACTCGAGGTTCTCCGGCTGGTTCTTGTCGTAGAGATGTTCCTGATAGTTGTAGGGGTTGACCGCCGGTGCGGTCTGGGCGTTACGGCGCTCCGGCGCCAGCGCCGGATTGTCGCGCAGCTGCTTGTCGTGGAAATAGAAGTTGATGGTGTCGAGGCGGAAGCCGTCGACGCCGCGCTCCAGCCAGAAACGCTCGACGGCCAGCAGTGCATCCTGCACTTCCGGATTGTGCAGGTTGAGGTCCGGCTGCGAGGTCAGGAAGTTGTGCATGTAATATTGCAGGCGCGTCGGATCCCACGCCCAGGCCGAGCCGCCGAAGATCGACAGCCAGTTGTTGGGCGGGGTGCCGTCCGGCCTGGAATCAGCCCAGACGTACCAATCAGCCTTCGCGTTCGTCCGGCTCGACCGACTTTCGACGAACCAGGGATGCTGGTCCGACGTGTGCGAGAGAACAAGGTCGATCATCACCCGGATGCCAAGGCGGTGCGCCTCGGCTATGACCGCGTCGAAGTCGGCAAGGCTGCCGAAGATCGGGTCGACATCGCTATAGTTGGAGACGTCATAACCGAAGTCCTTCATCGGCGAGGTGAAGAACGGCGAAATCCAGATTGCGTCGGCACCGAGGGCGGCAATATGCGGCAAGCGGGCAACGATGCCCTTGAGGTCACCGATGCCGTCGCCGTTGGAGTCCTGGTAGGAGCGCGGATAGATCTGGTAGATCACCGCGCCGCGCCACCAATCCCGATCGGCCTGCAAAGTGGAAGTGCTCATTTCGGTCATGCTCATTGTCGTCGAAAGTCCTTAGATGTCAGCCGCCCTTGACCGAGCCCGCCAGCAGGCCGCGCACGAGATAGCGCTGCAGGCTGAAGAAGACGATCAGCGGAACGATGATGGTAATGAAGGCGGAGGCCGTCAGGATCTCCCAGTTGCCGCCGCGTGAACCGAGCAAGTTGACGAGCCGGCCGGTCAGAACCAGTTCGTCAGGCCCCGCGCCCAGGAACACGATGGCGACCAGCAGGTCGTTCCAGGTCCACAGGAACTGGAAGATCGCGAAGGAAGCGAGCGCCGGGAAGGACAGCGGCAGGATGATCTTGACGAAGATATCGAAATCGCTGGCGCCATCGACGCGGGCGGATTCCATGATTTCGCGCGGCAGGCCGGCCATGTAGTTGCGAAGCAGATAGATCGCCAGCGGCAGGCCGAAACCGGTATGGGCGAGCCAAATGCCGACATAGGTCTTGGCCGGCACGCCAAAGAAGGCGCCGACGCCGTTATAAAGCTTCAAGAGCGGGATCAGCGACATCTGCAGCGGCACGACGAGGAGGCCGACGACCACGGCGATCAGGATCGCACGGCCCGGAAACGGCATCCAGGCAAGCGCATAGGCCGCGAAGGCGGCGATCATGATCGGGATGATGGTCGCTGGCACGGCGACCGTCAGCGAATTGATGAAGGAGCGGCCGATGCCTTCGGCGCTCAGGACTTCGACATAGTTGTCGAAGGTAAAGCGCGGCGGCGATGATGCGGTGACGAAGACGCGCTGGCCGCGCGATCCCTCCATCTTCTTGTCGGAAACGATCTCGAAGTTGCCGTCGGCCTGAACGGTCAGTTTCTCGCCGTCGTTGAGCTCGGCGGTTTCGCCGGCCCTGAACGCAGTCGGCTCACGGCTGTTGAAGCCGAAGGCGGAGATCTGGCCCGGCTGACCTTCGAGCAAATTGCCGGAGATCACGAACTTGCCGTCGCGCTCCACCTGGCTTTCGGGGCCGGGCGCTCTCACGACGGTGTTCTGCGACGAAGTCGAAAGGGAAGTCCACCAGCCGGAGACGGCAAGCTGGTCCTTGTCGCGCAGCGACGAGATCAGAAGGCCTGCGGTCGGCAGCGTCCACAGTGCGACGATCAGAAAGACCGAGAGGTGGACGACCCACATGAGGGGAGAGCGTGTCGCTGGGTTCATCTCAGTGCCCCTTCATTTCCTTGGCCGCATTGCGGATGTTCCAGACCATGATCGGAATGACGAGGATCATGATGACGACGGCGATCGCAGCCCCTCGGCCGAAGTCGCCGCCACCGCGGAACATCCAGTCGAACATGAGGTTGGCGAGCACCTGGCTCTGCCACTGGCCGTTGGTCATGGCGAGCACGATGTCGAAGACCTTCAGCACCAGGATGGTGATGGTCGTCCAGACGACGGCGATCGTGCCCCAGATCTGCGGCACCATGATCTTGAAGAAGATCTGCCAGCCATTGGCGCCGTCGATGACGGCAGCCTCGATCGTCTCCTCCGGGATGCCACGAAGGGCTGCCGACAGGATGACCATGGCAAAGCCGGTCTGGATCCAGACGAGGATCGCCATCAGGAAGAAGTTGTTCCAGAAGGGCAGCGTGATCCAGGCCTGCGGCGCGGCGCCGAAGGCAACGACGATGGCGTTCAGAAGGCCGATCTGCTCTGCCCCTTCAGGCCGGAAGTCATAGATGAATTTCCAGATGACCGCAGCGCCGACGAACGAGATCGCCATCGGCATGAAGATCAAGGTTTTTGCGATGTTGCCCCACCAGATCCTGTCGGTGAGCGCAGCGATCACCAGGCCGAAGAAGGTCGCAAGCGCCGGGACGACGAGCAGCCAGAGGAAATTGTTGTAGATCGACTGACGGAACTCGCCGTCATTGATCATCCAGGCGTAGTTGCTGACGCCGACGAAATTCTGCCCGGCGCGATCGTGCACGCTGTACCAGAGCGACATGAAGACCGGATAGATGAGATAGGTCGCAAGCGCGAAGAGCGCCGGCGCCAGGAACAGCCACGGCCGGATGGCATTGGTGATCCGCAGGTTCCGCGACGCAACCGCACCGGATTTTCCCTTGGACGGGAAGATCAGGTCGAGGACGAAGCTTGTTCCCCAGAAATAGGCGGCGCAGCCGAGCACACCGGCCAGCATGAACCCCGCAGCAGCGGCAAGCTGATAAAACATGACATGTCCCTCCCCTTCGATGCACGTCCCCGTGCAGGGCTGGCGATTGTCGCCGTTCTCATTGGGGCGCGCGGCGTCTTGCAGGCAGAGTGCGGGAAACGAACGGAGAACCGCATACGCTTCTCCTCGTCCCGCTCTGGCAGCGAACCCGGGTCGGCAACGGGCGGCATTTCTGCCGCCCGTTTTGGGCTGTTACTTGATGGCGTCCCAGGCCTTCTGCACGCCGTCGGCGACGTCGGCCGAGGACTTGCCGCCGACGAAATCGACCATGCCGGTCCAGAACGCACCCGCACCGATCTTGCCGGGCATCAGGTCGGAACCGTCAAAGCGGAACGTGGTGGCGTTCAAGAGGATCTCGCCCTGCTTCTTCAGCGGCGGGTTGCCGTAGGTGTCGACATTGACGCTCTTGTAGGGCGTCAGGAAGCTCGTCTGCGCCATCCAGACTTCATGGGCGATCGGGGTCTTCAGGAACTCGATGAAGGCGCGTGCAGCCGGCGTGTCCTTGGTGATCATCGCCAGCGTGCCGGCGCCAAGCACCGGATTGCCGAGCTCCTTCTTGCTCTCGTAAGGCGGCATGTAGAAGAAGTCGGCGTCCTCGCCGATCTTCGTGCCCTCGGGGAAGAAGGACGGGATGAACGACGCCTGGTGGTGCAGGTAGCACTTCGGCGGCGAGGCAAAGAGGCCCTTCGGGCTGTCGCGGAAGTCGGTCGAGGCAACCGCTGCTGCACCGCCATCGACGAACTTGTCGTTCTTGGCGAACCAACCGAACTCGTCGATCGCACCGACGACGGCCGGATCGGTGAACGGGATCTCGTTCTTCACCCACTTGTCGTAGACGTCGGCCGGCTGCGTACGCAGCATCATGTCTTCCACCCAGTCGGTGGCCGGCCAGCCGGTGGCACCACCGGAGCCAAGGCCGATGCACCAGGGCTTACCGCCATCGGCGGCGATCTTCTCTGTCAGCGCCTTCAGCTCTTCCATGGTCTTCGGCACTTCGTAGCCGGCGTCCTCGAAGTTCTCCGGCGAGTACCAGACGAGCGACTTCACGTCGATCTTGTAGGGGAATGCAAAGAGCGCAGCATTGCCGTCCTTGCCCTTGTAGGTCGACAGATCGACCCAGGACTGACCGGCGGCATAGTTGTCGAGCAGCCACTTCTGGGTTTCGTCGCCGAGCGGCGTCAGGTAGCCCTTGGAGGCGAGATCGGCGATCAGACCCGGCTGCGGGAGGATCGAGATTTCGGAGGGGCTGCCGGCCTGGGTGTCGATGACGATCTGCTGCTCGTAGTTTTCAGACGAGGAGTACTTGATCTCGGCGCCCGTCGCTTCGGTGAAGTAGGCATAGACGCTCTTGAACAGCGCCTCGTCTTCGCCGCGCCAGGGGCCGAAGATCGTCAGCGTCTGGCCCTTGAGGTCGTGGCCCTTCTTGAACTCCTCGAAGCTCGCCCAGTTGAACTTCGTATCTTCGCCCGGCTTGAACTTGAGGTCGGCGGCGCCGGCTGCACCTGCAATCAGGGCAAAGGCGGCCACGCCCAACAGCAATGATCTCTTCACGTTCTTCTCCTCCCAAAGATGAACCCGGATCCCGCCGGGCAGACGACAACGCGCGAAAAATTCAAAGCGCTTTGAGTTCGCTAACAAACCATTGCGACACGCGCGGAGTCAAGAGCTTTCCCATCGCTGTTCTCCATGCGACGTAATTGTGCCCTGCGGTAACGTTTTGCACCGCGCAATAGTTGAATTCCGCTTTGTTGCTCGAAAAACGGATGCTACACAAACCGGAGGGCGCTGGGGCCAAACACCAAAAATCATATGGGTATCCAAAGCGCTTTGAGAGGAATCCCGACCATGGCGGTCAATCTCAAGCAATTGGCGGAGCTGCTCGGCCTGTCACAGACGACGGTCAGCCGGGCGCTGAACGGCTATCCGGAAGTCAACGCCGAAACCCGTCAGCGCGTGCTGCAGGCCGTGCGTGAGACCGGCTACAGGCCGAACCGCGCAGCGCAGCGATTGGCCACCGGCAAGGCCTATTCGATCGGCATGGTCATGCCGATCGCGCCCGGCATCGATTCCGACGTACATTTCGGCGAGTTTCTGGCAGGGCTGGCGGAAGAGGCGGTCAAGCACGACTTCCACTTCGTGCTCAATCCGAGCGCGCCGGAGGACGAGGAGGTGACCTTCCGGCGCCTGGCGGCCAGCGGCAATGTCGATGCGCTTTTCCTCGCCTATATGCGCGCCAACGACCCGCGCATCGCCATGCTGAAATCGCTGTCGATCCCCTTCGTCGTGCACGGCCGGTCGATCGGCGAAAGCCGCGACTATCCGTTCCTCGACATCGACAATACGAGTGCCTTCTACGACGCGACACGGCTGCTTATACAGCTCGGACACCAGCGGATTGCGCTGATCAACGGGCCGGAATATCTGGCTTTTTCCATTCGCCGGAAAAAAGGCATGCTGCGGGCGCTCGCCGAACACGGCCTTTCGCTCGACGAGGCGCTTGTCCAGCATTCGCTGATGACCGACGAGCACGGCTACCGCAGCATGCAGCCCTTCCTGCAGCACGCGCAGCCGCCGACGGCGGTGCTCTGTTCAAGTACGGTGCTGGCGCTTGGCGCTGTCAGGGCGATCAACCAGGCGGGCTTGAAAATCGGCGAAGACATTTCGCTGATCGCCCATGACGACGTCTTGCCGATGCTGAAGCCCGAAAATTTCAGCATCCCGCTGACAACGACACGCTCGTCGCTGCGGGCCGCCGGGGCGCGTATCGCCACACGGCTGATCGGCGGCATCCTGAAGCGCGGCGACTATCCGGAGCAGGAACTCTGGCGCGCCGAACTCATCGTGCGCGCCTCGACCGGACCTGCCCCGCAAAAATGAAAACGCGCCGCAATCGCGACGCGTCTCATCATCCCATATGAGCCAGGATCAGAAGCGCGGCGGCTTGCGGCCGGCCTTGCGATAGGCGGCAATCACGGTGTTGGCCATCAGCATGGCGATGGTCATCGGTCCGACGCCACCCGGCACCGGCGTGATCACGCCTGCAACCTCGGCGGCTTCCGCAAAGGCGACGTCGCCGACGAGTTTGGACTTGCCCTCCCCCTTCTCCGGCGCTGGTACGCGGTTGATACCGACGTCGATGACCGTCGCGCCCGGCTTCACCCAGTCGGCCTTCACCATTTCGGGGCGTCCGACGGCGGCAACGAGGATATCGGCGTTGCGGCAGACGGCGGCCAGATCCTTGGTGCGCGAATGGGCGGTCGTCACCGTCGCGTTGGCGGCAAGCAGCAGCGCTGACATCGGCTTGCCGAACAGGTTCGAGCGACCGATGACGACAGCGTTCAGACCGGAGAGATCGTCGCCATGGGTCTGGCGCACGAAGACCATGGCGCCGGCCGGCGTGCAGGAGACGAGACCGCCTTCGAGATCGCCGGTCGCAAGCTTGCCGGCATTGACGACGTGCAGGCCGTCGACGTCTTTTTCGGGCAGGATCGACTGGATGATCGGCTCGGAATTCAGATGTTTCGGCAGCGGAAGCTGCACGAGGATGCCGTGGATAGAGGGATCGGCGTTGAGCTTAGCCACGAGTGCAGCGAGTTCTTCCTGGGTCGTTGCCTCGGCCAAGGTGTGCTGGACCGACAGGAAGCCGCACTCCTTGGCCATCTTGCTCTTGGAAGAAACATAAGCGTGGCTTGCCGGATCGTCGCCGACGATCACGACGGCGAGACCTGCGCGAACACCCGCATCCGTTTCGAGCGCACGGGTCGCGGCCTTCACGCTTTCGATCACCGAAGCGGCGACCTTCTTGCCATCAATCACAGTCGTCACGGCATGTTCCTCCTGGCTTCCTGTTCACGCGGCATACTCTAGTTCGCCTCAGAAAAGGCGATGGCCTCAACGCGCCCTATGCTGTCCCAAACGCATAAATGCAAGAGGCGACAACGAGGTTGGCTGCCGTTTCGATTGCCCCGATGATATTTCCTCTCAAGACTGAGAGGTGCACGTGGTTTCGCCGAAAGCCGTGAGGTCTCAGCCTCACAAGACGTTCGCGAATGAAGCGTGCCTCTCCGCCCGTCGTATCAACGGCGCGCGAGCTTCTGGCGGGAATAGTGCTCGACGCGAGACCTCAGCGCGCGAAGGCCTTCCTGGACCTTGGCGATGTCGGCGTCATCCTCGTCTACGGTCTGCGGCACAGGCTGAGCCGTGACCGGACCCGCCGTTGCGCTCCGGCGAGCAACGGCATAGGCAGCGTTTAGCGATTGCGCATGGTGCGCAGCCGGACTGAACTGCGGCGGCAGCTCGAGCCTGGCCGAAGCCGGATCAGGCTGCGGCTGCTGGCGCCGTGTGGGCTCGGGGCCGCCATCGGGTTCCGGCGGCTCGGGCGCCTCATCGTCCTCGGCCTTCCGGGTTGCGGGAAACAATCCGTTCAAGCTGCGATAGATGCCGAGCAGCACGCCGAGGCCGAGGCCGGCAAAGAAACCCGCCATGGTGGCGGCGATCACGATGATCTTGCGGGAGGGCCCTTTTGCCTGCAGCGCCGGCTCGGCCTTGGAGATCACCCGGATGTTCTTCGCGGTCAGCTTTTCCTCTTCGCGCGTCTCGCCGGCGCGCTTCAGGAAGGATTCGTAGATCTCGCGGGTCGCCGCCGCTTTTCGCTGCAGCTCGCGCAACTCGACGAATTCGGCGGAGGAATCGATCTGGCGCGCCTTCTGGACGGCAAGCTGCTGCACGAGGTCCTGTTCCGTTCGCTGGGCGCGGTCAAGCTCGGTCCCCGCCGCAGCCGCGATGCGGCGCAACTCGTTGGCGATCTCCGAGCGCGACGACTCGAGTGCCTGCTGAACGGCGATGCGTTGGGGATGGCGGGGCCCGAGGCTCGCATCAAGGGCGCTCAGTTGCGCCCTGGTCGCCGCGTATTGCTTGCGCAGTTCGGAGAGCGCCAGCGAACTGATTTCCTCGGGATAGGCGCCCGTCAGAACATCGGTGAGCTGCACCTTGCCGGACGCCTCGGCCTTGGCTTTCGCCTCGGCGATGCGATTGCGGGCCGCAGCGACCTGATCACTGAGGCTGAGGAGCTGCTTGTCGGCGATCAATTCGCCGCCGGCGCCGACAATGTCGTTGCTCGCCTTGTAATCCTCGACGGCCTTTTCGGCCGCGTCCAGTTCGGCCTTCAGTTCCTTGATACGCGCGTCGAGCGCAACCGTCGTCTTCTGGAAGAAGCCGGATTGCGCGGCGGTCTCCTCGCCGAGGAACGTGTCCACCAATCGGTTGGCAATCAGTGCCGACTTCTCGGGATCCCTGGTCTTCGCCTCAATGGTGACGATGAAGGTTTTCGGATCGCGCCAGACCTGAATTGCCTCGCCCAAGGTCTTCAGGACGCGCGCGGACGCGTCGCCACCAGCTCCCTTGCCGGCGAATTCCGGGTCCTTTTCCAGATCGAGACTGGCCGCGACCTTTTCCATAACCGTTCGCGAGCGCAACACTTCGAGCTGGCTGTCGACGATGGCGAGAATGCCTTCGGTTGCGAGCGATTGTTTCGACAGATCGGAATCCGTCAGCCGCACTTCGCGCGGATCGACGTAGAGCTTGCTTTCGGAAACGAAGACGCTGGGCGTCGACAACGCCAGCAGGACGCCACCGACGGCGCCGAGCGCCGTGGTCGCGAGAATGATCTTGCGGAGCTGCCAGACCGCGCGCACCACGGTCTTGATATCCACGAGCGGGCGGTCACCTGCGGCTCGCCCGTCGGCTGTCACTGGCGCAGCCCCCTCAGGCGGACTATCGGCAAGCCAGCGCGCAAACTTGCCACGCATGCCGCCGAGGCCGGGTTGGTTACGGGCGGCGGGTGCCTTGGCTGTCGGCCGAACCGTTTCGCCGCGCGGGGGCTGACCTTTCGAACGGTTTTCGCGCCGGGCCGCTGATTGATTGGCTGATCCACCGGAACCGGACAGACGACCGAGCAAGGACGAGCCTGCACCCTGCGGGTCGGCGGTGCGCCTGTCTCGCGCACGCGCGGGATCGCGCGCGTCCTCTGCTGCAAAATCGAGCAACGATGCACGCGGAACCGGGCGTTTCTCGTCGTCGATGTTGAACATGACTGATCCCGCGGCTGCCGAAACGGCGAATTCCGAATAGTGAAGCCAACCTAAGGAAACATGGAAAACAAATCGTTAATTTCGGCGGGAAGTGACGGCGCGAACGGCGTGATCTCACGCCTTATTAAGCTTTCCCGCCTATGACGGAGGGACGAGCGCAATTCCAGGTGAACGCTTTGAGCGCCCTGCCCTTGGAACTGTGAGATATCAAGGAGATAGAGCGTTTCCATCGGCATCGAGCGGGAAACGCGCTACTGGAAATGTCGGCCGTGCCCCATCGCATCAAAGCGCTTTATCTCCGCCACCGGGCGCTCATCCACGCTTACCTCTCGATGACCGGAGGTTCGGCGGGCCGGCTCGTGCTGTCGCTCGTCTATTTCATCGCCGTTGCCAACACGCTCGCCATCGCCGATTTCGGGTTGTTCGCGACCGCGTCTGCCGCCGGCATCATGATATCGCGCGTGCTTGCCTTCGGCTTCATGTCGCCGCTCTATCGGGTCGCGACCGTAAAGCCGCTGCTTGTCGGCACCTATAGCGCCGGCTTCCTGGTCGGCGCCGTGCTGTCGCTGCCGTTGATCGCAATCAGCTGTGCGATCACCTTCCTCGCCCTCTTTTCCCGCGACATGGCTGCCGGCACTTTTGCTGCCTTCATGCTGGCCGAGATCCTCTGCTGGCGCGGGCTGGAGACCGCCGTCATCGTGCTGAACGGTCTCGGTCGCTTCGGGCGCGGCGCCCTCCTCGTGGTGATCGGAACGGCGATCCGCACCGCCGCTGCCCTGCTCCTTGCGTTGCTCCCCTGGAAAACGCTCGAAGCCTGGTCCTACCTCTATCTGCTTGCGAATGCGCTCGGCCTTCTGGTGGCCCTTCTCTGGTTCTACCCGCCTGTCCGGCTGCGCTGGCAGCCACGGCTTTACTTCCGGCGCTGGGCGGATTCGGTGTCGGTCGCCGGCGCCGAGGTGCTGTTCTACATCCAATCGGAGTTCGACAAGATTGCGGTACTCGCCATTGGCGGGCCGGCGGTGTCCGGCCTCTATGCCATCCTGATGCGGCTGGCGGACCTGACGGCGCTGCCGGTGCGGTCATTCAACACCTTGCTCGTCCAGCGCATCATGCGAACGCCCGAGGCGATTGCCCGCTGGCGTGTCCGGCTCTCGATCGAACTCCTGGTGGCGCTTGCGTCCTTTGCCGCCATCGCGGCCATGGCATTCTATCTGTGGGTCTTCCCCGATGGGCTCGGGCGCAACGTGTCGGCAGCCGCGCCGATTGTCGCGATGATCGTGCTCGTGCCCTCGTTCCGCAACCTGATCGAGTACCACTCCGAACTGCTCTACGCGACCGGCCGCACTGTGCGGCGCATGCTGAACCTGTTGATTGCCGGCGTCGTCAAGGTGGGGCTGCTGGTTCTGTTGCTGCAGACGACGGCCGACGTCACGACCTGGGCGCCGGCGCTCAACGGGATCTTCCTGGTCCTCTACGCGCTCTCGTTCGGACTGACCTATTCGGCGCTCAGAAAGCCGGCTGATCGGGTCATCTGAAACAAGACAGATGCCTCAGGCCGCGAGTTCGAACACCGCCCGGCGAATATCGTCGAGATCGTGGCCGACGAAGGACTGCACGCCGATGCCGACCTGATGCGGCGCCATGTCCTTCAAGAACGCCCTGAGTCCGGAGAGATCCTGCCGGTAGCTGTCTTCGAACCAGAGCACATGACAGAGCGCGGCATCAGAGGGAACATGACCTTCCCCGCCCAGCACCTCGTCGACGAAGCGCCCGTAGATCGTGCATTCGGAGAAGGCGCGGGTGCGGGTCATCGCCCTCACCCAGTTCCGACCGTGCAGCGTCTCGATGTGCTCGAGCAGCTTGCGGCTGGTATCGGTGCGCCACGCGATCAGCGTGTTGATATAGTCGTTGGCCGGCAACGTGTAGGGGCCGATCCCGAGAAGCCTGTCGGAATGGGCGAGCCATTCGAGATGGTTGGAGCGCATTTGCGCATTAATCGCCCCGTCCTTGCGGTAGAGCGTCAACCGCTCTCCCTGCCAGAGGCTGCCGGGATCGAAGGCGCGCAGGAAGACGACATCGGAATCGACGGCAAACATCGCCGCCTCGTCGATGTGGCGCGCGAGCACCAGGCGGCGAAGCTGTTGGGCATGCCAGCCACGCAGCGGCAGGCCAAAGGGGCTGAGCCACAGCTTCCGGCGGCCGCCCGAAAGCGGGTCGGTGACGGGATGCAGCCACCAGGGCAGGAGATCGCGTTCGCTGATAACCTGGCGTCTGGAGCCCTCCAGTTGCCGGAAGAGCTTAACGTCGAAATCGGCAACCAGCAGATAGTGCTTCCAATCGCCCTGAAGCTTGCGGTCCATGCTTTCGCACATCAGCCGGCAGCGCTCGAAGTCATTGGCGTAGGACGCTGTGACAATGGCTGTGCGCATGGTCTGACCGTTCACGATGTTCCCGTCCGAAGGCTGGTGTCGGCGACGTTTTCCCGCGCCCGCCCCGACAGCTTGTGCCAGAGGACGTAAAACAGGAAAAGCGGGTTTCCGAGGACATAGCGACGCCACATGCGCCGCGGCTCGACCGCCAGGCGAAAGAACCATTCCAGCCGCATCCGGCGCAGGAACTTCGGCGCCCGCGGAAACGCCTCGGCGACGAAATCGAAGAGCGCGCCGACGGTAATGACCAGCCGGGCGTCCTGCGGCCCCACATGGGCATCGACCCATTTCTCCTGACCGGGGCTTCCCATCGCCACCAGCAGGATATCAGCATTCAGCGCCCGGACATCGGCAAGCACTTGCTCGGAGTGGTCACGATCGAAGAACCCGTCGGAAACGGGGAGGAACTCGTGCCATGGCGCGTGCCTGCGAAAATTCTCGGCCGCGCGCGCAAGCACCTTCGCACGGGCGCCGATCATCGCAACGCGCAGCGGCCGGTCGATGAAGGTCAGCAGCGCCGGCACGAAGTCCGTGCCGTTGAGATTGGCCGGGAACATGCTGCCGTAAAAGAGATAGGAAGCAATATCGACGCCGTGACCGTCGGGAAAGACGACCTGGCGACCGAGAACCTCGCGGTACTCGCCGTCGCGCATCATCAGGTTGGCATTGTTGGCGTTGAGGAAGGCGAGCGTTGTTTGCCCGCCCGGGCGCGACAGCGCGTCGGCCGCAAAGGCAAAGGCACTCCCCCAATCGAAATCGACCACCGGCATGCCCAGGATGAGGCGCCCGGACAGGGCGGCGTTCGCGCCGGTGGTCGTCTTGGTCACGACCGCCCCCCGTCATGGACCTTCAGCTCGGGCGGAACCGAGGGTGTCTCGGCCGAGGCACTCGGAGCGAGGCCGGCCAGCACATTGCGCATGACCCGCATCAGCTTCGCCTTCTGGGCGCGATGGAAGACCGAACCGTCAAGGCGTTGGCGGTCGCCGCCGCGCGCGCGGGTGACCTTGTCGACCAACAGGCGCGCGAACTCGGCCGGATCTTCGGCCGCGGCGCAATTCTCAGGAAGCGCCTCGATGCCGCGCAACGACGCCTGCGTCGCCACGGATGGCATGCCAAGCTCGAAGGTCTCGATGCTCTTCAGCTGGACGCCCGTACCGCCCCGGCTGACGAGCGGTATGACCGCACTTTCCGTGACGAAGGCGCGTGCATCAGGAACCCGTCCGACGAAGCGAACACCGGGATGGGAAACCGCCGGTATGCCGTCCATCTGGCCGGCAATCGCGATCGAAAGATCCTGCGGCAGATGCGGTACGACCTCGGCGAGAAACCAGTCGAGCCCCAATCGGTTCGGCCGCCAGCTCCAGGTCCCGATCAAGCCGAGGTCCTGCTGGAGGTCGGCTGCTTCTGTCGGCACTACTGCCGCATCCCAACCGGTGACCAGCGGCAGCACGAAGGCCCGGTCGCTCACGGCGCGGCCGAAGCCGAAGCGATCGGCCTCCGCAAACGTCCAGACGGCCACCGCATTCTGCGCCAGTTGCTGCTCGTAGCGTTCGAGATACTGCGCCTCGCGCCGGAAAAGAAAGCGTTCGACCGTACCCTTGGCCCGCTCGGCATTCTCAAAGGCAGAATCCGCCTCGACATTGTGCGCGACATAGATCGACGGATGGGGGCGGAAAACCTGCTGGAAAGCGGCCGGCAGTTGCACCGAGTTGAGCACGAGACCGTCGAACGGAGCGAGGCTCTCGAGGATCGACTGAATCCGGCTCGACGACACCATCAGCATCTTGCCGGATGAGACGGTCGTGCGGTTGAGGAAGGCCGTCGCGAGCCAGCTCAACTTCTGCCACGTGCCAACCTTGGCATTGGTGACTTCCAGCTCGCCGAGAAGATGCATATCGCAATCGGGCGCGGGCACGCGTCCCGGCTGGAGAAAACCGATGACGCTGACGCGGTGACCGAGCGCGCGCAGACCATCGAGCACAGCCCGGTTGGCAATGTCGAAACCGGACGCCGGATTGGCGACGGGAACGAGCGAAGAGACCAGGACCAGATGCATTTTGCCACACGTCATGAATGGAACTGCGGCCTTCATTAGCAGCATGGGGTGAAGGAGCGCTTAAAGACCCCTTTCAAAATCTGCCGCCAGGGTTCAGCATCTGTTTAGGAAGATCTGCTGTATTGCGACACAATTTTGCTTCTACAGGTTTCGCCATGACGACGACCGGCCAGGACATTTCCGTCTACTTCCGGACAGAGCTGGAAGACGCCGGCGACATCGAACTCGTCGTCGTGCTGCCGACGTTCCGTCGGCCGGATCATGTCGTCAAGACGCTGAAAACCATTGTTTCCCAAAGGCCTGACATCTCCTACGCCACGGTCGTCGTCGAAAACGATGCCGACGGGCTGGCCGGGGCTGCGGCGGCCAAAGACTTCTTCCTGGGACATCCTTCGGATTCTGTCGTGATCGTCGCGCATCAGCGCGGAAACTGCCACGCCTACAATGCCGGTTGGGCGACGGCGCTCCAAACCTACCCGAACCTCAAGGCGATCGCGATCATCGACGACGACGAAGTGGCGGCGCCCGAATGGCTCGATTGCCTCATCGCGGCACAGGAAACGACCGGTGCCGATATGGTCGGCGGCCCGCAGCTTCCGGTTTTCGAAGGCGATGGCGGGCAGAAGTGGAAACGCCATCCGGTCTTCACGCCCCATTATGACGCGACCGGGCCGGTGCCCATCCTTTATTCCTCCGGCAACGTGCTCGTTACGCGTGGAGTGCTGGACGCGATGCCGCAACCCTTCCTGGATCCCGCCTTCAACTTCATCGGCGGCGGCGATGCGGATTTCTACAGCCGCTGCAAGGCGAAAGGGTTTTCCTTTGCCTGGGCAACCGACGCCTGGGTTGCCGAGACCGTGCCCGCCCGCCGCACCAGCGCATCCTGGATCCGGGCGCGCAGCCTCAGGAACGGCGCGATCTCGACGATGCTCGAACATCGGCGTGACCCGAGCTTCAAAGGCCGGCTCAGGACCTTCGGCAAATCGCTGGCGCTGCTTGGCGCATCGGTGCCGCGCGGGCTGGAACTGTGGAACAAGAGCGGGCTGGCAGCGGCCGGACTATACCACTTCTATGTGGCGATCGGCCGGCTGATGGCGGAACTCGGCCTCATCAACGAGCAGTACCGCACCCCGGAAAAGAACTGACGGATACCGCCTCGTCGAGGGCAAGCGGCCGAGCGGAAACCCACCCGGGCGTCCCTTCCAACAATCATCAGTGCGCGCTGCTTGCCTTGACGGCGCCTTCAGGCAACTTGTCGCCGGCGACGTTGCCGTTCTTGTCGGTGATCGGGACCGGCTTTTGCCGCGGCACATTCTGGCTGTTGGCGACGCGTTTGACGTCTTCCTTGGTCAGATATTCGAGCTGCTCGACGAGCACCTCGGTAATCACCTCGTCGCCGAGCTTCTTGTTCAGGCCGTCCTTTACCGTCGTCTTGAAGGTGGGCAGGTCGAACGTACCGGTGTCGGCGATGTCGATGAATTTCGAACCGACGAGCAAATCGTAGAGTTCATCGGTGACCATCTGGCGCAGTGGCGCGCGAAGATTGTTGATCCCCTCCTTGGTGGCGGAGAAGGAAAGCTTGGTCAGGAAGTAGCCCTGAACGGAACCATCCCGGATGACCGGAATGGTGATCATCTCACCGGGAACATATTGCTCCGATGCGCGCCGGGCAGCCTCGCCGTCCGGGACGGCGGGCGCGGAGGCGCTTTGCATCGAGAAGTAGACGGATCCGAGCGTGACCGCGCAGACCCAGACCCCGGTGAAAACGAGCTTCAGCATCAGAAATCGCTATAGCGGAACTGCGCTTCGGAATAGATGCCGTCCGCATCGGCATCCTGGGCGGCGGTCTTCAGGAGGTCGACGACGGCGCGAACGGCTTCGAGATGGGCCTCGACCTTCTGCGAATTGACCGACAGCTTTTCGCGCAGGTGCAGAGCATGCGAGGAGAAAGCCGAAGAGTTTTCGCCCGGCAGCATGTCACGGTGCAGCATCGTCAGTTCGTAGAGGCAACGGCTCTTGTGCGCGTTCGATGTCTTGATATCGAATTCCGGGTCGATGCCGATCCGGCTGTTCTCGTTGTCGAGGATCATTTCCAGGCGGCCGAGCACGTTCTGGATCCGGACGTCATTGGATGCCATGGCTTCCATGAATCAACTCCCATTTGGATCACGATGATTTCTGGTCGGATCGACCGGATTCTCAAGCGCGAACTATTTCTATGAATTAGAGCGAAGTGCGGACGGAAAACTGCAAGCAGTTCCCCCACCCGCCCTAGGCTTGCTTGTTCTTGTCGTTGTCGGTCGTAAAGCCGGTCAGCGTCTTGCGCTCGTATTCCTGCACGAGGCTTGCGGCGAGGTTTCGGCTGTTACCGTCCAGCGATGCCTGAACCCGATCGGTGCCTTCGGCGCCCGCGAGCTGTTCGGCAATGCCGATGCCACCGCTCTTGGAGATCACGTCGCCGATCTGCTCGGCCATCATGCTCTTCCAGATATCACCCGCATTGCCCTTGCCGAAAACGTTCTCGCTTTCGGTCGGCAGCATCGACTTCACGAAGTTCTGCAGCACCATGGCCTCGAACTTGCGATAGGTCTCCGGAATCTTCTTCTGTTCGACGCGGTTGTTGAGGTCGCCGAGCCCGCTCGAACCTTCCGGCGACAGATTGAGAACGTTGACGGCAGCGGCAAAGCCGTTGCCGTTTTCCGCCAGACTCGTCGCCTTGAACGCGGCACGGTTGGCCTTCAACCGCGCCTGCGCTTCCTGCACTTCGGTGGGGTCGGCGGCGCGCACGACATCCATCACCAGATCGCTGGGCGGAGAGATGGCCATGACGAATCCTCTCAAAATCGAGCCTGGGCATTGGTCGGCCCGGATCCGCTCCGCCATCGGAGCAAACCGGGAATAACGTACTATCGCCCGTCAAGCTTACGGGAAGCTGGCGCGTTGCCCGTAACGTGTTGATCGATCAGGTCGTAGATGGAATTGTCGGCCTCTTCGCGGTCCTCGGACTGGCGGGCCTCCTTCATGTTTTCCTCGAGCCGGTCGGCTTTCGCGCGCTCCGTCAGCATGCGCGCCTCGTGCGTTTGCTGGATGCCGTGCAGCATCTGGTCCTTCTGCACAAGCCGTCCGATCTGCGAGGAATAGTGGCCGGAGAACATGCGGTGCATCGGATGAGCCGAGCCCATGGCATCGACGACGACATCGATCGTCTCAGCCAGAACCTCGCGCTGCCGCACCATCTCGACGAAATCCGCCTCCGCCATCTGCTCCAGATGGCGTTGGACGGCGACCAGGCGCTTGAGCTTCTGCGAGCGGGTCTTCATGCCGCTATCCTCCCTGCATGACCAGCGCGAAACCGTCGCCGAACAGGCGCAGCATCGCAGCGATACCGAGATAGAGCAGGAACAAGCCGCCCATGATCAGATAGGGCTGCGAGATGAAGTAGATCGGGATCTGTGGCGCCAGCTTGTTCACCATGCCGATCGCCACGTTGAAAAGCAGGCCATAGATGATGAAGGGGCTCGCGAGCCTCAACATGATCATGAAGATCTGCGCCAGCGAATCCGTGAGCGTGATCAGCACACCCTGCGGATCGAAGGGAGTGCCGATCGGCATGGCCCGATAGGATTGAACGATCGCCTCGATCATCACATGATGGAAATCCAGCATGAACAGCACCATCAGGCCGGCGAAGCTGATCAAGCTGGTCACCTGGTTTTCGGGCGTATCTTCGATCACATCCGACGATGGCGGCGAGGCAAAGCCCATCAACATGGTGATCGCCGTTCCGGTGAACTGCAGTCCAAGGACATAGTAGCGGGCGACAAGGCCCATGACCGCGCCGACCGCCGTCTCGGCGGCGATCAAATAGATGTAGCTGTGCCCCTTGCCGGTTACCTGCGGATAGATGTCCGTCCACATGACCGGCAGGATCGCCATGGAAACCGCGACTGCAATGAACAGCCGCACCTGCATCGGAACGCGCGCGCTGGAGAACCCGGGCATGATCATGATGCAGCCGCCGATCCGGCAGAAGGCCGCAAACAGCGCCAGCACCGTGCCCTCCGGGTCGGTGATCATGAAATGGAGCCGATGATCTTGATCTCAAGGCCCTTGGCAAGCTCGACATGCGAGAGCACGGGCAATGTGGCAAAGAGGCGCTCGATGATCATGCGCACATAAGAACGGGATTCGGGCGAACTTACCAGCACGAAGGGCATGCCGCGATCGAGATGTTCACGGATAACTTTCGTCGCCTGCTCGCTAAACTCTTCGAGGTGACGCGGATCGATGTCGAACTCGACGACCTCGCCCTTGGCGTCGCGCTTCAGCGCCTGGTGGAAGACCATGTCCCACTTGTTGCCGAGCCTGAGCACGCGCAGGACGCCGTTGTCGGCGAGGTCGCCGCAAAGCTGCTGCGACATGCGCACGCGCACATGCTCGACGATCTGCTCAGTCTTGCGCACATGCGGCGCGAGTTCGGCGACCGCTTCAAGGATCAGATGCAGGTTGCGGATCGAGACACGCTCGGCAAGCAGCAATTTCAACACCGCCTGCAGGCCCGAATAGGACATGTGCGAGGTGCAGATTTCGTCGGCGAGCTTGCGGTACTCCGGATCGAGCCGCTCGATCAGCACCTTGACGTCCTTATAGGAAAGCAGGTGCGGCAGGTTGTTGCGGATCACTTCGCTCAAATGCGTCAACACCACCGAGACGTTATCGATCGGATGGAAGCCTTCGCGCTTGAGGTCCTCGGTAAAGGTTTCGAGGATCGAGACCGCCGGCATGCCGAAGGCGGGTTCGCGGATCTCGTCGCCCGGAACACTCGGCCGGCGACCGCCGCCGGTGACCACCAGGACTTCGCCGACGCGCACCGTGTTGGACGCGATCGTCGTGCCGTGGATGCGGATGTGGTAAGCCTTGTCCGGAATGCTGATGTCGTCCGAAACCTTGATCTCCGGAATGACGAGGCCGTACTGGCCAGCAAACTTGCGGCGCATCTTGCCCACGCGGAAGGCGAGTTCCTGGTGCGCGCCAAGCAGGCGGGTCGAGACCTGCTTGCCAAGAAGCAGCTCGATCTCGGCGGTCTTCAGCACCGACTTGACCGAGTCCTGCTCGCCTTCCTTGGTCTGCTGGACCTTGGCCGCCTCTTCGGCGCGACGCGCGGCATTGGCAGCCTCGATCTGGCGCGGCACGAGCCAGCTCAGGAACGCCATGCCGCCGCCGAGCACGGCGAAGGGCAGGAACGGCAGGCCGGGAACGACCGCCAGGAGAATGATAAGACCGGAGGCGACCATCAGCGCCTTCGGATAGCCGCCGAGCTGCCCGACGACCGCCTGGTCGGTGGAGCCGGCCGTGCCGCCGCGCGACACCAGAAGGCCGGCGGCGAGCGAGACGATGAGCGCCGGGATCTGCGAGACGAGACCGTCGCCGACCGAGAGCTTGACGAAAACGTCGGCCGCTTCGCCGATCGGCATGCCATGACGCAGGTAACCGATGATGATGCCGCCGAAGATGTTGATCGCGGTGATGATCAGGCCGGCGATCGCATCGCCGCGCACGAACTTGGAAGCACCGTCCATGGCGCCGTAGAAGGAGCTTTCTTCCTCGAGCTCACGCCGGCGGCGCTGTGCTTCCTTCTCGTCGATCAGGCCCGCCGACAGGTCGGCGTCGATCGACATCTGCTTGCCGGGGATCGCATCGAGGGTGAAGCGCGCGCCGACTTCGGCGATACGCGTCGCACCCTTGGTGATGACGATGAAGTTCACGGTGATGAGGATCAGGAAGACGATCAGACCGATGACAAAATCGCCGGACATGACGAGGCTGGCAAAGCCGGAAATGACGCCGCCGGCAGCGCCGTGGCCCTCGTGGCCGTGCGAAAGGATGACTCGGGTGGTGGCGATGTTCAACGCCAGGCGCACCATGGTCGAGATCAGCAGGATGGTCGGGAACGAGGAGAACTCGAGCGGACGCTGGATCCACAGCGAGACCATCAGGATCAGCACGGAAAAGGCGATCGAGAACGCGAGCCCCATGTCGATCAGGAAGGGCGGGATGGGCAGGAAGAGGATCGACAGGATCGCGACGATCCCGAGCGCGAAGCCGACGTCCCGGCCCTTCGGTGCTACTTTCGGGATGATCAGCGCTGCTTGCTGTGCCATGTCTCTTCCGTCTCATCATGAGATCAAGGCAGCATTCACACGCGCTGCCCCACTATAGAGACGGAGATAGCGACCCAAGCTTGCGCGAGGGTTTCATGGCGCCGCATGCGAACAGCTTTGGCGCTGCGGCCTCAGAAACCGGATTGGATGCGCGAGAAGATGATGTCGGTGAAGATCGAAATCTGGGCGCCGATAAAGGGCGCGGACACGGCAACCGTGATCATGACGGCAAGGATCTTCGGGACGAAGGTCAGCGTCATTTCCTGGACCTGGGTCAGCGCCTGAATGAAGGCAATGACGACGCCGACAACCATGGCGGCGAGAACGGCGGGCCCTGAGGCCACGATCACGGTCCAGATCGCGGCCTGTACAATATCGAGGGCATCCGCCTCATTCATGGAGTTATCACTTCACCTTGACGCCCGGGCCGATAACAAGCTCCTTGCCGTTATCCAGCACCGCAATGATTCCGTCAGAGTATAGTTTCACTTCCTTAACCACGCCAGTGGTCTTGCCGTCTTCGCTGGTGACGGTGCGCCCGATGACGGCGTCTGCCTCGCTCAGCGACGTGCGCTGCAGCAGGCTTTCAAGGTTCTTGTTGGTCTTGATCGTCTGCTCCACCTGCGAGAAGGTCGCAAGCTGGGCGATCTGCTGCGTCGCATCCATCGGCTGCGTCGGATCCTGATTCTTCATCTGGGCGACGAGCAGCTTCAGGAAGCTCTCGTAGTTGAGCGATGCCTTTGCGGCGTCGCCGCCCGAATCCTGGGCCGAAACATTCGGGGTGTAGCCGTTGTTGCTGACGCCGCTTACCGCCATGGTGCGATCTCCTTGCGAATCTGCTCGACCGTTGCCGGCGTGATTTCCTGCGTGTTGAGAATGCGGTCTTCGATTGCATAGAGGCCGCGGATCGCCTTGAGCGCTTCGAAGGCGCGGCCGTTGGTCACCAGCCCGTCGACGCGCTTCAGCTCGGCAAGGATCTCTTCGTTCTTGAAGCAGTTGAGCAGCATGACGATCGACTTGCGGAACATCGCGGTCGATTGCTCGGCGCCTTCCGGATTGATGAGGATCATCTGCGCGATGAAATAGAGCTGCTTCAGCGGCGTCGTTGCGTCTTCCGGCTGCAGCACGTGGTTTTCGAGCAGGAACGTCACATCGTTCAGGAACTCGACCGCGACCTTCCGGTCCACGCGCAGCACCGCGCCGTTTACAAAAATCCGTTCGCCCGACTTCAGCGAGATACGCAGTGTGCTCTTCATTTCAGTCCATCCCTGATGATGGTGGTAATGTCAATTATGCCCTGGAAGTTGGAGGATTCGCGTTTGCGGATCTTTTCCGTCTCGTTGAGTATCCAGATGGCGATCGAAATCAGATTGGCGCGCAGCTCTTCGTTCAGCTGGTTCTCCGGTGCACGCAGATCCTCGATGAAACGGATCCACAGGCGCCGGGTAAAGTAGATGGCCTCGATGGCCTCTCTCGAATACCCTTTCTGCTGTTTCGCTGCTTCCATGAGCGCGATCGAGCGATCGAGTACCTGCCGTTCTCGATTCTTGGAGTCGGCGACGCCGTCCTCCATGATCTCGGCATAGGAAAATTGGTACATTCAGACATCCTTCATGTTTGTCCGGCTCCTCACACTAGAGGAAATTGAGCAAGCTCATCTGCTGTAGTCGCGACGTTAGTGTATAGGACGTTTCCAACTGCACCTTGAGCGTGTTGATCCGGGTCGATGTCTCGATCGGATCGATGCCTTCGAGGTCGGCGACATGCGTGTTGACCAGCTTGAGCTGCGCGTCGATCGAGGTGTTCGCCTTCTTCACCCGCGATTCCGAAATACCGAGCTGGCTGCGCTCTGCATTGAGGCCGGCGATGCCCTGCTCTGCATACTGCAACGCCTCGACACCGATCGCCGCCCGCACCTCGGGGGTCACGTTCTTGTCCATCAGCTCGGCCGTGATTACGCTTGCCATGGCAAACATGCGGAAGCCGTTGGTATTGGCGTTGGTCGAGCTTTCGATGACTTCACTGGCGCTGATCCGGCTCGTCATGTTCTGGCTGGATGCGTCCGACCAATTTGCATCCCAGCCCGTACCGGTGAACATCGGCTCGACCGTATTCTTGATGAAGTCCTGCATCTGGGTGACGGTGATCTGGTCGTCGGACGTGATGCTGTTGGCGGTCTTGAACGCCGTAAACGCAGCGTCGAAGGCAGTCTTTGCCGCCGACGTAGCGGTGTAGTCGGCGAGAGGCTTGGCGTCGGTATTGATGCCCGAAAACAGGAACTCGCCGTTGAAGGACGTGTTTGCGGCGGCAGTGAAGGTCTGCAGCGCGCCCAAGATCTCGGTCTTCTGGATCTTAAGCTGGCTCGCGGCATCGTTGCCCTTGTAGGTAACGAGCGTGTCGCGCACCTTTTCGGCCGCTTTCGCCATCGTTTCCAGCGCACCCTGCGAGCCGGAGAGGCGCTGGGTTACGACCGAGTTGGTGCTCTTCATCGAGTTCAGCCGGTCGATCTCGCGCTGAAGGTTGAGCGAGCGCGACGCCGTCGCACCAAGCGTCAAGCCGACGTCGTAGTGCCGACCCGTCGTCTGCTCCTGGGTCGCCTTCAGCAGATCCATCTGGTTCTGCTGAATCGTCATGCGCATGGCGGTCTGGATCGCCAGATTAGAAACGTAGGACGTCTTCATGATTACCTCACAGCTTCCATCAAGGCCGCCATCATGGCGTCCACGGTACTCACCAGCTTGGCCGATGCTTTGTAGGATTGTTCGAGATCGAGCAGCAGCGACAGTTCCTCGTCAATGCTGACCCCGGTCTGCTTGCTGAGCGCTTCCTGGGTGCGCGACAGCATAGCGCGCTTGTTGTCGTCGGCGGTCGATGCCGTCTTTCGGGTCTGCTCCAGCCAGCCGACCGACCCGGTCGCGAAGTTCAGCAGGCTGCTGGTTCCGTCGAGACCGGTCGACGGGTCGAACGTCATGTTCTCGCCCATCTTGTTGATGAAGCCGTCGAGAAGGCCCGTGTAGCCGGGGCTCGGATTTGCCGCACCGCCAGGGTTCGACACAACGCCGTTGAAGCCGCCGTCACGCAAAAGAAGCGGGTTGGCCTTGGCCAGAGCGTTGACAGTGATCTTCGATGCCAGTCCGGGAACGACGGTGCCGGCAGCCGGCACACCCGCGCTTCCCCAGGTAAAGAGGCCCGGCTGGTAGGGAACCGGCGGCACCCCGCTGGGGTTGCCTTCCTTGAAAAGCTCGACGAGACCACGGGCGATCTCGTCCAGCTGCGACTGGAACTTCGGCCCAATGTCGTCGCGCAGCTGCACGAGGCTCGCAAGCTTGCCCTTGGCGGTCGTATCTGCGCCACTTCCGGGGGCGATCGGTACGCCGTCGACGAAGATCTTGTTGCCTGTGACGGTCGCATCATAGGTCGTTGTCGGCGCGAACGTCACCTGGCGCGGAATGTTCTCGAAAAGCACCGTGCCGTCGGTGGTGAAGATCACCGTATCGTTGTTGCCGCGCGTAACGGTGGAGATGCCGACGATCTCCGAAATCTGCTTCAGGATCTTGTCGCGCTGGTCAAGCGCATCGTTCGCATCGCCACCGGATGCAGTCGCCGACTTGACCTCGTTGTTCACCCGCTCGAAGTCCGCAAGCAGGCTGTTCAGCTTGTCGACCTCAAGGGCGATTTCCTTGTCGGCATCTTCGCGCATGTTCTGCACGGCGGCAGAGGTCTTGTTCAGGGAATCGGCAAGGTCCTGGGCGCTGGTGACCGCTGCCGCCGCAATCGTCTTGTTGCCCGGGGTCGAGGCCAGCGTCTGCAGGCTGTTGCGAAACTCCGACAGCAGCTTTGACGGCGCAGTCTCGTAGTTGTTACCGCCGAGAGCCGATTTCAGGAGTTCCAGGCCATCGCGAAGCCGCGCCTGGCCGGAGGCTTCGCCGATGCTGGCGATGCTCTGCTTGAGCAGCGCCTCGTTCTGTGCCCGGTAGATGGATACGACCTGCGCGCCGTTGCCGGTGCTGCCCAAGAGGGCAAGGCGACGCGAATAATCCGCATTGCCCGCATTCGCGATGTTCTTCGACACGATCGCGGTCTGTTGCGCCGTGTTGCTGAAGGCCTGCTGTGCGATGGATATTGCGGAGGACAGCGACATGACGCGGACCGTATCTCTTTCAATTACCGTTTCAGGTTGACAAGCACGTCAAGCAGGTCCGAGGCGGTCTGGAACACCTTGGAGTTTGCCGTGTAGTTGCGCTGCGCCTCGATCATCGAGGTCAGCTCGTTGGCGATGTCGACGTTGGAGTTTTCGAGTGCCTTGGACTGGATGTTGCCGAAAGCGCCAGAGCCGGCAAAACCGGTGACAATAACGCCTGAATCCGCCCCTTGCGAGTAGACGTTGCCGGACTGCGGCTGCAGCTTGTCCGGGCTCTGGACGGTCGCAAGGGCGATCCGGAACTTGGGGATGAGGTTGCCGTCGCCATACTTGACGTAAACGATGCCTTCCTTGTCGATCTCGAAGCCCGACATTTTGCTCGGCTTGCTGCCGTCGATGCCACCGCCGGTGCTGCTGAAGTCTCCACCGAGCTGTGTGGTCTTGGAGGTGTCGATCGTGATCGCACCAAGGTTGGCGCCGGTACCGGGCAGGTTGTTGATGGCCGTCGTCGTCAGCGTCGCGGGGACGGCGCCGATGCGCTTGCCGGCCGCGTCGAACGTCATGGTCTGGGTACCGACTGTAGTGCCCGATGTGCGATCGACGACGCTCAGGCCCCAGGCGTTCGGACCTGTCTTGGTGTAGGTGAAATCGAGGATGCGGGTGTTGCCCTGGCTGTCGTAAACAACCATCGAGGTCTTCGATTGATCGTTGACGGCCGCGCCCGACGGCAGGTTTGCTTCCATCGTACCCTTGGTCGAGCCAGCGGCGACCAGGCCCTCGTCCTTGAGCTGGACCGGTACCAGGCCGTCAAAACCGTTGACGACGACGGTCGGATCGACGCCGGCCTTGTACTCGTAGCCCATCAGCGTGAAGCCGGCGGTGTTGACGAGGTTGCCGTTCTTGTCCGGAACGAAGGAGCCGGCACGCGTCAGGAAGTTCTCACCGCCATTGCCCGAAACGATGAAGAAGCCGCCGCCGTTGATGGCAAGGTCGCTCGCCGACGTCGTATAGCTGGTGCCGCCTTGCTGGGAGATGCTGTAGCGCACCTGCGTTTCGACACCGCCGGAATTGTAGTTGCCGCCGCCCGAAGGCAGGATCATCGACGAGAACTCAGTGGAGGCGCGCTTGTAGCCGGTCGTGTTGGCGTTCGCGATGTTTTCGGCGACCGTGCCCAGACGGTTCGACTGGGCGTTCATACCGGACACACCCGTTCTCATGCTGCCATAGAGACTCATATCGGATCCTCATTTCCTTGTTACGGCGACACTAGGAAGCGGGCCTTGCGTGAACCTGTCTTGGTTCAGTGCCCGCCCATCGGCGTGGCGCTCAGTTCCAGTCGATGCAGTAGCCAAGGAAACGCTTCGAATCGATCGGGTCGAAACCGAGCTTCTTGCGCAGTTTCTTGCGCAGTTTGCTGATGTGGCTTTCGACGACGTTTTCCTCGACGTCCTCGTCGAAGATCCCGTAGATCGCGTTGAAGATCTGCGACTTGGAGACGCGACGGCCGCGGTTTGCGACCAAATACTCGAGAATGCGGCGCTCGCGGCGCGGCAGGGCGAAGACATCGCCGTTGATTTCCGGATCGCGGCCGTCGGCAAAAACGCGGATCGGACCAATGTCGGTAAAGTTGGCGATCGCCTTCAGGCGCCGGCGGATCGCAGCGACGCGGGCAAGGATTTCGCGGGGGTGGATAGGCTTGCGCACAACGTCGTCGACGCCGCAATCAAAGAGTGCAAGCGTGTTTTCGAGGGACGGCGTGTCGCTCATCGCGATGACCGGTGCCATCGAGCGATCGCGGATGGCCCGCGGCAGCGTGAAGGTGGTGTCGCCCTGCCCGATCAGGAAGGCTTCCACGGCATCGATATCCGAATCGGCAGCCGCGTTTACCCACTCTCCAAACTCCCTGGGATCGAAACCCGTCGAGGGAATACCTTCACGTCCGAAGAGGGACGTATACCCGTCCTTCACCAGCTCTCTTTCATCAACCACTACGATCATTCGCCCGCCTCCGAATCAGTATGGCTCCGCACTGATTGAGAGGTACGAATCGAGGGATTCATGAACAACTAGAGGAAGTTACTGGGTGGAATTAATAATTGATTAACCATGTTTCGCCGATTTGATCTATATCTAGTAGCACCCGCCTCAAGGCGGCACTAAAATAATGTGGAAAAGTTAACGGACTACGACAAATCGCTTGCGGTCACATTGTCCGCGCATTGTCGCCACAATGCGGCAAATGGGATGCTAATACAATTGATGGTTGCTTATTGGCAAAACTGCGTGGCGTTCGGCGTCCACTTGCCGTAGCCGGTCGCGACGAGATTCGCGATCACCCGGCAGACATATTTCTTCTGCGCCGGGTCGTTGTTCGGGCCTGCGTGATAGCGCGCAACGGCCATTGTCCAGGTCTCGTGCCTCGCATGGAGATTGGCCAGGAAGCGCGCGGCATATTCGACATTCTTGCGCGGGTCAAGCATCTCCTGCGGCGAGCTGAAATGCTCGCCATGGAAGTAATAGTTGATCTGCATGCAGCCGAGATCGATGAGCTTGGCACCCTGTGCCCGCGCGTTGCCGAACTGGGTCAGAACGTCCTGCTCGCTGCTACCGAAATAGGCCTTGCCTTCGATGTTCATCGCGTAGGGTTGAAGCGATCCCTTGCGGCCGGTTTCGGTCAGCCCGACCGAATAGAGGATCCCGGCCGGGATATCGTACTTCGCCGCTGCGCTGATGATCTCGCGCTCGCAGACGCCTGCGTCCGCGCTGGCAAAAGCGCTACATGTAGACGTGACCAGTACGAGAGCGCTCAGTGCCGGCAGCCGCATCGTCCGTCCCGCCATTGCCAACCCACCTTTCCGCCGCCGAAGACTGGCTGTCGTCCTGTCGCTGCTGTCGTCCCTGGCCGTTGCCATCGGCGCGTTCTCGGCCCTGCTGCCCGGCCTGGGCTTGGGCCTGCGCCTGCGACCCGCCGCCGGACGACGTGTCGCCGCCGGAGTTGAATACGATGTTCACCTGATCGACCGCAAAGCCCTGAGCGCGCAGCGCCTTGACCAAGTCGTTCTGGTCGTCGCGCAACTGCCGGAAGGCGTCGCCGTTCTCGACCTTCAGCTCGACCTGCAGTTCGTCATCCTTCAGGCGCAGCGTGGCCGTGACAAGGCCAAGCTCGATCGGGTGAAGCTGGATCTTCAGGGTGTTGAGCGTTTTGCCGGCCTGCGTCCACGCGCCCGGCTGACCGAGTGCAGCACTTGGCTGCAGGGAAGTGGTGGCCTCACCGGCGATGGCGTCTGCCACGGCGCTGGTGTTCGGGCTCATCGAGATGCCGAGATAACGCCGGGCCTCGAGCACGGTGACATTCTCGACCTTGGCGGAGCCTTGCGAGCGGGCAGCGTCGAACGCCGCATCACCGTCCTTCGAGAGACTCATGGAAACGGCCTGTCCCTTGCCGTCAGCCCGGGCGAAGCGGAAGAGCCGGTCGGGGTCGTTCTCGCCCGCCTGTGCCTCGGCTTTCGCGCCATGCTCGCTGCCACCGGCAACGGGCGCCGCGCCTTCAATCTGGCCATCCGCTGCCTGGCGCGCGGCCGCCGCCTGTCCCTGAGGCTGCGTCGCCTGGGCACCGCCCAGCAGCGTCAGCAGATCGTCCATCGCTGTAGCTGTCTGCTTGGCTTCAGCGCCCTCGCCGCCGGCGTTGACGTCGCCATCGACCGAGGCGCCATCTGCCGGCGCTTTGCCAATGCCTTTCGTCAAGGTGGCAATGCGCTTGGCGAGTTCTTCATCGACCTCCACTTGAGCCAGATCATCGGACACGGCAGCCGATTTGGCCGGATCGGTCTTGTCGACGGCACGTTTGCCGCCAACGCCGCGCTCGGCCGCCTGGAAATGGTCGCGCAGCGCGTGTTCGTCGAACTGGTCGTTGCGACCAAGGCTGATGCTGCGTGTCAGAGCCCTGCCCGCGGCCTTGGCAATATTGTCCTTGTCGATCAAGGCTCCCGCCTCCGCGTCGCTGCCGGCAGCGGCGTCGTTGCCGCCTTTGCCTGAACCCGGCTGGTCGTTGTTTCTTTGCCGCCCGGCATTGGCCACGGCATCTTCAAACGCGCCGGCCGATGCACCACCGGCCTGCTCCTTGCCGCCCGCTCGTCCGCTTCCCGTGCCGACAGGTGTCGGAGGCATGCGCAGGGTGTCCTCAGCCCTCATTTGTCTTCTCCCTTCAGGAGAGCGTCGATCTCTTCGATCTTCGATCGTCCTTTCGCCACGAAGCCATCGTGCTTCGGGTCCGCCACCTCGTCAGCGCCGGATGCGGCCACGGTCTCCGGCGCAACCGCCGGGGTCTGCCCGCTTCCAAAGGGGCTCATGCCGCTGCCAGTTTCCTCGCTTGCGGCCGACGCGTTCGCCTCAACCGGTCTATCGGGTTTAGACGCAAACGCTTGCGTGAGGCTTTCACCGACAGGTGGCCGGACGACGGCGTCCGCAACCGCCTTTGCAGCGTCGCGCAAGGCGCGGTCGCGCGGCGAAAGCTCCGCATCCGATATCGCCGCCAGGCTCGCCGTCGCGGCAAACACGTCATTGGAAGGCACCGAGGCCAATCCGGCATAGAAGCTGGCAAGCAGTTTCGGCTGCGGCGCGCCGTCTGCGCCGAGCGCCTCGGCGCGTTCAGACGCGAGCTTTGCGAGTTCTTGCTTGCCGGCGATCGCCGCGCGGCGGGCGACGCGAAGGAAGACTTCGCGCTGGCGCGGCGCGTCCATGAAACCCAGGATCTCCGAAATTCGCCCCTGCGCCCCGCCATCGAAATGGGCGACGGCGAGTTCGACGAAGACATCCGCGAACTGGCTGGCATAGGGGGAGGTCAGGTAGCGGCGGGCATAGGTCAGCGCATAGCGGAAGCCCTTGTCCGCGTCGCCCGCCTGCACCGCGAGGAAAACCGAGCGACGCAGGGCAGCCTCTTCGATGATCGTACCCGGGGCCGCGAGACGGGCCCAGTCGTAGTACTTCATCGCGCCCACAGGATCCTGCTGCGATGTCGCGTTGCCGAGGATGAGGTAGAGATAGGGGCCGATGCGGGCGCTGCGGTACTCAGGCGCGGCCTTGGACAGGCTCTCGACGATCAGGCCGCCCTTGCCATTCAGATATTGCGTCAGCGCCTCGGTGACGCGGGAATCGAAGTTCCCGGCCACATCGTGATCCGCAAGGTACTTCAGCGTCTCCGGATTGCCGCCGCTCATGGCATAGACCAGCGCCGCATCGACGTTGCGCGGATCACGGAAGACCGCCGCGTCGGCCGCACGCAGGCGCTTGTCGATGGCGCCCAGCATGAAGCGCTGCATTTCGATCGCCGAATGGTCGCCAAGGACGACCGAGTCCTGCACATATTGCAGCGACCGGATCATCTTGAAGGGTGCGAGCTCCTCGATATCGTTCGCCCTGGCACCTCCGGTTAAAACGGGGGTCGCCAGCACACAGCAGGCCATCAGAGCGGTTCGCAGGCGTCTCAGCATGGCGCTTAACCCGGAGCCGATTGCAAGAGGATCTCGATGCGGCGGTTACCCGGGGCGTAGGGATCGCCGGGGATCTGCAGCCGCCGGTCGGCGAAGCCGCTGATCTGGCTGACGCGATCTTCCTTCAGGCCACCGCGGACGAGCATGTAATAGGCGCTCTGGGCGCGGGCGGCGGAGAGGCGCCAGTTATCATAAGTGCCATCCTTGAAGGGACGGCCGTCGGTATGGCCGCGGATTGCAACCACACCCTGACGCTCAGCCAGCAGACGGCCGATCTTTTCCATCGCCAGTACCAGTTCCTTCTGCGGCACGGCCGAGCCGATGGCAAACATCTGCGCATCGGTCCGCTCGCTGATCGTCACCATCAGGCCACCTTCAGCGGGTGTCACGACAAGTCCCTCGGCCAGTTGACCCGCCTCGCCGGCAAGCTGCTTCTTCAACTCGGCCTGAAGTTCGGCCGCCTGCTCCTTGGCGTCGGCCTCGGCGACCTCGGTCTTCGGCTTTTCGCCAGCTGCGGCGTCCGCCGGGTCCTTGCCAGCTCCCGTATCGGTGTCCTTGCCGTCACCGGCCTGCTTGTCGGCCGCTTCATGCGGCTCCTGCGACGCGTCCGCCTCAGACTTCTTGACGGCCGGCGTCGCGCCTGCGGGCTCCGTCGACTTGTCGGCAAGGGCAGCAACGGTTTCGGCAGTGTTGCCGGCGTCCTTCACTTCGACCTGCTTGGTCCAGAAGTCCGGATCGAACGGGTCACGATAGGCTTCGCCGCCATCGGCGCCGGTGGCCGGGCCGGACTGGGCCGCACCGCCCTCGCCCTTGACGCTGATGTTGGCCTGCTGGCCGACCTCGCGCGCAATCTCGGAAAGAACGGAATAGGGGTTTTCGAAGAAGTCGGCGTCGGAGTACTTCGTCTCTTCGCCCGACGTCGCCGTCAGCTGATCGCCGGTTTTGGCCGAGCCACCGGACTTTTCCTGCTCGCCGTCAACCTTCGAACGTTGCTGCGTTTCTTCGCCCTGCGCATCCTTGGCCGGGTCCTTCAGGCCACGTTCGGCAGGCTTCTGGTCGGTCAATTGCACCGGGTTGAAATAGGAAGCGATCGCCGCCTTCGTCTCTTCGTTGGCGGCATTGATCAGCCACATCACGAGGAAGAAGGCCATCATCGCCGTCATGAAGTCGGCATAGGCGATCTTCCAGGAGCCGCCGTGGTGACCATCATGGCTGCCGCTGTGGCGCTTGACGATGATGATCTCGTGCTTGCCGTTGTGGTGGTTTTCGTCGCTCATGCGAGAACTTTCCGAACTGTATCGGCCCAAGCGGCCATGCGCGTCACGAGGATGGTGCCATCCATCTCGACGGCGAGATCGACATCGTCGGATTCGACGTGCCGCAAGGACGGCATGTCTTCTCCGAGCTGGCGCTTCAGCGCCTCGAAGAGAGACGCCGGGCCTTTGACGACGATGGTGCAGCCTTCGCCGGCCACAAGTCCCTGGCGCAGCATCTGCGCCATATCGGCAACGGCGCGCTGCATGAGGGCATCGCCCATGACGGGCGCGAGCACGCGGGCGGCCTGATCGCCGAGTGCGACGGCAAGCCCCTCGGTCATTTCGTCGATGCGCAGCGCGAGACGGATCGCGGTTTCCTCTTCGAAGCGCCGCGTCAGCGCCTCGAGTTCGGCCGCGTGCGCCGCCTGAAGTTCGGCTATCTGCTTTTCCTGTTCGAAGACGAGTTCGGCGGTCGCCTCGGCCCGCCCTTCGGCGAAGGCGCGCCGGCGTTCGGCGTCGATATCGATTTCCGGCATGGCTGGTCTCGCGCCGAGGCGCTCGCCATCGGCATAGTCGGTATCCAGATCGGGGAAATATTTCGGAGGCATCAACGACAGCTCGACTTTCGGTGCGCTGAAGTCCTTGAGATAACGGGAGAGCATTGCACTCATGGCCGGCCCCCTGCAGCGGACCTGCGGCAATGCGGCGATCCCCATCTGCTTGAGAGGTGGCGCTCCCTGGCGCGGACTTCCATTGCTCCTGGCACTGCTGACATGTCTCCCTCGGGCCCGACCGTCGGATACGGCAGACCCAGCATTCTTGACGTACATCAGCGTGATCCGGGGTCGGTTGTTCCCGGAGCGATCTGATGCAGGCGGCGGCGCAAAGGTCATTTTGGCCGGCAGTCATCCGACAGGACTGCGAGGGAAGGCTATTCGGTCAAACTTGTGCGAAAATGAATGTGTTGGACCGCGCCAGGGCAATTAGCGCGGTCCAACCGTTTCCACCGGGTGCCGTGACCGACGACGTGGCAGAACTCAAAGTGCCGTTACCCGCATGCGGGGTGATGGGCTCAGTTTGGCGGATCGGCGGCCGCTTCCGGCCGCTGTCCTCCGCTGCGCCTTACTGCTGGAACAGGCGCAGGATGTTTTCGGAATTGGTGTTGGCGATCGAGAGCGCCTGGATGCCCAGTTGCTGCTGCGTCTGCAGCGCCTTCAGCCGTGTCGATTCCTCGTTCATGTCGGCATCGACGAGACGACCGACGCCCTTGTCGATCGTATCCATCAGGTTGGCGATGAAGCCCTCCTGCAACTCGATGCGCTTGGTGATGGCGCCGAGCGTGGAGCCGGCGTCCGTCAGCTGGTTGAGGATACGTTCGACGACGCTGATCATATCGGCCATTTCGGCAGGCGTCGTCGATGCGGTCAGCTTGACTTCCGCCGTCGTACCGATCGGCGTCGTCGCCGGTGCGCCGATCAGGTGGTACAGGCGCGCGCCCGCCGTGCCGGGCGGAGAGGTGAGCTGGGAGGCGTCGTAGTTCCTGGTCAGGATGCCTCGGCTCGCGTTCTGCTTGTCGATCAGCATCGACTGCGAGGTGTCGAAGTCGAGCGTCGTGACCGACACATTGCCGTTGGCGTCACGGTTGAACGAGGCCACGACGGACTTCGTGCCGACCGGAGCTGTGGCGGCGTTGTAGAGCCAGTTTTCGCTGGAGAAGGATGCGGACTGGGCGGCCGAGATAAGCTGGTTCTTGAGCTCGGTGATTTCCTTGTCGATCTTCAGCTTGTCGACGCCCGGCTCACTCGCCGCGACGAGCTTGCTCTTGATCGCGCTGACGACCTCGATCGACGAATTCATCGCCGCATAGGCCGTGTCGATCTTGGCGGCGCCGAGGCCGAGGGCGTCCTGAACGGTGGAGAGCGCGGCATTGTCGGAGCGCATGGTGGTCGCGATCGACCAATAGGCGGCGTTGTCGGCAGCCGTCTGCACGCGGTAGCCCGAGGAGATGCGGTCCTGGACTTCCGCCATGTCGGAGTTGATCGAACGCAATGTCTGGAGAGCCGCCATGGCGGCGGTGTTGGTCATGATGCTTGTCATTGGTCACCTGTCCCGAATGAATTCCTAAGGACATTCCGGAGTGTTACCGGCAGCGATGGGACTGGCATCATGCGAATCGCCCCTGTTTTGCCCTGGAGGCGACCCTTCGCTCTTAACCAATATGTAACGATCTCATAGTTAACAAATGGTTAATGCCGTTAGGAAGTCGGTAACAAAGGTGAACAAAAATAAGGGAAGATGGACGAAGCGTTAAGATGCGTACCGTCACCCATGGAACGAATGCCGGCGGCATACGGTACGCCTGGCGGGCATGGAATACCGGAGCGCAAAACGAAAAAGCCGCACGATCCACGGGGGATGTGCGGCTTCTTTTCGAAGTGACGGGCGAGGATCGCCCGTCATGTTCGGTCGATCGATTAACGGAACAGCGACAGGATGTTCTGCGAGTTGGTGTTAGCGATCGTGAGTGCCTGGATGCCGAGCTGCTGCTGCGTCTGCAGAGCCTTCAGGCGGGTCGATTCCTCGTTCATGTCAGCGTCGACGAGACGGCCAACGCCCTTCTCGATCGAGTCCGAGAGGTTTTCGACGAAGCCCTTCTGCAGATCGATACGGCTGTTGAGCGCACCGAGGTCAGCGGCAGCGTCGGTCATCTGGGTCAGGATNGATCGAGTCCGAGAGGTTTTCGACGAAGCCCTTCTGCAGATCGATACGGCTGTTGAGCGCACCGAGGTCAGCGGCAGCGTCGGTCATCTGGGTCAGGATGGAGTCAACACCCGACAGAGCCTGCGACAGAGCGCCGCCCGTCATGTTGGTGATGTCGAGCGTCATGACGCTGAAGGTCAACGCTACGGTCGCGCCGGTCGTGTCGGTGTAGGAGATATTGCTGGAGAGCAGGCCCGTGCCGGTCGTGACGAACGCGCCGGAAGCGTTCATTTCGATCAGCGAGCTCTTGTTGGTGTCGTACTGCAGCGTCGTCAGGCTGACATTGCCCTTGGCGTCGCGGTTGAACGAACCAACGACCGACTTCGTGCCNATTGCTGGAGAGCAGGCCCGTGCCGGTCGTGACGAACGCGCCGGAAGCGTTCATTTCGATCAGCGAGCTCTTGTTGGTGTCGTACTGCAGCGTCGTCAGGCTGACATTGCCCTTGGCGTCGCGGTTGAACGAACCAACGACCGACTTCGTGCCGGCAGCGTTGTTCGGGTCGGTGAAGACCCAGTTTTCGCCGGAGAACGAGGCCGACTTGGCAATGCTCAGAAGCTGGTTCTGCAGCTCCTTGATTTCCTTCTGGATCTTGCTCTTGTCAACGCCCGGCTCGCTGGCGGTTACCAGCTTCTTCTTGATTTCGTCGACGACGTCCTTGGAGTTTTCCATGGCCGACGAAGCAACGTCGGTCTTGGCAGCGCCGAGGCCGAGGGCGTCCTGAACNCAGCTTCTTCTTGATTTCGTCGACGACGTCCTTGGAGTTTTCCATGGCCGACGAAGCAACGTCGGTCTTGGCAGCGCCGAGGCCGAGGGCGTCCTGAACGGCCGAGAGGGCCTTGTTGTCCGAACGCATGGTGGTCGCGATCGACCAGTAAGCGGCGTTGTCAGCCGCGGTGGCGACGCGCAGACCCGAGGAGATGCGCTCCTGGGTGGTTTCCATCGAGGAGTTGATCGAACGCAGGGTGGCGAGTGCGCCCATGGCGGAAGAGTTGGTCAGAATGCTCGTCATTGGCTGAGTGCCCCTTGTTGGCAAAGATGAAATGGAAAGGGACATTCCGGGATTACCGGGAAACGACGGTCAGCCTCATGCCTGCTGACGCTTTAATCTGTTCGGGTCAACCCGTCGTTTCGATGGTTACAACAAACACCATCGTGGTTAACGAACCCTAAAACCCAGAGAAACTTTTCGAAGTTTTATCAGTGCATTGGCGACAAAGAAAAACCGCGCCTCTTGCGAAGCGCGGTTTCGTATTTTGCATCGGGTGCGGACCGTGGCCCGCCCCCTTTCAACCCGTCGATTAACGGAACAGCGACAGGATGTTCTGCGAGTTCGAGTTGGCGATCGACAGTGCCTGGATGCCGAGCTGCTGCTGCGTCTGCAGAGCCTTCAGGCGGGTCGATTCCTCGTTCATGTCGGCGTCGACGAGACGGCCAACGCCCTTCTCGATCGAGTCCGAGAGGTTTTCGACGAAGCCCTTCTGCAGATCGATACGGCTGTTGAGCGCACCGAGGTCANGATCGAGTCCGAGAGGTTTTCGACGAAGCCCTTCTGCAGATCGATACGGCTGTTGAGCGCACCGAGGTCAGCGGCAGCGTCGGTCATCTGGGTCAGGACCGAGTCAACACCCGACAGAGCCTGCGACAGAGCGCCGTTCGTCATGCTGGTGATGTCGAGCGACAGAACGCTGAAGGTCAGCGATACGGTCGCACCGGTCGTGTCGGTGTAGGAGATGTTGCTGGAGAGCAGGCCCGTGCCGTTGGTGACGTTGGCACCCGAAGCGTTCACTTCGATCAGCGAGCTCTTGTTGGTGTCGTACTGCAGCGTCGTCAGGCTGACATTGCCCTTGGCGTCGCGGTTGAACGAACCAACGACCGACTTCGTGCCNGTGTCGTACTGCAGCGTCGTCAGGCTGACATTGCCCTTGGCGTCGCGGTTGAACGAACCAACGACCGACTTCGTGCCGGCAGCGTTGTTCGGGTCGGTGTAAACCCAGTTTTCGCCGGAGAACGAGGCCGACTTGGCAATGCTCACGAGCTGGTTCTGCAGCTCCTTGATTTCCTTCTGGATCTTGCTCTTGTCAACGCCCGGCTCGCTGGCGGTTACCAGCTTCTTCTTGATTTCGTCGACGACGTCCTTGGAGTTTTCCATGGCCGACGAAGCAACGTCGGTCTTGGCAGCGCCGAGGCCGAGGGCGTCCTGAACAGCCGAGAGGGCCTTGTTGTCCGAACGCATGGTGGTCGCGATCGACCAGTAAGCAGCGTTGTCAGCCGCGGTGCCGACGCGCAGACCCGACGAAATACGCTCCTGGGTGGTTTCCATCGAGGAGTTGATCGAACGCAGGGTGGCGAGTGCGCCCATGGCGGAAGAATTGGTGATGATGCTCGTCATTAGAGTGTCCCTTGATTACTTTAGACGATTTAGGGGACATACCGGACTTCCCGGTGATGGCGGATCGGCTTCATGCCACTCGGTTCCAACTATCTCGGAAGAAACCAAACCCGTCATGTGAAAGGGACTATCGCGTGCAAAGCTTGCGAATTGATTAAATGCCCAAGGCAGCTTGGGCCGAGATAACTTATACTTAACAAGACTTTAATGCTGCCACGGATGCTGAGATCACAGCCCCGCTGCCGCCAGCAAAGATGTGTCGGACGGTGGTTCGCTCCTGCCTGAGGCAAGCTCCCCCGGGTAAACTCGGCTTCGAACAAGGACTAGCAAGCCGGCGCCGGTCGCCGCGCCTCTTCGACGGAGCTCTTAGTGAACGCCCAAGCCATCTTTTCGACCGCCTCCCGGCAATACCAGAAGGGGCAGTACACGGACGCGCTCAACCAGCTGAATGTGCTGATGGAGATCAACCGCGACACCAAGACCTATGTGCTTCTGGCGAAGGTCCTCGTGAAACTCGGTTTCAAGGCTGAGGCGGCCCGTGCCTACCAGCTCGCCGGTGAAGCCGGCGGCTCGCGGGCGGAAGATTACCTCACCGACGCCATGAAACTCTACTTCGCGAACGGGCAGGAGGACGAGGCACTGAGCATCGGACTGCCGCTTCTGGAGAAGGCCAAGACAGATGCCGAGATCGCCTTCATCATCGCCTCGATCTTCCTCAAGCGCGGCGAAAAGGAAATCCTGGGGCTTTTCAAGGCGCCGCTGACCCTGAGCACCAACCGTCTGCACAATGCGCTTGCCTTCAAGCTGTTGACCGCCGAAATCAACGATCTGCAAGATCGTGACGCGCTCGCCAATCTCTTCCGCAACAACCCGAAGAACACCACGCTGCGGTCGGCCCATCTCGTCTATGCGCGTGAGGCCAACGACTATGCCGAGGTCGAGAAGCACGAACGCGACATCCAACGGGCACTGAAAGCCGGGCAGACCGAAATTCTTGCAGCTGAAGCGCCCTACTATCATGCGACCTGGTGTGGCGACGAAAGCTTCAACCGGGTTGCCGGCGCACAGCTCAACCCGTTCCCGAGCAGCCTGACGGAAGTACGCCGCGCCGCGCCGCACCGCTGGGGCGAGCGCATTCGCATCGGTTATGTTTCCGCCGACTTCTGGGACGACCATGCGACGATGAAGCTGCTGAAGGCGGTGTTGATGGCGCACGACAAGACGCGCTTCGACGTCACCCTCTTCTGCCATACCAAGAGCGCGCTTGCGGCGCGCGACCAGGACATACGCGCAAGATGGGGCAGGATCGTCGAGATCGGCGACCTCTCCGACGACGAGGCTGCGCATGTCATTCGCCAGGAAAATATCGACATTCTCGTCGACCTGAAGGGGCATACGCTCGAAAGCCGAGTCTCCATCTTCAACCGGGCTGCAGCGCCCGTGCAGGTGGGCTGGCTGGGCTTCCCTGGGACCACCGTCAACGTCGATCTCGACTACATCATCGGCGACCCTTGTGTGCTTCCGGACAGCAGCAAGGCGCATTATTATGAAAAATACTGCCGCCTGCCGGAGACCTACCAGCCCAACGATCCCTACGAGCGCGCCCGGCCCCGGGCGATGTCGCGCAAGGATGTCGGCCTTCCCGAGGATGCATTCGTATTTGCCTCCTTCAACGCAAATCGCAAGATTTCGCTTCAGACGGTCAATCTCTGGATCGACATCCTTCGCCAGACGCCCGGAAGCCTGCTGTGGGTGCTGTGCGACAGGGCGGATGCACGCACAAATCTGCTGGCCAAGTTCAAAAGCGCCGGCATCGATACCAAGCGCATCGTCATCTGCGGCAAGTTCGCCTACCAGAACCACGTCGACCGCGTTCCGCTCGCCGATCTCGGCCTCGACACCTATCCCTATAACGGCCACACGACCACATCCGAACAGCTCTGGGCAGGCCTGCCGGTGCTGTCCTTCAAGGGCACGAACTTCGCTTCACGCGTGAGCGAGAGCCTGCTGAACGCCATCGGCGTGCCGGAACTCGTGGCCACGGGGCCGGAGGACTACGTCAAGGAAGCTGTCGCGCTCTACAACAACCGTGACAAGATCGCCGACTATCGAAAGAGGCTGGACGAGAACCGGTTCCGGATGCCGCTATTCGATGCGGAGCGTTTCTGCCAGCACCTGGAAACGGGCTACGAAATGATGGCCGACCGCGCCAAGCGCGGACTGGCACCTGATCACATCGACGTTCCGGCATTGCCGCCGCGCATCGGGTCGTTCGAACGCTGAACGGCGATCATCCCTGAAAGACAAAAGGCAGCGCCGCGGCGCTGCCTTTTTTGTTGTCCCGTTTCGAGGATCGCAAAGCCCGATGGCGCGGATGATCCGGAGCGCCATGCGCCGAAGGCAAGCGCATCGCGGTTTTCGGGATGCGGCTCTTCTCTTTGAGCTTTTGATTTGTCGCCGTCGCTAGCGCGCCGCGCACTCTCCGTGCGACAGCTCTAACTGAAGGAGCGCACCAGACTGCCGACGAGGAGGTTCCAGCCGTCAATCAAGACGAAGAAGAGAATCTTGAACGGCAACGAGATCGCCGTCGGCGGCAGCATCATCATACCCATGGCCATGGTGATGGTAGCGACGATCAGATCGATCACCAGGAACGGCAGCATGATCAGGAAGCCGATTTCGAAGCCGCGGCGAATTTCCGAGATCATGAAGGCCGGCACGACCGCGCGCAGATCGACCTTGTCGTCGACGACGACCGTCTGGCCCTTTTCCTTGGCGATGTCGATGAAGAGCTGCAGGTCCTTGTCGCGCGTATTGGCGAGCATGAAGTCGCGGAAAGGCTCGGTGATCCGGGGGATCGCCTCCGCCTCTGTGATCTGGTTCTTCATCAGCGGGTCGATGCCGTCCCGCCAGGCGCGATCGAAGGTCGGCCCCATGACATAGAAGGTCATGAACAGCGCCAGCGAAACCATGATCATGTTGGATGGCGTGGTCGCCAGGCCCATGCCGGTGCGCAGGATCGCAAAGGCAATCACGAAGCGCGGAAAGCTGGTGACCATGATCAGGATGCCGGGGGCCACCGACAGCACGGTCAGAAGACCGAAGGTGCGGATGATCCACGAGGCGGCAGAGCCGTCGATAGGCGTATTCAGGATATCAGAGGGGAAGCTCTGGGCGCCGGCAATACCGGACATCGCCATCATGGCAACTATAAAGGCGACTAGCCGGACCATTTATCGAATCATTGGATGACGAAGGTTCTGAACATCACATTGGTTACGCGCCCATCGGAGCGCAGGTCAACCCGCTCCTGGATGTCATCCCGGAGATATTGAAAGCCGCGTGGTCCCTGGATTTGTTGCAGGGAAACGGTTTTCAGGTAGGCGGCGATATCCTGGTGGATCTGCTCGGCGAGTTTGGGGTCAGGCAGGCCGTCGAACTGCAGCGCCACTTCCAGGCGGATCCAGTTTTCAGAGGGATAGGCAAGGTTGGTGGTGATCGGGTCGAGCTGGACGACGCCGTTCGCTTCGGTCGCTACCTTCGGCAGGCCTTCTTCGCCGGTCGCATTGGCGGCCGGCTCCTTGGTCGCTTCCACCTGCTCCTTCGGAGGCGGTGGTGCGAGCAGGCCGCCCACCAGCCAGCCGCCGCCGCCGGCAAGCAGCGTCAGCACGGCGATGGCCGCGATGGTCAGCACCTTCGACGGCGGCTTCGGAGCGTTGGAATCGAGTTCTTCCATCTTGCCGTTCCCTGCCGATCAGATCGGCGAAAATAGATCCATGAACTGCTGGCCGTAGGGCGGCTGCTGCACTTCGGTCAGGCGACCACGGCCGCCATAGGAGATGCGCGCCTCGGCGATGCGGTCGTAGGAGATGACGTTGTCGGCATCGACGTCCCGCGGCCGGACGATACCGGCGACGTTCAGGATGCGCAGCTCGTGGTTGACCCGCACTTCTTGCGAACCGCTGATCAACAGGTTGCCGTTTTCGAGAACGCCGGTGACAACGGCGGCAACGAGCACCCGCAGCTTTTCCGAACGCTCCGTCGTGCCGTCACCTTCGGTCTTGGTATTCGAGCCGTATTTCAGGTCGCCGGACCAGCCGAAATCGCTCGTCTGAGACTTGCCGCTGGCGCCGACGTTGAAGCCACTCGAGTTCTTGCGGCTACGGTCCGTCTTGTTGTCGAAGGTTGCGCCTTCGTTGATCTTGATGTCGACCGTCAGGATATCGCCGACATTGATCGCGCGCGCGTCCTTGAAGAGCGCTGCCTGCTGGTCGTTCCACAACGAATAGCCATTCACCATCTGGCGCGGCTGCTTCGGATACATGGCGAGCTGCGGCGTCTGCGAATATTGCAGACCGCTGCCGATCGGGCTCATCGACGGCGCGCGGCCGATTTCGTTGAGCGCTTGGTTCTGACATCCCGCAAGGAGGGCGGCCCCGGTCAGTATAGCCGTTAGACGCGTTTTCATGATGGTTCCTTCGAGGTGTTCGGGTCGCTGGCGCTCGAGATGATGTTGGTAAGGATCGCCGCCTTCTCATCGCTCATTTCGCTCAGGATCAGCGATGACTGGCGCGGTGGCAGCTGCATGACGATGGCGGCGGCAATCTCGGGCCTCACCATCTCAAGCTTGCCGGCGGCTGCGTCCGGCTTCATCGTCTTGTAGATGCCGACGAGGTTGAGTTCCGCCTGTTTCAGGAAATCGTTGCGGCGGTTCAGCCAGTCTTCGTATTCCTCGCGGCGCTTTTCGAGCGTGGCGATGCGCTCGTCGATGCTTGCCTGCAGCGTTTCGAGATCCTTGCGCTGCAGCACATAACGCTGGTCGCGCGCGGCGTCGGCGATGTTGGTGCAGAACTGCTGGATCTCGTTCTGGGTCGCGTCGCTTGCGGGCGGCGCCGTGACGTCCTGGGCAAAGGCGCCCGGCATCGAAAGCATGGACGCGACAGCCGCCGCGGCGAGCAGCAGCCTGCGGGTCCGGCCGAGAGAATGATTGTCGTTTGCGATCATTGCAGCACGAGCTCCGCCTGGAGGGCACCGGCCGTCTTGATGCTCTGCAGGATGGCGATGATGCCGTCCGGCTTGACGCCGATGTTGTTGAGTCCGGCGACGAGCGAGCGAAGGCTCGAACCGTTGAGGATCGCCACCGTGCCGCCGTCGGACTGCGCGTTGATCGTCGTGTTCGGTTCCATCGCCGTCTGCCCGCGCGAGAAGGGCAGCGGCTGCACCACTGTCGGCGTCTCGCTGACTTCCACGGTCAATGTTCCGTAGCTGACCGCCACCTCGTTGACCCGGACATCCTGGCCGATGACGATCGTGCCGGTGCGTTCGTTGATGACGACGCGCGCAGGCACGTCGGTCTCGATGACGATGTTTTCGATGTCGGCCATCAGCCGCGCGAGGTCCGCCATCTTCGGCTTTTCGACGAGAACGGCCTGGCTGTCGCGCGCTTCCGCAATGCGGCCGCCATATTGCTGGGCCGCGTATTTGTTGATCGCTGCGGCCATGCCGACGGCGGTCGAGAAATCAGGATTGCGCAGCTGCAGCACGAGGTTGAAGCCGTCCTTGAACTTCGACGGCAGCTCACGCTCGATGATGGCGCCGTTCGGCACGCGACCGGACGTCGTGACACCCTGGTTGAGGGTTGCGGCGTCGCCCTGCGCGTTGAAGCCGGTGACGACGACGGAGCCTTGCGCGACCGCATAGATCTGGCCGTCTGCACCCGAAAGCGAGGTCATGACCAGCGTGCCGCCGCGCAGCGACGTGCTGTCGCCGAGCGAGCCGACGGTCACGTCGACGCGGCTGCCGGGGCTGGCGAAAGGCGGCAGGTTCGCCGTCACCAGTACGGCCGCGACGTTGCGCGTCCGGGACTCGCCGCCCTGGGTGGAGATGCCGAGATTTTGCAGCATCGCGCGGATCGACTGGTCGGTGAACGGCGACGAGCGCAGGCTGTCGCCCGTGCCCTGCAGGCCGACGACGAGGCCGTATCCGATAAGCTGGTTGTCACGGCCCGCCTGAAGCGAGGCGACGTCCTTGATCCTGGATGCGCCGAAGGCGGGCGTCAGCGCCATGGAGAACGCGACAGCCAGCGACAGGAACCATTTGCATGCAAGCATTTTCATTTCGCCACCACATGGACAGTGCCGTCGGCCATCACCGTTCCGGAAACGATGACGCCGGTATCGATGTTGCGCGCCCGGATCAGTTCGCCGACGGCGGCGTCCTGGAGCGGCGATCCGGCAGCGCTGATGGTCAGGCCGCCATTGCTAAAGACGAGGCGCACGGTCGAACCGCGCTCGACGGCATATTGCTCGCGAAGCGCGCTCGCCAAGATCACCCGGCCGGGAAGAAGCGTGCGCTTGGTGACCTTGCCGTCGATCTCGCCCAGGGTTCTGATGTAGCCGTCGGCGAGATCAGGGTTGGTGACGTCGACGACTTCGACGCGGCTCGCATCGACGGTTTCGCCCGGATAGATGGTCTGCGTGGGGATCACCGCCGTCAACCGTTCCGCATAACCTGCCGAAGGCAACAGGAAAGCGGCGGCGAAGAGCGCGCCAGCCACCAGCCGCCGCGCGCTGGCGCGGCCGGCCTTCGAAGCCTTGATGTCTGCGGATCGGCGAAACGTCATGTTTGCCCCCTCTTTCGTTACCTGAGGTTCTTGCTCACCGTGGCCGCCATTTCATCGGCGGCCTGAATGATCTTGGAGTTCATCTCGTAGGCGCGCTGCGCCGAGATCAGGTCGGTGATTTCCTTGACCGGATCGACGTTGGACGCTTCGAGATACTTCTGCTTGATCTGCGCGAAGCCCGGATCGGCAGGCGTGCCGACGATCGCGTCGCCGGAGGCCGGCGTCTGCTTGAAGAGGTTTTCGCCCTGCGGCTCGAGGCCCGCCTCGTTGACGAAGTTGGCGATCGTCAGCTGGCCGATTTCCTGCATGGCGGGGTCGTTGCCGATGCGCACCATCACCTGGCCGGAGCTCGTGAAGACGATGTCGGTCGCGTCCTGCGGAACGGTGATGCCCGGAACAACGGTGTAGCCGTCGATCGTCACGAGCTGGCCTTGCGCATTCTTGTTGAAGGCGCCGGCACGGGTATAGACTGTCTCGCCATCGGGCGTCTCGACCTGGAACCAGCCACGACCGATCAGCGCCAGGTCGTACTCGTTGCCGGTCGAAACCATGCTGCCCTGGATGTGAAGGTTACGTACGGCCGCCGTCTGCACGCCGAGACCGATGATCGCGCCTTCCGGAACGATCGCCTGGTTGGAGCGGTTCGGCACGCCCTGGGCGCGTTCGGTTTGATAAAGCAGATCGGAGAACTCGGCGCGCGCGCGCTTGTAACCCGTCGTGTTGATGTTCGCGATGTTGTTCGCGATGACTTCGAGGTTCAGCTGCTGGGCGTTCATGCCGGTGGCGGCAATGGAAAGGGCCTTCATGTCTCGTTCCTTCAGATCTGCATGCGCGCGATTTCGAGGTAGGCGGTGACCACCTTGTCGCGGATCGCGATCGCGGTCTGCAGCGACTGTTCGGCGCTCATCACCGCATCGACGACCTCACGGGTGTTTGCCTGGCCGCGAATGCCGTCGAGTGACATGCCTTCGGCCTTCTTCATGGCGCCGATGGCGTCGCTTGCCATGTCGCCGAGAACCGAAGCGAAGCTCTGCCCCTGCGGCACGCCCTGGGTGGCGGCCGGCATGCCGAAGATCGACGACGAGGATGACGTGGAGTGGGTGCCGTCGGTCTCTTTGGTGACCGAGAAGGCGCCGAGGGATTTAACTGCATCGATCATTATTGCGAGGCTCTCAACAGGTCGATTGTCTGGGAAATCAGGTCGCGGGACTGCTTGATGGTCTGGAGGTTCGCCTCATAGGCGCGGTTGGCTTCGCGCATATCGGCCATCTCCACCAGGATGTTGACGTTCGGCAGCTTGACCATGCCCTTTTCGTTGGCGGCCGGATTGCCCGGATCGAACTCGATGTTGAAATCCGAATCGTCCGTGCCCTGCCGCTCAATCTCGACCAGCGAGGCGCCGCTTGCGCGGTCCACTTCGGCTGCAAAGCTGATGGTCTTGCGGCGATAGGGATCCGCGCCCGGCGTATCGCCGGTGGAGCGGGCGTTGGCGATGTTTTCGGAGACGATGCGCAGGCGAGTCGATTCCGCCTGCAGGCCGGAGGCCGATACCTTGAGGGCCGAGGTCAATGGATCCATGGTTCTTACTTCCGTACCGCCATTAGCATCATTCGGTGAAAGGCCTTCACAAGGCCGGCGGAGAGCTCGTAGTCGCGCTTGATTTCGCCGGTCTTCATCATTTCCTGCTCGATCGCGACGCTGTTGCCGGATTGCTGGATCTGCACACCGTCGACCATGCCGACTTCAGCCACCTGAGAGGCTGCGAGGCCGTCCGTGAAGTGCATCTTGTTGGTCGCCGCCATCTGGATGCCGGCGTCCTGCAGCACGCTTTCGAACGGCTTGACGTCCTTGGCCTTGTAGTGCGGCGTGTTCGCATTGGCGATGTTGCCGGCCACCACGTTCTGGCGAACGGTCAGCCACTGGGCCTGCCGGGACGCGAGTTCGAAAAGCTGAATCGGTTGCATCAAAAGCTCCATGCTTGGTGATGCGAACCTAGGCCGGTAATCTTGCGTGGGACTTTCGTCGGAAAGCGATGCCCAAGGGATCGGGGCCTCTGCTGTCGGAGATCGCCTGCAAAAGACGGAAAGCCGCGTCATCCGTCAGAGATGGCGCGGCGGTCACGGGCAAGGAATGCGGGTCTACGTCAGTTGGCCTGGTACATTTCGCCGGACGAGGTGATCATGACCCAGTGGCCATCCCGCTGCTCGAGCGTGGCAAGACGCGTGTTGTCGGGCAGAACCGAGCCGATGCGCACGATATACATGCCGCTGGCATCCTCGATCAGCGCCCGGCCGTTGGCGACATGCATCAGCTTGAAGCCGGACTTGCCGGGAAAGGGCTGCGACAGTCCCTCTTCGGCAGCCGTACCTTCCGGTCCCGGACCAGCGCCGATGCCCGGCACGGTCGCCGTCGTCAACTGGTCGATGGCGGCCACGGTGTCGCCGTCCGCGTCGGGCATGGCGAGCGGAGAAACCGAGACGACGTTGCGCGCGGTGCGTTCCGGCAGATCACGGGTAGAGCCCTGCCACAAAGGCGGCATGGTGAACTTGTCCTGGTGGAAGAAGGCATACCAGGGAAAGAAGGTCGCGAAAGCGGCAAGCGCCACGCCGGTCGCGGCCAGGAACTTGTCGGTCATCGGCATGCGGCTGCGCTTGCGCTGATGTACCATCTCGTCCGCATCATAATCGGTCATGGTCATCACCTCGCTCTCGCACCCGGCTGATTGCCCATCGCCGCCGCCTTCAGCGCGTTGGCGAGATCGGAAAAGGCATCCTGTGCCGGGCGCTCACCGGCGGTCTGCGTCAGTACCTCGTAGATGACCGGCACCTGCTTGATCGCCATGTCGAGATCCGGATCGCCACCCGGGCGATAGCCGCCGATCAGGCGAAGGTCGCGGGTCTCTTCGAAGCGGTGGATCAGCGCCTTCAGGCGCGAGACCAGCTTCTCCTGGTCGGGGGTCCAGGCCTTGCGCGCCAGGCGCGAGATAGAGGCGAGCGGATTGATCGGCGGATACCGCCCCTCCTCCGCAAGACTGCGCTCGAGCACGATGTGCCCATCGAGGATACCGCGCGTCGAGTCGGCGACGGGATCGTTGTGGTTGTCGCCGTCGACGAGGATGGAGATGATCGCCGTGATCGTGCCGGCGCCTTCGGTGCCGGGGCCGGCGCGCTCCAGAAGGCGCGGCAGTTCGGTGAAGACCGAGGCCGGATAGCCGCGCGCGATCGGCGGCTCGCCGGACGCGGTTGCGACCTCGCGGATCGCGTGGGCGAAGCGGGTGACGCTGTCGACGATCAGAAGAACATTGTCGCCGTTGTCACGATAATGCTCGGCGATGGTGACGGCGGTCAGCGGCGCCATCTTGCGCAGCATCGGGCTTTCGTCGCTGGTCGCGACGACCGCGACGGACTTCGCCAGATTATCGCCCAGCGTATCCTCGATGAATTCGCGCACTTCACGGCCACGTTCGCCGACCAGCGCGATCACCACCTTGTCGAAGGCATCGGCGCGCGCCAGCATGGAGAGCAGCGTCGACTTACCGACGCCCGAACCGGCAAAGATGCCGAGACGCTGGCCAAGGCAGAGCGGCGAAAAAATGTCGATCGCGCGCACGCCGGTCAGGAAGCCCTTCTCGACTCGCTTGCGCGTCATCGACGGCGGCGCGGTGTTGGTGATCGAGCGGCGCACGTCGCCCTGCTGGAGAGGTCCGAGACCATCGATCGGCTCGCCGAGCGCATTGATCGCGCGGCCGCACCATTGGTCGGTCGGCGCGACACGGAAGGCGCCCTTGCGAATGACCGTGTCGTGGATGCCGATCGGATCGCCGGGCTCGATCGGGCAGACGACCACCCGCTCCGGCTCGACCCGAACGACCTCGCCGAGATGGGTTCCGGTGACGCTCTTGTGGGCGACGAAATCGCCGAGCCGGACATGCCGCGACAGGCCAGTCACCGTATAGTGGCCAGGCGAGATCGTCTGGACGTGACCGCCGGGCGCGATCGAGAATTCGGGTTTGGCATAGCGTTCGACCAGGCCGGCAAGTGCCGCCAGAGATGTCGATCCCGTGCTCGTTTTCTGGCCTTCGCTTTGCATGCCGATGTCCGTCACAGATTAGCGGCTGCCGCCAAGCGTCTTGACCGCTTCTTCGAGCGATCCTTCGCTGTCGCGCAGCAGGGCGGTGATGTTGTCGAAGGCGCGGGTGACCATGATCAGCTGCGACATTTCCTGAATGGCATTGACGTTGGACTCCTCGAGGAAGCCCTGCATGACGCCTACATCGAAACGGTCGACGACCGGCTCGACCTGTGCCGCCGGCTGAACGGCGCTGTTGTCGAGACGGATGAAACCCTTGCTGAAATCGGCCTCGTAAAGGCCGAGCGAGGCGACCGCGACACCGTTCTGGTGAAGCGCACCATCGGCGCCGACGGTGATGTCGCCGCCGTTGCCGTTGAGCTGGATCGGCGCGCCGCCGGCGTCGAGAACCGGATAGCCGCGAATGGTGACGAGTTCGCCGGTATCCGTCAGCGTGAACCGCCCGTCGCGCGTCAGCGCCGGGCCGGCGGGCGTCTCGATCTGGAACCAGGCATCGCCCTTGACGGCGAAGTCGAGCGCCGAGCCGGTGCGCGTCAGCGAACCGTTGCTGGTGTTCAGGAACTCCTCGCCCTTGTTGACGTAGGCAACCTTGGTCGGCTTCGTGTCGCCGAGCATCTCGTTGAACTTCACCTCGGTGCCGCGGAAGCCGACGGTGTTGGCGTTCGCGATGTTGTCGGCAAGCGTATTGAGGCGCTTTTCAAGCGCCATCTGCGACGAAATCGCGACGTAAAGACCGGTTTGCACGCTCAGTTTCCCCCGAGTTTCAGGCTGTTGATGGACAGGAGAAGATCGGAAGAAATGCCGTAGCCGCTCGATGAGCCGAAGACCGCGAGCGGATCATAACCGTCCGTTGAATTTTTGGTTTCCCAGAGCGCGGTGAACCGGTCGAGAAACTCGGCTACCTTGGTCGGGTCCTGGAAGTCCTTGAAATCGAGCGCCTGTTCATAGGTTTCGGCCTGGCGATCGACATTGGTCGCTGCGAATTCGTCGGGCAGCTGCAGGGCCGTGCGCACCACCTGGGCAATCGCCTCATCGGCGATGATGGCGTAGCCGCTGTTGATCGTCGGCGCCATGCGCGAAAAATAAAGGGCAAGCCTGACGCCGGCATTCTCTTCGCCTGCGTCCTGTTCCAAGGTCTGGCGCGTGTATTTTTCTGCGACGCCCTTCTGCGCACGGTCGAAGGATGTGGCGGCCGCGCCGTGGGCGGCAAAATTCAGCGATTCGACGAGCTGCTTGTAACGGTTGTCGGTCAGCTTGTTGGCAAAGGCATCTTCGTTGTCGACGCCTTCGGTCAGCACCTTGCGCATGAAGGCCTTGGCATAGGCCATGTCTTCCAGGCCATGCGCCTTCATCGCGTAATTGTAGAGGCGGGTATCGGCAAAGAAGTCGTCGATCGTTTTGACGTCGCCGATCTTCGACAGATAGTACGCGGTCTCGCGCGCCACATCCGGCTGCTCGGCAACGCGGGCCAGCGACTTCGTCAAGTCGGCCGTAATCAGCTTGTAGCTCGTATAGGTCGTGGTCACGATCGCTCCGCCCCTGCCGGAATGAGACAGGCAGCCCCTGAGCCTGCCCTGACAAATCCTGACCGGACAGCCTTGCGCGAACCTGTTCCGCCAGGTGGCCTTGTCGCCAGGACCGGCCAGCCTCACGCAAGGATGAAACCGTATCCCGTTAGCGGAAAATAAGATCGCGGCAGGTATCGAAAATGAATATCATCATCGGGCTTCTTGTGACGTTCGGCTGTATCCTCGGCGGCTATCTGGCGATGGGCGGCCACATGGAAGTCCTCAACCAGCCCTTCGAACTGTTGATCATCGGTGGCGCCGGCGTCGGCGGTTTCATCATGGCCAACTCCATGAAGGTGGTGAAGGATACCGGCAAGGCGCTCGGCGAAGCCTTTCGCCACAAGGTGCCGAAAGAGCGCGAATATCTCGACACACTCGGCGTTCTCTATTCGCTGATGCGCGACCTGCGCACCAAGTCGCGCAACGAGATCGAAAGCCACATCGACAACCCCGAGGAATCTTCGATCTTCCAGTCGGCCCCGACGGTTCTGAAGAACAAGGAACTGACCGCTTTCATCTGCGATTACGTGCGCCTGATCATCATCGGCAACGCCCGTTCGCACGAGATCGAAGCGCTGATGGACGAGGAAATCCAGACCATCACCCACGACAAGATGAAGTGCTATCACGCGCTGAACACGATGGGCGACGCCTTCCCGGCGATCGGTATCGTCGCAGCCGTTCTCGGCGTCATCAAGGCGATGGGTGCTATCAGCGAGGCGCCGGAAGTTCTGGGCGCCAAGATCGCGGCCGCCCTCGTCGGCACCCTGCTCGGCGTGTTTCTCTCCTATTCGATCGTCGCGCCGCTGGTCGCCAACGTCAAATCGGTGCGTGAAAAGCAGAACCGCCTCTACATCATCGTCAAGCAGACGCTGCTTGCCTACATGAACGGTTCGGTTCCGCAGGTTGCTCTCGAATATGGCCGCAAGACCATCTCGGCCTACGAGCGTCCGTCGATCGACGCAGTCGAGCAGGAAATGATGAACCCCGGTGGCGGCGGCGAAAGCAAGGCGGCTTGATCTGATGACCTCCAACGTTCACGCATTCGACCGTAAACTTCTGGCGCGCATGACCGGCGCGCTCGGCGACGACCGGGTGATCGGCCGACTGGCCCTCGAACTCGGCCAGGTCTTCGGCGAATTCCTGCCGGATATCTGCCGAGCGGAGACGGGTCTCGACATCACCATCGGCTATGCCGGCCATCGGACCGGCATGCGCCGCGAATTGATCGCGTCGATGGGCACCGGCGTGCTCATCAGCGAGGTTTCGCTGCGTAACTGGTGCACGGACTTTCAGATCGGCTGCGACAGCCCGATCATCATCGCTCTGGTGGAGGCGCTGCTCGGCGCCGAGCCCGCCGGCATCGAAGAGCCGCAGCCGCGCGCGCTCTCCCAGATCGAGATCGACGTGGCCGTGCCGCTGTTCGAGAAGATCGCCGACGTGCTCAGGACCGCCGTCAATGCCCCCGGCGGTTTCGAGCCGATCGTCGAACGCCCGCTCAACAGCGTGGCGCGCGCCAAGCCCGATCCGATGATCGAGGACGTTCACGCCGGCGCCATCGACATGACGATCGGCTTCGGCCCCGTGCTTTCCACCTTCTCGATCATCGTTCCGCAAAGCGTGCTTCTGAAGACAACGATCGTCTTCCCCAAGGGAAGCGGACAGCAGCGCAAGGCGAAGGCCGAGTGGACGGAGCAGCTGGAAGAACAGGTTCGCCGTTCGGCGGTGACGATCGAGGCGCGCATCCGGCTCGAAAGCCTGACGCTCGACACGATCAGCCGCCTGCAACCGGGCGACGTCATTCCCTTCCTCGACGCCCAGGACGTTCGCGTCGACGTCAACGCCAATGGCCGCGACCTCTATGTCTGCGAATTCGGGCGCGCCGGATCGAAATACACGGTTCGGGTCAAGGATACGCACGGATCCGAACAGGACATCCTTCGCCACATCATGAGTTAAATCGGCCTGCCGCGCGCTCGCAGCATGCCTGAGGCAAGCTTCAACTGGAATAGTTCTCACATGGCACCCAAAAAAACACCCATCAACGAACAGGCCGAAGTCGCTGTCGGAGACATGGAACTCGACCAGGCGATCAATGACCTGCGCGGTGTCCTGAAGCAGGATTCCGACACGCCTGATGCTTTCGGCTCCGAATTCGGCGCCGAAACGCTTGGCACGACCGATTTCGGCAGTGATTTTGGCGCACCGGCCGCTGGCGGCCTCGACGCATTCGGCGGCGATTTCGGCTCCAGCGACTTCGGCGCCGACCTCGGCGGCGCGGCCGCGACGAGCGACTTCGGCGGCACGGATTTTGCCGCGACGTCCTTCGACAGCGCTGATGTGGCCGTCGATACACCGCCCGGCAGCGGCATGAACGCCAATCTCGACCTGATCATGGACATTCCGATCGACGTCCAGATCGTGCTCGGCTCGAGCCGGATGCAGGTTTCGGGCCTCATGAACCTCAGCGAAGGCGCAACGATCGCGCTGGATCGCCGCATCGGCGAGCCGGTGGAGATCATGGTCAACGGTCGCGTGATCGGCCGTGGCGAAATTACCGTTCTCGAAGGCGACGATACCCGCTTCGGCGTCAAACTCATCGAGATCAAGGGCAATAAGAAGTCGTAGGGCCCAATGATTGGGCGAAGGATGAATCCATGATGGATTTCGAAAGTTTCGAGGCTCAGGCGCTATCAAGGCCGCTCAGCCAGACGGACAAGGCGGCGGCCGTTCTGCTTGCCATGGGCAAGGGCGTCGCCAGCAAGCTGTTGAAGTTCTTCACCCAGAGCGAGCTGCAGTCGATCATCGCCTCGGCGCAGTCGCTGCGCGCCATTCCGCCGCATGAGCTCGAAGCGCTCGTCAACGAGTTCGAAGACCTCTTCACCGAGGGTGCCGGCCTCATGGACAACGCCAAGGCGATCGAGAGCATTCTCGAAGAAGGCCTGACGCCGGACGAAGTCGATGGCCTGCTCGGCCGACGCGCCACCTTCCAGTCCTACGAAGCCAACATCTGGGATCGCCTCCAGGAGTGCGACCCGGTTGCCGTTTCCGTCCAGCTTGCCAAGGAACATGCGCAGACAATCGCTTACGTGCTGTCGATGATGCCTTCCAGCTTCGGCGCCAAGGTGCTGCTGCAGCTGTCGGAAGAACAGCGCCCGGACATCCTGAAGCGCGCCGTCAACATGAAGGACGTCAACCCGAAGGCCGCTGCGATCATCGAAAACCGCGTCATGGAAATGATCGGCGAGATGGAAGCGGAACGCAATTCGGCGGGCCCGGCCAAGATCGCCGAGGTGATGAACGAACTCGACAAGCCGCAGGTCGATACGCTGCTCGCCTCGCTCGAATCGCTCAGCACCGCCTCCGCCAACAAGGTACGCCCGAAGATCTTCCTCTTCGACGACGTGCTCTACATGCCACAGCGCAGCCGCGTTCAGCTCTTCAACGACGTGTCGACCGACATCATCACGATGGCGCTGCGCGGCTCGACGTCGGAACTGCGCGAATCGGTACTCGCCTCGATCGGCGCGCGCCAGCGCCGCATGATCGAGTCCGATCTCGCCATGGGCGATGCCGGCATCAATCCGCGCGATATCGCCATCGCACGCCGCTCGATCACGCAGGAAGCCATCAGGTTGGCTGCGAACGGACAGCTCGAGCTCAAGGAAAAGGACGTGCAGGCGGCCTGAGGCCTGCCTCCGTCTGACGAGCCGCACAAAGCGGCCGGGCTACCGCTCCCCAAAGGGTAATTTCTGTTGAGCCCCGGCGAATGCCGGGGCTCAACTCTTGCCTGGTTCCCGCGCTCGGTCCACTACAGGAGGCGCAATGCAGGGCGTATGTCCGCCGGACGCGCGTCGCTGTAGAGGAACCGGGAGCCGTCCTGTCTCATGTCGGACGATCAGGATAAAGACAGCAAAACAGAAGCCCCGTCAGAGAAGAAGATCTCCGACGCCGCCGAAAAGGGTAACGTGCCCTTTTCTCGTGAAGCCACGATGTTCGCATCGACGCTCGCGATCTACATTTTCTTCGTCTTCTTCCTGACCGACGGCGTCGCCACCCTCACCGAAGCGCTCAAGGATATCTTCGAGCAACCGGAGGCCTGGCGGCTGGAAAACGCCACCGACGTCGTGGCACTGATCACCCATCTTATCTGGAAATCGACAGCCCTGGTTGTCCCGGCTTTCGTCCTGCTCATCGTCTTCGGCGTCGGCGCCTCCATCTTCCAGAACCTGCCCGTGCCGGTTCTCGACCGCATCCAGCCAAAGCTCAATCGGGTTTCGCCGATGGCCGGGCTCAAGCGGATCTTCGGCATCCAGGGCCTGGTCGAATTCGGCAAGTCGCTGTTCAAGATCATCATCGTGTCAGTCGTCGTCGTTCTGGTGCTCTGGAACGACTATTTCGCCACGCTCGACCTGATGTTTTCTGATCCGGTCACGATGTTCTCGACGATGGCGAGCGACCTCAACGAGATAATGATCGTCATTCTGCTGTCGACCGCTGTGCTGGCGATCGCCGACCTCTTCTGGTCGCGGCACCATTGGTACACCGAACTGATGATGACCAAGCAGGAAGTGAAGGAGGAAATGAAACAGGCGCAGGGCGACCCGATCGTCAAATCGCGCCTGCGCTCGATGCAACGCGACCGGGCGCGCAAGCGCATGATCTCGTCTGTGCCGCGCGCCACGCTCGTCATCGCCAACCCGACCCACTATGCCGTCGCCTTGCGTTATGTCCGCGAGGAGAGCGACGCCCCCGTGGTCGTAGCAATGGGCCAGGACCTGGTTGCCCTCAAAATCCGTGAGATTGCGGAGAAAAACGGTGTTCCGGTCTTCGAAGATCCGCCGCTTGCACGCTCCATGTTTGCACAAGTCTCGGTCGATAGTGTGATTCCACCGGTGTTTTACAAGGCTGTTGCCGAACTCATTCACCGGGTGCATGCGTCGCAACCAAAACGGATGACATAACTCCGATGAAAAAGTGCGAATTCTCCGAGAAGCGGGAACAGATCGTAGCTGAAGCAATTCGCCCCGTGGCGACCGAACTGCGTCTCATCGACGCCGCCGATTTCATCGCGCTATTGCGGTTCGAGTCCTATGCCAGCCTCGCTGACCTCGTCGAATCGGCAGCGGAGCTCTATTTTCTGCCCGGCACGGTCAATTTCGGCCTCGGCGGCAACTACAATCTGGATTGGGACAGCGAGCCGGAAATCGTGCTCGACCTCGAACTGAAACCCCGCGGCGTGACCATCTATGTCCGCCTGTCGCTCGGCAACGAGACGGCCGGGATCGAGATCAGCCACATCAATTTCCAGAACCCCTCGTCCGACCCGCACGAGAACACGGCCTTCCTGGCTCGGAGCCTGGCAGAGGCGAAATTCATCAAGTCCTATGAGTTGCCGCTGGCGAGCTGAAAGCACCGCTCCGACGGGTCTCGTGCGGACGTGCGATTGACGCTGGCAGGTTAAATTCCGTCGGCGCCGCTGCTCAAAAGGCCGGAGCGACCCGTCTAGTTCAGATTCAGCTGATGTAGCCGAGGCGGATTGCCTTGGCGATCGCCTGGATGCGGTTGACCGAATCGAGCTTCGTCGTCGCCGCGCCCAGATAGGCGTTGACCGTGTGGACCGAAAGTCCCATGCGCTCGGCGATCTCTTCGCTGATGTGACCGTCGCCCGCCATCTGCAGGCAGGCGATCTCGCGGTCGCTCAAGGTTTCCGCCGGTGCGACACGCTTCTCGTCGGCCGCCAGCAGATCGGTCATGATCATGCAGCTGCGGCCGTGCAGATCGACCACCTGCTCGGTGGAGGCGTCCACATAGCTGCCTGCGAAGACGACATAGCCGTTGCCCTGGGCGCCGAGCCTGACGGGAAAGGCGATGCCGGAATAGGGAAGCTTGCGGCCCTTCAGGCGATGCGCGAAAGGCGCCAGCTCGGAAAGCTCTGCCGCCTGGTGCTCGCCGGCGCCGTCCCAAAGGACCGGCAGCAGCGACTGGTCGAGATGAGCGACGAGTTCTTCGCCATAGGCATTGACGAGATCATGGGCGTTCGCTTCGGCAGCAACGCCCCAGTTGTCGAGGACACAGGTGAGCTTTCGGGCGCAGCCGGTTCCCTTGCCGTTGAGCCGCAGGACTGCAAAGTGCTTGGCGTTGATCTGACGCTGCATGGCTTGCAGGCGCGTGACCAAGGTGGCCGCTCGCGCGGCGCGGTTGCCGTTCCTCGCGAGCTTCTGCTCGTCCTCGATCCGCCCGCCGCCAAGAAAATGCGTCATCGCGCCCGTCCCTTACACAAGATTGTTGCGCACCGCGTAGGCAATCGCTTCCGACCGCGTCCTGGTCGCAGTCTTGCGCATGACGCTGGTGATGTAGTTGTTGATGGTGTTGCGCGAAATGCCGAGGATCACCGCGATCTCTTCGCTCGTCTTGCCTTCGGCAATCCAGAACAGGCACTCGAGTTCGCGCTCCGTAAGCTCGAAATCGCGGTCATGGCGGACTTCGGCGCGCGTGGTGAAGCTTGCCAGATAGCCCGCCAGCAACGTCACGTCACGCAGGCTCTCCTGCGACAGGATCACGTCTTCCGGGACCAGAAGCATCAGGGAGAAACGCAGGCGCCCGACATTGAAGGTGATCGCGCAATATTCGCGGCTGATGCCGCGCGGAAGCTCGGTATTGTCTGGCAGCGCATGAAAACACGGCTGCAACACCGCGAGGCACTTTTCCAGTTCGGTGGTCTTGGCATGAAGCGCGGTGATCACGCCGGAAAGCCGCCGGACGACGTCGAAAGGCCAGTCCGAGCAGACCACATGGTCGAGACCGCTGTCCTGTGACAGATCATAGCGCGCCAACAGATAATGGCTTGCGCCGACATATTCCGTCAGCGCCGAAAGGCCGCTTCCGAGAGCACCGCGCCCGGCGACTTCGCCCAGTCGTCGCAAAAGCTGCTCGCGCGAAAACCCGCCGCCGCGTGCGCGTGTCGGTGCCGTCGGCAAAGGCCAGACAGCAATGTCTGCTTGCGAAATGTCCATGAGTTCAGCCCCTGTGCCGGATCCACATCCCGGAACTGCATTTGCGCTGCCGCCGCCAACAGCCGGCCGAAGCCGAATATCACCACCAGTCGCAGATCAGGACACGAATCAACTGCTAAAAATGTACATCGACGCGAGAAAAAAAACATCGCCCTCTTCTGGCTATTTACTTCGTGCCGCTGGCATGTCGCGATTCGCGATCAGTCACCCCTGCCAACGCCCCTGCGCCACCGCCGGAACCGGCGCGGCATCGCAACACATTGAAAAACCGAGGCTTTTCTCTTGAAAATCCGCGGTTTCCGCGCCTCAGGCGGGATTCGATGCAGCGTTGCAAGTGGAAAATAGCGGAATTTCATCCCAAAAAAGGACGGTTCTTCGCGCACAGAGAATTTCGAACTGGCGCGATATTATACTTTGTTTACATAGCTGTTGCTCAAATGCACCAGCCTATTTTCAGACAACGCTCATTTTACCGATATATAAATTGTGAAAGCCATAGAATTAATTTCGGCTATAACAAAGATATATTTCGATTGAACTCTGTATTGCTCGAATCCGTCATAGTAGATGACACAGCACAATGCACGTCATGCTGGCGCGCGGAATCTATAAATTAAGATATCGTTAAAATATTACCATCCGGGATTCCACCGGGACTCACGCGAGCTCCCTTCGAAACTTGAAGCAATTTTGAAGCCAGATGAAAACCGGCGGCCGGACTCCCGCAATATTTGCTCCGAACATCGAAATCCATCGCGAGCGCGATCACAGGCAGCGGGGACAAGAAAAATCCCGCCACGAGGGCGGGATTTGCAAGAAATTCCAAAGCTGTTTTCTGAGTGTCAGGCCGCCTTGTCGAGAGCCCACTTGCGCAGGATCTTCGCCGCGCGCTCTTCGCTGATCTCGACCATGCGGGCCAGGCGCCGCTCCGGCCCTTCCTTGACGCGGCGGTTGAAGCCGCCGCTGTCGTCGCCCATGCTGAGCAGGTCGTCGGTGCTGTCGAAGCCGAAGTCCGAGCCGAAGCCGTCCATGAGCGCGCCACCGGCACCGGCATTGGCCGGAGAGAAGTCGGGCAGTTCGAGGCCGGCTGCTTCGCCCTGGATCTGACCGGCACCGCCACCGAGACCGAGCTGGCGTGCCAGCGGTCGCATGCCCATCCAGACCACCAGGAAGGCGACGACGATGAAGGCCAGCGCGTTGATGATGCCGCCGAGATTGCGAGTGAGCGTCTCCATCACACCCGGACCGGCAACCGCCTGGTCGAGCAGCTGCGTCTCGACGAAGTCCATGGCGGTCAGGGTCACGACGTCGCCGCGGTTGGTATCGAGTCCGGCAGCCGAAGCGACGATCTTCTGCATGTCAGCGAGATAGGCGTCGATCTTGGCCTGATCGGCCGGTTCGCCGACCATCGCTGCCAGGCGGCCGCGGTTGACGACGACGGCAACGGAGAGCCGCTCGACCGTATAGCTGTTCTTGACGGTGGCGATCGTCTTGCTGTTGATCTCGTAGTTGGTCTGCTCTTCCTTCTTCTCGGCCTGGTCGCTCGACTGCGGGCCGGCACCGCCTTTCGGGGCGGCCTGAGGAATGTTCTGCTGCACCGTCGCTGCATTGTCCGGCTGCTGCTGGCTGGACTTCTGCTCTTCCTTGGTCACGCGCGTAGAGCGTTCGACCCGCGATTCCGGATCGAACACCGTTTCCTGGATCTGCTGCGTGTCGGTGTTCAGACGTGCCGTGACGCTCGAACGGAAGTTGTCCATGCCGAGGAACGGAGCGAGCGCGTTGTCGATCTTCTTCTCAAGCTCGGTCTGGACGTTCTGGACGACGCCGAGCGACTGGTTGAGGGCGCTGTTGGCCGGATCGTCGCCCGATGCGAGAAGCTGGCCGGTCGAATCGAGCACGGTCACGTCATCGACGTCGAGCCCCGGTACGGACGAGGCGACGAGATGACGGATCGAAGCGGCGGCGCTGCGGCCGACCGTGGCGCTGGCGCGAATCATGACCGAGGCGGTGGGGTTCTGGTCTGCCTTGCGGAAGCTGCCGCGCTCCGGCATCACGATGTGGACGCGGGCGGCGGCGATACCGGAAATCTGCTGGATGGTGCGGCCGATTTCGCCTTCGAGGGCACGCACGCGGGTCACTTCCTGCATGAAGGAGGTGAGGCCGAGCGAGCCGACATTGTCGAAGAGTTCATAACCGGCATTGGCGCTGCTCGGCAGGCCACGCTCGGCGAGCAGCAGGCGCGCCTTGCTGGTCATGCCAACGGGAACCTGCAGACTGGCGCCGTCAGCCCCGACATTGAAGTCGATGTTGGCCTCGGCCAGCGCGATGCTGATCTGAGTGACATCGCTGCGTTCGAGCCCGACATAGAGCGTCTCGAACGAGGGTCTGTTGACGTAAATTCCGGCCCCGAGCACCATGCCGACCGCGACAATGCCAGCCGCCGCCAACGCGATCAGCTTGCCTTGCCCGAGACTGCTCAGGTTCTTCGTGAACGTCGAGAGTTGATCCAACAGACTCATTCTGTTTCCGCACCCAGTATCGCAAGGTCAACGGGCCGATCATCGGCCGAGCGCCCTGCGCAGTTCCAACATTCGGGTTTTCTGGGTATCGACATGCCGAGTATCGACTTCCAATGCGCGCGAATCCACCAGTCCCGATCCGGACCGTAGGAAACGAAACTTGCGCGAACTTGGCTTGATGCGCCCGACCGAAGCGGCGGAGGCGCCGCCGCAAAACTTATCCACTGGGGCGAAACGGACCGTCGGACGAAGCCAAACCTGCGCACAAAGTCGCGGCCGCGTCAGAATTCGGCGCAGCAAGTCATTGATTTTAAATGGATGTTTCTTGAACCCGCGTCCTGCGACGCTCTCTGGGAGCGTCAGAAGGCTTCGAAATCACCGGCCGCCTTCGTCAGCGGTTGGGAGTGGCCGTGGCGCAACATGCCGTTGCCAAGTGCCTTTTTCATATCGGCAAGCTTTACCAGATTGACGGCCGTGGTGACGTCGACCATCCAGGCGTCCGGGATCGATGCGGTAATCGTGTCGATGAATTCGGCCAGCCCGCGGGTCTTCTGCACGGCAAGGTCGATGCCCTGCAGCACCATCATCTTGTCGGGATTGGCAAGCGCATCGGCGCCGTGGTCACCGGCCAGTTGCGGCTCGATCCGCTCGATCAGATAGGCGACGTCATGCAATTCGGTGACGATGCGCATCAGCACTTCGGGGAGCGCTTCTTCCACGTGCGGCATGTGGCCCAGGTAGTCGGTCTGCATGTGTATGTCTCACGTGGCTCGGGGCTGCGGTAGAAGTCGTATTTCAGGCCTGCGAGGCGTCTGCCTCGCAGCATCAGAAGAATTCGATGGAGCTTTCGGCCGGCTTCGGCGCGACGATCGGCCGTTCCTCCAGTTGCACCGTGCGCTGCGTCTCGACGCCGGTCAGGGCGTATTGCCGGGCGCGGCCAGACGACGGCCAGTATTCGAGCTTGCGGCCGTGCTCGCCGCCCGTGCTCTCGCCGACGATGCGGATGCCCTCGTCGAGCAGGAACTGGCGCGCGAAGGCGGCGTTCTGTTCGCCGACATTGGAAAACCGCGCGATGGTCTTGGCGCCGCCGAAGATCTTGGCTTCGAGACGATCTCGCCGGGCGCCCTGTTTCAGGAGACCGTTGATGAGCAATTCCATGAGGTGGACCCCGTAGCGGGTCGCGTCGCCGCCGGACATGGGCGACGTCGCGGAACCTGGCAGCAGGAAGTGATTCATGCCGCCGACGCCGGCCACGGGATCGCGCATGCAGGCTGCCACACAGGAACCGAGAATGGTCGACAGCACGATGTTCGGATCGTTGAAGACCTTGTACTCACCCTGGATGACATGCACGCGCTTGCCGGCGGCTTCCATGTTCATTTGAGCGCCCCGAATACGGCTTCGATCGCAGCCTTCATCTTTTCGATGGTGAAGGGCTTGGCCAGAACGTTGTTGGCACCGAGGGCCGCTGCCTTCTGAACCAGGGCACGGTCGCCCTGGGCCGTCAGGATGATGAAGGCCGCCTTCTTGGTCGCCGGGTTGGAGCGGACCGCCTGCAGCAGGCCGAGTCCGTCCATCTTCGGCATGTTGAAGTCGGAGATCACGAGGTGGTGCGGGTTCTGAGCCATGATCTTCATGCCCTGCTCCCCGTCACCGGCGGCGGTGATCTGCTTGAAGCCGAGCTGCTGCAGGGCGTCACCCAGGAGCAGGCGGCTCGTCACCTGATCGTCGACGATCAGAACTTTGATTTTTTCGGCGATGGACATTATTCGCTTCCTTCCTTGCGGAGCGCCGCTGCTTTCAGGACCTCCTCCCCGATGGATCCGAGGGGGAGCTGGGTTTCAACGGCGCCCAATTCATAGGCGACTCTCGGCATGCCGTAGACGACACATGTCTTTTCGTTCTGGCCGAAGGTCTTTGCTCCGGCATGCCGCATTTTCAGGAGACCGGAGGCGCCGTCGCGCCCCATGCCGGTCAGAATGACACCGATCGCATTGCGTCCGGCAAGCTCGGCGACCGAATCGAACAGCACGTCGACCGAAGGCCGATGCCCGTTGACCGGGTCGCGGTCCACCAGGCGGCAGCAGGGTGCCGTCGGGTTGGCGACCTGCAGATGGCGCTCGCCACCGGGCGCCAGGTAGACCTTGCCGATTTCGAGCCGCGCGCCGTCCGTCGCTTCCTGCACCGCCGGCGCGCAGAGACGGTTCAGCCGCTCCGCGAAGCTCTTGGTGAAGGTGTGCGGCATGTGCTGCGTGATGACCGTCGGCGGGCAATTGGCCGGGAACTTCTGGAGCACCGTGATCAGGGCTTCAACGCCGCCTGTCGAGGCGCCGATGGCGATGATCTTGCGGCCGGCCCGGTACTCGGACGCCGTATTCGCATTGGCCGGAGCCGGCGCCGCGACCTTATTGCCGGTGATGATGAACTTGCGCTGCGAGCGGGCGGCCGCCTTTACCTTGTCGACGAGGCCGGCAAAGGGATGGGGATCGCCCGGATGCGGCTTGCCGACACAATCGAAGGCGCCGATCTCGAGTGCTGCGATCGTGGCTTCAGCGCCCTTGTGGGTAAGCGTCGAGACCATGATGACCGGCATCGGCCGCAACCGCATGATCTTGTCGAGGAATTCTAGGCCGTTCATGTTCGGCATTTCGATGTCGAGGGTGACGACATCGGGATCGAGTTGCTTGATCGCCTGGCGCGCTTCCATGGCGTCGGCCGCCTGGCCGACGACGGTCACGTCTGGATCCGCGTTGAGCACGGCTGTAATCAGGCCACGCATCGTGGCGGAGTCGTCAACGACGAGAACGCGAGCGGGAGTGGTCATGCCCGTCCTCCATGAAATTTGCCGGTGTGGCGGTAGGTGGTGATGCCGATGTTGTCGAAGTGCGCCTTCGCGTCACCGGACACCCGTTCGGAATGGCCGATATAAAGGTGACCGTCGGTGTTCAGCATGCCGGCGAAGCGCGACCAGATCTTCATCTGCGTCGGCTCGTCGAAATAGATGACGACGTTGCGGCAGAAGATAACGTCGAACGGCCCCTTGAACGGCCATTGCGCCATCAGGTTCAGTTCGTTGAAGGTGATCAGCCGCTTGACCCGATCGTCGACCTGCCACTTGAAGCGGCCGCCGCTGTTGACCTCGGAGAAATATTGCTTGCGCATGGCCGGATTGACGGTTTCGAGCGCGGTTGCGTCGTAGGCACCGGCGCGGGCGAGCGCCAGGATCTTCGGGTCGATGTCGGTTGCCAGGATCCGGAAGTCGTAGTCGGCCGCATTCGGCAGCAGCGACAGAACCGTCAGCGCAATCGAATAGGGCTCCTGGCCGTCCGAGCAGGCGGCCGACCAGATGCGCACCCGGCCGCCGGCCTTAGCGCGCGCGATGAGCTCCGGCAGCACGTCGGTCTTCAGGTGCTCGAAGTGATGGTTCTCGCGGAAGAACCGCGTGAAGTTGGTGGTCAGATGCGAAAGCATGTCGCGCCGCGCGGCCGCACCGGCGGGCGAAGCGACCAGCTGGCAATATTCGCGGAAGCCCCTGAGCCCGAGATTGCGGATATGCTTCGACAGCCGCGAATAAACAAGCGACGCCTTGGTCTCGTTGAGATAGATGCCGGCATCCGCATAGATCATCGCAGCGATCTCGGTAAGATCGCGGCGGGTCAACGGATACTCGCCGCTCGCCAGGCACTCGTCCGGCGACAGTTTCTGTTCAGCGATGGGCTGACTTCTCATGCGGCTTCCCTTTCTTCCTGCGGGAAGATCGCTTCGAGTTCAATGAGACAGATCATCCGGCCTTCGATCGCAAGCACACCGCGCGCGAAGCTCTTTTCGAACTCCGACGAGATGACATCCGGCGTCGGCTGGATCTTGTCGTCTGTAATCGTCAGGATGTCGGAGACGGCGTCGACCAGAAGGCCGACGACCTGGCTCTTGACCTGCGCGACGATGATGACGTGACGCACGGTCGGGTCGGCCGGAGTCATGCCGAGCCGGGCCGAGAGATCGACGATCGGCAGCACCGCACCGCGAAGGTTGATGACACCGAGCACATAGGATGGCGCATGCGGCATGGATGTCGCAGGCGTCCAGCCACGGATCTCGCGCACCTGCATGATGTTTACGCAGAATTCCTGATCACCGACGCGGAAAGCGATCAGCTCCCGTCCGTCCGTGGTCAGATTTTTTGCGGCATAGGTCATTGTCATTATCCGACTGCAGCCAGTGACATTTCAGGTTTCAGCGAATGCCCGCGCGAGGCGGCGACGATCGCGTCGACATCGAGGATGAGCGCCACGCGGCCGTCGCCGAGAATGGTCGCCGCGGCGATGCCCGGCACGTGGGTGTAGTTGGCCTCGAGGCTCTTGATCACCACTTGGCGCTGGCCCTGGATCGCATCGACCATCAGGGCGCGCTGGCCGCCACCTTCCGATTCGACGAGCAGGGCGACGCCTTCGACCGGGTTCGCCTGGATGGCACGGAAATTCAGGATCCGGCCGACGTCGACGAGCGGGCAGAAGGAGTTGCGGATCGAGATCAGCCGCTGGTTGGAACCGAAGGAATGGATCGCTGCGGCTTCCGGCTGCAGCGTTTCGACGATTGCCGTCAGCGGCACTACCAGTGTCTGGTTGGCGACGGTGACCACCATGCCGTCGAGCACGGCGAGCGTCAGCGGCAGGCTCATGGTGAAGACCGAGCCGTGGCCCGGCTTCGAGGAGATGTTGATGCGGCCGCCGAGCGCCTGGATCGAGCGCTTGACCACGTCCATGCCGACGCCGCGGCCGGAGATGTCAGAGATCTTGTCGGCCGTCGAGAAGCCGGCGTGGAAGATCAGGTTGTCGATCTCTTCGTCCGAGAGGTTGGCGTCAGCGGCAATCAGGTCGTTGTCGATCGCCTTCTGGCGCACCTTCTCACGGTTGATGCCGGCACCGTCGTCGGCAAGCTCGATGACGATGCGGCCGGAACGGTGCTTTGCCGTCAGGCGCACAGTGCCTTCGGCGCTCTTGCCGGCGGCAAGGCGCTTCTCCGGCGTTTCGAGGCCGTGGTCGACCGCGTTGCGGATCATGTGGGTCAGCGGCTCGGCGAGCTTGTCGATGACCGTCTTGTCGACTTCGGTGTTCTCGCCTTCGGTGATCAGGCGGACCGACTTGCCGGTCATGTCGGCGATTTCGCGAACGATACGCGACATGCGCTGGAAGACAGGCTTCACCGGCTGGGCGCGGATCGCCATCACCGAATCCTGGATCTCGCGGGTGAGCTGCTGCAGCTCTTCGAGGCCCATGTTGATCGAGGACGTGCCGTTGGTGTCGTTCTCGACGACGCTCTGCGAGAGCATCGCCTGATTGATCACGAGTTCGCCGACAAGGTTGATCAGGCGGTCGACGCGATCGAGATCGACGCGAATGGTCGGCGTTGCAGCCGATGCAGCGGCCTGCTGGGCGGCAGCGCTCTGGGCGGCGGCGCTGGCCGCGGGAGCTGCCTTCTCAGCCGGTGCGCGGGCGGCGGACTGCGCCATCTGCAGCACGTTGCTGGCCGTGCCGGCGGCTGAAACCGCGGCGTCGCGATCCTGCTGCTGGGAGGCAAGCTGTTCTTCTTCCTCGACGACACCGACCGATACCGCCGGTTCGTCGTCAAGGATCGACAGGTCGAAGGGAACGGGCTGCATCGGCAGCTCTTCGCCCGACTGCGTCGCCTCGTCTTCGACCAGCGAAATCTCCAGGTCGCAATCCCACTCGGCGAATTCGAAAACCGTACGGATCGCGTCCTCGCCCTTGTCGGTCTTGAGCGAGATCTTCCAGAAGAAATAGGCGCTCTCCGGGCTCAGCCGATCGAGCGTCGGCAGTGCGCCCATGTCGCAATGGATGCTCATCTCGCCAAGGCGCGAGAGGTCGCGCAGAAGCAGCGTTGCCTCGTTGCCCTTGGCGTAGAGATCGGACTTCGGCTTGAAGACGATCTCATATGTGGGCATTTCCATCAGCGGCGGCTCTTCAGCCGCGTCGAAGTCATCGAAGGAGAAGGCGACCGGCTGGAAGCCTTCGTCGTTGACGGGCGGCGGAGCCACGGCAGCGACGGGCTTGGCAACCGGTTCGGCCGGCGCTGCCGACGCCTGTGGAACTTCGCCGTTTGCGAGCGCCTCGAGTTCCTTGATCAGCTGGCGGCTGCGCGCCTCGTCGACGCTGCCGCCATCGCGCGCAGCGTTGGTGAGGTCGGCGAGTACGTCGGCCGACTTCAGCATCACCTTCAGAACTTCCGGTCCGGGATCGAGCCTATTGGAACGAACGCAATCAAGGGTCGTCTCGAACACGTGCGCGAAGGAGACGAGGTCGTCCAGCCCGAAGGCGCCGGCGCCACCCTTGATGGAGTGCACCGCACGGAAAACGGCATTGACCGTTTCCGGGTCGCGGTCGCCATCATTGAGCTTCAGCAGACCCGATTCCAGTTCGGCGAGTTGTTCCTCGCATTCCTGGAAGAAGATCTCTTTGATTTCGTTCATATCCATTGGAGGCTATCCCCGGACTTCAGGCCGTTACGCGCTCGATTGCATCGATGAGTTTGGTCGGGTCGAACGGCTTGACGATCCAGCCGGTTGCACCCGCCTGACGCGCGCGGTTCTTCTTCTCCGCGTCGCTTTCGGTGGTCAGTACCAGGATCGGAATGGCGCGGTAGCGATCGTTCTTGCGCACGCCTTCGATGAAGCCGAAGCCGTCGAGACGCGGCATGTTGATGTCGGTGACGATCACGTCCGGATTGGCTTCTTCCAGGACCTCAAGACCCTCGACGCCGTCCTCGGCCTGAATCGTTTCGAAACCGGCATTGTTCAGCGTGACCAGCAGCATGTTTCGGATCGTCCGGGAGTCGTCGACCGTCAGAACTCGCTTCTTCATTTTCTCAAATCTCCTTTGCCATCAGGTGGTCGATCTCGACCCCGATGAGCTGTGTCGTTTTCTCGAAAGCGTCCGACACCTTGCTGAAGGTGAAAGACAAATGTTCCTCTTCCCAGGTCTTGGCGCCGGCCATCAGCACCTGGACACAAAGCGTCCCGACCCGCTCGACCGCGGAAGCGTCGATCACGATATCGCTGCCCTTGAGCGCGAGCAGCTTCTCGTGCAGTGCCGTTGCCTCATTCAGGTCCAGAACCGGAGCGAGGCTAAGCGTCTTCTGGGCGGTCTTCTTGCTGGCCATTTCTGTCTTCCTCGACTGCTAACTCTCTACTGCCCTTGATATCAGCGCTGCCAACCGGCGAGCTGCCGCTGCAGCCCGTCGTCAAACAACGGTGCGGCCGGCTCTTCGGCAACGACGGCGGATGTGTGACGGAAGGGCTCGCGGCCGGCGCGCGCCGATGCGGCCGGATGGCGACGCTCCAGGCGGAACTGGCGGATGGTCTCGCCGAGCTCGACGATGACCGTATGAAGATCGTCCGACGAACGGACGGTTTCGCCGGCCAGCGCGGCACTTGCCTCGACACCCCTGGAGATCGTGCCGATCTCGGTCGCGACGCCGCGGAGGTCGCCGACCTGCTGCTCCGCCTCGCGGGCGATGCCGGAGACGGCGGAATTGATCGACGTGACCTGCTCGACGATGCTGCTGATCGCGTCCTGGGTGCGGCCGACAATCTCGACGCCGGTCTCGACCTGCGCCTTGGTGCCGGAAACGAGCTGCTTGATTTCGCGCGCCGCTTCGCCGGAGCGCTGTGCCAGCGCACGCACTTCCTGGGCGACGACGGCAAAACCGCGACCGCTGTCGCCGGCGCGCGCCGCTTCGATGCCGGCGTTGAGCGCCAAAAGATTGGTCTGGAAGGCGATCTCGTCGATGACGCCGATGATCTGGCCGATCTTTTCGGCCGACGCCTCGATGTCGGCCATGGCGGAAATCGCCTGGCCGGCTATCTCGCCGCTGCGCTCGACGGCAATGCGGGTCTCGTTGGCCTTCGTTTCCGTGGCGCTGATCCGGCCCGAACCGGTCGCCATGCGTCCGGCCATGTCGGAGAGCACGGCAAGCTGCCCGGAAAGCGCGTCGGCTTCAGCGCTCGCCTTGTCCGTGAAGGCTGTCGCGCCGTCGCGCATGCGGTCGACCAGTACCCCGGCAGCCTGGCTGCGCTGATCGGAGGCCTGAAGACTTTGTTGGATCTGTTCGAGTGCCGCGTTCAGGCTCGCCACGATCGGCTGATAGGCTTCGACCGCCGTTTCCGGCAACCGCGCGCCGAGATCACCCTGGCTCACGCCTTCGGCAAAGTCGCCGAAGAGCGCCTTGACCTCCAGCTCGTCGGCGCTGCGCTGCTCGGCGAGCTGCCGCTGGTGCTGTTGGCGGAGGGCGTTGAAGCGGAGCGAAACGCCGATCTCGCTGTCGACGAAGGTCGTGCGCACCAGAGCGGCGACGAGGTCGCAAAGTTCGCGGCGGCGCGCCTTGCCAATCGGCAGGAAGGATCGCGGCCAGGCGTCTTCGATCAGTCCGACGATGAGATGTTCGAGCACGACGGCATGGCTTGCCATCTGCCAGCGCGGGTCGAGGCCCATGCGGCTTGCGGTGTCTGCGAGCACCTTGATGCGCTCGGCATAAAGCCCGTCAAAGCGTGCGTCGGTCAGCACGTTCCAGTGCGACGACTGAAGATCCTGAAGGCGGTCGATCTGGCGGTCGCTGTCGAAATGGCGGGCGGCGTCGGGATAGGTCTGGAGGCGCTGGAAGAGGTCGCGAAGCGCCTGATCAATCCGGGGAGAAAGCTTTTGCCTGTGATCGCGGACGCGGTTGCAGCTCTCGTCGTCGAGCCCGGCAAAGCGCAGGCGCTCCAGCAGGCTGCCTGCCTGGCCCTTTTTTGCCTGTTCTGACGATGCTTCCTGCCTCAACGCTGATCCCCGGTGCTGCACGTTCGGAACTTGCCTGGGGAGCATCAGGGAGAGCCACGGTCCACCGGACGTGCACGCCACATCGATGAGATCAGCCTCCGCCGAAAAGCGTCTGCTGTCGTTCATCCCGCAAGTAAATTCGGTGAAGAATGGATACCGGACCGGAACCGGTACGGCGGGGCGGCATCATGCCTTGAGGAGACTTGTGAATTATCCCATTCCGACGTGTGGGACCATGTTTATGGTTAATTCCTTGCTTGAAGGTTAACGGTCCCTCGCCTCTAATCGGAATCACTAAAATTCACAGGGTGTTTTCACGCGCCATTTTTGCGCTGCAACAAAACTGTAATAAACACGCCTGAAACCAACAGGTTCTCAATCACAAGAGTTTAGAATTGTACTTCGACTTGCGCTCGCGTATCGAAGCGAAAGTGAAGTGGGCGCTGCATGCGCGAAGAAACCTTCGCATCACGCAAAGCGACATCATGACGATGCGCTTACAGGAAACGAACAATGATTGTTCTTGGCATTGGCGCCGCACTCACAGCAATCCTGACAATGATGGCAGTATCGATCGTGCTCAACATCGAGCACAACCGGTCGGCAAAGCGCAGCTCTGTGTTTTGATCGGGCTTTAGCCCGTCTCTTACTGACACAACCAGGCATCTCTGCGGCCGGGGACGGATGTTCTACGGCCGCTTTTCTTTGCACACATGGTCCTGCGTCGCCTTTTGCCATGCCTGCGCATAGGCGGCGAGGCTCTCCGCGATCTCGCCCGCAAGCGGCTCGACCCCGGTCCTGACCGCGGATCCCTTAACCAGACACGCAGCACCGAGGCTCGTACCCGTGATATTGTGGGGATCGGCAAAGACCGGCCGGCCCGTCGCTGCGGCGAGCATGCGCAGATAGGTCCTGTTGGAAGCAAAGGGCCCTTCGACGACGATATCGCCGCGCGCGCCGATCAGGTCGAGACAGGTGGCTGTCATCAGCGCCAGATGGAACGAGACGACGACAAAGCGTTCGGCGGGGCCAAGCTCCCGTTCGTCCGTCGTCCAGATCGCTTTTGCGGCCGGAAAGGGACCGGATCCCTCGGGAATGGACGGCAGCAGCATGTGGCCGGCCCCGGCCACGGCCTCTTCCGTTTGCGGCGACACAGGGCGCGCCCCCTCCCCCAACAGAAGCTGGAAGGCGCGGCCGCCCATGAAGCGGGCGGAGGGTACGGGATCGCCAAGCGCGTTGACGTTGATCAGCGTGTCGCGGTGTTCATCGAGCATCTTCGCCTCGGCACCGACCGCAAGCATCACCACCCAGGTGCCGGTTGAGACCACCGAGAAGGGCGAGGTACGTGTCAGGAGATGCGGCAGCAGCGAGGCGTTGGAATCGTGAATGCCGCAATAGACGGGGGTCCCTGATGCAATGCCCGTTGCCGAACAAAGCTCTGGCAGTAGCGTTCCGGCGATATCGCTCGCCTTCAACACCGGTGCGAAGAGGGGCGTCCAGCCCTGGCTTTCGACAAGAGACGAGAATGTCCCTGCCCGTGGGGTCCAGAGATCCGTGTGGCAGCCGAGCGAGGTCAGCTCGTTACAGAGCGTACCTGTCAGTCGATAGGTCCAATATTGCGCATAGGTGAGGACCGAGGCGACCCTGGCGAAGTCGTCGGGAAAGGTCTTCTGCTGCCAATAGAGCTGGGCGCCGACATTGAGGCCCATCGGCAGGCGCGCGGAGCCGGTCTCGGAAAAGGGCGGCCTGACATTATCATACTCGGCGGCGAGGCTGTCGGGACCGGCGTGCTCATAGTCTAAAACCGGAAGCGCCAGGTTGCCTGATGCGTCGAGCACGACGGCGGTCGCGCCGTGGGTGGTGATCGAGATCGCCTCAAAGGCGTGTTCGGCATGGAGTGACGCGAGGCTTTCGAGCAGGAAGGCCCAGAGACGCTCGACATCGAAATGCGGATAAGGACCATCAGTCAGCACCGCATTCGCCGTCTTGCGGACGGCGATCTCCTCGAAACGGTCGAGATCAACGGCTGCGACCTTGGCATTGGTCTTGCCGATATCGATAACGCCAACAACCCGCATCTTTTCAGTCCAAATGGAAAACGGTCGTCAGCGGCACCGCCACCGGTTCGTTATCGCCATGGGTTTCCATGATATCGGCCATATAGGCCCACCATTTCTGCATGATGGGATGGGACGGCAGGTCGGCCATGCGGTGATCGTCGGTCCGCCAGAGCACACCGAAAAGCAGACTGGTCTCCTCGTCCAGATGGATGGAGTAGTCGGAGACGCCGGCCTCCTTCAGCAGGGTGGCCAGTTCCGGCCAGATGGCATCGTGCCGCGCCCTGTATTCGGCGGCCATGCCTGGGTTCAGGCGCATACGGAACGCGTATTTTTCCATCGGATCCTCAATGTGCGAGACGCTGACGGGCGCGCCGCCAGAGAATGGGGAGCGCGATCACCGAGATCAGCAGCAGGCCGATGAAGATCGACATGACGATGCCCGGCACGTTGAGCAGGCCGAAACCGAAGGTCACCATACCCATGATCAGGGCGGCCAGCACGACGCCCGGGATGGTGCCGGAGCCACCGAGAATGTTGACGCCGCCGAGTACCACCATCGTTACCACCTCCAGCTCCCAGCCGAGCGCGATCGACGGGCGCGTCGAGCCGAGGCGCGAGGTCAGGCAGATCGAGGCAAGCCCGGCCATCAACCCGGTCAGGAGGAAGAGGATGAATTTGATGCGCGCAACGCGGATGCCGGAGAAGAGCGCCGCCGTCTGATTGTTGCCGATGGCATAGACCGCGCGGCCGAAATTTGTCTTGTGCAAGACGACGCCGTAGACGACCGCGAGGGAAACGAAGAGCGTGAACTCGAAGGAGAACACCCACCAGACATAGCCTTGGCCGAACCACGAGAAGCTGTCGGGATAACCGGTGAAAGCCTGGTCGCCGAGGATGATGAAGGAAAGACCGCGGAAGAGGCTCATGGTGCCGATGGTCACCACGATCGAGGGCAACCCGAGACCGGTGATCAAGAGGCCGTTGATCGCACCGCAAAGAAGCCCGACAGAGAGACCGATCACCACCAGCGCCGGCGTGTCGAAGCCAAGTTGCACGGCATAGCCCATCGCCGTCGAGGCGAGCGCGATGATCGAGGCCACCGACAGATCGATCTCGCCGGAAATGATCACCAGCGCCATGGCGAAGGCAATCATCGCCTTTTCGGTGAAGTTGAAGGTCGCGTCCGAGAGGTTCCACGGGTCGAGGAAGTAGGGCGAGGCCAGCGAGTTGCCGAGAAAGATGAGGCAGGCGACGACAAGCAGCAGGCTTTCCCAGCTCTTCAGCAGGCGCGCGCTGCGGCCTTCCAGCCGATCGGGGATATGTCGTGGGGTAAGGTGCGTCTCGGCCATCAGACAGCCTCCGCCTTTCTCAAGATGACGCGGCCCTTGCGCCGCTCGGCGCGGGCGTTGACGGCAACAGCGACAATGATGACCATGCCCGAAATCGCCAATTGGGCGAAGGGCGAGATATTGATGACCGGCAAGGCGTTCTTGATCACGCCAAGGAACAGCGCACCGAGCACCGCGCCTGCTACCGTGCCGATGCCGCCGGCGATCGATATGCCGCCGATCACACAGGCTGCGATGATGTCGAGTTCGAAGCCGGCGGCGATGTCGACATAGGCGACGGCATAACGCGACACCCAAAGATAGCCCGAGAGCCCGGCAAGCGCGCCGGATATGCAATAGGCCGAGAAGCGGGTGCGGCCGACATCGATGCCGGTATAGACCGCCGCGTGCGGATTGCCGCCGACCGCATAAAAGGCGCGTCCGAGCGCCGTGCGGCTCATCAGCAGGAAAACGAGCGCGATCATCACCAGCGAGAGCCAGGAGAGAACCGGGAAACCAAAGAGCTCGTCGCGCGGCAATGCCTTGAAGGCGTCGCTCATCTGGTGGGCATTGATCCACTTGCCGCCGCTCAAGAGAAAGATCAGGCCGCGATAGATGGTGAGCGTGCCGAGGGTTACGACGATCGGCGGAATGTCAAGCTTCCAGACGAGCGCGCCGTTGATCATGCCGAGCAAAGTGCCGAGCGCAACTGCCGCAAGGATGATCAGCGGGATCGGCAGGCCCGGAAAGGCGGCGTTCAGCATCGCCGCCACCATGCCCGAGAGCGCGAGGTTGGCGGCCATCGAAAGATCGATGCAGCGCGTCAGGATCACCGCCATCTGGCCAAGCGCCAGAATGATCAGGATCGACGTGTCGTTGTAGACGCGCCCGAGGTTCGCGGGCGCGACGAAGGGCGGGAAACGCCAGGTGATCAGCGCCAGCAGCACGGCGATCGCGCCGACCAGCAGCAGTTCGCGATTCCTGAGGATGTTTGCCATCACGCGGCCTCCTGAATGCCGGCTGCGGCACGCACCAGCTTTTCCGCCGTCAGTTCGGCGCGCTCGAAGCGCCCGGCGATCCGCCCCTCGCGCATCACGATGACGCGGTCGGACATGCCCATGATCTCCGGGATTTCCGAGGAGACCATGATGACGCTCAGGCCCTGTGCCGCCAACTCGCTCATGAAGGCGTGCACGGCGGCCTTGGAGCCGATGTCGATGCCTTTGGTCGGCTCGTCGAGAATGATCACCTTCGGCTTCGTCGCCAGCCACTTGGCGATCACGACCTTCTGCTGGTTGCCGCCCGAAAGCGTGCCGACATCCTGATCGAGCGAGGCGGCGCGCAGGTCGAGGCGCGTGGTGTATTCGCGGGCAAGCGCGAACTCGTTGGCAAGCTTCAGGAAGCCCGAGCGCGAGGTGCGCGACAACGACGGCAGCGTGACGTTCTGAAAGATCGGCAGGCCGATGATCGCACCCTGGCGGCCGCGCTCTTCGGGCACATAGACGATGCCAGCCCGGATCGCTTCGGACGGGCTGCGGATCACCAGCACCTCGCCATCGAGCCGGACGGCACCGGCCGATGGCCGGGTGACGCCGATCAGCGACTGCATGAACTCGGAACGGCCGGCGCCGACCAGGCCGTAGAAGCCAAGGATCTCGCCTCGGCGAAGCTCGAAGTTGATGTCCTCGAACTCGGTCGGGTGGCGGTAGCCGGAGACCGTGAGCACCGGTTCGCCGATCGCCACATCCTTCTTCGGGTAAACCGAACCGACAGCGCGGCCAACCATAAGGCGCACCAGTTCGTCCTGGCTGACATCGGCGATCAGCCCTTCGTCGACCATCGTTCCGTCGCGAAACACCGTGTAGCGGTCGGCGATGCGGAAGATTTCATCGAACTTGTGGCTGATGAACAGGATCGCCTTGCCGTCTGCCTTCAGCCGTTCGACGAGGGCATAGAGTTCGTGGATTTCCTTGTGCGACAAGGCGGCCGTGGGCTCGTCCATGATCACCACCTGCGCATCGATCGACAGCGCTCGGGCGATCGCGACCAGATGTTTCTTGGCGATACCGAGATCGCGCAGGCGGATGGTCGGATCGAGATCGGCACCGGCGCGCGAAAGCAAGGCACGCGCATCGGCATTGAGCTTCTTCCAGTCGATCAGCCCGAAGCGATTGCGCGGGGCGTGGCCGAGGAAAATGTTCTCGGCGACCGAGAGCTCATCGAAGAGCACGGTTTCCTGATGGATCGCGGTGACGCCGGCGCGTGCGGCCGCCAGCGCCGTCGGGAAATGAGCCTCCTGATCACCGACGGAGATCGTGCCCTCGTCCGGTTGGTAGATGCCGGTCAGGATCTTCACCAGCGTCGATTTCCCGGCGCCGTTTTCGCCGATCAGCGCGGTCACCGACCCCGGATAGAGCGCCAGCGAAACATCGGAGAGCGCCTTCACCCCGGGAAAGGACTTCGAGATCCCTTCGAGCGCAATGGCGGGCTTCATCCGCGATGTGAGCGTATCCTGCAGCAAGAGACAGTCCACCATTCAGTCGTTTCGATTAACGCGAAGTCGTTCGGGCCTCGTATGCCCTCGTATCCGCCCGCGCGGCTTGCCTCTCACCCTAACCTTCTCCCCGCATGCGGTGAGAAGGCACGGGCATGCCGCTCTCTTCCCTCCTCGTCGGGAAGGGGGGGCAAACCGTTGCCGCTTGTCCCTTCTCCCTGCAAGCGGGGAGAAGGGACCGGCAGGCGGATGAGGGGCTTTCGCCGGATCAGAAGATCTTGGCGAATTCCTCGACATTCTTGGCATCGTAGACGAACGGGTCGGCCATCGCGCCTTCGTTGTTGTCGTCGAGCTTGACGGCACCCATGCGGCCCATCTTCAGTTCAGCACCCGGCTTGGCTTCGGCACCGTTGATCAGGTCGTAGGCGACCATCGTTGCGGAGTAGCCGAGGTCGATCGGGTTCCAGATCGCGAAAGACTTGGAGGCGCCCGACTTCACGTGGCCGGCCATTTCCGAGGGAAGGCCGAGACCGGTGACGTTGATCTGGCCGATCTTGCCGGCGTCGGTGACGGCCTGGGCGGCGGCAACGATACCGACCGAGGTCGGCGCGATGATCGCCTTCAGGTTCGGATAGGACTGAATAAGGCCCTGCGTTTCGCGATAGGACTTGTCGGCGAGGTCGTCACCATAAACGGTCGCGACGACATTGATGCCCTTGTAGTTGCCCTGGACCTTCTTCATCTCGGCGATCCAGGTGTTCTGGTTGGTCGAGGTCGCCGTTGCTGAAAGCACCGCGACATCGCCGCCCTCAGGCAGGTTGTCGGCGGCGAGCTTGATGATCATGTTGCCGATCAGCGGGCTCGACGACGGGTTCAGGTGCATCAGGCGGCCATCCTTGGCGACGCCTGAGTCCCAGGAGATGACCTTGATGCCGCGATCCATCGCCTTCTTCAGCGCCGGAACGAGGGCGTCGGTGTCGTTGGTGGAAACGGCGATGGCGTCAACCTTCTGGGCGATCAACGAGTTGATCACCTCGATCTGGCCTTCGGCGGTCGTCGTCGTCGGGCCGGTATAGATCACCTCGACGTCGCCGAGCTCCTTGGCGGCTTCCTGCGCGCCCTTGTTGGCGGCTTCGAAGAAGCCGATGCCGAGCGCCTTGACCACGAGCGCGATCTTCTTGTTTTCCGCATGCGCGGCATTGGCCATCAGCGCCAGCGAAACGGCGGCCGTGACCATCAGTGACTTCAGGATCTTCATGCTCATTTCCTCCCAATGACCGGCACGCGACAAGCGTCGCCGGCGCGATTTCCTCCATTGGCGATGCCCCGGCCCCTCCGGCCGTGAGCGTCACCTTCCCCTCTCCTCGCCCACCCCTCAGGCGGACGAGGACATGTTCTCCGCATCTGTGCCGGCTCTCGAGCTGGCAACGACCAGCCGCACACCGGCATTTTCAAGCATCGCGGCATGCCTGTCCTCGATGCCTGAATCCGTAATGACAGTGGCGATCCGCTTCAGCCCGCAAAGGATGAGGCTCGACCGCTTGTGAAACTTCGAGGAGTCCACCAGCACGACGAGTTCGTCGGCCTGGTCGATCAGTTTCTGCTCCGCCTGGATCAACAGCGGATCCGCCTCCATCAGGCCGAGCGGGCCTAAGCCCTGTGCCCCCATGAACATGCGGCGCGCATAGAAATTGCGCGTCACGTCATTGTCGAAGGGGCTGAGGATGATGTTCTGCTCGCGGTAGATCGTGCCGCCCGACAGCATCACCGTGTTCTTCGAATGCTTCAAAAGATGCTCGGCGATCGGGAAGGAATTGGTGAAAACCTGCATTCGCCGATTGCTGAGGAAATGCACCATCTGAAAGGTCGTGGTGCCGCCATTGATGATGATCGGCTCGCCATCCTCGCAGAGCGCCACCGCCTCCTTGGCGATCGCCTGTTTTTCGCGGGCGTGCAGGCCCTCGTTGACCTTGAACGGACGACCGGCAAGGCCGACGAATTGCGGCGGATTGATCGCCTCGGCGCCGCCGCGCACCCGTCGCAGCTTCTTCTGCACGTGGAGGGCTGCAATATCGCGCCGGATCGTCGCCTCGGAACTGTCGGTCAGATCGACCAGCTCCTGGACGGTGACGACGGGTTTTTCCTGAACCGCCGACTGAATGATCCGGTGTCTTTCTTTCTCGTGCATGCGTTCCTCCGATGGCGTTCATGCTTCCATCACGATCGACCATTGTCAATCACAAACAATCATATTTTTTCATTGTGCAGCGCAATATGCGCGAACTTGATCGTTTTTGATTGACTTTAACGCTCAAGTCCTGTGATCTGATGCCAACCACATCTCTGCGCGGTCGCCAAGCCGCGCGATATCAGACCGGGAGGAAATTCGAGATGCTCGACAAGCAGCAGGGTGCGCGACTTGCAAACCTTTGGGACGAGGCAAAGGCTGCCGGCATGAGCGAATCCGAGCGCCTGCTCTATCGCTCCAACCTGCTCGGCTCCGACAAGCGCATCACCAACTACGGCGGCGGTAACACCTCGGCCAAGGTGATGGAGAAGGATCCGCTTGGGGGCGGCACGGTCGAGGTGCTCTGGGTCAAGGGTTCGGGCGGCGACGTCGGAACGATCAAGCTCGACGGTTTTGCCACTCTCTATATGGACAAGCTCAACGCGCTGAAGTCGATTTATCGCGGTGTCGCGTTCGAAGACGAGATGGTCGGCTACCTGCCGCACTGCACTTTCAACCTCAATCCACGCGCCGCCTCGATCGACACGCCGCTGCATGCCTACGTGCCGAAGAAGCATGTCGACCACATGCATCCCGACGCAATCATCGCGATTGCCGCGGCCAAGAACAGCCGCGAGCTGACGGCAAAGATCTTCGGCGACGACATCGGCTGGCTGCCGTGGAAGCGCCCGGGCTACGAGCTCGGCCTGTGGCTGGAAAAGTTCTGCCTGGAAAACCCGCGCGCACGCGGTGTGGTGCTTGAAAGCCATGGCCTCTTCACCTGGGGCGACACGGCGAAAGAAGCCTACGAGACGACGGTCGAGATCATCAACAAGGCGATCGCCTGGTTCGAGGCCGAGAACACCAAGCCTGCTTTTGGCGGCGCGGCGAAGCCGGCGCTCGACGCGGCCGCCCGCGCCGACGTCGCCCGCAAGCTGATGCCGGTCATCCGCGGGCTGATCAGCGCCGACGAGAAGAAGGTCGGCCATTTCGACGACAGCCAGGCCGTGCTCGATTTCGTCACGTCGAAGGATCTGAAGCCGCTGGCCGCTCTTGGCACCAGCTGCCCCGACCATTTCCTGCGCACCAAGATCCGGCCGCTGGTGGTCGATTTCGATCCGGCCAGTCCCGATGTCGACAAGACGCTGGCAGCGCTGCCCGAAGCGATCGCCGCCTATCGCGCCGACTATGCGGCCTACTACGAGCGCTGCAAGCACGAAGACAGCCCCGCCATGCGCGACCCGAACGCGGTCGTCTATCTCGTGCCCGGCGTCGGTATGATCACCTTTGCCAAGGACAAGGCGACCGCCCGCATCTCCGGCGAGTTCTACGTCAACGCCATCAACGTCATGCGCGGCGCCTCCGGCGTTTCCACCTATGTCGGCCTGCCGGAACAGGAAGCCTTCGACATCGAATACTGGCTGCTGGAGGAAGCAAAGCTGCAGCGCATGCCGAAGCCGAAGAGCCTCGCCGGCCGCATCGCGCTCGTTACCGGCGGCGCCGGCGGTATCGGCAAGGCGACGGCCAACCGGCTGATGCAGGAAGGCGCCTGCGTCGTGCTCGCCGATATCGATGAGACCGCGCTTGCGGCGGCCGAAGGCGAACTGTCCAAGCGCTACGGCAAGGATTTCGTCCGCTCCGTCAGCATGAACGTCACCAGCGAAGCTGCGGTCGAGGGCGGTTTTGCCGACGCTCTGCTCGCCTTCGGCGGCCTCGATATCCTGGTCTCCAATGCCGGCCTCGCCTCGTCAGCCGCCATCGAAGACACGACGCTGGCGCTCTGGACCAAGAACATCGACATCCTGACGACCGGCTACTTCCTCGTCTCGCGTGAAGCCTTCCGCATCTTCCGCCAGCAGAAGGCCGGCGGCAACGTCGTCTTCGTCGCCTCCAAGAACGGTCTTGCCGCCTCCCCCGGCGCATCTGCCTATTGCACCGCCAAGGCGGCCGAAATCCACCTCGCCCGCTGCCTGGCGCTCGAAGGGGCTGGCGCGCAGATCCGCGTCAACGTCGTGAACCCCGACGCGGTGTTGCGCGGCTCGAAGATCTGGACTGGCGAGTGGAAGGAACAGCGCGCCGCCGCCTACAAGATGGATGTGGACGACCTCGAGGCGCATTATCGCGAGCGCTCGATGCTGAAGCTCAGCGTCTTCCCCGAGGATATCGCCGAGGCGATCTATTTCCTCGCCTCCGACATGTCGGCGAAATCGACCGGCAACATCATCAATGTCGACGCGGGCAACGCCCAGTCCTTCACCCGCTGATCGAGGAGAGTTTCATGACGACCACCATGATCAGCCAGGCGACCGTCGAGGCCGAGAACGAAAGCCGGCTCACTGCACTTCGCCGGGATTATGAGAGCCTCGGCGAAAGGCTCAGCCGGCGCGGCATCGCGATCGACGAGATCAAACGGAAGGTCACCGCCTACGGTGTTGCCGTCCCTTCCTGGGGTGTCGGCACCGGCGGCACGCGCTTTGCCCGCTTCCCCGGCAAGGGCGAACCGCGCAACATCTTCGACAAGCTCGAGGATTGCGCGGTCATCCAGCAGCTGACCCGGGCGACGCCGACCGTCTCGCTGCATATCCCCTGGGACAAGGTGAGCGACATTTCCGAACTAAAGGAGAAGGGCACGTCGCTCGGCCTCGGTTTCGATGCGATGAACTCCAACACCTTCTCCGACGCGCCGGGCCAGGAACATTCCTACAAGTTCGGCTCGCTGTCGCATGCCGACGCCGCCACGCGCGCCCAAGCGGTGGAGCACAATCTCGAATGCATCGAGATCGGCCGGCAGCTTGGGTCCAAGGCGCTGACGGTCTGGGTCGGCGACGGCTCCAACTTCCCCGGCCAGAGCAACTTCACCCGCGCTTTCGAGCGTTATCTCGACGCGATGAAATCGGTCTACGCGGCGCTGCCGGATGACTGGCGCGTCTACACCGAACACAAGATGTTCGAGCCGGCCTTCTATTCGACCGTCGTCCAGGACTGGGGCAGCAACTACCTGATCGCCCAGGAGCTCGGCCCCAAGGCCTTCTGCCTTGTCGACCTTGGCCACCATGCGCCGAACGTCAACATCGAGATGATCGTCGCCCGCCTCATCCAGTTCGGCAAGCTCGGCGGCTTCCACTTCAACGATTCGAAGTATGGTGACGACGATCTCGACACCGGTTCGATCGATCCCTACCGGCTGTTCCTCGTCTTCAACGAACTCGTCGATGCGGAGACCCGCAAGGCCAAGGGGTTCGAGCCGGCGCACATGCTCGACCAGAGCCACAACGTCACCGACCCGATCGAAAGCCTGATGACGAGTGCCACCGAGGTCTGCCGCGCCTATGCCCAGGCGCTGATTGTCGACCGCCAGGCGCTCGCGGGCTACCAGGACGACAACGACGCGCTGATGGCGAGCGAGACGCTGAAGGTAGCCTTCCGCACCGACGTCGAGCCTATTCTCGCAATGGCGCGGCTCGAAAGCGGCGGCGCAATCGCACCTGTCGCGGCCTATCGCAAGAGCGGTTACCGCGCGAAAGTCGCGGCTGAGCGCCCGGCCGTTGCCGGCGGCGGGGGCGGTATCGTCTGACCCTGAAACGAGCGGCGCCGGGCTGCCATTTGAGGCCCGGCGCCGCATCCCACGCTCGACGGCTCAAAAAATCGCTGCGCGATGAAATTGCCCCCTATCTGATTTCAATTCCTGATCTATCTTTCCCTTGGAGATTCAACGGAAAGGGACCCGTTCATGGGCATTGAAAGCATTCTCGTCTTCCTGATCGTCGGCGCGGTCGCCGGCTGGCTCGCCGGCCTCATTGTCAAGGGCGGCGGTTTCGGCCTCATCGGCAATATGGTCGTCGGCATCATCGGCGCCTTCATCGCCGGCTTCCTCTTTCCGGCGATCGGTATCAGCCTCGGCACCGGCATCCTTTCAGCGATCCTGCACGCGACGATCGGTGCCGTCATCCTTCTGGTGCTGATCCGCATTGTCAAACAGGCCTGACCCATCGTCGGCCGCAGTACCCTTCGCGCCCGGGATATCCCCGGCCGTTCCATCTGGACGCGCAAAGGGGGCTGTAGCACTGTGATCTGCTGGACGGGACATCGCACATAGCCAGACGGAGGCGAGCATGAACGCTCTTTACACCGACAAGATCGAAACGGCGCTCAAGTCGTTCATTGCGGATCACCCGGGAATGCAGACACGGGATCAGGCGATCATCGCGATCCTCGAAAACTGGTTCACCAATCACGGCTACCTGCCACCGCAGCAGGAAGGTCTGCGCCCGGAAGACCTTGACGCTTCCAACGACGATTGAGAGATTTGCGCGCCCGGCACGAAGGACCATAGCGCTTCTTGCGCCGCGGCGGCCGCCCCTTGCCTTTTCAATAGCGTGAACTGTTCGCCATGAGCCTGACCTCCGTCAAAGACTTCTTCTCCCAGCACGCCCCAGATATCGACGTCATCGAGCTACAACAAAGCACCGCCACGGTTGCTCTTGCGGCCGAGGGCCACGGCGTCGAGCCCGCCCAGATCGCCAAGACGCTGGCGCTTCGCGTCGGCGACGACGTGATCCTGATCGTCACGCGTGGCGACGCCCGCCTCGACAACAAGAAGTACAAGGCCCGCTTCGGCACAAAGGCCCGCATGCTTGGGTTCGACGAGGTGGAAGCCGAGACCGGCCACCCGGTCGGCGGCGTCTGCCCCTTCGGTCTCGCCAAGCCGCACAGCATCTATTGCGACCTGTCGCTCAAGGCCTACGACATCGTCGTGCCGGCCGCCGGTGCCACCAATGCGGCTGTGCACATCAGCCCGACCCGCATCGCCGAGCTGACCGGCGCCGAGTGGATCGACGTATCGGAAGCGTAGTTTGCCGTTGCGGATACGGGGCCTGCCTTGGAATGGCCACAAAGCTTAACTGAAACCGCAGGCGCGCCCCGGCAGTGATTTGCCGGGTTGGTCCTTTCCGTTCCTAGGAGTCCGTCAAGCATGAAGCTACTCGCGTACCCGCTCGTCTTCACCGCCACATTCTCCCCGGCGCTGGCGATGGATCAGTCCCTGGTACGTCAGTTCGAGAAGCTCGACCCGCAGACCCGCCTGGAGCAGCGCTGCGACACCGAAGCGATGGAGCGCATCAACGCCGACAAGTCGAGCTTCAAACCGGACAAGGTGATTGCCTATACTTTCGCCGAACCGGTCGTGAAGGAAGACAAGATGAAGGCGCCGGGCGCCGTGTTCCGCAGCAAGGGCGAATGGTACAAGCTGAAGTTCAAGTGCCGCACCGACGCCGAGCACCTGGATGTCCTGTCCTTCGAATACAAGATCGGCGAGCTTGTGCCGCACGAGAGCTGGGACGAATTCTACCTTTATCCCTGACAGGCGTCGAAGGACGCGGTGGCCTTGAGGGCAGAGAGCCCTAGAGGATGGCCACGAGAAAGAGCAGGGAGCCGAACGAGAGCGCGGCCATGATGCTCATCAGCATTTTCATCATGTGCTCTGCCATATCGTACACCCTTACCTCGGCTCCATCGGAACGAACGCGACGGCGTATCCCGTCCGGCAGCTCCGGTCCGTCGCACAAGGGGCGGCGTGAGCCTGATCCGAGAGTGCGCCAGCATGGTTAACAAAGCGTTAACTGCGCTCGACCGGCGCCGAGAGGGGGCCGACATCGCCTATCCAAGACAAGGCTCACACAAGATCGAAGCGGAATAAGGAATGTGCAGGGGGCGTTCCCTGTATGCGCGGAACACCTGCGCCGTGCGGGCAGCGCCAAGGCTGGCGATGCGGGCAACGGCAACGTCCGAAGAGACTGGAAACCGCGCGAGAAAAGCACCATGGAGAGGCGCGTGAGCCAGGTTAAGCTGAGCATTTGCATTCCAACCTACAATCGCGCAGCCTTTCTCGAGAAGTCGCTCGCCTACTTCGTCGACCTTTACCAATTCTCCTATAAGTACGAGATCATCATCTCCGACAACGCGTCTACGGACGACACGCGCGACGTGGCCGAGCGTTTCATCGCCAAGGGCCTGCCGATCCGCTACCTCAGGCAGGCGGAGAACTACGGTTCCGGCGCCAACGTCGTCAGCGCCTTCAGCCGCGCGACCGGCGAATATGTGCTCTATCTCGCCGACGACGACATCCTGATCAACGAAGGCATGCGCGAGGCGATCCGCTACCTGGATCTCAATCCGGAAGTCACCGCTTGCTACGCGCCCTGGTACACGCATGACGAAGTCGAGGAGCGCGACGATCCGCCGTTCTACATCGTCGACAAGGACACGAAGTTCAAGAAGCGCGCTTCCGAGGAAGTGTTCGACTTCCTCTGCGAGCGACACGTGTTTCCGGAAATCGGCATCTACCGGGCGTCGGCGCTACGGTCGGCCTGGGTGCCCAGGAACTTCGCCTACTGGGCCTTCGCCTATCTCGCCCATTTTCTGGAGCAGGGCGCCGTCGCCTTCCTGAGAAAGCCGTTCTACCGACAGGTCACCCGTTCGAAGATCGCCCGCGACCGACCGCAAGCCGGCCATGCCGACGTGCTCACCGCCTGGGACAGCTACCGCGGCGGCCTTGAATATTTTCTCTATTCCGGTGCCAAGCGCGGCGCCGTGCGGCTAACACCGGAGCGCCGGGCCTATCTCGATGCGCAGGTGAGGGATTTCACCATGCTGCGCATGACGGTCGCCCTGCGCATGTGGCTCGCGAAGAAGGACTACATCCGCGCCTATGAGCTTTATACTCGCCTGATGCTCGGCGGCTTCGAACACCATCCCGAACTGCAGCGATCAAAGGGCGTTCTGCCGCTCATGGTCGCCCTGCAGACGGTGATGTGGCACACGAACGCGGTCGCCGAGATCGATCGTCTGGTGCTGCACGGCGTCGAAGACCATGGTGCGATCGAAGAGCTGTTGCGTGACCTTGGCCTGCGCTCCCATATCGCCGTCGTTCCCGGTACAACGGAACTCACGCCGGACGAAATTGGCCGCACCGCCGTCTTCGTCACGGCCGACAGCGATCGCAAGCACTATCTTCGCAAGGGGCACCTGCCGAACCTAGTGGTCAGCGAAAGCGACATCCTCAACCACGTTCTGCTTTAAAATATAAAGGGCGCCGCTGGCGCCCTCGTTTGTTTCGCAGGTTATACCGGGTAGCGCGACGGGCAAAAAGGCCGCTTGACCACGCACGCCCCACGGATACCGCATTACTTGCGCATGATGCCCTTGTAATAGGCGCCGTTGCGCGGCGGCGGGCGGTTCACGACCTTGGCCTCAGGGTTGTACTTCTCGCTCTTGTGGCCTTCGTTGATGGGCGTTGTCGATACGCCCTTGTAGTAGCTTCCGCCGGCAAATGCCGGAGCAACGCCGCCCACGGCGACCGTCGCAGTCACCAAAGCTGCCAGAGAGAGTGTCGCAAGTTTACGCATGTCTAATCCTCGTTGACCCGGCCGCGCCCCCGTTTTTTCCGGACGTCGCGGCCTAAATTGTGCGGCGACGAACTGCGCCGCTCAGGTCCTCCCGGGCGCCAGAATAGGCAGAAGCTGCGACACGCCTGTAACGCAGGTGACAGCCGAGGAGTCTCGGCTGGGTTAAGTTCCCGGGTCAGTCGAAGCCAGGTCGGCAGAGCCGACGATATTTTCCCCTCTTAATCGCGCCCTCCAAATCCACCTCTGCGGCTTGTCTCAGCGGAAGAGCTGCAGGATGTTCTGAGCGTCGGAGTTGGCGATCTGCAAAGCCTGAATGCCGAGCTGCTCCTGCGACTGCAAGGCCTTCAGCCGCGTCGATGTCTCGTTCATGTCGGCATCCACCAGGCGCCCGACCCCCTTGTCGATCGTCGCCATCAGCGTTTGAGCGAAGGTCGTTTGCATGTCGATGCGCGACAGCAGCGAACCGAGCGCCGCTGCACCGTCGATGGTCCGCTGCAGGACGACTTCGATGTAGTGGAGATAGGAATCGACCGATTGCGGGTTGGCCGCGATATCGACGTCAAGGAAGTTTCTGCGGGCGATCGGTTCGATGTTCACGTCAATGTTGGTGAAGCCGATAAAGGTTCCGGCACCGGATTTCCGATCGACGGCCGGATCGGACTTTATCAGGATGCCGCCTGAGCCGTTGTTCTGAATGATGGTGTTCGGCCGGGTGATGAGCGACTGAAGCACCGTCACCATCTCGTCGACCGTTTCGATCTTGCCGGTATCCTTGCCCAGCAGCGCGTTCACCTGATTGCGGTCGAAGGAATGGGTGCTGGGAGCTTCGCCGTTCACCGAAAAATTGAAGGATACGACGACGTCCTTGTAGACCTCGAATTGCTCGAACGTCAGCGTCATCTCCGATCCGCGCTCGCCGAAATCCGAGTTTTCAACGAGACCAGCTCCGCCGCCGCTCGACGTGCTGACGACCAGATTGGCGACCTCGACATAGGACCCGTCGAGGCCGGAGTTCTGCTGTGTCATGAAGCCGATTTGATTGATAATGGGGGCGTAAGGCTCATAGGGGTGTCTATATGTCTTGACCGTGGCGCCGGCCCCCGCCTGCTTGACCGCGTGGTCGAGCACTGCTGCATATTGCGTGTAGTCCGATATCACGCCGTTGGCAGTGGCGCCGAGCACCGTGTCGACGGTGGTGCGATCGACGGTGACCGAGGTCGTCTTTCCGGCGTGTAGCGGCAGCGAGAGACCTTGAGAGCTGCTGTCCTTGTCGACGATGACGTCAAACGTGATCTTGTCGCCCGCGTTCGAAAAACTGAGCGGCCCCGTGAAATGGAACACGAATTCGCCAGCCTGGCCCGCCCGGTTGTTGTAGTTGCTGTTGGTGGTGTAGCCGTCGACATCGACCGAGGTCACGAAGCGGATCCCGCCGACGGTCCTCAGATCCCGCGTGTCGGCCTGCAGGATGCCGCCGCCGGTGCTGTTGAACAGCGAGGAGTCCCGCAGGAAAAAGTCGGCCGTGTTCAGCGACACGCCGTTTCGGGCGTCTCTCGAAAACGAGGAGGCGACGGACGTGCGATTCAGATCGCTGTCATAGATGTCGGAGACATTGGTTCTCAGCCAGTTCTGTCCGCTGAAGCTCGCCGAATCCACGATGCTCAGGATCTGCTGCTTGAGCTGGTCGAGCTCCTTCTGGAGCTTGCCCTTGTCGACGCCGGGCTCCCTCGCCGTCACCAGCCTGGCCTTGAACTCGCTGAGAATACCGGTAACGGCATCCATCGCCGCATAGGCCGTCTCGACCTTGGCCGCTCCCAGCCCGAGCGCGTCCTGGACCGCAGACACGGCCTTGGCGTCGGAGCGCATGGTTGTCGAGATCGACCAATAGGCGGCGTTGTCGGCCGCCGTCTGAATTCTCAGGCCCGAGTTCAGTTGCCCGCGGACCTGAGCCATGTCGGAGTTAATCGTACGCAGAGTCTGGAGCGCAGAAATCGCTCCAGCGTTCGTGAGAATGCTGACCATATTAGTGACATCTTAAAATTGAAAAATGCCCTTCATGGGCCGCTGTGATTGTGGCGATACAACCAAATACGTGGTTAACACCGACTTAAGAAACCTCGCCTCGGGGCGCAAATATTGCGTCAGCCCTTCCGATGGTTGGCAATAATTGCGCCCTTGCTCCTCGCCCTGCAGGCGGGGTCAGGCACGCTCGGCCGCCAGCGGCACCGGTTGGGTTACGGGGAACAGGGCTTTCAGGGCGTCGAAGTGCTTTTCCACCAGATGCCAGGAAATCGTCGCGACGATGACCGTGATGGTGCTCATGATAAGGAACGTCATCGGCCCCGCCCTGTAGAGCGCCGGCCACTGTTCTGCGACCAGCCACCAGAGCGCCATGTGGTACACATAGGTCGCGTAACTGACGCGGCTGAGGAAGCGCGTGACGGGGTTTGCCAGGAGATAGGCCGACACGCCCTTGTATCCGATGTAGGAACTCAGAACGATCGAGGCCAGCGCGTAGATGCAAAGCAACTTATAGGTTTCCGAATGGCCGAACTTGAAACCGACGAAGAGAGGCGACGCGATGATCGCGACAGATGCGAGGTTGTTGAGCTTGCTCGTCAGAACCGCCCGCACATCGGCATTGTCCTTGACCAGCGCCAGGATCGCCCCTGCCGCCACCGGGTCAAAGGCAAGAACGATGTTTGACCAGGCGAGAAGACCGAGCTCGTCGCTATAGGTTCGGGCGATCACCGACATCGTGAAGATGAGGACATAGGCCACGAATATGTGCCGCCGGCTCAGGAAGATGATGATCAGCGGAGCGGTAAGGTAGAACTGCTCGACGATGTTGAGGCTCCAGAGATGCGCGGCAACCCAGGGCTCCCAGTCCTGAGTGATGGCGAAATACAGGCTCGACATCTGAAACGTGTGCCACGCCAGGCTGTTGCGTATGCCATCCATGTTGAACAGTGCCGCCACGAACAGCATCAGGAACAGCGCCGGAAGCAGGCGTAGCGAGCGGCGAATGTAGAAATTGGTGACGTTGATCGTTGCCTGGGTGTCTTTTGCCGACAGCAGGATCACCCCGATCAAGAAGCCGCTGATGATGAAGAAGAGTGAAACTCGAACAGATTCAAGTGTGGGATGCTCGTTCCAGTAATGAACGTACAATACCCCCGTCATGGCGATCACGCGAAGCCCGTCAATTTGCTCCCGCCTGTCGCCGCGCGCTCCCGTCGCAGCCATTCCTTTGTCCCCGCAGGATCTATTACTTAAATTATTTCTACTTAAGAATATCCTTGGAGATTACGCCGCTTCCGCGCACTTGTGAAGAGAGCGATGTTCTTGACCGATCGGCGACGATACCTCGCGCGCCTGCCCGAAAACAGGAAGGCCACGGGCGCGGCGTGCCCGTGGCCTTCCCAACGTTTAGAAGCAAACCTTAGGCTTCCTTGAAGACCTCGTCGCGGTTTCGCCGCATCGACGGCGAGATGGCGATCACAAGCGCCATGACGGCGATCGCCAGCAGAATTGCCGACAGCGGCGATTGCAGGAAGGTCAGCGGGCTGCCGCCGGAGATGATCAGCGACTGGCGCAGCTTCTCCTCGAGCAAGCGGCCTAGCACGAAGCCGAGCGCCAGCGGCGCAGGCTCGAATTCGAGCTTGTAGAGGGCGTAGCCGATGATCCCGAACAGGGCGGCCATCATTACCTGGGCCGCATCGTTGGCGATCGAGTAGAGGCCGATGCAGCAGAAGCAGACGATGGCCGGAAACAGGAGGCGATAGGGCACGCGCAGCAGCTTCACCCACAGACCGATCAGCGGCAGGTTGATGATGACCAGCATGAGGTTGCCGATCCACATCGAGGCGATGAGCCCCCAGAACAGTTCCGGATTGCGCTCGATCACCTGTGGCCCGGGCACGATGCCCTGGATCATCATCGCGCCCACCATCAGCGCCATCACCGCATTCGGCGGCAGGCCGAGGGTGAGAAGCGGGATGAACGAGGTCTGCGCGCCGGCATTGTTGGCGCTTTCCGGGCCGGCGACGGCCGCCGGTGCGCCATGGCCGAAGTCCTGCGGCCGCTTCGACATACGCTTTTCCACCGCATAGCTGGCAAAGGGGCCGAGGATCGCGCCGTTGCCCGGCAGAACGCCAAGGACAGAGCCGAGGAAGGTGCCGCGCAGGATCGGCGGGAAGTTATCCTTCAGCTCCTTCAGCGTCGGCCACAGGCGGCCGATGCGGCTGCGCACGACATCGCGGGATTCCGGATCGGCAAGGTTCTTGAAGATCTCGCCGAAGCCGAAGATGCCCATGGCCAGCACGACGAATTCGATGCCGTCCTGGAGCATTTCAAGGCCGAAGGTCATGCGCTCGCGACCCGTTTCCATATCGGCGCCGACACAGGAGAGCAGCACGCCGATGAGGATCATCGAAACCGCCTTCAGAAGCGAGCCGTGCGCCAGCACGACGGCAAAAACGAGGCCCATGATCATCAGCGAAAAATACTCGGTCGGGCCGAAGAGAAGGCCCATGCGCGTCATCGGAACGCCGAGAGCGGCAATCACGATGGTGGCAACCGTGCCGGCAAAGAACGAACCGATCGCCGCCAGGCCGAGCGCAAGCCCCGCCTGGCCCTTCTGGGCCATCTTGTGGCCGTCGATGGCGGTGACGACCGCGGTTGCCTCACCGGGAATGTTGACGAGGATCGCCGTGGTCGAGCCGCCGTACTGGGCGCCGTAATAGATGCCGGCGAGCATGATCAACGAGCCGGTCGGATCGAGCGAGAGGGTGACCGGCAGCAGGATCGCGATGGTGGCAACCGGGCCGACGCCCGGCAACACGCCCACCAGCGTGCCGATGAGACAGCCGATGAAGCAGAGCGCGATGTTCTGCAGGGTGAACGCCACGGTCATGCCGAGGCCGAGATTGATAAAGACGTCCAGCATCTCAGTATCCTAGAAGCCAGGGCGCAACGGGAACCGAAAGCCCGAGCGCATAGCGAAAGAGGCCGATGCAGAAGGCTGTTAGCACGGCGGCAAAGACAAGAAGTTCGCCAAGGCGGGCATCGCGCGCGGCCAGGCCGGAAGCGACGACCGCCAGCGGACAGGCGATCGAGAGGCCGAGACCGGGAATGGTAACCGGACCGAGATGATAGCCACGCACCGTAACGGCAAAGAGAACGACGCCGAGGATGACGGGGATCGTCTCGCGGATCGCCCAGCGGCCGGTCGAAGGCCCCGGATCCTTTCGGCTCAGCACCAGTTGCAGGAGCCCGAGCCCCAGGATGACGAGGGAAAGCAGCCGCGGCATCAGCCCCGAGCCGACGCCTTCCGAGGTCATGAAGGGCAGATCGGAGCCGGCCCACAGGCCAAGCCCGCCGAGGCCGACCAGCACGATGCCGGCAAGCCTCTCCCGGCCGAGCCCTCCCGCAGAGGGCTCGGTTTCAGTGTTCGTGGACGTGGCTTCCATCTTACTCGACCTTGATGTCGGCCGCTTTCACCACGTCGCCCCAGCGCGCGCGCTCCTTGGCCATGAAATCGGCAAAGGCCTGGGGGCCCATGGAGGACGGCACGGCGCCGTCGTTCTTCAGCTTGTCGAGCACGTCGGCATCGCTGAGCGTCTCGGTCGTCGCCGCCTCGAGCTTCGACTTTACGTCCGCCGGCATGCCTTTCGGACCGACGAGGCCATACCAGGCCGAGGCCGTGTAGCCCGGAACGCCGGCTTCAATGGCGGTCGGCACATCCGGCAGGCTCGCAAAGCGCTTGTCGCCGGTGACGGCAAGCGCCTTCAGCGTGCCGCTCTCGATCAGCCCGATCGCCGAGGGAATGGTGGTGACCATGAAGTCAATGTGGCCGCCGACGAGATCGTTCACCGCCGGGCCTGCGCCCTTGTAAGGAACGTGCCTGACCTTGATGCCGGCGGTCTGGCCGAGCAGCAGCGCGCCGAGATGGCTGGCCGAGGCGTTGCCGGCCGAACCATAGACCAGCTCGCCGGACTTGGCCGCCTCGACCAGTTCGCCGAGCGTGTTGACCTTGAGCGATGGTCCGACAACGACGACGAGGGACGCATCCGCGATCATCGCGATCGGATCGAGGTCCGTGCCCGGATCGGCCTTCAGCTTGAAGATATGCGGGTTGACGACCATCGGGCCCTGATTGCCGATCAGCAGGGTGTAGCCGTCGGGATCAGCCGCAGCGGCGACTTCGGTTCCAAGGTTGGCGGCGGCACCCGGCCGGTTTTCGACGATGACGCGACCGCCGAGCGCCTTTTCAAGCCGCGCGGCAAAGACGCGGGCGATGGCATCTGTGCCGCCGCCGGCGGCATAGGAAACCACCAGCGTGATCGGCTTGGACGGATACGCATCCTGCGCCATCATAGGGGCTGCGACCGACATGGTCATGGCGGCCCCGCACAGGGCCAGGGCGACGCGACGGGTAAATTTCATGGGCATTTTGTTCTCCTCCCAGTTCGTTAATGCATTCGCGACACGTTGCTCTGCAAGACCCTAAGCGTCTTTGCGAACAAGAGCCGCACCTTCAAACAGCCGACGCGTGGTGCGCATCACAGACACAGTCGGGCTATTGTCTCCTATTGCCTTCTCGACCCTCACCCGCAGTTCACCGGTCGGGTGCTCGAAGGCGAGCGTCGCCGGCAGCGAAAGCTCCGGAAAACGCCGACCCACGAGGCCGGTCGGGATCGTTGCCGCCAAACCGAGGCTCACGGCACCGGTCGTTGCAAGCGCGGTGTGGCAATTGGCGGGCGTGAAATAGCGCACGGCCAGATCGCCGCCGCTCGCGGGCGCCCCGATCAGCACCGGCTTCGGCAGAACCGACTGGCTGACATCCCCCATCCCCATCAGCCTTCCGGCCTCCCGCCGGATTTCCTCGAGCCGGGCCATGAAAGCCGCATCGGCGTCGAAAGCTGCAGCGGGCTCCGAGCCGCTGTAGCCCATATCCTCGGCGGTGATGATCACCACCGGCGTTGCGCCGTCCAGCAGCGTTACTTCAAGACCGAGAATGACATCGGTCGCCTTGCCGCTCGGCAGCAGTCGGCCGGTCTTGGCGCCGATCGCATCGCGAAAGGCCAGATAGACAGGGGCGGCCTTGCCCGGCACGCCGTCGATGGCGGCCTCTCCCTGATAGGCGATCGCGCCGCCGGGGGTCTGAATGCGGGCGTCGATGATCTTGCCGGTGTTGACGTTGTGAACCTTGATGACCGTTTCGTCGCCGGTCGGCAGAACCAGGCCGGCCTCGATGGCGAACGGGCCGACGGCCGAGAGCATGTTGCCGCAGTTCGGCGCCGTATCGACGCTGCGCTCCAGCACCTTCACCTGGGCGAAGAGATAATCGACATCAGCTTCCGGACGGCTCGACGGACCGACGATCGCGACCTTGCTCGTCAGCGAGTTGCCACCGCCGAGACCGTCGATCTGCAGCGGGTGGCCGGAGCCCATGATTTCGATCAGCAGGCGGTCGCGCTCGACGGGATCAGCCGGAAGATCGCGAGACAGAAAAAACGGTCCCTTCGACGTTCCGCCGCGCATCATCACGCAGGGTATCCTGATCAAGTCATCCATTCCGCATGCTCCTTCGAACCGGCCGCAACCGGCTGATCGGAGGGATCTCACGGATCAAATCTGTTGTGAAATGCAAAGAATGGCGTAATTATTCCGATATGCGCAATAATTTCGAATTCCTCGACCTCAAGGCTTTTCTCGCCGTACTCGACCTCGGCTCGTTCAACGAAGCTGCCCGCCAGCTCAATCTTTCACAACCTGCGCTTTCACGGCGGATCAAGGGCTTTGAAGCCTCCGTCGGCGCGCAGTTGATCGAACGCACGACCCGGCACGTGGCGCCGACGCAGGTCGGGCGGGAGCTTCTGCCACTGGTCAGGCGTCTGGTCGACGAATTCGAGGAATCGATCCTCTCGATCAGCGACCTCGGTGGGCGACACCGCGCCCAGGTCACCATCGCCTCGGTCCCGACCGCGGCCTTCTATTTTCTTCCCAGGGTTGTGCAATCCTTCAACGAGAAATTCCCGGGTATCCGCTTCCGAATCCTCGATCTCTCGGCCAATGAGGGGCTTGATGCGGTCGCCAACGGCGAGGTCGAATTCGGCATCAACATCACTGGGGCGGCGCGCCCTGATCTCAGCTTCACGCCGCTCGTCGACGACCCGTTCGTGCTCGCCTGCCGCCGCGATCATCCGCTGGCGACCTCGAAGCAACTGACCTGGGCGGATCTGACCGGCCACCCGCTGATCGGGGTCAGCAAGACCAGCGGCAACCGTGCCGTGCTCGACCGGGCGCTTACAACGGCCCAGGTGCAGCTCAACTGGTTCTACGAGGTCAACCACCTGTCGACCTCGCTCGGCCTCGTCGAGGCGGGCCTCGGCATCTCCGTGATGCCGCGGCTGGCCACACCCCAGGTCGAACACCCAGTGATCGCCACCGTGCCGCTGACCGCCCCCACCGTCAGCCGCACCATCGGCCTCGTCGAACGCCGCGGCGGCAGACTATCACCGGCCGCCATCCGCTTTCGCGAGATGCTGGTGCAGGAGTGGACGACGTATTGAGGGAGCGCAGCCGCATAGTGGACGCAAGGAAACGACACGCCAGCGCTTGAAGGAACCAAGATCTTCGAGAAGAAAGATGGTGCCCGGAGGCGGATTTGAACCACCGACACGCGGATTTTCAATCCGCTGCTCTACCAACTGAGCTATCCGGGCATCCTGCCGTTTCGGGCATCGGCTCCTTTCGGAACCATCGGGGCGCTTGTGTTTGCCCTGGGAACGAGCGGGGTTATAGCATCTTGTTCGGCGGTGTCCAGCGCCAAATGAAAGTTTTTTGACCGAAATCCTGTGGACAATCGAAACGCCGAAAAAGCGAGGAGTTTCAGAGAGATCGCATTCTCTCCCTGGTCCATTTTTCGTGGAAAGTGGCCGTTGGAAGCCGAAAAAGATGATTGCACGCACCCGGTGACGCGCGAGGATCTTCGAGGCGTCGTTCGCGGCAAAGAGGATGTGGGGAAGGAAAAGCCGGACCGGCGGGTCCGGCCGCAGCGGTACGCCTAGCGGTCGTCGCCGTCGTCGGCCTTCGCCTCGTCGTCGGCGACCGGAATAGCGTAGGAGCCGGAGAGCCAGCGATTGAGGTCGACGTTGCGGCAGCGGTCGGAGCAGAAGGGATAGTGTTCCCGATGCGACGGCCGGCCACATTCCGGACACGGGCGCGGTGCGCGCAGGGGCGCAACGTTCGAAGCGCTTTTCTTCGTTTCGTCGGTCACTCGTTCAGCCTTCCAGCCAACGATTGTGCACGTCATAGCCTTCGCCGACAAGCAGGCTGACGGTTTCGTAAAGCGGCAGGCCAACGACGTTGCTGTAGGAGCCGACGAGCTTGACCACGAAGCTGCCGGCGATGCCCTGGATGCCGTAGCCGCCCGCCTTGCCGCGCCATTGGCCCGAGGCGAGATAGCTTTCGATATCGAAACCGGACAGGCGCTTGAAGCGCACCTTGGTGTCGACGACCTTCTGGCGCACGGTCTTGTCCGGGGTGATCAGGCAGACGCCGGTGTAGACGCGATGACTGCGGCCGGAAAGAAGATGCAGCGCGCTCGAGGCTTCGCTGACGAGTTCCGGTTTCGGCAGGATGCGGCGGCCAACGCAAACGACCGTATCGGCTGCCAGAATGTAGCTTCCGTCCCAGCCGGCCTCGCCCTTGACTGCAGCAAGCGCCGCTCGCGCCTTTTCTGCCGACAGGCGCCTTGCGAGCGAACGCGGATGTTCGGCACGCTTCGGCGTCTCATCGAGATCCATCGGCATCAGGCGCGCGGGCTCGATGCCGGCTTGCGCCAGAAGCTCGACGCGACGCGGCGAACCGGACGCAAGTATCAGTTTCTTGGCCACTGTCATCGGAACGAGCCGTCACTCCAGAGCAATTCCAGCAAAATGCGATAGGCGGTTTACGTCTGGAATTGCAATCCAACCAAAGGTTAGAGCGTTTTCGCGATTCGAAGAAGAAGCGGAAATGCTCCAGGAATTGCTAAGAGCCGGAGCGGCTTACTTGAAGCGGTAGGTGATACGGCCCTTGGTAAGGTCGTACGGGGTCATTTCAACGAGAACCTTGTCGCCGGCAAGCACGCGAATGCGGTTCTTGCGCATACGACCAGCAGTGTGAGCGATGATCTCATGCTCGTTTTCGAGCTTCACGCGGAAGGTCGCATTCGGAAGCAATTCGGTGACCACGCCCGGAAATTCAAGGACTTCTTCTTTCGCCATGTAGGACTGTTCTTTCTATCTTTGTTTAGGGAACCGTCAGGTATCCCGAAAAATTCGCCGGAAACTACACAATCGACGAGGATTTGTGAACCATCTAAGACCGGCTTTTGCGCTTTTGTGACGGGCTACTGTGCCGCGCGTCGGATCAGAAGCGCGAAGCCGCTATAGCACTTCGTACCGCTCCATGTCTCTAGTCTTAAATCGATCGAGATTTACGCCGGCATGGAAGCGACGGAGACTGCAGACCGCGCCGGGATTTTTCGCAACACTCTCAAGCGTCTTCCGACTTCCTGGAGCCGATCAACCGATGATTGATCAGCGTCGATAGGTGATCGCGCACGGCGCGGTAGGCATCGACGATCTGCTCGCGCGTGCCGGCAGCCACCGTCGGATCCGGCGTCGGCCAGTAGACCACGTCGACGGCCATGGAGCGCGTCAATTCGAGCGCCTTGTGATGCGCCTCCGGCGCCAGCGTGACGATAAGGTCGAAATAGTCATCCTCGAGTTCATCGAGCGTATGCGGCTGGTGGCGACCGAGGCTCAGGCCCACTTCGGCCATGACCACGTCGACGAAGGGGTCGCGTTCGCCATGCCGCACGCCGGCGGAGGCGACATAGGTTCCGGCCGGCAGCGCCGCCTTGGCGAGCGCTTCGGCCATCGGCGAGCGAATAGCGTTCATGCCGCACATGAAGAGGACCGAGCGGGGCATTTTCAAGCGCTGAGCCTCGGTTCCCGCCATGCCGGTCGCCGCCCTCACCCGCGCCAGTAGAGCACGCAGACGAGCGTGAACAGGCGGCGGGCGGTATCGAAGTCCAGCCGGATCTTGCCGGAGAGGCGATCCATCAGCGTCTGCGAACCCTCGTTGTGAATGCCGCGGCGCCCCATGTCGATCGCCTCGATCTGGCTCGGCGTCGCCGAGCGGATCGCTTCGTAGTAACTTTCGCAGATCATGAAGTAGTCCTTCACGATCCGGCGGAACGGCGTCAGCGACAGAATATGGGTGGCGACGTCGCTGCCCTTGTCGGTCGAGATCGCAAAGACGAGCTTGGCGTCGACGAGCGAGAGATTGAGCTTATAGGGGCCGCCTGGATGGCCGACCGGCTCGAACAGGTTTTCTTCGAGCAGGTCGAAGATCGCAACCGCGCGCTCATGCTCCACGTCAGGGGTCGAGCGGCCGATGGTCTCGTCCAGAACGACATCGCAGAGACGCTGGTTGCGGTCCGCCTTCATCCAGCGTCCCCGAGATTGAGGCGAATGGCGACGGAGCGCGCATGGGCCTCAAGGCCTTCGGATTTTGCCAGCACGATGGCCGCCGGTCCGAGGATCCGCAATTGTTCGGCATCAAGCCGCAGGATCGACGTGCGCTTCATGTAATCCAGCACCCCAAGGCCGGAGGAGAAGCGCGCGGAACGAGCGGTCGGCAGCACGTGGTTGGAGCCGCCGACATAGTCGCCGATGACCTCGGGCGTGTGGCGACCGACGAAGATCGCGCCGGCATTGCGGATCTTGGCCACCATCGGCTCGGGGTCGGCAAGCGCCAGCTCCAAGTGTTCGGCAGCGATGCGGTTCGCGAGCGGCACGGCCTTCTCAAGATCGGGCACGAGGATGACGGCGCCGAAATCGCGCCAGCTTGCCGACGCCGTTTCGGCGCGTGGCAGAGTTTTCAGCTGCCGCTCGACTGCGCTCTCGACCGCCTGGCCGAAATCCGCATCGTCGGTGATCAGGATCGACTGGGCGCCGACATCGTGCTCGGCCTGGGCGAGAAGATCGGCAGCGATCCAGTCCGGATCGTTGTGCTTGTCGGCAATAACAAGCACTTCGGAGGGGCCGGCGATCATGTCGATGCCGACCGTGCCGAAGACCTGGCGCTTGGCCGCAGCCACATAGGCATTGCCCGGGCCGACGATCTTGGCAACCGGTGCAATCGTCTCGGTGCCATAGGCAAGGGCGGCCACAGCCTGCGCGCCGCCGATGCGGTAGATTTCCTCGACGCCGGCAAGGCGTGCAGCAGCCAGCACCGCCGGGTTGACCTTGCCGCCGGTTGCCGGCACTACCATGACGATGCGGGACACGCCGGCAACCTTTGCCGGCAGCGCGTTCATCAGCACCGAGCTCGGATAGCTCGCGGTGCCGCCGGGCACATAGAGGCCGACGGCATCGACCGCCGTCCAGCGCGAGCCGAGGCCGACGCCCATGGCGTCCTGGTAGATATCGTCCTTCGGGCGCTGGCGGGCATGGTGCGCCTCGATGCGGGTGGCGGCGACCTTTAGCGCGCCGAGAACTTCCGGCTCGACCGCCTGGATCGCTGCATCGATCTCGACGGCGCTGACCGCCATCGGCGTCGTCTGGAAATCGACGCCATCAAAACGCTTGGAGTATTCGGCGAGCGCCGCGTCACCGTGTGCCCGCACGTCGTCGATGATCGCCTTGACCACCGCATTGACGTCCTCGGACACCTCTCGCTTGGTCGTCAGGAATGCCGCGAACTTTTGTTCGAAGTCACCGTCGAGAAAATTGAGCCTGATTGCCAAAGGGGACGTCCTTGTATGCCAGTGTCGGTCGGGTCGATCAGCGTCAAGCGCCTTCGGGATGCTTGGGCTTGAAAGCGGTTTCCCACGCCCCGCCGGTATCCGCAAGCTGCGTTTCGATGCATTCGACGTCAAGCGCGATCGAGGCGTCGCCAGCCAGAACCAACTCCAGCGTGCCTTCCGGCCCCTCGCCCTGCAGCGCGAACTTCAGCGTCAGCAGATCGAGCACCGCCTCGCCGTCACGCCGGTCGAAGCCGACGGAGCGCACTGCATTCACACGTTTGAAGAGGAGAGCCGCACGCCGGCGCTCAAAGGAGCGGCGCTTGCCATCGGCCGTCTCCCAGACGAAGCGGTTGACGATGAGAGAAAACTGCTTGCGACGCGCGTCGTATTCCAGGCCCGAAACCTTGAACACGGCATCCTGGACGTGGGCGGAGACGACAGCGAGATCCTCCTCGTCGAGCGCCAGCAGCTTCAATCCGGTCATGCCATCCATTCCTTTCGTTTCGCCGCACATCTTGCCGTGCCACAATTGAAATGGACATAGGATGTTGCGCCTGAAACCGCAACGGTATCAGGCGCAACCGTTCAAATCAGTCGCTGACGCGCTCGACGTGCGCGCCGCACCGGGTAAGCTTCTCTTCGAGCCGCTCGAAGCCGCGGTCGAGATGATAGACGCGCGAGACCATGGTCTCGCCTTCGGCGGCTAGGCCGGCGATGACGAGCGAGACCGAGGCGCGAAGGTCGGTCGCCATGACAGGCGCGCCCTTCAGGCGGCCGACGCCCTCGATTTTCGCCGTCTGGCCGGAAAGCGAGATCTTGGCGCCGAGACGGGCGAGTTCCTGCACGTGCATGAAGCGGTTCTCGAAGATCGTCTCGGTGATGTGCGAGGTGCCCTTCGCCATGGTCATCAGACCCATGAACTGCGCCTGCAGGTCGGTCGGGAAGCCCGGGAAGGGATCAGTGACGATATCGACCGGCTTAATGCCGGCGCCGTTGCGCACGACGCGGATGCCGCTGTTGGTCTCGGTGATCTCGGCGCCGGCGCGGCGGATCGCTTCCAGCGCCGTGTCGAGCAGCGCCATGTCGGTGTCTTCGAGAATGACGTCGCCGCCGGTCATGGCAACGGCCATGGCGTAGGTGCCGGTCTCGATGCGATCAGGAAGAACGCGGTGACGGGCGCCGGAGAGCGAGCGAACGCCCTCGATGGTGATCGTCGAGGTGCCCTGGCCGGTAATCTTGGCGCCCATGGCGTTCAGGCAGTTGGCGAGGTCGACGACTTCAGGCTCGCGCGCGGCGTTGCCGAGCACCGTGGTGCCGTTGGCAAGCGTCGCTGCCATCATCAGCACATGGGTGGCGCCGACCGACACCTTCGGGAAGGTGTAGCGCGCGCCGATCAGGCCGCCAGCCGGCGCCGTCGCGTTGACGTAACCGCTGTCGATCTCGATGTTGGCGGAAAGCGCCTGCAGGCCTTCGATGAAGAGATCGACCGGACGCGTGCCGATGGCGCAACCGCCCGGCAGCGATACCCGCGCCTTGCCTTCACGGGCAAGCAACGGGCCGATAACCCAGAAGCTCGCGCGCATCTTCGAGACCAACTCGTAAGGGGCGGTCGTGTCGACGATGTTGCGGCAGGTGAAATGGATGGTGCGGGCGTAGCTCTCGCCCTGGCGCTCGCGGCGACCGTTGACGGAGATATCCGCGCCATGGTTGCCGAGGATACGGATCAGTTGCTCGACGTCGGCCAGATGCGGCACGTTTTCGAGCGTCAGCGTGTCGTCGGTCAGAAGCGACGCAATCATCAGCGGCAGGGCCGCATTCTTGGCGCCCGAAATCGGGATGACGCCGTTGAGCTTGTTGCCGCCTACAATCCTGATGCGATCCATGAGGCCTCTCGAACGGGCTTGGCCCGCCTTTCCAAAATAATCCGATGTTGTCTGAAGGCGCCTCTTTAGTGGAGACGCCGCGAAATTAGAAGTGCCTTGAACGCCGCGCATCCCTTCGGACGCCTGGCGCTGTAACATTTAGGTCGCTGCACGGCTTCCCCCGCGATCGGTCCCGATTTACGAACCTGTGCAATCGAACGCCGATGGAGATGCCACCGGCAAATTGAGAACGAAGCGGCGATGCCGCTTCCTGCCCGTACTAATCTTGGGATTCGTCCGTTTTTGCGGCAGGAAGACCGCTGACGTCATCGGCAGCGCCAGATCGGCGCGCCCGCATCTGCTGCTTGCGGCGCATGAGGTTGTCGCGCAAGTTCCTGGCAAGACGCGCCTTTTTCAGGTCCGCCTCGGTCGTATCCTTTATCTTTTTCTGGCGCACCTTGCCATCCGCCTGCCGTTCGTCAGGCGGAGGCACCGCTTTGCCGCCTTCTTCGTCGTCTGTTTGCATGCCCATGCCATAGCGCAAAACCAGGGTCTTCGGAAGCGCCGGTGACTTTTCTCACAGCTCTTCGCGAAAAACTTCGAATTGCGGCTTGCACTCGCCGCTGAGCTATGGCAATAGCCCCCTCGCTTGATGCGGCTGACACACGAACCGGCCGCGAGATGCTGCTATAGCTCAGGGGTAGAGCACTCCCTTGGTAAGGGAGAGGCCGAGAGTTCAAATCTCTCTAGCAGCACCAGTTTTCTCTTAAAGAAATCAAATTGATACTCGCTCGTAGCACCGCGTGCTTTTGCGGTCTGCGAATGTTTTCGCCTGTCCTATCGCCCCAAACGAGCAGGATCTAGGGCGCCGCGAAAGACGCGCGCCAGGCCGCAGAATTTCTCATCGGATGCAATTTTCGCCTGCTGCCATCTGCGTTATGCTGCGATTCGGGCGCGCCCACGCCTCCCCCCTCCGATCGGGAAAGTAGATTCCATACCGGGCACTCTCATCATCGAACCGACTGTTGGGGCAATGCGCACAAGGAGGGACTGCGACGATCGCTCGTACCAGGAGGTTGCCGATGAAACTGACTGCACCGATCTACCATTTGAAACGCAGGGCGAAACGCCTGTGCCGTGAAGAAGCCATCCCGCTCCATGAAGCACTTGATCGCATTGCCGTTCAGGAGGGCTACTCCACTTGGAGCCTGCTTGCGGCACGACAAACGACTGCCGGCACCGCGGCGAGTATGCTTGCCCAGCTCGCTCCCGGAGATCTCGTGGTCCTCGGCGCACGCCCCGGCCAGGGCAAGACGCTGAAGAGCCTCGAGCTTGCCGTAGAGGCGATGAGGGCCGGCCATCGCGCCTACTTCTTCACACTGGAATATACCGTGACGGACGTCATCGAGCGTTTTGCGGCCATCGGGGCCGACCATGGCCGGTTTGCCCCGCTGTTCGAGATCGATTGCTCCGACACGATCAGCGCCGACCATATCGTCGGCAAGCTGTCCAAGGCCGATCCCGGCACGCTGGTGGTCGTCGATTACCTCCAGCTTCTCGATCAGCGACGTGACAATCCCGCTCTTGGCGATCAGGTGCGCAAATTGAGGGCATTCGCGCGGCAACGCGGGCTGATCATCATCTTCATCTCGCAGATCGATCGATCCTTCGAAGCCGCCGTGAAACCACTTCCGGACCTGGACGATATCCGGATGCCGAACCCCGTCGATCTCCGGCTTTTCGACAAGGCCTACTTCTTGAACAAGGGCGAAGCGAGGCTACTGGCGATAAACTGAAACAAGAGCCTGCCTCGCTGACACCCGGAACGTATTTCCCGATGCTGCGTTATCGTTTCAAAGGCAGCAACGCGGAGGCTTCTCAATGAAAGGTATCGTTCTCTGGCTTATGGGCGTGCCGCTCATCGTCATCATCCTTCTCTACATGTTCGTATTCTAGAGAAGCAAAATGCAACGGCAGGTTGGCAGATTAACGCAACCTTAAGATTCCACTGCCAGATTTGATATTGCGATGATGGACAATCGCAACATCTTTGATCCCCTTTTGAAACCGGCTCCTGCCGGTTTCTTTTTTTGCAAGATCGCTGAGCACGCGGCGTCGTTTGACTTAGGCGTTACTTGGCGGTCAGACCTTAACCGCCTGCTCAACGAAATCCTGCGAGCCAAAGAACTTGAGGTAGCGCTCGACCTCGGCCGGGTCACCGGTCGCCTTGCGCGGATTGTCGGAGAGTTTTACAGCCGGCCGGCCATCCGCCTCGCTGACCTTGCAGACGATCGAGATCGGACTGAGGCCGCTGATTTCCGTCGGCGCGCAACCGGCAAAATCATTGGTGAGGTTGGTGCCCCAGCCGAAGCTCATGCGCACGCGCCCCTCGAAGTGGCGGTACGTCTCGATGATCGTGTCGACGTCGAGACCATCGGAGAAGATCAGCAGCTTTTCCCGGGGATCCCGTCCCATCTTCTTCCACCAGGCGACGATTTTTTCGCCACCTTCGATCGGCGGCGCGCTGTCCGGCCGAAAGCCCGTCCAGTCCGCCACCCATTTCGGCGCGTCGCGCAGGAACGCCGCTGTGCCGAAGGCATCGGGCAGCACGATCAGGAGATTGCCGCCATAGAGTTGGTTCCAGTCCTGCAGCACCTTGTAGGGGGCGGCGGCCAGTTCCTTGTCGTTGCGGGCAAGGGCCGCGGCCACCATCGGCAATTCGTGTGCGTTGGTACCAAGCGCCTCCAGATCGTTGTCCATCGCGAGCAAGACATTGCTGGTCCCGGAGAACGAACTGCCAATCCCTTCCTTCAACGCCTCGACGCACCAGCGCTGCCAAAGGAAGCTGTGGCGGCGGCGCGTGCCGAAATCGGAGATCCTGAGGTTAGGGTACTGCCGCAGCCGCTCGACTTTGGACCACATCTTGGCCTTGGCGCGGGCATAGAGCACATCGAGGGTAAAGGGACCGAGGCCCTTCATCGCCGAGCGCGAGCGCAGCTCGTTGATGATCGCCAGCGCCGGGATCTCCCACATGGTGGTCTCCGCCCAGCGGCCGCGGAAGGTCAGCTCGAACTGGCCATCGCTGCGTTTCAGCTCATAATCCGGCAGGCGGAACTTGGCGAGCCAGGCGAGAAACTCCGGCGAGAAGATCTGCTTGCGGCCATAGAAGGTATTACCCGCAAGCCAGATCATTTCCTTCTTGGAGAAACGCAGTTCGCGTGCGTGATCGAGCTGCTCGCGCAGTTCCTGCTCGTCGATCTCGTCGGCGAGCCGCACCGTCTTCGTGCGGTTGATCAGCGAGAAGGTCGCATCGACATCCGGATAGAGCTGCCAGATCATCTGCAGCATCAGGAGCTTGTAGAAATCCGTGTCCAGCAGGCTGCGTACGATCGGGTCGAGTTTCCAGGCATGATTGTAGACGCGCCTGGCGATATCGGTCTTCGTCATCGGTGAAATTGCTCCTTCCTCTTGGGCGAGGCTAGATCATCTCGGCTAGTTCAGCTCGACGCCGGCATCACGCATACGCGTCACCATGGCATGAAGCGAGCCGTTGAGGTCGATGCCCCGACAGGCATCGAGAACGACCGTGGTCGAGAATCCCTGCGCCACCGCGTCGAGCGCGGAGAAGGCGACGCAGAAATCGGTCGCGAGCCCGCAGAGCGTCACCTTTTTGATACCGCGGTCCCTGAGATAGCCGGAAAGGCCGGTCGGCGTCCGGCGGTCGTTTTCAAAGAAGGCGGAATAGCTGTCGATTTGCGCGCGGAAACCCTTGCGGATCAAAAGTTCGGCGCGGGTCCATTCGAGCGCCGGATGGAAATCGGCGCCGGCGCTGCCCTGCACGCAATGATCCGGCCAGAGCGTCTGCGCGCCATAGGGCATGGCGATCATTTCGAAGGGATTTTTGCCGGGATGGCTGGAGGCAAAGCTGGAGTGGCCGGCCGGATGCCAATCCTGGGTCAGAACCACATGCTCGAAGCGGCCGATCAGCCCGTTAATCATCGGCACGATCTCGTCGCCGCCCGCAACACCAAGCGCTCCGCCCGGGCAGAAATCGTTCTGCACATCCACGACGATCAACGCTTTATCCGCCATCATTCACCTCTGGACGATCAACTGCTTATCGATCACCAAAATCGATTTAAGTCCAAGATCAATCACAGAATTTGAGCGACGACAAGCCAGTTCCGCAGGCTTCCGAGATCGGAAGGGCAGATAAGCAAAAAGGGCGTCGGCCATGGCCGACGCCCTCGAACAAATGCGATCGAAAACGATCAGTTTCCGAGATTGTTGATGTTATCTGCGATCGAGAAGCCGGAATTGGCGATGCCGACCGGCTGGGCGACGAAGTTCAGGAACTTCGAGAAATCGACCGACGGGTGACGCGAGGCATAGATGACGTCGCGGTTCTTGACCGGGAAGGTCTGGCCGACAATCAGGCTGTCCGGCTTGCTCATGTCAAAGCGGTAGACGATCGGGTAGCGCCCCACGCTGTCGGTCTTCATGCCCTTACGCAGCATTTCGTTGAAACGCTGCTGACCGAGCAGGCTCATGACCACATCAGGCTCTTCGTAACGGAAGATGAAATAGCCCTTCATGTCGAGCGTGTAGTCCGAGCCACCGCCCGCAAGGCCCATCGCCTCGAGCAGATTGAGATCGTTGGCGCCGAATTCGACGCGCTGGTTGGCCTTGACCGCACCGAGGATCGTGAAGCGGCGCGGATCGCGCGTCACGAAGATCTGGTCGCCCGGCTTGACGTGGATATTTTCCGACGGGTTCTCGATGATCGACTTCAGGAGAACCGTTCCGGTCTTCTTGCCGCGCACCAATGTGACGAAGGTCTCGTAGGGCTGCGCGACCGGGCCGCCGGCCTTGGCGATCACCTCGTTGATCGTTTCGTCGACGAGGCTCAGCGGCACCACCGACGATTTGCCGACGGCACCCGAAACCGTAACGTTACGCGAGGCGGTGCTCATGCTCGTGACGATGACGTCGGGCTCAACCGCCTTCTGCTTCAGCGCTTCCAGAATTTCCTGGCGCGCCTGCTCCAGTGTCAGGCCGGCAAACTTGACCGGGCCGACATAGGGGATGGCAGCCTTGCCATCCGGCTGAACGACGAGATCGATGCTCGTCTGCTTGGAGTCCTGCGTCGAGAACAAGCCGTCGCTGCCGGCTTCGAAGATCGAGACCTTAAGCTGGTCGCCAACGCCGATGACGACGCGGCCAACACCGCCGCCAATGCCGAAACGGCGATTAAGCGTCGAGGAGACATAATCGGAAACGAGACGCGCGGAGCGTCCGTCCACATCGACGATGTCGAAAACCGTTGCATTCTGGCGGCCGATCTCGGCGCCTGACTGGCCGGCGTCCTTGACGATCGCTCCGGCCAGCGGCCCTTCACCAGGCACAGCCTGGCACCCGACGAGGGCGGAACAAAGCAGAAGGGCACTGACTCGTTTCAACTACGACACTCCACATTCGGCACAGCCATGATTTTGCTCATGGTTCCGCGCCGCATCATCCCCCGGCAGGGAATTTCGCCGGTCTCTGAAAAGCACAATCGCCGTCCCACAACAAGTCACCTCAAGACCAAGACGGGCAATTTATTTGAGCCCGCGTCTTTCTGGTCATACCTTCGATACCTTGAGCGTGGTTTGTCGCCCAATCCGACTTGGACTGGCGTTGACAGCGTGTATATCTTCAGTCTTTGGGGTTGAAAGCTAGGGACTTTAAGTTAAAAGCTGACTAATGAGGCGGAACGAATATAGCTGGGGATAGCCCGCAAGCATGACGATTGGCGATTGCATTTCAACTTCCGCCGCGCAATCGCAGGTGCAACTTTAACGGCATTTTAGAGCGTTCGATCATACATGGCTGTTGAGATTATTGGGCGTGCATGCCTCGCCCCTGGAGCAGAATCGCCCTCGGCGTTGTTCAAACTTCTACGTCAGGGCAAGTGCACCGTCACCAGCATTCCATCGGATCGCTGGGACGTGGCGCGATTCTGGCATCCCGTCATGGGCACGCAGGGGAAGACCTATTCCTTCGCGGCCGGCGTGCTGGATCAACTCTATGATTTCGATCCGGCCGTCTTCGGCATGTCGCAGCGCGAGGCCATGTATATGGACCCGCAGCAGCGCGTGCTGCTCCAGCTCGCCTGGCGGGCGCTTGAAGACGCCAACATCTCGGCGACGTCGCTGCACGGCGAAAACGTCGGTGTCTATATCGGCGCATCGAGCCTCGACCACGCCAACCTGACGGTCGAGGATCCGGCCGCGGCTGGCCCGTACTTCATGACCGGCAACACCCTGTCGATCGTCTCCAACCGCATCTCGCACATCTTCGGCCTCAGCGGCCCGAGCATGACGGTCGACACCGCCTGTTCCTCCTCGCTGGTCGCCCTCGACCAGGCGATGCGGGCGCTCAACGCCGGGGAGATCGACACGGCGATCGTCGGCGGCGTCAACATCCTTGCCCACCCCCTGCCCTTCGTCGGCTTCGCCCAGGCACGCATGCTGTCGCCGGAAGGCCTCTGCCGCGCCTATGACAACGACGGCGCCGGCTACGTGCGCGCCGAAGGCGGCGTGGTCTTCGTGCTGCGCCGTTCCGACCGGGCGCGCCGCGAGAAAGACCGCAGCTATGCGCGCATCGTCGCGACCGGCGTGAATTCGGCCGGCCGCACCAACGGCATTTCGCTGCCGTCGCGCGAAGCCCAGGCCAACCTGCTGAGAGCGATCTACGAAGGAAACGGCATCGACGCCAATCAGGTGGCCTTCGTCGAAGGCCACGGTACCGGCACCAAGGTCGGCGACCCGGCGGAAGTCTGGTCGATCGGAACGGTCATCGGCGCCAAGCGCCGGGCGCCTGTGCCGATCGGCTCGATCAAGTCGAACATCGGCCATACGGAACCCGCCTCCGGCCTCTTCGGCATGCTGAAGGCCATGATGGCGCTTGAGAACAACTACCTGCCGGCTTCGCTGCATTTCGACACGCCAAACGAGCATATCGACTTCGATGGTCTGAACGTCCGCGTCACGGCAAACCCGATCGAGCTTCTGCGCGGCAAGCGCGCGCGCCTTGCCGGCATCAACTCGTTCGGCTTCGGCGGCGCCAATGCGCACGTCGTTATCAGCGACCCGGAACCGGCCGCCGATGAAAAGGCCGCAAACCCGTCGTCTTCGGGACATGTGTTCCTCGCAAGCGCTCATACGCAGTCGAGCCTGGAAGCCCTTCTCAAGGATTACAAGACCGCTTTCGCGCATGCTTCCAAGAGTGAAGCCCGTGCGATGATCGCCGCATCGGGTGCCAACCGCACCCATATGCGCCATCGGTTTGCCGCTCGCAGCGACCAGCCCGAAGATATCGTCCGTGCGATCGCCAGCCACCTGGAAAAGCCCGGCTCGGATATCGGTGAGGTGGGCGAGGCCGTCGTTCGCGACGCCAAGGTCGCGTTCGTGTTCTCCGGCAACGGCTCGCAATGGGCCGGCATGGGTGTGGAAGCCTTCCGCGAAAACCTGCATTTCCGCCAGTGTTTCACCTCGGTCAGCGCGCTGTTCAAGTTCCATTCGGATATCGCGCTCACCGATCTCCTGACCGATCCTGATCTCGACAAGAAGCTTGCCGACACCAAGATCGCCCAGCCGCTGCTGTTTGCGGTGCAGGCCGCCCTGTCGGATTCGCTGGTTGCCATGGGCATCAAGCCGGTCGCCGTCTTCGGTCACTCTGTCGGCGAAATCGCCGCCGCCTACGCGGCCGGCGCGCTGTCGCTCGTCGATGCCGTTTCGATCGTTGCGAAACGTTCGCTGCATCAGGACCTGCTTGCCGGCCACGGCACGATGGCGGCCGTCATGCTCGGTGAAGAGGCTGCTCGCGCCTTTGCCGAGGCTCGCGGTCTTGACGAACTCTGCGTTGCTGCGGTCAACGCGCATAATTCCGTGACGATCTCGGGCCCGGCCGACCAGATCTCGGCCTTCCGCGATGCCGCCCGCAAGGCGAAGATCCCGGTCCAGATCCTCGACATCAACTATCCGTTCCATCATCCGATCATCGATCGGGCGAAGGATGCCTTCCTCTCGGACATCCCCGATATCGCACCGCGCCGCACCGAACTCGCCTACCTTTCGACGGTCACGGGTGCCGCGCTCGAGGGCACGCAGCTCGATCCGGAATACTGGTGGAAGAACGTTCGCGAGCCGGTCCGCTTCCAGGCGGCTGCGGAAGCCGCGATCGAAATGGGCTGCCGCCTGTTCATCGAGATTTCGCCGCGCCCGATCCTGTCGTCCTACGTCAAGGAGACGATCAAGCAGGCAGCAGCCCCCTGCATGGTGGTGCCCACGCTGCTCAGAGACGTCGCCGAAAGCGGCCAGGATCCGATCTCGGCCGCGATGGCACGTGCCGTTGCGCACGGCGCCGTCGTGGATACGACCCGGGTATTCGGCAAGCGCAATGCATCGATCGCCCTGCCAAGCCTGCCCTTCGAGCCCGTCGAACTGCGCCCGGCGGCAACAACTGATGCCACCGACCTGTTCGGCCGGATTGCCAGACCATACCGCCTGACCGGCTGGCGCAGCGATCCGAACAGCGGCAGCTGGAAAAACCATATCGACGCCCATCTCTTCCCGGATCTTGCCGAACACGTGGTGGACGGCAAGGCGATCCTGCCGGGCAGCGGCTTCATCGAGATCGCCGTTGCTGCGGCACAGCAGTTCTATGGCAGCGAAGAAGTCGAGATCACCAATCTCGAAATCGTCCGGCCGCTGGAACTCAGCGACACAAAAATCATGGAGCTGTCGACCGTCCTTTCGCCAGAGACCGGCGACCTCGAAATCCGCTCGCGTGAACGGCTGTCGGAAGACGACTGGGCCGTGCACGCGGTTGCCCGCTGCCGCAAGCCGCTGCCGGCCGGGGACCGCGCCTATCCGTCGCTCGCAGGCCTCGCCAAGACGGCAACGGTGGCACCGGGTCGCGCCTATGAGACGGCGCGGCAATTCGGCCTCGACTACGGTCCTCGCTTCCAGCTGCTCGCAAAAGCGGTTGCCTATGGCGACCGCCTGGTCGATGTCGAGCTGAAGACGGCCGAAGCCACCGGACACCCGCTGGTCAGCTATGCCCTGAACCCGATCTCGGTCGATGCGACCTTCCACGGGCTGGTGGCGCTCTTCGACCGATTCACTGGCGACAAGAGCGGCGCACCCTATATTCCCGTCCGCTTCGGTTCGGTTCGTGTCGTCAATGGCGGCCTGCCGATCGCGCGCGCGATGATCGAAATTGAACGCGTCAGCACCAATTCGATCAAGGCGAAGTTCCACTTCTTCGGCCAGTCGGGCGAGCCGATCGCGCATTTCGAGGATTGCCGTTTCCGCCGCACCTATCTGCGCAAGCACAAGACGCTCGATGCGCTGTCCTTCCACTACGAGGCAGTACAATCGGAAGCCGCCCTGCCAAGCCTTCTGCGCAACAGCCTTGCGCCGGTATCGATCGCAATGCCGGCCGCCGGCGAGGCTGGTGTCGACAATGCGACGCTGCTCTTCAATGCCGCGATCTACCGCGCCTGCCAGGAGATCGCCCTCAAGCTCGGTAAGGGGCGTTCCACGATCCAGGGCGGCAATCTGCCTGGCGATTTCGCCTTCCAGTGTTTTCTGACGAGCTGCCTCTACGTGCTCGAAGATGCCGGGCTCTGTGAGCACAAGGATGGTGTGTGGACCGTCGCGCAGGAATTCAACCTGCCGAGCGTGCCTGAAATTCTGAGCGAACTTTACGGCGAGCGGCCTGACCGCGCCGTCGAGGCCGTGCTGATCAACAACGCCTATGCGGAAGCCCTTGCCCGCATCGATGCCTTGCATGCGGGCGACGAAGCGGCCTCGGGATCGAGCTTCATCAGCGACGCCACGATCGACCATCAGGCGGTTCATTCGGAGGCAAGCCGCCAGCGCATGGCCTTCGTGCTGGAGGCTGTCGAAACGGCGCTGTCGGCACAGTCCGCCGGAGCGCGCCTGCGCATCGTCGAACTCGGCAGCGTATCCGCCGGTTTCACTAAGCGTCTGGCCACTCTTGCCGAAAAGCATGGTGCAAGCCTCACCGTGTTCGAAGCACGCGATAACGCCCAGCGCGGCCTTGAGCTGGCCTTCGAAAACGACGCCCATGTACACATCCTCAAGAAGGGCGAACTCGCGACGCTTGCGGCCTTCGATCTTGCTGTCAGCGCGTCCGACGCGTTCTACGGCCTGATCGAGGACGATGTGGCGGTTCGCACAGCGTTGCGCACGGCACTGCGCCCTACGGGTGGGCTGATTGCCGCGGTCAGCGCGCCATCGCTGTTCAACGACTTCGCGCTTGGCCTGTCCGAGGGCTGGTTCGCGCGCAGCCAGACGGCGGAGTTTCCGATCGGCAACCTCGCGGCGGCGCCGCACTGGCAGAAATGCCTCGACGATCTCGACCTGCGGGACACCGACATTGCCGACCGCGAATGTGCAAGCGGCAACGTCATCCTGCTCGAAGCGCGTGGCGCAGCAACTGCTGCCGCAGACGCGGCGGTGCCGGCATCCGTCCCCCACCTCCTGCTGGAGATCGCGGGGCGCGAGCAGCGCGAGCCCTCTGATTCAGCCATTCGTGTCAGCCTGACCGGCGATGCGGCTGCGGACAAGGCCGCGCTCCTGCCAGCCTTCGAGACGCTGGGGGGCCAACCGCTTCGGGCAGTCTTCCTTGCCTTGCCGGCGGCCGCGTCGCGCACCGACGATTCCGCCTCTCTACAAACACAGATCCTCGCGCTCGGCACGTTTGCCGAAGCATTGCGCCAGCATATCGGCGGTGCGGAGCCAGCGGAGGACAAACGGCCCCGTCTCCTGCTTGTCGCGCCCGGCGGCGCACCGATCGCCAGCCGGACGGTCGGCGAGGCGGTCGCAAGCGACGGCGTCAATGCCGGCCTCTGGGCTTTCGCACGCGTGCTTCAGAACGAATACGAGTTCCTCGACGTCCACTCGCTCGACATCGACGGTTCGCCGACGACGGATGCTCAGATGGCTGCGGCATTGCCGCTGCTTGGCGCGATGGGAGTAAACCGCGAATGGCTGCTCGAAGGCGAAGCTGGCGCTGCGCTTTCGGAGATCCGCGCCGTGCCTGGCCCAGTCGACAATGGGCACGCGGCAACGGCTGACTTCAAGGCTGCAACCATCCGCCAGCGCGTCAGCTCTCAGGTGGGCAGCATCGTCTGGGAAGAAAGCGACATCCCCTCGGCAGGCCCGGGTGAAGTCGTCGTCGCGGTCGCAGCCACCGGCCTCAACTTCCGCGACGTAATGTGGGCGATGGGCCTTCTGCCGGAAGAGGCGCTCGAAGACGGCTTCGCAGGCGCGACGATCGGCATGGAGCTTTCCGGCCACGTGGTCGCGGTCGGCGACGGCGTCGATGACCTCGCCGTGGGCGATGCCGTCATGGCGATTGCATCCTCCGCCTTCTCGACCCACGCGGTCGTTTCGCGCGCCGGCGTCGCCAGGTTGCCGCAATCGGTCAGCCCCGTCGCCGCGGCGACGGTTCCGGTCGCGTTCCTGACTGCCTATTACGCGATGGTCGAGCTTGGACGGATCCAGCCTGACGAAACGATCCTCATCCATGGCGCCGCCGGCGGCGTCGGCCTTGCCGCGCTGCAGGTCGCAAAGCTGAAGGGCGCCAGGATCATCGCCACGGCAGGATCGCGCGAGAAGCGTCGCTTCCTGTCGATGCTGGGTGCCGATCACGTCTTCGATTCCCGTTCGCTCGATTTCGTCAACGACGTTCGCGCCGTGACGGGCGGTGAAGGCGTCGATCTCGTGCTCAACTCGCTGTTCGCCGAGGCCATGGAGCAGAGCCTGGCGCTGGTGAAGCCCTTTGGCCGCTTCCTTGAGCTTGGCAAGCGCGACTATTACGCCGACAGCAAGATCGGCCTTCGGCCGTTCCGCCGCAATGTCAGCTATTTCGGCATCGACGCCGACCAGTTGCTGGTCAATCAGCCGAAGCTGACCAAGCGGATCTTCACCGAGATCGGTGCGCTGTTCGAAGACGGCAAGCTGACGCCGCTTCCCTATCGCGCCTTCGACTTCGACGAGATCGGCAACGCCTTCCGACTGATGCAGAATGCCGGGCATATCGGCAAAATCGTCGTGCTTCCTCCGGTCGCCGGCACGCATCGCGTTGCCAAGCGTCCGCATGGCGGCATGAAGGTCGATCCGAACGGCATGCATCTCGTCGTCGGCGGCATCGGCGGTTTCGGCCTGGCTGCCGCCAACTGGCTCGTCGAAAAGGGTGCGACGAAGGTCGCGCTCTGCTCACGCCGCGGCCTGGCGGACGCCGAAACGACGGCAATGATCGAAGCTTGGACGAAGGCTGGCGTATCCGCCACGGTTCATGCCTGCGACGTCACCGATCCGGCAGCGACGGAGCGCCTGCTCAAGACGTTGCGCGCCGTGGCACCGCTGCGCTCGATCGTCCATGCCGCGATGGTGCTCGACGACGCGCTGATCAGCAACCTCAACCGCGAGCGAAACCGGCCGGTCATCGACACCAAGGCCAAGGGTGCCGCGGTTCTCGATCAACTGACCAGCAACGACAAGATCGACAACTTCATCCTGTTCTCATCGGCGACGACACTCGTCGGCAACCCCGGACAGGCGAATTACGTCGCAGCCAACGGCTATCTCGAAGGTCTCGCCCGCGCCCGTCGCGCACGCGGCCTTGCGGGTCTCGCCGTCGGGTTCGGCGCCATCGCCGACAGGGGCTATCTGGTCCAGAACACGGATGTGAACGACATCCTCGCCAAGCGCATCGGCAAGACCGCGCTGAAGGCGCAGACGGCACTCGACATGGTCGAGAGCCACCTGGCCTTCGATCCGGGCACCGTCGATGCGGCAACCGTGATGATCTCGGAGATCGACTGGTCGGCGGCACGCAATCTGCCTGTCGCCAAGAACGCGCTCTTCGAAGTCATCCTGCGCAGCGCCGACCAGCATGCGACGGGCGGCGAAGGCACCAAGATGGACCTCGTCGTGATGATCGAGGGCAAGTCGCCGCAGGAAGCCGAAGACATTCTCTTCGACCTCGTCGCCGGCGAAATCGCCGCAATCCTGCGCGTATCGAAGGATACGGTCACGCGCAGCAAGGTTCTGAAGGAAATCGGGCTCGACAGCCTCATGGCCGTCGAACTCGGCATGAGCTTCCAGCAGAACACCGGCTTCGACATGCCGCTCAGCGGCGTCGCCGACAACACGACGGTTGGCGATGTCGCCCGCAAGCTCTATGAGAAGGTGAGCAAGCGCGACCAGAGCGACGATGCCGAGCCCGCCGACGACAAGATTGTCAGCGAACTTGCGCAGCGGCACGTCGGAACGGCGAAGGAAAAAGCACAAGGCCAATGAGCACGAACGGAAACGGTCCAGGCGCATCCAAGATGACCAGCAGCCTCAAAGAGAACCTGCTGGACCGGATGAGAAACACGCATCAATCCTCCGAGCGCAACCGCATGGCGCGCTCGGAGCGGGAGATGCCGCCGCCGGCGCGCCGGCAGCAGGCCCGTTTCGAAGACCTGCCGGAATACAAGCAGGTGATGACGCAGAAGTTTGCAAGCGAACAGCTCGGCATCGCCAATCCGTTCTATCGTGCCCATCAGACGGCCGCCGGCGCGACCACCGTCATCGATGGCCGCAAGCTGATCAACTTCGCCTCCTATGACTATCTTGGCCTCAATCGCCATGCGGAGGTGCTTGCGCGGGCACGCGATACCATCGGCACCTTCGGCATTTCCGCCTCGGCGAGCCGCCTCGTCGCCGGCGAGCGTCCGGTGCATGTGGCGCTGGAAGAGAAGATCGCCGACTTCTATGGCGTCGATGCCGCCGTCTGTTTCGTCAGCGGCTATCTCACCAATGTCGCCGCCATCAGCTGCCTGATGGGACCGAAGGACCTCGTCGTCCACGACGAGTTCATCCACAACAGCGCCCTTGCCGGCGTCAAGCTCTCGGGCGCGACACGACGCCTGTTCAAGCACAATGACGTCGCCGACCTCGAACACGTGCTGCGCACGGTCGCCGGCGACTATCGCCGCATCATGGTCATCGTCGAGGGCATCTACTCGATGGACGGCGACGTCGCCGACCTGCCGGCGCTTCTGAAGCTCCGGGCCGAATATGGCTTCTGGCTGATGGTCGACGAAGCGCATTCGCTCGGCGTTCTCGGCAAGACCGGCCGCGGGCTTGCAGAGCATTTCGGCGTCGATCCCCGCGAGATCGACATCTGGATGGGCACGCTCTCCAAGACCACGTCGAGCTGCGGCGGCTACATCGCCGGCAGCGAAGCGCTGGTCGAGGTGCTGAAGGCATCGGCCGGCGGCTTCGTCTACAGCGTCGGCCTTGCGCCGGTTCTGGCGGCCGCGGCAACCACAAGCCTGGAGGTGCTGGAACGGGAGCCGACGCGCACGGCGGCGCTGCGCCGCAACGGCGCGCTCTTCCTCAAGCTTGCCAAGGAAGCGGGGCTCGACACCGGCCTCAGCAGCGGATTTTCCGTGGTTCCGGTTCTGGTTGGCGATTCCCTGCGTGCGGTGCAGCTGTCGAACGACCTGCTTGCCGAAGGGGTCAATGCGCTGCCGATCATCCACCCGGCGGTCCCGGAAGGCCTGGCTCGGCTGCGCTTCTTCATCACCAGCGACCACACGGAAGAGCAGATCCGGCGCACGGTAACACTCACGGCCGAGCGTCTGGCCGACCTTACCGAACGCAACTTCGGCCTTGGCGGCATCGACATCGACCAGATGATGAAAGCGCTCTCGGCGCGCTGACCCGATCGCATTTGCTGCCGGGTCAGGTGGTCGCGGAAGCAGAGCCGCTTCGCACTCTCCCGAACTCTGGAGCGGAATACCAGCATGGCGCATGTGATCATTACCGGTGGCTCGAGCGGTATCGGATTTGCGGTCGCATCGATCTACGCGGCGCGCGGGGCGCGCCTCTCGCTGATTGCCCGCTCCCGTGGCCTCCTGGAAGGCGCGCAGGCAAAACTTATCGCATCCAGTGGGGCGAACGCCGACAGCATCCGGATCGAGGCCGCCGACGTCGCGGTGGAAAGCGACGTCGAAGCGGCCATTCGTCGGTGCGAACAGGCCTTCGGCCCCTGCGACATCCTGGTGGCATCGGCCGGCATCGTCGAACCCGGCCGGTTCGAGGAGCTCGACAGCGCCTCGTTCCGGCAGCAGATGGACACCAACTTCTCCGGCACGGTGCATGCGGTCCGGGCGGTCTATGACAGCATGAAGCGGCGCCGGCGGGGCCGGATTATGATGATCTCGTCCGGCGCAGGGCTACTCGGCATCTATGGTTATTCGGCCTATTGCGCCTCCAAGTTCGCCGTGCACGGCTTCGCCCAGGCGCTGCGTTCAGAAGCCCGTCCGCACGGCGTCAGTGTCTCCGTCTGTTTTCCGCCGGATACGGAAACGCCGCAGTTTCAGCGCGAGCTGGCGGCGCGACCGCCGGAAGCGGCCACGATCATGGGCACGGTCCGGCCCTGGCCGGCCGAAGCGGTGGCCAAGCGGATCGTCAAGGGAACCGACCGCGGCCGGTTCGAAGTCTATTTCGGCACGACATTGTTTCTACTTGGACGCTTCGCTCCCGCCGTTCGTCCCCTGCTCAACTGGTGGTTCGACCGGGCGATTGTGCGGTGCGGCAACACGGCGACGCATAATCGTGGAGTGTCCGAGCACCGGACCTGACGGTGCTTGTACCTAGCATCGATAAGATCTAAGTGTCGGGCGGACGCTGTGCCGCATAAAGCGGCATCGGCCGGCATGAAGACATGAAGGTTTCCGCTTGGCGTTGCTTCCCTTTCAGCTGCACGACTATCCGATAACACTGACGCTTAGTTGTTATCTGCTGTCCTGCGCGGTGATCTTCTTCACCGACCGTTTCGCCCTGCCGAAGCGGGAGCGGCGCGCCAATCCTTCGCCTTTCGGACGCACGCAGGACGTGATCGACGTGCTTGCCCGCCTACCTGTCATCGCTCTGGTCTTTGCCGGTTTCTTCGCCGGATCCTGGCGTCCGCTCTATGCGGCGGCGGGCACGATGAGCTTCTTCATCATCTTCACCGGCATTTCCCGCGCCAAGTTCAAGTTCATCCGTGAACCGCTGATCTTTTCCGACATCGCGCTGGTCGTCGACGTGTTCAAGTACAAGACGATCTTCTATGCGAGCTCACTGAACGTCGTCTTCTGGACCGTCGCCTTCCTCTACGTCTTTGGCGTTTCCGGCCTCTACATGTACTTCGAGCCGGCGATTCTGCCGGACCGGGGGAAGGCCTTCTGGATCCTCGTGATGCTCGGCATCGCCTATGGTCCCTGGCTCCTGCTCTTCTACGGCCCGGTGAACCGCCCGACGGCCGCGCTGGTACAGCGGCTGCTCAAGGTCCTCGACGTCAAGATGAACACGGTGCGCTTCGGTACCTTCGGCTCGGTCGTCTTCCGTTTCATCATCTGGCTCGGTGTGCGTCGCGAAAAGATCGTCGCGGATCTCTCCAAGATCGTCCGGGCCGCCGTGCAGGATCTGATCGGTGACGACGGCTCGCCGCTGATCGTCGTCTGGCAATCGGAATCCTTCATCGACATGCGGCACTTCGGCGTCGATACGCTGAAACTGCCGACGCTCGACCGGCTGCGGCGCGAGGCGGTTCAGTGGGGCCGGCTCAGCAGCGTGTTCGAAGGCGGCTATACGCTGCGCACCGAATTCGCCGTGATCAGCGGCCTGGTGCCCGACGATATTCATGTCGACGCCAGCTATCCCTATCTGCGCGCATCGCACTATGCCGACGTCGTCTGGCCCGGAAAGTTGAAGCGTGCCGGCTGGAATACCCACTTCATCCATCCTTATGACCGGACCTTCTTCCTCAGGCACAAGGCGATGCCGCAGCTCGGCTTCTCCAAGCTGACGATGCTCGACGGTTTCGACCATCGCCCAGAGCGAGACGGACCCTACGTCTCCGACGAGAAGCTCGCGGCGAAGGTGATCGACGCAAGCGAGAAGCTGCCCGAAGACGAAAGCGGCTTCATCTTCGTCGCATCCATGGCCAATCACGGTCCATGGGAGCCGGGCCGCGTCGGCGACCTCACCAATCCCGTCGACATCTATCTGGCCATCCTCGAGCAGTCCGATGCGGCGCTCAACACATTGAGCGAACACCTCGACAAGCTCGACCGTCCGGTCTGGCTCGTGTTCTACGGCGATCACGCACCGCTGCTCAAATCCTTCGCCGACCCCTTCCCGGATCCGCGCACCGACTATCTGATCGTGCCGCTCGCCAAGGCGAAGCGGTCGTCCCATAAGCCGGCCGAACCGAGCAGCGTCGAGGCCTGGAACCTGATTGAGGCGCTTCTCAACCACGCGAACCTGAGAAAGGATACGCTGCGCTAGCGGCGGTCTGCGGATGGAGAACGCTTCGACGACATCGGCCGGTGGGGCCGCACGGCCGAGACAGCGGGTCTTCCTGTTCCTGCAGGGCCCCTCCTCGCCGATCTTCCGCAAGATCGCCGACCGGCTCGAAGCCCTCGGCCACCGCTGCCTGAGGATCAATCTGAACGTCGGCGACCAGATCTTCTGGCGCCGCAAGGGCGGCTTCAACTATCGCGGTACGGCGGCCGCCTGGCCTGGCTATCTCGAGACATTCATCGCCACCCACGGCGTCACCGACATGCTGCTGCTTGGCGAAGAGCGGCCTTATCACCAGGCAGCGACTGCCGTCGCCCATCGCGCCGGCGTCAGTGTCGCCATTATCGAAATGGGCTATCTGCGGCCGGACTGGCTGACGCTCGAGCGCAACGGCATGTCGTCGAACTCCCATTTTCCGAACGACGCCGGTCAGATCCTTTCGGCAGCGTCAAACCTGCCGGAGCCGGACTGGCGCAAGCGCTACAGCCAGACGTTCCTCGCCGATGCGAGCTACGATCTGCTCTACAATCTGCCGAACGTCTTTTTCTGGTTCCTGTTTCCGCACTACCGCCGTCACGGGATTTTCCATCCGCTCGCCGAATACGCGGGCTGGGTGCGCCGGCTGCTCTCCGAGAAGCGGCGCAACGCGGAAGCGGTGGCGACCGTTGCGCAGCTCCTTTCGGACGATGCCCCCTACTTCGTCTATCCGCTTCAGCTCGAAACCGACTTTCAGCTCAGGGCGCATTCGCCCTTCCACAGCCAGAAGGATGCAATCGCTGACGTCCTGACCTCGTTCGGCGCCTTTGCCGCGCCGAATGCACGCCTGGTCTTCAAGGTGCATCCGCTCGACAACGACCTGGTCCCGTGGCGCAGCTTCATCGAGCAGCGAGCAGCGGCGCTTGGCTTGAGAGGGCGCGTCTTCTACCTGGACGGCGGAAATCTCGATACGCTTGGCGAGGCGAGCGCCGGCATGGTCACGGTGAATTCGACGGCCGGATTGCACGCCCTGAAGCAAGGGCGGCCGGTCAAAGTGCTCGGCACTGCCGTCTTCGATATTGCCGGTCTGACCGACCAGCAGCCACTCGACGGTTTCTGGCAGGCGCCCCAGGCGCCGGAGCCTGAACTTAGTGTCGCAATGTTCCGCCTGCTTGCCGCGTCGATCCAGGTGCGCGGCAACCTTTATTCCCGCGCCGGAACCGATGCCGGCGCGGAAGCGATTGCCCGGCGGCTGAACGAAAGCAGCCTCAACGAACCTGGCGCCTTTATTGACCCCGCGCCGCGCCAAAAGCCTGCGAAACGCGCGCCTTCCGCTTCCCGCCAAGGGTAGCCGTTTTCACATCGCGGGGACCTAGCGCGGCGCGAGCGCTGCGGCGATGGCGGCGACCAGCATCAGGCCGGTCGCGGCCAAGGGCAGCGCGGAAAAACCTGCCCCGCCATAAACCACGCCGAAACCAAGCGTTCCCAAAAAGAGCGACAGATAGGTGACGCCGCTGTTCAGCCCCATGATCGCGCCACGCCTTGTGGGATCGAGCCCCGTCAGCCGCATGATCAGCACGTTGAGACCGAAATGGTTGGCAAGGCCCCAGAAAAAGACGACGACCAGCATGGCCGTGTAGGAGCTACTCACGGCGGCCATCGCCGCATAGACGCCGGCGACGACGAGAAAAATCAGAGGCAGCAACCTGCCAGCGCCGAAGCGGTCGATCAGCCGGTCGAGTAGTGCCGCCGCACCGAAGCCGAAGCCGTAGGAAACGGCCACGAGGCCATTGGCGCTGAGGGGCAACCCGAGCGCTGCGTGCAGGTGTTCGCCGATATAGGCATAAACGCCGTAGAAGGCGGCCATGAAGGCGGCACAGGCGATCAACAGCGGTCCGGCGCCACGCACGCCAAGCGCTGCGAGCGGCGACGTCGTCTTGCCGGCCAGTCCTTCCCGCACCGGCGCGAGCCTGACGGCAGCGCAAGCAACCAGTGTGGCTACGGCAACGACGAAGTAAACGGCGCGCCATCCTCCGAAGTCAGCAATCGCTGCCGATAGCGGCACGCCGGCCACCATGCTGAGCGTCCAGCCGGTCAGCACCAGGCCGATCGTCTCGCTCTCCCGTCCGGCCGGCGCGATCACTGAGGCCAGCGTGTAGATCGACGGAAGCGCAATGCCGGTGGCGACGCCGACAACGAGTTGGGCGGCGACCAGGAACGCCAGCATGGGCGCAAGCGCGCTACCGGTGAGCCCGGCGGCCAGAAGCAACAGCGCGGCAGCCAGAATGCGATGGGGGCCGTACCGGTCGATGAAGCGGCCAAGGAAGATGGCGCTGACGGCCGTGCCCAGTCCGAAGGCGGCCGAAGCGACCATTACCGATGGAACATCCGTGCCGAGGCTCCGCGCCACCTCCGGCGCGATTGGTCCGAGCGCCAGCGAGTTGGAGCCGATGACGCCGATGCAGACGGTCAGGACATAGGCGAAGGGCGGGATGCGCGCCCTGTCGATCGAGGTCCTGTCGATCGAATCTGGCGAAATTTGTTGATTGATGTTCGTCATTCCTCCATTTTTGCAGAATGAAATTCAGCAACAAGAGGAATTCTCGGTATGGATCAAAATACAGATGACGTTCGGCGGAAGCGTCCGCCGGAGCGCGACCTCGACGCGATGGACCGAAAACTATTAGGCGTCCTCGTCGAGGACGCGACCACGAGCTATGCCGAGCTTGGCGAACGCGTCGGACTTTCGCCGCCGGCGGCCCATGAACGGGTGAAGCGGCTCCGGCGTTCGGGCGCGATCCGCCGCGTGTCGGCGCTCATCGATCCGGACGCGGTCGGAAAGACGCTGCTTGCCTTCGTCCATGTCGACACGACCGGCTGGGGCAAGACGCAGGCGCTGCTTGCGATCGAGGAATGCCCTGAAGTGGAAGAGATCCACTCGGTCGCCGGCGACACCTGCATGCTGCTCAAGGTGCGCACAGAAAGCACGCATGCGCTCGAAGGGCTTCTGGCGCGGCTCTACGACACGCCCGGCGTCAAGGCGACGCGCAGCTATGTGGTGCTTTCCACCTATCTGGAACGGCCGGTGCAGCCGGGCACGACGAGCGACTGGCCCGCCGTGGTGAAGGGGTAGGCTGCTTTCGCCAGGCGGAGGGCCGCCTTGGCAGTCTCAGACGACGCCAGCGCGCAGCAGATCATGAATATGCAGGATGCTGACCGGCGCCCCGCCGTCGTCGACGACGAAGAGCACGGTCACCTTATGCTGCTGCATGAATTCCATGGCGCCGCTTGCAAGCACGTCGCCGCGGATCACGCGCGGATTGCGCGACATCACCGCCTCGACCGGTTGCAGCAGCAGGTCGCCGGACATGTGACGACGCAGGTCGCCGTCGGTGATCACGCCGGCCAGCTTGCCGCCATCGTCGATGATGCCGACGACACCGAAACCCTTGGACGACATCTCGATCAGCGCCTCGCTCATCGGGCGTCCGACGCTGAGAAGCGGCATCTGGGCGCCGTCATGCGCCAGCTCGCGAACAAGCCGCAACTGCGCGCCGAGCTTGCCGCCCGGATGAAAAGTCTTGAAATCCTCGGCCGAAAAGCCGCGCCGCTCCAAAAGCGCGATGGCGAGCGCGTCGCCGATGGCGAGTTGCAGCATGGCCGAGGTCGTCGGCGCGAGGCCGTGCGGACAGGCTTCCTGAACCTTCGGCAAGACGATCGGCACTTCCGAGTTGCGGGCAAGCACGCTGTCGCGGTTGGCGCAGATCGAGACGATCGGCACGTTGAAGCGCTTGGCATAGGTGAGCATGTTGGCAAGCTCGGCCGTCTCGCCCGACCAGGAGAGCAGGATCAGCACGTCCTGCGAGGTGACCATGCCGAGGTCGCCATGGCTCGCTTCGGTCGGGTGCACGAAGTAGGCGGATGTTCCGGTCGATGCCAGCGTGGCTGCAATCTTGCGGCCGATATGGCCGCTCTTGCCGACGCCGGAGACGACGACGCGCCCCTGGCTTTCGCCGATCAGTTCGACGGCTTCGACGACGCTGCGCGCAAAAACTTCGTCAGCGCCAAATTGGTCCGCCAGCGCCTTGATGCCGGCCATCGCGGTCGTCAGCGTCCGGCCGATCGACTCCAAAGCCGCAAGTGCAGTGCGATCATCCGCCGATGCATGTCTCAAACCCATGATGACCCCAATTCTGCGAAGACTTAAGCAACAGGCACGAATTTGCCCGCCAGACCATTGACGGCAGATAAGCGCTTTTTCTTGGCAAACCAAGTCTTGGAAGCAGAGTTCGGGGGAAAACTGGCGTGAACCGCGGCGTTTTCGTCAGCCGGCGCGCTTTTCTTCCATTTCCAGCGGCATCGACTTGTCGGCCGCGAATTCTTCGAGCGTCATCGAATCAAGAATGGCGGCAACGGCATCACGGACCGTCGTCATCGACACCCGCACCTGACAGGTCTCGGGATCGTTACAATCTTCGCAGACCTCGTAGGCCGTGCGGCTCGCACAGCGGATCGGCGCAAGCGGCCCGTCCAGCGTGCGGATCACGTGACCGATACGGATTTCCGAAGCGGGCCGCGAGAGCGAGTAGCCGCCGCCAGGCCCCTTTTTCGAGCGCAGCATGCCGGCGTTGCGCAGCTCAAGCAGGATCGTGTCCAGGAACTTCTTCGGGATATTGTTGCGCTGCGCGATCTCGGTAATGAAGGCAGTTTCCCCCGGCTCCAGCCGAGCAAGATCGACCAAGGCCTTCAGTCCGTACTTTCCCTTCTTCGTCAGCATTCCGGCACGCTTTCCCTGCGGCGGCACCCCAGAAAACGGGAATCATCCGCGCAAATGCAAATATATATTGGCATAGCACAAGAAACGTACTGCCAACATATAATTATAGTGGGGAATTGACCGATGTCGCGGGCAATTGCGTGCGGCCGATGCGGCAAGATTTGCGGATGTCTTCGCGGTGGATGCGGGAGAAAAGCCGAAACCGGCTTTTCTCATCCGCTTCAAGTGCGGCTTCAGGCAGCGGCGCTGTGGTTCTGCCGCTTGGCCTGGACGGCCTGGTGGGCCAACAGCTGCCGGATTGCGGCGCGCGCTTCATCGGCCGAGCCGAAGCGCTTCGCGTCCAGGTCCCAGACGTGATACTTCACCGCCAGGAACTTGAAGCGATCTTCATCCGGGACAACAACGCCGACGGCTTCGCCGCCAAATTCGATAACCTGCTTGCTCATACAAATAACGCTCCATCCACGCTGTCGGCGCGGAAACTTTCAATTTCGGCAAAAGATAAAGTTCGAGGGGTTCGAAGGTCACATTCGGCAAAGATTGCGAATGAGCCATTTTTTCTCTGTTGCGCGACAAAGGAGACGCGTGCCGAAGAAGGCGGCGGTCGAGACGGTTTCGGACATGTCACACTCCTTTGGCTGGCCCGGCATCAGCAATGCCGGAGCGTTCGATGAACAACCGTGAGGCGGACTCCCCGCGTTCACGTAGTGGCAAACTAGAATAATCTACCAATTCCGTCAATTAAAAAGATGAAGACGCAGAAAAAATTTCTTCACCCTTTAAATTCAAGGGGCGATGTACGCAAAATCCATCCACCCGTTCCGGAGCCGGAGACCTACGCTATTTAGGAAGCGAAGAATCAGTCTGCAAGGCACGGGTGGATAAAGACAGCACATTCGGACAAAAAAGGGGCGGCCCGTCGGGCCGCCCCTTCACGTTTTGTGTTCCAGTGCCGGATGTCAGGCAGCAGGCGTGCCCGCCTGCGGCGTGGTTGTGCCACCGCGGGATGCTTCGCGATCCTTCCACCAGCGATTGAGGAACAGCAGGATCGGGCCGCCGATATAGATCGACGAGGTCGTTGCCACGATCACGCCGAAGATCATCGGCCAGGCGAAGCTCTTGACGGCATCGCCGCCCCAGATCGCCATCGGCACCAGCGAGAAGGCCGTCGCCATCGAGGTGAAGATGCATCGCGCGATCACCTGGTTGATGCTCATGTCGATGAGATCCGAGAACGGCATCGACTTGTACTTCCTGAGGTTCTCGCGCATGCGGTCATAAACCACGACCTTGTCGTTGACCGAGTAGCCGATCATCGTCAGGAGCGCGGCGATGGCCGTCAGGTTGAAGTCGATGCCTGTCAACGCAAAGAAGCCGATCGTCTTGGTGATGTCGAGCAAGAGGACCGCGATCGCGCCGACGGCGAAGTGCCATTCGAAGCGGAACCAGATGTAAAGCAGGATCGCCACCATCGCGAGACCGACAGCGAGGAAGCCCGAACGGGCAAGCTCGGTGCTGACGGTCGGGCCGACGACTTCGGTGCGCTCGAAGCTCGCATCCGGGATCGTCTGGACGACGGCATCCTTGATGCGGTTGAGCGCTGCCGTCTGTTCCTGCTCGCCGCCCGGCTGGCGCTGGACGCGGATCAGGACCGATTTGTCCTGGCCGAATTCCTGCAGCGCCACTTCGCCGATGTTGAGCGCTTCGAGATTGTGGCGAAGCGTCGGAAGGTCGAGCGTGTTCTTCGAGGTGGTTTCGACCTGGATACCGCCGACGAAGTCGATGCCGTAGTTGAGGCCGGGCGTGAAGAACAGCACCACCGAGCTGACCGACAGGAAGGCGGACATGCCGATGGCGACGAAGCGGCCCTTCATGAAGGAGAAGGACGGAAGCTTCGGAACCTTGCCGAACAGCGACGGGATCTCGAGCTTCTTCATCTTCCGGCGGACGACGACCTCACGCATCATCAGGCGAACGACGGTGATCGAGGTGAACATCGAGATGATGATGCCGAGCATCATGGTGACGGCAAATCCCTTGACCGGGCCGGAGCCGAAGGCGAACAAGAGCACGGTGCCCGAAAGCGTCGTGACGTTACTATCGATGATGGTCGCGTAGGCCTTGTTGAAGCCGATATCGAGCGCCTTCATCGCGCCGGCACCCGCTTCCGTTTCTTCACGGATACGCGCGTTGATCAGGATGTTGGCGTCCACCGCCATGCCGATGCCGAGAATGATACCGGCTATACCCGGCAAGGTCAGCGTCGAGCCGAGCATGGCGAGAAGCGCGATGGTCAGGATCGTGTGCAGCACCAGGCCGACATTGGCGATCATGCCCCAGGCGCCGTAGAGCACGACCATGAGGGTGACGACGAGCGCGAAGCCGGCAAGACCGGTGTAGATGCCCATGCGGATCGAGTCGGAACCGAGGTTCGGGCCGACGGAGCGTTCCTCGATAACGGTGAGCGGTGCCGGAAGCGCGCCGGAGCGCAGCAGCGCCGACAGAACGGTCGCTTCCTGTGCGGTGAAGTTGCCGCTGATCTGGCCGTTGCCGCCGATGATCGGCTCGCGGATAACAGGAGCCGTCAGGACCTTGCCGTCAAGAACGATCGCGAAGGGCCGGCCGACGGCAGCCTGGGTGATTTCCGCGAACTGGCGGGCACCGAGCGTGTCGAAGGTGAAGGACACGATCGGTTCGTTGGTGCGCTGGTCGAAGCCGGCCTTGGCATCGGCCAGGCGCTCGCCCGAAATCGCGACGCGGCTTTCGACCGCATATTTGTTGTTGTCGTGGGCGCCCGGCAGAATGTCGACGCCGCGCGGCGCCGGCTGGTTGGGATCCACGGTCTGGTCCACCATGTGGAAGCTCATCTGCGCGGTCGAGCCCAAGAGCTGGCGCAGTGCCGTCGGATCCTCGAGGCCCGGAAGCTGGACGAGAATGCGGTCGGAACCGACACGCTGGATCAGCGGCTCGGCAACGCCGACGGTGTCGACGCGCTGGCGGATGATCTCGAGGCTCTGTTCGACGGCCTTGGTGGTGCGGTCGGCAAGGCCGGCCTCTGTCATCGCGATGTTGATGCTGTCGCCGTTCTCGGTCACCTCGATATCGGAAGCCGCGCCGCCGAAACCAAGCGTGCCGACAGGGGCCGCCAGCTCTTTCAGCTTCGGCAGAACCTTTTCGCGGTCGGCCGGATCTTCGATCTTCACGGTAACGGTATCGCCGGCGATGCGGGCCGAGGAGGCCGAGATGCGCTCGGCGCGGAGCGCCCGGCGCGTATCGTCAAGCAGGGTTTCGAGCCGAGCTTTGCGAAGGCCGGCAGCATCGACTTCGAGCACGAGGTGCGAGCCGCCCTTGAGGTCGAGGCCGAGGGTTACCGGCTTGACCGGCAGCCAGCCTGCAAATTGTTCACGTTGTGCCGGCGTCAGCACGTTCGGAAGCGCCGCGATACATCCGAAGATGATCACGACGACATAGACGAGAATCGCCCATTTCGATGTACGCATGTTGTGGTTCCAGAAGAGCCTGCGCGGGCACGGGGCGCGTCGTCAGGGCTTGTTTCATAAAGGGCAGAGCTGCAGCCGAAGCCGCCAGCCAGCCAAAATCCGCGTTGTGGATCAGGCGCCGGGAGGCGCGCGAATATGGGGGCCAGGGTTCGAGGCCCCGCCAAGATACGCAGCGAACTCGCGGAAAATCCGCCCGTCCGACGAACGGGGAAGTTCGAGTTCGAGCGATGCCGGCAAGAGCGCCGGCAAGCCATCATCGGCCGCGGACTTGGCGTCCTTGCGCTCGGCCGTAAACCGAAGGTCTGAAAGCGGTGTCGCCCGCGAGAGTTGCCGGGCGGCGGGACGGTCAGTCGAACCGGTGTCGGTGACGTTGCCGGCCTGGGCACCGGAGGCCGAACGGGACGGGATGCTCTGTCCGACCGAGATGACCTGCATTGCGAAGGAGGCGCAGAACAGCCACAGCACAGCGAGAAGCCGGCCGGCCTGTATGTTCTTGCTGCCACCACCCATGCGGTCCATCGAGGACGCGGTCCCTTTCCCTGGCGATTGCACGCCAGCGAGACGAAAATTGAGCCCGAATGCCCGACCTTACCTAGAGAACGTGGCCGGAATCGAGCATGGGCGCCTTTAACACCATTCCGGGCCGGAAAAGTCAAATCCGGCCCGTTTCGTGGTTGTCGTTGCTCAGGCCGTGATGCCGCTCGTTCGCCGCTCGTGGATCTCGATAAGCGACGGTCCCTTGCGCTTCGCCGCCTCGGCGAGCGCCTGTGAGAGATCGGCGACGGAAGCAAGCCGCCGTCCCTCGACGCCATAGGCCTTCGCCGCCATCAGGAAGTCCGGCGCCGAAGGCTTGACGCCCTCCGGCGTAACGCCGGCATCGACCATGTAGCTTTCGATTTCCTGGTAGCCGTCATTGTTCCAGACGAGGAAGATGACCTGCGCCTGCGCATCGACGGCAGACCCGATTTCAGCGAGCGAAAACTGGAAGCCACCGTCGCCGACGAGACAGACGACCGGCCGAGACGGATCGGCGACGGCTGCACCGACGGCTGCTGGCGGCGCATAGCCCAGAGAACCGTAACCGGTCGCCGAATTGAACCAGCTACGCTGCCGCGGTGCATCACAGTAGAGGTTGCCGGCATAGACGGCCTGGGTCGAGTCGCCGACGACGGTGCAATCCGGCAGAGACTTGTAGATGGTGTCGATGATGCCGATCTCGGCCCGCATCTTCGGCGTCAGTTCCTTCAGCGCCGCCCTCCGCGCCGTTTCGGCCCGTCCCGCTCCATCCTTCGCAGCATGACCGGGGAGAAAGGCGAGGATGCCCGCCGTCGCCGCCTTGGCGCCGGAGAGGATGGAGAGCGCCGCATGCGGCCCGCGCGCGAGCTGCGCCGCATCGATGTCGGTGCGGATCAGGTTGCGCAGGGCCGGAAAGCCGCCATCGGCATACATGTCGTAGTCGGTCTGGCCCATTTCGGTGCCGAGCGCCAGCACCAGGTCGGCCTCCTTCAGCAGCGACCGCACCGCCTTCAGGCTGGGGCTCGCAGGAACCCTCAAGGGACTGCCCGAGAACATGCCGCGAGCATTGACAGTGGTGACGACGGGCGCACCGATCTTTTCGGCAAGCTCCGCAACTTCCGCCTCCGCCGTCAGGGCGCCGCCGCCGCAGATGATGACCGGGCGCGAGGCGTCGGCGCAGAGGATCGCCGCGCGCTGCAGCGTCTCGCTGTCGGAGCGCGGTCGGGTGGCCGTTGCCGGCCGCAGCGCCTGCGGCGTGATCTTCGCCGACATCACGTCGGTCGGGATCTCGATATGCACCGGTCCCGGCCGACCGGAGACGAGCACCGAGAAGGCGCGGTCGACGACGAAAGGCAGGTCTTCCGGATTGAGGAGCGTGTGCGAATAGAGCGCCAGCGTCTTCATCATGCCGTGCTGGTCGGGCAGCTCGTGCAGCAGGCCGCGCCCATGGCCGAGCGAATCGCGGCGATTGACGCCTGAAATCACCAGCATCGGGATCGAATCCTGGCGCGCCTGCGCCATCGCCGTGATGGTGTTCGTGAGGCCGGGCCCGGTGATGACGAGGGCAACGCCCGGCTTGCCGCTGACGCGGGCATAGCCGTCGGCCATGAAGCCGGCGCCCTGTTCATGCCGTGGCGTCACGTGGCGGATCTTCGATGCAGCGAGGCCCCGGTAGAGCTCGACCGTGTGCACGCCGGGAATGCCGAAAACCACCTCGACGCCATTGGCCTCGAGCAGGTCGACCAGGACTTCTCCAACCGTTCTTTCCATGGTCATGCGCAGCGCTCCTTGCGCAGGCTGGCCCGCTCGGCAAGTGCGGAGATGCGGCGGCAGGCCTCGTCGATGGCACCATCGGGCACGGTCAGGCTGACGCGCAGATAGTTCTGTGCTTCATCGCCAAAGGACGATCCGGGCATGACGGCAACCCCCTCTTCTTCAAGCAGCGCCCAAGCAAACGCATCGCCGTCGAGACCGGTTCCGGAAACATCAATCAAGATGAACATGCCGGCTTCCGGCGCGAACACCTCGATGCCGGGCGCCGCGGCAAGGCCGGCGACGATCTGCGCGGCGCGCGACTTATAGGACAAGCGCATCCGGCGCGCCGTATCGATGTCATGCGTCAGGGCATAGGCGGTCATGTCCGCGATGAAGGGCTGCGTGCCGAAAAGCATCGTTTCGGAGACCGGCAGCAGCCGCTCGGTGAACTCGACCGGGCCGACCGCCCAGCCGCTGCGGAAGCCGGGCGCGGCGTGCGATTTGGAGATCGACGAGACGACGATCGTGCGTTCGGCGAAATCCGGATTGTCGAAGGGCGAGGCAAAGACGGCGTCGAACACCAGCTCCTCATAGACCTCGTCGCAGACGATCCAGAGATCGTGACGGCGCGCGACCTCGCCGATCGCGGCAATTTCTTCCGCCGTCAGCACGGCACCGGTCGGATTGTGTGGCGTATTCAGCAGCAGCACGCGGCTCTCCGGCGTGATCGCTTTTTCCAGATCTTCGGCCTGCATGTGGAAGCCGAATTCCGGCTTCAGCGGCACCAGCACCGGATGCGCGCCGGTCGAGCGGATCACGCCTTCATAGGTCGCATAGAGCGGATCGCCGACGAGAACGGCATCGCCGGCCTCCGCCAACCCGAGAATCACGGCGAAGAGCGCCGTCTGCGTGCCGGGGAAGCAGAGCACGTTCTCGTTCGTCACATCGGCACGGCGACGACGGTATTTCTCCGCGACGGCCGCCACGACCGTCGGTTCACCGCGGCCGTTGGAGTAGCGATAGCGCCCCGCATTCATCGCGCGCTGGCATTCATCGAGCAGGGCGCGGTCCGGCGGAAGATCCGGTTCGCCGATCGTCAGTTCGATGATGTCGGCACCACTCGCCTTCAATTGGCGGGCACGGATATGCAGCGACCATTTGCCCGAACCAAGATCGGCAAGACGTTCGGTGATGGACGCGTAGCGCATGGTGCTTTCTCCCGTTTTCATTGTTTTGCAGTTCCGATCTTCGTGCCGAGCAGCGCTTCGACCGAAGACATGGCGATGGCGACGAGCTCGCCTTCGCGAAAGAGATCGCCGGCAAGGCAGCCCTCGACCCAGAGGCCGTCGACCAACCCGTTGATGGCGATGGCGAAGGCCCGGCAAGTTTCGGCGTCGGCCGGCTTGCCTTTGGTCGCAAGGAAATCGGCAAGCAGTTCCTGCAGCGAATTGCGAAAGGCGAGATAGCCTTCGCGGTGGATCTCCGACAGCACCGAATCGACCCGGACCTGGCTGATGAAGGCGGCCCAGAGCGAGATGCTGCGGCTGTCTGCCACCGGCTCGGTGAGGTTGATCGCGATGAAATCCCGGAGCCGGGTTTCCGGATCGCCCTCGACCTTGCTCGCCTTTTCGGTGAGCGAGGCGATGACGGCGCGATAGGCCTCGGCAACCATCTGGTCCTTCGATTCGAAGTAGTGGCGCACCAGCCCGGCGGTCACGCCGGCGCGGATTGCGATCTGCCGAACGGTTGCGCCCTTCAGCCCGAATTCCGAGATGCAGTCGAGCGTCGCTTCGATCAATTCCTGGCGGCGCTCGCCTTCCGGCGCGCGGTGAAAACTGCGTCTGTTCATGCGGCACTCTGCTCTCGAACCGGCCCAAAATGCTGTTCAGGCGCGGTCGGCAAAGGCTTCGGCCAGAACGGCGGCATGGGCGGCTCCTTCGGGAAATCGAACGATCGGCGGGCGTCAAAAAATCGACGACGTCTATTATTATACGCTTGAACAATAGCGGCACAAGTGCAACCATGCCGGCCAACAAAAACCCGTGACAGGCCAAAGATGCCGCACGGAAGACGACAGGGGAACTGTTTCGATGCTGACAGAAAAAGCTCGCAGAGCCATGGGAGCGGCGCGCCGATGACGGATGCGGCCCAGGCAATCGCGGTCACTGACCTGCACAAGCGTTTCGGGCCATTGGAAGTGCTGAAGGGAGTTTCGCTCACAGCGAAGCAGGGCGACGTGATCGCCATCATCGGCGGCAGCGGTTCCGGCAAATCCACTTTCCTTCGCTGCATCAACCTCCTCGAACTCCCCTCCGCCGGTAGCGTCAGCGTGCATGGCGAAAAGATCCGGATGAAATCCGACGGTCGCGGCGGCCTGGTGCCGGAGGACCGCAAACAGGTCCAGCGCATCCGCAGCCAGCTCGGCATGGTGTTCCAGAGCTTCAATCTCTGGCAGCACATGACCATCCTTGAAAACGTCATCGAAGCGCCGATCCATGTGCTCGGCAAGCCGAAGGCGGAAGCGGTCGCCACCGCCGAAACCCTGCTGAAACGCGTCGGCCTCTACGAGAAACGCGACGCCTACCCGGCCTTCCTTTCCGGCGGCCAGCAGCAACGCGCCGCGATCGCCCGGGCGCTTGCCATCCAGCCGCTCGTCATGCTCTTCGACGAGCCGACCTCGGCACTCGATCCCGAACTCGTCGGCGAAGTTCTCACTGTCATCGGGGACCTCGCGCGCGAAAAGCGCACGATGATCCTCGTCACCCACGAGATGAAGTTTGCGCGCGACGTCGCCAACCACATCGTCTTCCTCCACAACGGCGTGATCGAAGAACAGGGCCCGCCTGAGGCCATCTTCGGCGCACCGAAATCGGAAAGGCTCAAGAAGTTCATCAGTTCCATTCACTGAATTCCTGAATGCTAAACAACCAAAAAGGGGAACAGCATGAAGAAGGCATTGAAAGTCCTGGCCGTTGCGGCGGCGATCGCCGTGAGCGGCGGCGTCGCGGCGTCGGCGGAAGCGCTGAAGGTCGGCGTCGCAGCGGAGCCCTATCCGCCGTTCACAGCGCCTGACGCCAGCGGCAAATGGGAAGGCTGGGAAGTCGAGTTCATGAACGCAATGTGCGCCGAGGCCAAGCTCGAATGCGTGCTGACGCCGGTTGCCTGGGACGGCATCATTCCGGCACTGACGTCGAAGAAGATCGACATGATCATCAGTTCGATGTCGATCACCGACGAGCGCCTGAAGACCATCGATTTCTCCGACAAGTACTACAACACCCCGACCGGCATCATCGGCACCAAGGGCGTCGAGATGAACTCCTCGCCGGAAGGGCTGAAGGGCAAGACGCTCGGCGTCCAGGTCTCGACGGTCCACCAGGCCTATGCCGCAAAGCACTTCGCGCCGGCGGGCGTCGAGGTCAAGGAATACCAGACGCAGGACGAGGCCAACAACGACCTCGCCGCCGGCCGCCTCGATGCGGTGCAGGCGGATGCCATCGCGCTCAAGGCGTTTCTGGCGACCGACCAGGGCAAGGAATGCTGTGAATACAAGGGCGACGTTGCCGAAGACGTCGCCGTGATCGGCCCGGGTGTCGGCGTCGGCCTGCGCAAGGGCGAAACCGAGCTCAAGGACAAGATCAACGCCGCCATCAAGGCGATCCGCGACAACGGCACCTACGATACGTTCTCGAAGAAGTACTTCGACTTCGACATCTACGGCGGATAAGGCGCGATCGGCCGGCGATCGAACCGTCGCAGCGCTTGTCGCGTCTGACAAAGACCGCAGCGCTGCAGCGATCGCCGGCCGGCGCCATCGGAGCTCGACGACGCATGGCTGCGGATTCCCTCATCAATTGGGGCCTGCTCTCGCTTTCAGCACCCGGCTGGGGTGGCGTATTGCTGCAAGGCTTTTTCAATTCCATCCAGATCGCCGTCGGCGGCTTCACGCTCGGCCTGGCGCTCGGCATCGGCGGTGCATTCGGCAAGCTCTATGGCGGCCCAGTCCTGCGCGATCTGCTCGAATGCTACACCACGGTCGTGCGTGCAGTGCCCGAGTTGGTGCTGATCCTCTTGCTCTATTATGCCGGCACCGACCTGCTCAATCAGGTTCTGGCGTTGTTTTCGGTTGGCCCGGTCGACATCAGCGGCCTGATGGCCGGCATCTTCGTCATCGGCGTCGTCCAGGGTGCCTATTCGACCGAAGTGTTGCGCGGCGCGATCAAGGCGGTGCCCGCCGGGCAGATCGAGGCGGCGCGCGCCTATGGCATGTCGCCGGCCATGGTTCTGCGCCGCATCACCCTGCCGGCGATGTTGCCCTATGCCATTCCCGGCCTCTCCAATCTCTGGCTGATCGCCACCAAGGACACGGCCCTTCTCGCGGTCGTCGGCTTCAGCGAGTTGACGCTGGTCACCCGCCAGGCGGCCGGCACGACCAAGGCCTATCTCCTGTTCTTCCTGGCGGCTGGCGCGCTCTACCTGGCGCTGACGCTCATCTCCAACGTCTTCATCGGCATGCTCGAACGCCATGCCCGACGCGGTTTTGCGGAGAGCCGATGACCGACGAAACCACCCACGCCGTTGCGTTTACGCCCGAAGACCTGCCGACGGCGAAGAGCTTCTTCCTGCCGCACCGCATCCTCATGATGCTGGTCTTTGCCGCCTTCGTCGTCGCCGTCGCCGTCTTCATGCGCTGGGACTGGCTGCCGCGCTACCTGCCACGGCTTGGCTGGGGCATCCTCGTCAGCCTGATGATGCTGTTCAGCACCGCCATCCTCGGCTTCCTGCTGGCGGTGCCGATCGGCCTCGTGCAGGTCACCGGCCCCTGGTTCCTGAAACTGCCGGCCAAGGTGTTTTGTACCGTGATCCGCGGCACGCCGCTGCTGTTGCAGCTCTGGCTGCTCTATTACGGTCTCGGCTCGCTGTTCCCGCAGTTTCCGGCGATCCGCCAGTCCTTCCTCTGGCCTTACCTGCGCGAAGCGTGGCCCTATGGCGTGGCGGCGTTGACCATTTCGTTTGCGGCCTATGAGGGCGAAGTCATGCGCGGCGCTTTTGCCGGCGTTCCGAACGGCGAGCTTGAGGCGGCGAAGGCCTATGGCATGGGCCGCTGGACGATGTTCCGCCGCATCTGGCTGCCGCGCGCCATCCATCGGGCTCTGCCGACGCTCAATGGCGAAACGGTGCTGCAGCTGAAATCGACGCCACTTGTCGCGACCGTGACTGTCGTCGACGTCTATGCGGTCATCTCCAAGGTGCGGCAGGAAACCTTCCTCACCTACGAGCCGCTGCTTTTGCTCGCGCTCATCTACATGTGCCTCACCGGTATTCTGGTGGTGGCTTTCCGCACCTTCGAAAATCGCATACCAACCCGCGGTGCCTGACATGAAGCTTTCCCCCTCGATCACCAACGCCATGCCGGAACTCGTCGCCATTCGCCACGACCTGCATGCGCATCCGGAACTCGGACTGGAGGAGACGCGTACTTCCGCCTTCATCGCCAAGCACCTCGAAAGTCTCGGCTATGAGGTGACGACGGGGCTTGCGAAAACCGGTGTCGTCGGCACGCTCAGGAACGGCAACGGCAAGCGCTCGATCGGCATCCGCGCCGACATCGATGCGCTGCCGATCCTGGAAGAAACCGGGCTGGACTATGCCAGCAAGACCTCGGGCCTCATGCATGCCTGCGGCCACGATGGCCACACGACGATGCTGCTGGGTGCTGCCCGCGCGCTTGCCGAGCGGCGCAATTTCGACGGCACGATCCACCTGATCTTCCAGCCGGCCGAGGAGAATTTCGGCGGCGCCAAGATCATGATGGACGAGGGCCTGTTCGATCAGTTTCCCTGCGACGCCGTCTTCGCGCTTCACAACGAGCCGGGTCTGCCTTTCGGCCAGTTCGCCCTTAGAGAAGGCCCGATCATGGCCGCCGTCGACGAGGCGCGCATCACCGTGCATGGACGCGGCGGGCATGGCCCGGAGCCGCAGGAAACAGCAGATCCCATCGTCTGCGGCGCCTCGATCGTCATGGCGCTGCAATCGATCGTCTCGCGCAACATCCATCCGATGGATCCGACTGTGGTCACCGTCGGCGCCTTCCATGCGGGCTCGGCCAGCAACATCATTCCCGAACGCGCCGAGATCGTCGTCGGTATCCGCTCATTCGAGCCCGATGTGCGCGACGAACTCGAACGCCGCATCCGCATGATCGCCGAGGCGCAGGCGACGAGCTTCGGCATGCGCGCGACCGTCGACTACCAGCGCAGCTACGATGCGACGATCAACCACAAGGCCGAGACGGACTTCGTCCGCGATCTCGCGGTCCGCTTCGCCGGCGCCGACAAGGTGGTCGATCTCGCCCGCCCCTTCATGGGCAGCGAGGATTTCGCCTATATGCTGAAGGAGCGGCCGGGGACCTACTTCTTCCTCGGCTCGAAGGTCAGCGACGACGACAGGCCGCTGCATCACCCCGGCTACAACTTCAACGACGACCTGCTGCCGATCGGCGCGGCTTTCTGGACGGAGTTGGCCGAGGCCTATCTCGCGCGCCGCTGATATCCCGCTCACCTTTCGCCAATATGCCGCAGCGCAACATTGCCGCAGTGTGACAACGTGGCGGACGCGCTGTCATTGACGTTTGGCAAATTTGGCGCAGATTCAAGTGCATGCTGAAAAGCCGGTGCAACCCCAGGATTTGCCTCGGCCAGAGGCCAAGACAGGTTCCCTGATCGACGATCGGTCACCGGACAAATGATGCAGCAGCCAGAGCATTGCGGCCTACGCTTCCGTGAGGCGTCGCATCCGCGTGTCTGAAAGGATTGCGCCCGTGTTTGAGAGTTTCGATGCGACCCTGCTCGCTCGCTTCCAGTTCGCCTTTACCGTTTCCTTCCACATCATCTTCCCCGCCTTTTCCATCGGGCTTGCGAGTTACCTCGCGGTGCTCGAAGGGTTGTGGCTGTGGAAGAAGGACGGGGTCTATCTCGAACTCTTCAATTTCTGGAAGACGATCTTTGCCGTCGCCTTCGGCATGGGCGTCGTTTCCGGCATCGTCATGTCCTATCAGTTCGGCACCAACTGGAGCGTCTTTTCCGACAAGGCCGGGCCGATCATCGGGCCGCTGATGGGCTACGAGGTGCTGACCGCCTTCTTCCTCGAAGCGGGCTTCCTCGGTGTCATGCTGTTCGGCCTCAACCGCGTCGGGCCGAAGCTGCATTTCTTGGCAACCGTCATGGTCGCCGTCGGCACGCTGATCTCGGCCACTTGGATCCTTTCGGCGAACTCGTGGATGCAGACGCCGGCCGGTTTCGCAATGAACGAGGCGGGCCAGTTCGTCCCGGTCGACTGGTGGGCGATCGTCTTCAACCCCTCCTTCCCCTATCGCCTCACCCACATGGTGCTGGCGGCCTATCTCACGACCGCCTTCGTCGTCGGCGCCTGCGGCGCCTGGCACCTCATCCGCAAGACGGCGCCGCGGCGGGCGCAAAAGATGTTTTCGATGGCTATGTGGATGGCGGCGATTGTCGCGCCGATCCAGATCTTCGCCGGCGACATGCATGGTCTCAACACGCTGGAGCACCAGCCGGCCAAGGTGATGGCGATGGAGGGGCACTACCAGAGCCATCCGGACGGCGCGCCGCTCATCCTCTTCGGCATTCCGAACTCGCCTGAAAAGCGCGTCGATTACGCGATCGAGATCCCGAAGCTTTCGAGCCTCATCCTGAAGCATGATCTGAACGCGCCGCTTGCCGGTCTCGATACGATCCCGGAAGAACTTCACCCGCCTGTTGGTATCGTGTTCTGGTCATTCCGGGTGATGGTCGGCCTCGGCTTCGCCATGCTCGGCATCGGGCTCTGGTCGCTCTGGTGTCGCTATCGCGGCACGCTCGACAGCAATGTCTGGCTGCACCGTGCCGCGATCGCCATGGGGCCCGCCGGCTTCGTCGCCGTGCTCGCGGGCTGGGTCACGACCGAAGTCGGCCGTCAGCCCTATACCGTCTACGGCCATCTGCTGACGGCAAACTCAGTGGCGCCGATCGCGGCACCCGCGGTCGCCGCCTCGCTGATCGCCTTCATCATCGTCTATTTCTTCGTCTTCGGCGCCGGCACCTTCTACATCCTCCGGCTGATGGCGCGATTGCCGCGGGATCCGATGCCGGAGCTCGGCGAAGGACCATTGCGCAGTTCCGGCATCATGCCGGGCCCCGCCATCCATAGCAGCCATGCAAACACCAAGGGAGGCCATCATGGAGTTTGATCTGCCGTTCATCTGGGCTGGCATCATCGCCTTTGCGGTGCTCGCCTATGTCATTCTCGACGGCTTCGACCTCGGTGTCGGCATCCTCTTCCCGTTCTTCCCGGAGAAGCACGACCGTGACGTGATGATGAATTCCGTCGCCCCGGTCTGGGACGGCAACGAGACCTGGCTGGTTCTTGGCGGCGGCGGCCTGATGGCGGTGTTTCCGCTGGCCTACGCGACCATCCTGCCCGCACTTTACGCGCCCATCATCGCCATGGTGATCGGCCTCATCTTCCGCGGCGTCGCCTTCGAATATCGCTGGCGCACGCGGCGGGCCGAATATCTCTGGAACTGGGCCTTCTCCGGCGGCTCGATGCTGGCCGCCTTCGCGCAAGGGATCACGCTCGGCGCGCTCGTCCAGGGCATTCCGGTCGAGAACCGTGCCTATGTCGGCGGCTGGTGGGATTGGTTGACGCCGTTCTCGATCATGACCGGCATCGCCGTCGTCGTCGGCTATGCGCTGCTCGGCGCCACCTGGCTTGTGATGAAGACCCATGGCGACCTTGCCGACCGGGCCCGCGACCTCGCGCTCAAATGCTCCTTCGCCACCGTCGCCGCCATGGGCATCGTCAGCCTGTGGACGCCGTTCCTGGAGCCGCAGTATCTGGACCGCTGGTTCGGCTATCCGACGGCGATCTTCAGCGTCGTCGTGCCGGCGCTCGTTCTCGGCTGCCTTTATGCGCTGATCACGGGTATCCGCAAGCGCCACGACAGCCGGCCGTTCATCGCCGCACTGGGCCTCTTCGTGCTCGGCTATGCCGGCATCGGCATCAGTTTCTACCCCTATATGGTGCCGCCTTCGCTGACGATCTGGGACGCGGCCGCGCCTGAGGAAAGCCTCTCCTTCCTGCTTGCCGGCGCTTTGGTGCTGGTGCCGATCATTCTCGCCTACACCGCCTATTCCTACTGGGTCTTCCGCGGCAAGGTCGATCCGGAGGAGGGCTACCATTGACCAGCGAAACAGGAACCGGCCGCAAGCTTCTCTGGTTCGTTGGCCTCTGGTGCGCGGGGGTGGCGGCCGTCACCCTCGTCGGCCTTGCGATCAAGCTGATGATCGGAACGTAGTCGATCCATTGGAGCGGGATGCGGGCGGAAAACCGCAGACACTTTTCCTCATCCCGTTCTAAAAAGCCTCGCTCAAGCTTGGCCAGCTAACTTCCCTTAACACGTCAGCAGGCGATCGCCGCAGACGGAGACAGGACCGCACCCTCCTCCCCTGCAAAGCGATCGCCTGCTGAGGTGACCACCTCAAGGGTCGCCGGCTGCGACCCTGTTGCCCCTTCCAAGATAGCTCGCCGTTTGTTAGCAGTGCGCCGCAGAAGCGCCCCGCTTGCTGAGAGCCGAGGGACGCTCGAACATCCTGGGCCCGCGCTTGGCCGCATCCAGGCAATTGGACGAGACAGATGCAGAAAACCCCCGCGCAATGCGAAACCATGGCCGACGTGCGTGCCGAGATCGACCGTCTCGACCAGGCGCTGATGGCGCTGTTTGCCGAGCGCTGGGGCTATATTGACCGCGCGGCCGAGATCAAGGCGCCGCTGAAACTGAAGGCCGACATTCCGGCGCGGGTGATGGAAGTGCGCGAGAATGCCCGCAAGAACGCTGCGCGCGTCAACCTCGATCCTGATTTTTACGAAGACATCTGGGCGCGGCTGATCGGCCACGCGATCGCTCATGAGCAGAAGCTGCTTGGCGAAACCGGCGACGAATAACGTCGCCGCCTCGCTCTTTCAATCTACGGCCGTCAGCGCCCGAGAATGTAACCCTGGAGACGGTCCGCCGCTTCCTTCACGTGGCCCGGATCACGCAGGAAGCAGGCGCGCATGAACAGCGAGCCGCCGTCGCCGAACGCCGTTCCCGGCGCCAGGCCAACGCCGGTCTTGTCGACGATGTCGATCGCTGCCGCGCGCGAATCCGTGACGCCGTCGATCTTCAGGAACGCATAGAGCGCGCCGTCGGGTTTGAGCGTTTCCACCCGGTTGGTGGCGATCAACGCGTCGCAGAAGACGTCCCGGTTCTCCGCCGCCTTGGCGACATTGGCATCAACAAAGGCGTCGCCCTCGTCGAGCGCCACGACGGCACCGCGCTGCATGAACTGGGCGACACCCGAGGTCGAGTACTGCACCAGGTTTTCGAGAACCTGGCCGATCGCGGGTGGAGCCACGATCCAGCCGACACGCCACCCGGTCATCGACCAGTTCTTCGAGAACGAATTGACGAAGAGGATGCGGTCGCCTTCCTCCATCACGTCGAGGAAGGACGGCGCGCGGGCGCCGCCATAATAATAGAGCGCGTAGATCTCATCGGCGATGATCCAGAGCCCCTGCCTGCGCGCCAGCGTCAGGATCGCGGCCAACTCCTCGCGGGTCGCGGTCCAGCCGGTCGGGTTCGACGGCGTGTTGATGAACAGCGCCTTGGTCTTCGGACCGATCACCGCCTGCAGCCGATCGAGATCGAGTTGCCATTTGCCGTGTTCGAAACGAAGCTCCACCGAGACCGGGCGAACGCCGGAGAGATCGGCGGCGGCGGCAAAGTTCGGCCACGCCGGCGTCAGAAGCACCATCTCGTCGCCGGGCGAGGCGATCGCCTCGATCGAGAGCTTGATCGCCTGCATGCCGGAGCCGACGACGTAGAAATTCTCGGGCGAAAGCGACTTCTGAAAGCGCCTTTGATAGTAGCGCGACAGTGCCTCGCGCAGCGGCGGGATACCGCGCTGCCAGGTGTAGAAGGTCTCGCCGCCGGCAAGCGCATCGCGCGCAACGTCGCTGATGAAGGCAGGCGTCGGCAGGTCGCCTTCTCCGACCCACAGCGGGATCAGGCCATCGCGCCCGCGTGCATAGTTCACCACCTCGACGATGCCGCTTTCAGGTGCCGAAAGCGCACGGGGACTGATGGTGCTGAGGATGGTCATCGGCGGGCTCCGGATGCACGACGTTAAAGGCCGCGGCCTTTAGATCATCGTGAAAGATTCCAATGGACTAGAGCGACATGGACCGCTCCAGCTTGCCCGTTGCTTCTAGCCGCTTTCGCCAAGGCGATCACGCGACTTTATCTGACCGGTTTATCGATTTTTGTGATGTTTCGCGGCCCCGGCGAAGCCAGGGCCGCGAGGAAAATCACGCGCGCTGCTTCAGCAGGTCGCGGATTTCACCGAGAAGCAGAATGTCTTCCGGCGGGGGTGCGGCCGGTGCTTCGTCCTTCTTCTTCTCCATCGAAGCGCGCATGCGATTCACCGCCTTGATCATCAGGAAGATGATCCAGGCAAGGATCAGGAAGTTGATGAGCACGGTGATGAAGTTGCCATAGGCAAAGACGGCACCCTGTTGACGGGCGGCGGCGAGAGACGTCGCCGTCACGTTCGCCGAGAGCGGCAGGAAATAATTGGAGAAATCGAAACCGCCGCCGGTCAGCGCACCGACGATTGGCATCACCAGATCCTCGACGACCGACGTTACGATCTTGTTGAAGGCGGCGCCGATGATGACACCGACCGCGAGATCCATCACGTTCCCGCGGGCAATAAACTCCTTGAACTCATTCAGCATAAATCTCTCCGTATTATCCCCGTTTGAAAACGGCCGGCGGCGCTGTCCCGCGCTGCAAGCGTTTACGGAAACTAAACCAAAGCGGGCAGCGAGAAAACCTTTCTTTGCCTTTGGTCAATTGGCAGCGGATGGAGCAGGAACGGGAAGGCAGCCTGTGCTGTACACCGATTTCTCGTGTCGAGCCTTGAACTTAAGACTCATGCGGCAGGCAATTCTCAACCCGGCGGACTTGTCCTATGCTCCGCCCTGGAGGAATGAGGCATGCTTTCGGGTTCGGTCATCTTTGCCTCGGCCTTCGCCTATCTGCTGCTGCTGTTTGCAGTGGCTAGCTATGGCGACCGGCGGGCCAGGAGGAACAGCGCTGCGCTGAAGGGCAGACCGCTCGTCTATGCGCTGAGCCTTGCCATCTATTGCACGTCCTGGACCTATTTCGGCGGCATCGGCCTTGCTGCCGAACGCGGACTCGAGTTCACCGGCATCTATATCGGCCCGATCCTGATGTTCACGCTCGGCATGCCGCTGATCCGCAAGATCATCCGCCTTGCCAAAACCGAGAAGCTGACCTCCGTCGCCGACTTCATCGCCGCCCGCTACGGCAAGAACCCGGCGGTGGCCGCCATCGTCGCGCTGATCTCGCTGGTCGGCGCCATTCCCTATATCGCGCTGCAGCTGAAGGCGATTTCGAGCTCGGTCGCAGCGATGATCAACACCAGCGACTACGGCATCGGCGCCGGGCAGAGCTACGTCGATCTTCCCCTGCTCGTCACATTGTTTCTCGCCTGCTTCGCCATCGTCTTCGGCACGCGCCATACGGACGCAACGGAGCACCAGGACGGGCTGATCCTTGCGATCGCGATGGAATCGCTGGTCAAGCTGGTGGCGCTCGTCACCGCCGGCTTCTACATCGTCTTCGTCATCTTCAACGGACCGGCTCACCTGTGGTCGCTGGCTGCAGAGAGCCCCGCCGTGCAGTCGGCGCTCTCCTACGAGACCCCTATCGCCCGTTGGGTGCTGTTGATCGTCACGTCGGCTTTCGCGATCATCATGCTGCCCAGGCAGTTCCACGTGACGGTCGTCGAAAACCGCACCGAAGGCGAGCTTCGCACCGCCGGCATCCTCTTTCCGCTCTACCTGATCGGCATCAATCTCTTCGTGCTGCCGATCGCGATAGCCGGCATCCTCACCTTTTCCGGTTCCGGCGACGCGGATCTCTACCTGCTGACCTTGCCGCTCGCCAACGGCCTGCCGGTGCTGACGCTGATCACCTTCATCGGCGGTTTTTCGGCAGCGACCGCGATGGTGATCGTCGCATCCGTGGCGCTGTCGATCATGATCTCCAACGATATCGTCATGCCGGTGTTCCTGCGCCGCAACCTCAGCCAGCGCGGCGGCTTGCAGGAAAACCTCGCGGGAACGCTGCTCAACATCCGCCGTTCAGCGATCTTCGTGGTGTTGTTGCTCGGCTATGGCTACTACCGCTCCGCCGATATCAGCGCCGGCCTCGCCTCGCTCGGCCTTCTGTCTTTCGTCGCCATCTCGCAGATGGCGCCGGCGCTGCTCGGCGGCCTCATCTGGCGACAGGCCAATGCCCGCGGCGCGATCACCGGCATGGTCTCGGGCTTCCTCGTCTGGGCCTATCTGCTCTTCCTGCCGAGCCTCGGCGGACCCGACAATTCCCATGTGGCGACGACGGTCTTAAGCTTCCTGTTGCCGTTCACCGACCTCTTCTCCGGCCCCAACGCCGATCCGCTGGTGAACGCGACGGCACTCAGCCTGCTCGTCAACTGCGCCACCTATATCCTCGGATCGCTGACCCGCACACCGAAGCCGATCGAACGCTTCCAGGCCGGCGTGTTCATCACCCGGCGGTCGCGAACCGAAGGCGCCTTTCGCGGCCGCAAGACCAAGGTCACGGTGCGCGACCTCAAGGCGACGATCGCCCGTTACATGGGTGCTGAGCGCATGCAGCGCTCGTTCCATACGTACGAGCGCCAGACCGGCCGCTGGCTGGACGACAATGCGCCAGCCGACATGGCCGTGGTGCATTTCTCCGAGCAACTGCTCGGCAGCGCCATCGGCTCGTCCTCCGCCCGGCTGGTGCTTTCCCTGGCGCTGCAGCGCGGCGACGACACATCGTCCGAAACGGCCTGGCTGCTCGACCAGGCGAGTGAGGCGCTGCAATACAATCAGGATATGCTGCAGACTGCGCTCTCGCAGATGGACCAGGGCATCGCCGTCTTCGACAATGCCAACAACCTGATCATCTGGAACCGGCGCTTCCGCCAGCTTCTCGACCTGCCGGAGGCAGCCGGCCAGGTCGGCTTCCCGCTGGCCGATATCGTCTCGATCCTCACCAAGCGCGGCGATATTCGCAAGGATCAGGAAAAGGGGCTGATCGCCAACTTCCTGACGCTCGACAAACCCTTCCTGCTCGAACTGGGCAACGGCGAGCGCATCATCGAAGTGCGCACCAACGCCATGCCCGACAAAGGCATCGTCACCACCTATACCGACATCACCCAGCGCGTCGCCGCCGACATGGCGCTGAAGCAGGCGAACGAGACACTGGAACTGCGCGTGGCCGAGCGCACCGGCGAATTGACCCGGGTGAACCGGGAGCTCGCCGAGGCGCGCGCGGCCGCGGAAGAGGCCAATATCGGCAAGACCCGGTTCTTCGCCGCCGCCGGCCACGATATCCTGCAGCCGCTGAACGCCGCCCGCCTCTATTCCTCGTCGCTCGTCGAGCGGCTCGGCGAGTCCGACAACAGCACGCTGGTCGAAAACATCGATTCCTCGCTGGAATCGGTCGAGGCCATCCTCGGTGCCGTGCTCGACATATCGCGCCTCGACACCGGCGCCATGAAGGCGCGGATACAGTCCGTTCCGCTCAACGAGCTGCTCAGAAGGATCGAGACCGATTTCGCCCCGATGGCGCGGGCCAAGGATCTCGAACTCATTATCATGCCGACATCGCTCGTCGTGCGCAGCGATCCGAACCTGCTGCGCCGCGTCGTCCAGAACCTGGTCTCCAACGCGATCAAATACACCCTGGCCGGCAAGGTGCTCGTCGGGGTGCGCAGACATGGCGCCATGGCGACGATCGAAGTGCTCGATTCCGGCATCGGCATTCCCCAGTCGAAGTTCCGCACCGTCTTCAAGGAATTCGCCCGGCTCGACGAAGGCGCCCGCACGGCGTCCGGTCTTGGGCTCGGCCTTTCGATCGTCGACCGCATCTCGCGCGTGCTCAACCATCCCGTCAGCCTGCAATCGACTCCCGGCAAGGGCACGGGCTTCAAGGTGACCCTGCCGCTTGATGCCAGCGCCGGCGAACGGGTCGCTGTCCGTCCGGTGCCGCAGAGCAAGGCAAGCGAGGCGCTGAACGGCCTGCGGGTGCTCTGCATCGACAACGAACCGCGGATCCTCGAGGGTATGCGGGTGCTGCTGTCAGGTTGGGGCTGTATCGTCAGTACGGCGGAATCGCTTTCTGCCTGTTCCGAATTCGGCGTGGAGCCCGGCGAGAAGCCACACGCCGTCATCGCCGATTATCACCTCGACGACGGGACCGGCATCGAGGCGGTCGCCCGCATTCGGGCATCGACCGGCGAAGCGACGCCGGCGCTGCTCGTGACGGCTGACCGCTCGCCGGAAGTGCGCGCCGCGGCCGAACGCGACGGCATCGCGATCCAGAACAAGCCGGTGCGCCCGGCGGCGATGCGCGCCTGGCTGACGCAACTTTCGACGGCGGCACGAACGGCTGCGGAATGAACGGCTCCCACGTTGTGGGGCCGCCTGGGACGAGAGAAATCACAAAGCCAAGGCCGGCCGCATCAGGCGGCGGCGACGGTGCCGATCTTCGAAAGCTGGATGACCGCCTGGGTGCGGCTGTCGACATTGAGCTTTAGCAGGATCGCCGAGACATGCGCCTTGATCGTCGCCTCGGAGACGCCGAGTTCGTAGGCGATCTGCTTGTTGAGCAGGCCCTCGCCGAGCATACTGAGCACGCGGGACTGTTGCGGCGTCAAGGTCTGCAGGCGCTGGAGCAGATCGGCGACCTCGGGTTCGTATTCCTGGGCCTGATCGTAGCCCGCGGGAACGAAGACCTCGCCGGCCATCACCTTCTCGATCCCCTCGCGGATTTCCTCGATGCCGGCCGATTTCGAAAGAAAGCCGGACGCGCCGAGATCGAGCGCGCGATGGATCGTCGCCGGGTCGTCATGGGCGGAAACCACCATGACCGGCAGGCTCGGAAATTCGGCGCGAAGTGCAATCAGGCCGGAAAGCCCGCTGACGCCGGGCATGGTCAGGTCGAGCAGCATGAGATCGGCGTCAGGGTTGTCGGCCGCCGCCTTGCGCGCGGCTGCGAAATCGCCGGCTTCGACGATGGCGGGCGCGCCGTCCACGCCGCTCAGTGCCTGGCGCATTGCGCCCCGAAACAGCGGATGGTCGTCCGCGATGATGATGGTCATGTCCGGTGTCATGCTGCTCCCTCCCAAGAGCCCGGGCTGAAATCTGCACGCCCCCACGCGCCGATCCGCATCCCGCATGGCCGATCCGGAAACTCAGGTCTTCTGCGGCTCCTGAGCGGGGTCGCTGCCTTCGAGATCCTTCACGATATCCATGAACCTACGCATCATTCTTTCCATGATGCCCATTGCCCGGTCAATCTCTTCCTCAGCCGGAAGGTCCTGTTTTGCGACACTTTCACCGGCTTTGGCCGCCTTTTCCAAGGCATCGACCCGCTTCGTCAGGAGGTCCAACTCCTGTTCAAAAGCGGCCCGCTCGTCGGCGGCCATGCGGCACACCAACTGGCCGTCCTTCTCCTGGCAGAGCGATACCTCGCCGGTCTGGGTATCGAGCCGGGCGATACCGGTGTCGGACTTCTGCATGCTGTAGCGTCCGGGAGACGGATCCTGCGCGCTGGCGCCGCCGGCCAGAGCCAATCCGGTACCGAACAGAAGTATGGCAGCAGCGTTTTTCATGACATCTTCTCCGTTACGATCCTTGTCGGAACATCACATGTGCGCGAACGAGAAGAGCGAAATCGGTCTTCACCGCCGATTATGCGCGAATCGTCGTCCTTCTGCGATGGACAATCGCCGATATTTACGGCAAGGCCACGACAGAAGATTACGGGGACAGACGGGCACCATGAGTTCCATCATCTACAAAATCGTTCCGGCATTGCTGTGGCAGGAAGCCAAGCGCAGCGGGCGCTTCGACGGCGCGCCGGTCGATCTCGCCGACGGTTACGTCCATTTTTCGACCGGTGAACAGGTGGTCGAGACGGCAGCGCGCTACTTCGAGGGACAGGAAGGCCTGCTTCTGGTCGCCGTCGACGGCGACGCACTTGGCGAAGAGCTGGTCTATGAACCCTCGCGCGGCGGCGCCCTCTTCCCACATCTCTATGCCCCCCTCTTCCTGTCGGCCGTTCTCTGGGAAAAGCCCCTGCCGCTCGGCGCCGACGGCGCGCATATCTTCCCGGAACTTGATGCATGAACCCGCTGACCAGCCTTGCCCGCCGCGGCCTTTTCCTCTTCGATCCGGAGGCCGCGCACGGCCTTTCGATCAAGGCGCTGAAGACCGGGCTCGTGCCGAACTGTCCCGCCAAGGCCGACAAGCGGCTTGCGCAGACAGTCGCTGGCATCGTTTTTCCGAACCCGATCGGCATGGCGGCCGGCTACGACAAGAATGCAGAGGTGCCGGAAGCACTGCTGAAGATCGGCTTCGGTTTCACCGAGATCGGCACCGTCACGCCGAAGCCGCAGGCAGGCAACGACAAGCCGCGCATTTTCCGCCTGGTCGAGGACGAAGCGGTGATCAATCGCCTCGGCTTCAACAATGAAGGCCATGGCGCAGCGCTGGCGCGGCTGAAGGCCTGTTCGCGCGATGCGCTGATCGGCGTCAATATCGGCGCCAACAAGGACAGCGCCGACCGCATCGCCGACTATGTCAGCGGCATCCATACGTTCTACTCGGTCGCCCGCTATTTCACCGCCAACATCTCCTCGCCGAACACGCCGGGTCTGCGCGACCTGCAGGCGCGCGAAAGTCTCGCCGCCCTGTTGTCGGCGGTGCTTGCCGCGCGCGACGAAGAGGCGCTGCGCAGCAATCGCCGTGTTCCCGTCTTCCTGAAGATCGCGCCCGATCTCACCGAAGAAGGCATGGACGATATCGCTGCCGAAGTGCTGGCACACAATCTCGACGGCCTGATCGTCTCCAACACGACGCTTTCGCGCGACGGCCTCAAGGATCAGGCCCAAGCGAAGGAGTCCGGTGGCCTCTCGGGCAAGCCACTGTTTGAAAAGTCGACGGCGGTGCTTGCCCGCATGCGCAAGCGTGTCGGCCCGAAGCTGCCGATCATCGGCGTTGGCGGTGTCAGCTCGGCCGAAACCGCGGCCGAAAAGATCCGCGCCGGCGCCGATCTGGTTCAGCTCTATTCCTGCATGGTCTATGAGGGCCCTGCCCTGCCGGACCGCATCGTACGTGGCCTCTCGGATCTCTGTGAGCGCGAGCGTCTCACCTCGATCCGCGATATCCGCGACAGCCGTCTCGACTACTGGGCCGGCAGGAACGTCTGACGCGCCTTCATCGGGATCCGCGACAAGAGGAACAGCCCGCGCATTAACAGGAACAGGTTGAGCCCCGCCCACAGGCCATGATTGCCGAAGGCGGGGACCAGCACGGCGAGCGCTGCGGCATAACCGACAAAGGCCGCCAGCATCATGTTGCGCATCTCGCGCGACCATGTGGCGCCGATGAAGACGCCGTCCATCAGGAAGGCGAGCGCGCCGGTCATCGCCGTCACTGCGGCCCAGGGCAGATATTCGTAAGCCGCCGCGCGAACATCCGGGGCCGTCGTCAGAAGATCGATGAGCCTGCCGCCGAACAGCAGGAAGGCAACGGTCGTCACCAGTGCAAGCCCCAGCGACCAGGCCGCCGTCAGCCGCAGCGCACGGTCGAAGGCCGGGCGGTAACCGGCGCCGATCGAGCGGCCGATGAGCTGTTCCGCCGCATTGGCAAGGCCGTCGAGATAGTAGCCGGCAACGAGGAAGATCGTCATTAGCACCGCATTGGCGGCAAGCGTCACAGGCCCGAAGGCGGTGCCGATGCGGGTCATCAGCGTGAAGGCGGCCAGAAGCAGGAACGAGCGGATCATGATGTCGCGGTTGAGGCCGAAAAGCGGCTTCAGCCGCTCGCGATCGAAGATCTCGGCCCAGCTTGGCGCATCCTTTCTGTCGAAACGGCCATAGACGATGGCAAATCCGGCGAGAGACCCGATCACCTCGCCGGTAACGGTCGCCAGCGCCACCCCCATAACACCCCAGCCGAACACCAGGCCGAGCAGGATCGACAGCACGATGTTGATGCCGTTGATCAGCGTCTGCAGCATCAACCCGATGGTGCCTTCGCCGCGGCCGAGCACGAAGCCAAGGATGGCGTAGTTGGCAAGCGCCGCCGGTGCCGAAAGGATGCGACAGAGAAAGTAGGTGCTGGTGACATCAGCCACTTCAGGCTCCGGTCCCATCAGCCAGAGGCCGCCGGACAAAAGCACCGGCGAAACGAGCAGGCTGATCGTGCCGCAAACGAGCGCGATGATCAGCGAGCGCCAGAACACCGCCTGCTGCTCGCGCCGGTCGCCGCGGCCATAGGCCTGGGCAACCAGGCCCGTGGTCGCTGCCCGCAGGAAGTTGAAGCTGGTGAAGATCAGGTCGAACAGGATGGCGCCGACGGCAAGGCCCGCCAGCAAGGTTGCCTGCCCCATGCGGCCGACAACGGCAGTATCGACGAGGCCAAGCAAAGGCGTCGTCAGAAAGCCGAGCGTCATCGGCAGCGCGATCGCCAGGATCAGCCGATGGGTGACATGGAACGGGCCGGCAGCGTCGCTCGGCGAGGCGGAAGAGGCGGTCATCGAACGGTCCGGGCGTGGTAGGTGAGAGATGACCGTTTTAGGGAATGAGCATGGGGGGATGCAAGCGCGTCGTGCAGCTCGGCGAAAACGTCCCAATGCGGCAAGAGCCGTTCACCCTAGCCCTCTCCCCCGCAAGCGGGGAGAGGGGACGTGGCGAACGCAACGTCACCCCCGGCATCGACCGAAGGAAAGTCCGGATATCAGTCACAGTGAATTGGAAGGGCGCGGCAAGCCTCCGTCTCCCCGCCTGCGGGGAGATTGTCCGGGCAGGGGGATGAGGGGCGCAGTTCCATACGAATGTGGACGCTATCAGCCCGAAAGTACCATCGCCCAGAACGGACGGTTGCCGGAGGCTGCGTTCTGCGCGACGGCAACGCCCAGGCCACGGTAATTGCCGAGCATGTTTTCGAGATGCTTGGGCGACCTGTACCAGGCGTCATAGGCGCGTTCGGCATCGTCCTGGCCCACGGCGATGTTTTCGGCGGCCGGAAGCGTCACGCCCTGGCCCTTCATGCGGTCGTAGAAACTGTCGTTCCAGCCGATCAGGTGCTGCATCTTGCCGGCCTTGGCCATGCGCGCCGCCTGGTTCATCGCAGCGACGGACGCCGCATGGTCGGCGACGAGCTCGGTCAGGCCCTTGCCCTTGCGCAGCTTGTTGACATAACCGAGGCTCGCTGCGGTCTGGTCGCTGCCGGTGCCGCTTTCGGGCATCAGCACCTTGGACGTCGTGCAGCCGGCAAGTGCGCCGAGCGAGAGGATGGCGGTCGCACGCAGCAGCCCGCGGCGTTCGATCAGAAGAAGGCGGTCCTGCATCGTCAACGCCGAAAGTTCAGGACGCGCAGGATGACGAAGGCCGGCACAACGATCACGGCGCCGAGCAGCAGATAGTCGCCGACCCGACCAAGCGCTGCAAAGCCGGTGTACCAGAGGTCGAGCAGGAAGTTGCGGACGGCGAAGTAGATATCGGTCGGATACCAGCCGAACATCCTCATCACGAAGCCGACGAGGATCGACACCACGATGAGCTTGACCAGCACACGCAGCGGCGAGTCACCCAAGAATCTGTTCATTCCGTCCGACATCAGCGAACTTCTCCTGTTTGTCTTCACATAAGCCGCGATCGGCAACGTCGCAAGTCACCGGCCCCGGCGGGCACGGCCCGCGCTTCCGATCGCGCCAGATTCCGCTTGTATTTTGCGGCATCCGGCGTCAGAAGCGCTAATCGCAACCAACATCTCACATTGATGACGCTCAACCAGCTCTCCTCCGGCGACCTGATCGCCGACCGCCGCGCCGACTACGCAAAAATGCTTGCCGAGGGCGGCGAGCCCGCAAGTGCGGCCGAACTCATGGCGCAAGCGCTGGAACAGGCACCCAACTGGGCAGCCGGCTGGTTTCGGCTCGCGGACTATGAAGAAAAATCTGGCCGGAAAGAGGCGGCGATCGAAGCGCTGAGGAAAACGCTGGCGCTCAGCCCCCAGGATATCTTCGGCGCCGGCCTCAAACTGGCTCTGCTTGGCGCTGCGGCCATGCCCGAACAGCCCCCGAGCCTCTATGTCGAGCGCCTCTTCGACGACTATGCCGATCGCTTCGACAAGGCCCTGGTGGAGAAACTCGGTTATACCGTGCCGCAGAAGCTCGCGGCGCTCATTCAAAGCCATATCGGGCAAAGCCACACGGGAGGCCTCATCTTCGAGCATGTGACGGATCTCGGGTGCGGCACCGGCCTCTTCGGCGAGCGCATCCGGGATCAGGCACAGTTCCTCGAAGGTTTCGACATCTCCATCAACATGCTCGCCAAGGCCGAGGCGAAATCCACCTACGATCGGCTGGCCCGCGCCGATCTCTCTCTTTCGCCGGAGGTTTCCGGCATCTTCGGCAACTTCGCCACCGCCCGAGCCGATCTCGTCAGCGCCGCCGACGTGCTCATGTATCTCGGCAATCTCGACAGTGTCTTCGACATCACCACGCGCCTGCTCACCCCTCAGGGCCATTTTGCGTTCTCGGTAGAAGACGCCGGCGATGGGGAGGAGTTCCTGCTGCGGCCGTCGCTGCGCTACGCTCACAGCGAGACCTATGTCCGCGGCCTCTGCGCAACGCATGGACTGGAGCTTGTGGCCATGGAGCACACGGTCATCCGCATGGATGCGGGAGAGCCAGTCTTCGGCATCCTGTTCCTGGCGCGCAAGCCTGCATAAAACGCAAGGCAGAGTCGCAAAAATAGGTCAGCATAACTGACATATTTTTCTTGATTGTTGTTGTGCATTGCAGCATTGCTCAAGCCATCGCAATCGAGGATTTGCCATGGCCCAGATCAGCAGCGTTTTCGGTCTCTGGAACACCAGTCCCACCCGGCACTCCGCCGTCGAGGACCTGCAGGGCATCTTTACCGGCAGCCTGATTGCGGCGCTCGGCCTCTATTTCCTCGCAAGCGCCGGCCTTTTGACCGGCAGCACGGCGGGCGTCGCCTTCCTCTTGCACTATGCCTTCGGCATCAATTTCGGCCTCGCCTTCTTCCTGCTCAACCTGCCGTTCTTCTATCTTTCGCTGAAGCGACTTGGCCCGGCCTTCACGGTCAAAACCTTCATCGCCATCGGCGTGACCTCGTTCCTGACAGACATCCAGTCGCGCCTCTTCCAGATCGGCACGATCCAGCCGGCCTGGGCGGCCCTGCTCGGCGGACTTCTGCTCGGCTACGGCCTGCTTGCGCTCTACCGCCACCGCGCCAGCCTCGGCGGCGTCGGTATTCTCGGCATCTATCTGCAGGAGCGCTTCGGCATTCGCGCCGGCCTCGTGCAGCTTGCGATCGACATGGTCGTGCTTGTCTTCGCCTTCGGCGTGACTTCGCCCACCGTCGTTGCCTGGTCGGTGCTCGGTGCTGTCGTCTTGAACCTGTTCGTGGCCATCAACCACCGCGCAGATCGTTACATCGCGCTCTAGAGCGCCGTGCGTTCATCTGAACGCGGATGCTCTAGGATGCAGAGCAGCTAGCCCCGAAGCGGACCTCGGGGCTAGCTGGAAGCTCCTCACGCGATATCAGGCGGCCTTGACCGGCTGATCGACCGGATGCTGCGAGCGCAGGCCGACAGCGACACGGTTCCAGACATTGATGACGCCGATCGCCATGGTGATCTTGGTGATTTCAGCCTCGCTGAAGTGCGCGCGCAGCGGCTCGAAATCCGCGTCGGGTGCGCCGGTCTGGGCAAGGTTGGTCAGCGATTCCGTCCACGCGAGCACGGCGCGCTCACGCGCGTCATAGATCGGCGATTCCCGCCAGGCGCAGATCAGGTGAATCCACTGCTCGCTCATACCGGTGTGGCGCGCCTCTTTCACATGCATGTCGATGCAATAGGCGCAGCCGTTGATCTGCGAGGCGCGCAGCTTGATCAGGTGGATCAGGCGCGGCTCCAGGCCGGATTCCTTGACGATGTAGCTGTCGAAGGCGGCCGCGGCCTTGTAGGCATCGGGAGCGGCTTGAACGAAGTTGAAACGCGGCTGCATGGTCTTCTCCTTGGGCTTAACGGGTTGATGGGGGTCAGGCGCTGGCGGACGATTTGCGCTCGTTGATCGCCAGAAAGGCTTCGGTTCGCGCCCATACGCTGCCGTCATCCTTGGCGTTGAGGTCATCCAGGATGCTGGCGATGGTCACGCGCCTGAGTTCGGTGCGGTAGGCCTGCTCGGCCTTCAGCATCGCGACATTGATGGTGCAGGGCGCGGTCGGCTTGCAGGCATAGGGATTGGGACCGCGCAGCCGGATCTCGTTGCACCGGAACGCCGGCTCCGGGCCTTCGACCGCAAGTACGATATCGAGCAAGGTAATCTTCTCCGGCGTCTTCGCGAGCCGGTAACCGCCCTTAGGACCCGGAACTGCCTCCAGCAGTCCGGCACCGGACATCGCCTGCAGGTGCTTCAAGAGATAGCTCGTAGAGACGCCATGGAACTCGGCAAGAGCGGCCGCCGACAGGGTGCTGCCGGGCTGAAGACAGCTCAGCATCGTCACGCTGTGAATGGCCTGCTCGACCCCGTCACCGAGTTTCATGGGCGGCTCCTTAATCGTGGATAATTTTTATCTATGATTAGACGGAGAGTCAATGCCTGTGATTGCACCCATCGGACAGGCTTCTCTTTTGGCGGATTTGATCTACCTTTGTTCTCCGTGAACAGGATCGATTCCAGAGAGCCGCAGGGCGATGCCCTGACCCTGCCCGCTCCCTTTCTGCGCTGGTTCGGCGAGAAGGGCTGGCGGCCGCGTGCGCACCAGCTGGAGCTGCTCGCCCGCGCCGAGGCCGGGGAAAGCACGCTGCTGATCGCTCCGACCGGCGCCGGCAAGACGCTCGCCGGCTTCCTGCCTTCGCTGGTCGATCTCACCCGGCGCGGCAAGATCCCGCCGGGCGCAGCCTTCGTCGGCATCCACACGCTCTACATCTCGCCTCTGAAGGCGCTCGCCGTCGATATCGAGCGCAACCTGATGAAACCGGTCGGCGAAATGGGACTGCCTGTGCGCGTCGAAAACCGTACCGGCGATACGCCGACCGCCAAGCGTCAGCGACAAAAACTCAATCCGCCCGACATTCTGCTGACGACGCCGGAGCAACTCGCGCTGCTGCTCGCCAACGGCGAGGCGCAACGCTTCTTCAAGGACCTGCGCTACGTCGTCTTTGACGAGCTGCATTCGCTCGTCACCTCCAAACGCGGCCATCTTCTCTCCCTCGGTCTGGCGCGGCTGCGCCGGCTGGCGCCCGGCCTGCAGACGATCGGCCTCTCGGCAACGGTCGCCGACCCGATGGATCTGCAGCGTTGGCTGGCGCCGCAAGAGCCGGACGCGCACAACCATGCCGGTCTCGTCCAGGTCCAGGGCGGGGCCAAGCCGCAGATCTCCATTCTGAAGACCGAGGAGCATGTGCCCTGGGCCGGGCACTCGGCACGCTACGCCATCGCCGATGTCTACGAAGCGATCAAGGAGCACGGCACAACCCTGCTCTTCGTCAACACCCGCAGCCAGGCGGAGCTGCTCTTCCAGGAGCTCTGGACGATCAACGACGACAACCTGCCGATCGCGCTGCATCACGGTTCGCTCGACGTCGCCCAGCGCCGCAAAGTCGAGGCGGCGATGGCGGAGAACCGCCTTCGGGCGGTCGTTGCGACCTCGACGCTCGACCTCGGCATCGACTGGGGCGATGTCGATCTCGTCGTGCATGTGGGCGCACCGAAGGGCGCGAGTCGCCTTGCCCAGCGCATCGGCCGCGCCAACCACCGCATGGACGAACCGTCGAAGGCGATCCTGGTGCCGGCCAACCGCTTCGAGGTGATGGAATGCCAGGCCGCACTCGACGCCAACTATATCGGCGCGCAGGACACGCCACCCGTCGGCAAGGGCGCTCTCGACGTGCTCGCCCAGCACGTGCTCGGCATGGCTTGCGCCGCGCCTTTCGATCCGCTCGCATTGTTCGATGAAATCACCACCGCCTCGCCTTATGCGACGCTCGCCTGGGAGACCTTCGAGCGCGTCATCGATTTCGTTGCGACCGGCGGCTATGCGCTGAAGACCTACGAGCGCTATGCCCGCATCCGCAAGACCAAGGACGGGCTCTATCGCGTCTCCAATCCGCTGGTGGCGCAACAGTACCGGCTGAACGTCGGAACCATCGTCGAATCGCCGATGCTGAACGTGCGTTTGGTCAAGCGCAACGCCCGCGGCTCGCTTGGCCGCGGCGGCATGCCGCTCGGCAAGGTCGAAGAGTACTTTCTCGAAATGCTCTCGCAGGGCGACACCTTCATGTTCTCCGGCAAGGTGCTGCGTTTCGAGGGCATCCGCGAAAACGAGTGCCTGGTCAGCCAGGCCTTTACCTTCGATCCCAAGGTGCCGAGCTATGCTGGCGGCAAGTTTCCGCTGTCGACCTATCTCGCCGAGCAGGTCCGCAGGATGCTTGCCGATCCGGCGCGCCGGGCAGCGCTGCCGGAACAGGTGCGCGACTGGCTGTCCTTGCAGAAGGACGTCTCGATGCTGCCGCGCGAGGACGAGCTTCTGATCGAGACCTTTCCGCGCGGCAGCCGCCATTACATGGTCATCTATGCCTTCGAAGGGCGGTTGGCGCACCAGACGCTCGGCATGCTGCTTACCCGCCGGCTCGATCGCGCCGGGCTGAAACCGCTCGGTTTCGTCGCCACCGATTACTCGCTGGCGGTCTGGGCGCTCGACGACCTCGGGGCCACCTTCGAGCTCAGGCGCGGCGCGCTTGCCGATCTCTTCGACGAGGACATGCTCGGCGACGACCTCGAAGCCTGGCTCAACGAATCCTTCCTGCTCAAACGGACCTTCCGCAACTGCGCCGTCATCGCCGGCCTCATCGACCAGCGCCATCCCGGCAAGGAAAAGACCGGCCGGCAGGTGACGGTCTCGGCAGACCTCATTTACGACGTATTGCACGCGCACGAGCCGGATCACCTGCTGCTCGAAGCGACCCGCAACGATGCGGCGACGGGGCTTTTGGACATCGCCCGCCTCGGGGATATGCTGAAGCGAATCAAGGGCCACATCACGCATCGACGGCTCGACCGGATCTCGCCGCTGGCGGTGCCCGTCATGCTGGAGATCGGCAAGGAAATGGTCCAGGGCGAAGCGCAGGACTTCCTGCTGTCGGAAGCCGCCGACGACCTGATCCACGAGGCGATGGGCGGTCTGGATGTGGATTGATAGGAAAATGGTTTCGAGAATGAGCAGTCTGTCGATATCGGCGGGTTACCCCCCTCTGGCCTGCCGGCCAGAGGGGGGTACTATCCTCGCAACACAATGTGCGAGACCGTGACCATGCACCGCCTCGCCCACGCCCTCTCGGCTCAGACGACTGCCCCCCTCCTCCATGCGCAGACAATCGTCAACGGCGTCATCGCGATCTGCGATCCGCTCGGTAGCCTCTACCTGCCGGAGACGGGCACGCTGGTCGTCTCCGACCTGCATCTGGAGAAAGGCTCCGCCTTTGCCCGCCGTGGCATGCTTTTGCCGCCTTACGATACGCTGGCGACGCTGCGTGTGCTTGAAGCGGCGATCGCGCGGCACGACCCGAAGTTCGTCATCAGCCTCGGCGACAACTTCGATGACCGCGTCGGTTCGGCGGCAATGCCCGATGATTTCCGGCACATGGTTGCCGCCATGGCGCATGGGCGCGAATGGGTCTGGATCAACGGCAACCACGACCCGGACGGCGCTTTCGGCCTGCCGGGCGCCTCGATGGACGAACTCGGCCATGCGGGCCTGACCTTCCGGCACGAGCCGAAGCGCGGCGATGCCGTCGGCGAGATCGCCGGGCACCTGCATCCGGCTGCAACGGTGGTAAGACGGGAAAGAGCGGTGCGCCGCGCTTGCTTTGCGACCGATGGCACGCGCATGCTGATGCCGGCTTTCGGGGTCACCACTGGCGGGCTCGATCTCAGGCACCGGGCGATGACCGGCCTCTTCGACCGCAGCAAGCTTGTCGCCCATATGCTCGGGCGCGACCGGATCTATTCGGTTCGCTTTGCCAATCTCATCGCCTGAAGAGGGCGGGGAAAACGGCGCGGCTCTCCCGCGCCGGGGATCCGCCGGTAATCAGAAGGCGTTGAAGGTCAGCGTCGTCAGCGAGCGCGAGATGCCCGGCACCGTGGCAATGTTGTCGTTGATGAACTTGCCGATGTCCTGGCCTTCTTCGATATAGACCTTGATGATCAGGTCGTAATCGCCGCTCGTCGAATACATCTCCGAAACGATCTCCTTGCGGTAGATCTCGTCGGCAACCTCGTAGGTCTTGCCGGGAGCGCACTGCAACTGGACAAAAATCGGTTTCATCGAGCTTCCTCTGTTTTTTATTTGCCATGGCATGCGCTGATGAAACGCATTCGGCATGCCTTTCCATAGCGCTCCGGCGCGCAAAAGGAAACGTCGGCGAAGATCGCCCGTCACTATTCCTTGCGGAAGATCACGCTGGCGCCCCAGCCGGTGATGACGGCGAGCAGCACGGCCATGAGGCCATAGAGCAGCGGCTGCTGGTGTGCCGCCTGGGTGATGAACTGTTCCAGGCCGGTCTTGACGACACGCAGCGGCAGCGCCTTGGCGGCGACGAAGACGCCGTCACGGAAGAGATAGGCGCGAACCACATGCACGCCGTTCGGCACGTTGGCCGGCAAGCGCACCGAGGCCTTGAAGAGGCTGGAGCTGATGAACTGCACGCCGCCGGGATCGCGCTCGTAGACGCCGCTGGTCTCGCGGATGCGGCGGAAGGCGTTGCGGAATTCGCCGAGATTGCTGCCGTCACCCACGAAGCCGAGCGGCACCAGCCGCATGTGGTCGACGCCGATGCCCATGTTGCCCATCTCGCCGGGCGGCGCGATCGTCTCGATATCGCGCGTCGACGACAGCGAATAGGATTCAGGCACTAGCTCGAAGGTCATGGAGCTGGTGTTCACCCAGATGCCGAAGACGCGCTCCTTCTTACGCACCGTCGCGTTGTCCTTGGGCCCTTCGAGGCTGACGACGATGTTGTAGCGCCCCTGGGCCAGCAGGCCCTGATCGAAGCCGTCGACGGCGCCGAAGATCGTCAGGTCGGCGCCGCGGAAATCGGAAGTGATGGCGATCTCGTCGGTGGAGATGCCGATCTCCAGCTTCTCGGTGAAGTCGGCATTCTCGTCCTGGATGGCTGCCTGCGCCGGGGCGGCGAAAGCCAGAACAAGGAGAGCGAGAGCTGTGCGGGCGAGGCGGATCATCAGAAACCGAACCCCGCGGATACGACCGAATAGACGTCCTTCGGCGGAATGATGAGCTCGATTGCCAGACGGATGCCGACGGCAAGAACAAGCAAGGCCAGCAATGCGCGCAGCTGTTCGCCGCGCAGCTTCTGGCCGACGCGTACGCCGTATTGGGCACCGATGACACCGGCGATCATCAGTACGAAGGCGAGCACGATATCGACGGTGTAGTTGGTCGAAGCCTGGACGATGACCGTGTAGGCCGAAACGAAGATGATCTGGAACAGCGACGTGCCGACGACGACGTTAGTCGGGATGCGCAGGAGATAGATCATCGCCGGCACCATGATGAAGCCGCCGCCGACACCCATGACCGAGGTCAGGATGCCGATGCAGAAGCCGAGGGCGACAACCGGGATGACGCTCAGGTAGATCTTCGATTTCTTGAAGCGCATCTTCAAGGGCAGGCCATGCACCCAGTTGTGCTGGCCAGGGCGACGCAAGGTCGTCTGCTGGTTCTTGGCCGCCTTGCGCATGGCGACGACGCTCTCCCAAAGCATCAGGCCGCCAACGGTGCCGAGCAGCACGACGTAAAGCAGCGAGATCACCAGGTCGAGCTGGCCGAGGCGACGCAGCAGCGAGAACAGCCAGACGCCGACGGTCGCGCCGGCAAGACCACCGCATAAGAGCACCGTGCCGAGCTTGATGTCTATCGTGCCACGCCGGAAATGCGTGATCGCCCCCGAAATCGACGAGGCCACCACCTGGTTGGCACCGGTCGCTACCGCTACGACGGGAGGAATATTGTAGAAGATCAGGAGCGGGGTGATCAGGAACCCGCCACCGACGCCGAACATGCCGGACAGAAAGCCGACTGCGGCGCCCATACCGAGAATGATGAGTATGTTCACCGACAACTCTGCGATGGGCAGATAAATCGACACGCCGGGACCTCGATATGCCAACGGCCCGCGATGCGGGCGAACCAGTCAGTGTGGCAATCAAATCACCACGATTGAGGGAATATTCGAAGGGCCGGCACCTCTCCCGAGGGCGAGGCGGCCTCCGTCATGCACTCCTGCAGCGTTGCGCTTCCGCCAGGACGTGCCAAGGCCACGAATCGGACCTTGATTGCTGCATCGGTTCTTCCTTAGCCCGATTCCGATTAAGGAATTATGCAGCAGCCCGAGATTTCAACCTTTTCAGCCACATGGCGGATGGCTGCGCCACCCGCAACCCGTGTCGCTCGGCTCTGCGGCTTTATTACGGCGCAAGACCCAAGGGTCAGGAATTGCGTTTCAGCAATTCCTTGACCAGCTGCTCGGTGATTTCGCCCGTCGGCTCCTGGCCGACCGACTTCTGGAAGGCCTTGATGGCGGCGACGGTCTTCTTGCCCATCTGCCCATCCGCCTTGCCAGCGTCAAAGCCGTTGTTGTTGAGGATCGCCTGAATGTTGCGGACCGCCTTGCTCATGTCGACGCTGGCGGTCTTGTTGGCCGGGCCAACCCAGGCATCCGGAACGTCGACGCTGTTTGCCTTGGCGTCGACCGGTTCAACCTTCCAGGCTTCCGCCTTGGCCTTGGCGCTTTCGAGCTGCTCCGGCTTCATCGCCTTGGCAACTTCGTCGCGCTTGGCGCCGGCATCGAGATCGCCTTCGCGGGCAGCCGCCGAGAACCACTTGTAGGATTCCGTCAGGTCCTGCGGCACGCCGTTGCCACGGGCATAGAGAACCGCAAGGTTGAACTGGCTGTCGCGGATGCCGAGCTCGGCCGCCTTCGCAAACCACTTCGTTGCCTCGTTGAAGTCAGGCGCGCCATCGCGGCCGCTTGCCAGCATCACCGCGAGGTTGTGCATGGCGCTGGCGTTGCCCTGGCCAGCGGAAGCGATATAAAGCGCCTTCGCCTTCGCCGCGTCGCGCGTCACGCCGGTGCCCTTCTCGTAAAGGGTCGCGAGGCGGTACTGTGCCGGCACGACACCGGCATCGGCGGCGCGCTGATACCATTTGGCGGCTTCAGCCATGTTTTCCTGAACACCACGGCCCTCGGTGAAGCGCACGGCGATTTCGTAGAAGGCGAGCGGGTCGCCGCCCTTGGCCGCGGTCACCAGCGCGACCGGACCGAAACCTTCCGGCAACACGACGTCGGTGGGCACAGCGGCAGCAGCTGTCGTCGCCGGGGTCATCGCGGCGCCATCGACCGGCGCGCTGGCGAGCGAAGCGTTCGCCACCGGCGTCGCTACGGCCGGAGCCGGCTGGAACTCGGTGACCGGCGTCTTCGTTTCGGCGACCGGCGCAAGCATCGGCGCCTTGTCTTCGGGCGTTGCAAAGGTGGTCGTCGGCATGGTCGTTGCCGTCACCGCGATCGAGGCCTCGGGAGGCTTCACGGGCGTTTCGACGGAATCGAGCGGTGTCGCAACGGCCGTCTCAGACGCGGTAACCGGTGCTTCCTGCGCCGCGACGGTCGTGCCCTGCACCAGGTGGTCGTCGGCGGCCTTGAACTCGGCTGCCTGCGGAGTGACCGTCTGCTCGATGACCGCGACCGGTTCGACCGGCATCTCGTCCTTGTTTAGCATCGAGCTGACCAGCGGGTAAGACATGATCGCCAAAAGAACGGCGCCGACGGCCATGAGGATCGGCCGGCGATGGCGGGCGAAGGCGCCGCCGATGCCGGACGTCGCGGCCTTGTCGCCGGTCTTGTTGAGGGTGTCGGTCTCTTCGACGGCAAGCTGGGCGGCGCGGCGGGCGGCGGCGATGAAGTCCGATTTGTCGCCATCGGCCGGTTGGATGCCTGCCTTGTTCATCTGCCCGGCGCGCACGCGTTCCAGGATCTTCTTCACGTCGGGAACGCCGGAGCCCGGCTCGAGCAGCTGGTTCGCTTCTTCCGGCGCGAGCATTTCGGAGGGATCGATCGACGGGGTCGGCTCTACGAGCTTGCGTGCCTGTTCCGGCGCCGGTTCCGAGCGCTTGCCGGAAAAGCGCCGGGTGAGGCCGGCGAGCAGGCCGGTGCGGGCGGCGGCAGCCGGCTCGCGCTCTTCTTCGAGCTCGACGGTCGAAATCTGCGCATCGTCGGCAAGGGCTGTTGCCGGTTCGGCGGGTTGAACCGCGACGGCCTGGTCCTCTGCCTGGAGGGCACGGACATTGCGCTGCAGGTCGTCGTAGCGATCATCAAGATCGCCGCCACCGAAGGGGTCGTGGAACTCCGGCTGTGCGGCGCGCGGCATCTGAGCCGCTTCGCGCACCACCGCCATGGCAGGCTGCGCCGCCATTGCCGGCTCGCGGTTTTCGATGCGCTCCAGCTTGTCGGCAATGTGGACGAGCGTTTCGTGCAGCGCCTCGAAGGTGCGCGCAGTCCGCTCTTCGCTGGAGCGGCTCAAGTCCTCAAGCGTCCTCAAGTCTTCGGCAAGCGCCGAGATCGCTGCCAGATCGCCACCGGCGGAGGCCTGCGAAGGGCCGTTCTTGGAATAGGCTTCCATCACAGCTTCGGCGGCCTGGCGCGCGGCTTCCACGATGTACTCGTCGCTGGTCGAGAAATAGTCCTCGAGCGCGGTCATGCGGCTTTCGTAGTCGACGGGCATGGCGCTTTGGGCGACGTCCGCCCGCGGCTGGCTGACCAGCGTCGACAGGTTGGCAATCTGGGCTTCAAGGTTCTGAAGTGCCGCGCGGTCGTCGAACGGCGCGGCGTAGGTCTCTTCCAGACGCTGCGCGATACCGACCAGGCGATCTTCCAGCCGGTCGAAACGCGGATCGGAAGCGGGCTGGGCGCCATGGGTGTCAAGCTCGTCGATCCGGCGGGCGAGATAGTCCAGCCGTTCGGCGAGCGCGTCGTTGACGCTGCCCTGGTCGAGAGCTTCGATCTTGCGGGAAATGTCCGACAGGTAATCGTTGAGGTCTGACTGCGCGGTCCTGCTGCTGCGCTCCATCATCAGCGACAGCTGGTCCAGCCGCTCTTCCAAGCGGGCAGCCGCCTTTTCACCGGCGAGATCCTCGACCCGGACGGTCAAGGCTTCGAGGCGCGCACCGAGCCCACCGTCGTTCGGGCGCGACAGGCTGTCGATCTGGCGGGAGAGATCGCCAAGCCGGCTTTCCAGGCGATTGACAAAGCTGGAATCCAGCCCGGACGTCGTGCGAGTGTTGGCCGCGATGGCGCGGCTGATTTCGTCGAGACGGCTGTCGAGATCGGCAAACTGCGAGACGAGGCGGCGATCGTCCGGCTGGATCTGGCGACCGAGCATTTCGATCGCCTGGGCGACGGCGATCAGCTTGTCTTCCAGCGCGTCGACGGCGGAGCTTCCCTGGAGCGAGCCGATCTGCAACTTGATTTCGTCCAGGCGATAGGCGAGCGCGACCAGTTCGTCGTCGCGGTTCTGATCAAAGGCGATCAACCGGTCTTCGACACCGCTCCAGCGGTTTTCCATCCGGCGCATGCTGTCTTCGCGCGCGAGACCGTCGATCATCGCGCGCAGGTCGTCAAAATCGCCGCGCAGCGCATCGGCCTGGGCGGGCGATGCCTGGCGGCCGAGATGCTGGATGCTATCGGCAAGGCGCTGCATGTCGCCGCGCACGTCTTCGGCAAAGCTGTGATCCTGCGCCTGCGCCTTGATGCCGCGAATTTCGGTGCGCAGCGAATTCATCTCGCGCGTCAGGCCGTCAGTGATGTCGCGCTTCAGGTCCTGGCGCAAACCGACAAGCGCTTCGGCGATATCGTTGACCGCGGAGGCGGGCCGCGGAGGTTGGCTGTGAAGCGGTTGCTGGCGCGGCTCTTCGACGTAACGATCGGAGACGGGGCGTTCGGGGGCATAACGTTCCGGCTCGCGCTGCGGCATCCGGTCGCGAAGCGTCGGGCGCTCGCGCGAGGTGCTGAGGCTGCGCTGGCGCTGCATGATTTCGGCGACGGCATCGCGGGGCGAGGCCGTTTCCCGCACGGGTTCGCGGGCGGGCTGGCGCTCGGGCGGCCTTGGCGCCGGGTCGCGGGCCGTGCCGCTCATCAGGCCTTCGATCCGCGCCTCCAATCCTTCGATGGTGCGGTTCAAGGCGTCGAGCGACGGCCGCTCGCTATAGGACTGGCTGCCTGCGCGCTGAGGATTTGATCGCAATCCGCTCATGTTGTTCTTCGCCCCTGTCGTCGGCCATCTCGAAAGTCGTCACGGAAGAAAACTGCTTTCTTCACCCCTGTGGCGCTTCCGACGCGGGCAAAACTACAACGATGCGACGCCAGGACAGGTTGCAGCTTTGACCATCTCAACACGCACCTTTCACGAAACGTGGTAAACAAGCGGTTAACCTGCGGATGATTTTTTAACGATTTGGCAGGATCGTGCGAAGTTGAGGCGCCGCGGTGCCGCCGACCTCCCCCACACACCACCAAACTGCACGACACGCAATTTTTGACGTTTACGCAAACGTCAAAATTTTGTAGCATCCGGCCAACGATGCGAGACCGCCCTGGAGCATCCCGCTGTCCCGTGGAAGCACGGGAGGGAGACGATGCCCTGGAATCAATGAGGATGGCGGCGCATCCGGCATCCTGCAACCGGGCGTCGACGACGAGAGACGGCAGCCCGAAGCACCAAAGGCGAGGAAAGAATGCCCATCTACAAGGCTCCGGTCGACGATACCCTCTTCATCCTGAACGACGTGCTCGGCATCGAGCGCTACAACAACCTGCCCGGATTTGCCGATGCGACGCCCGACATGATCGAAGCGATCGTCGGCGAAGCTGCCAAGCTTGCCGAAGAAGCCCTGTTTCCGGTCAACCTTTCCGGCGACCAGGAAGGCTGCAAGCGTCGCGACGACGGTTCGGTCAGCGTGCCGAAGGGCTTCAAGGAAGCCTTCGACCTCTACCGCGAAGGCGGCTGGCTTGGCCTTGCCGTGCCCGAAGAATTCGGTGGCCAGGGCCTGCCCTATACGCTGCACACCGCCGTCGGCGAATACATGTCGTCGGCCAACATGGCACTGACCATGTATCCGGGCCTCACCCAGGGCGCGATCGCCGCGATCCTCGTGCATGGCACGGACGAGCAGAAGCAGGCCTACCTGCCGAAGATGGTTGCCGGCACCTGGACCGGAACGATGAATCTCACCGAGCCGCATTGCGGGACGGACCTCGGCCTCCTGCGCACGAAGGCAGTGCCCACCGGCAACGGCGCCTACAAGATCTCCGGCCAGAAGATCTTCATCTCTGCCGGCGAACACGACATGTCGGACAACATCATCCATCTGGTGCTCGCCCGCATTGAGGGCGCGCCCGAGGGTGTGAAGGGCATTTCACTGTTCATCGTACCGAAGTTCAAGCTTGATGCCGCCGGCGAGCCGGGCGAACGCAACGGTGTTTCTTGCGGCGCGATCGAACACAAGATGGGCATCCACGGCAACTCGACCTGCGTCATGAACTATGACGAGGCCGAGGGCTATCTCATCGGCACGGAGAACAAGGGCCTCAACGCCATGTTCGTGATGATGAACGAGGCGCGCCTCGGCGTCGGCCTGCAGGGTCTCTCGATTGCTGAAATCGCCTACCAGAATGCCGCCAACTATGCGCGCGACCGCATCCAGGGCCGTTCGCTCTCCGGCCCGAAGGCGCCGGACAAGAAGGCCGACCCGATCATCGTGCATCCGGACGTGCGCCGCACCCTGATGACGATCAAGGCCTTCAACGAAGCCGGCCGCGCCTTCACGCTCTGGACCGCGCTCAAGTCCGACATCGCCCACCGCTCCGACAATGATGCCGACCGCCAGACGGCCGACGACGTCCTCGGCCTGATGACGCCGATCCTGAAGGGCGTACTTACCGACAAGGGCTTCGACCATGCCGTCATGGCGCAGCAGATGTTCGGCGGTCACGGCTACATCGAAGAACACGGCATGAGCCAGTATGTCCGCGATGCCCGCATAGCGATGATCTATGAAGGCGCCAACGGCATCCAGGCGCTCGACCTCGTCGGCCGCAAGCTAGGCCTCAACGGCGGCCGCGCCGTCATGGCGCTGTTCAAGGAGATCGGCGATTTCTGCGAGGAAAACCGCAGCAACGAAAAGCTCGCCGCCTATACCAAGGCGCTGAAGAAAGGCCTCAACGACCTGCAGGCGGCCACCATGTGGTTCATGCAGAACGCGATGGCCAAGCCCGACAATGCCGGCGCCGGCTCGACCGACTACATGCACCTCTTCGGTCTCGTCGTCCTTGGTTACATGTGGGCGAAGATCGCCAAGACCGCCGAGGAAAAGCTTGCCTCTGGCGAAACGGCGCGCGCAGACTATCTGAAGAACAAGCTGATCACCGCGACCTTCTTCATGGAAAGGATCCTGCCGGAAACGGCCCTGCGCAAGGCCCGCATCGAAACCGGCGCCGACACGCTGATGGCGCTCGATGCGGCCGCTTTCTAATCCCGCCGCGGGTTCGATCTAAAATGTTTTGACGGGCAGCACCTGACGGTGCTGCCGAAAGGGAGATGAGACATGACGAAAGTCTTCGTTTACGACCACGTGCGCACACCGCGCGGCCGTGGCAAGAAGGACGGATCGCTGCACGAAGTGCCGTCTGTTCGCCTGGCAGCCAAGATGCTGGAAGCGGTGCGTGACCGCAACGACCTCGACACCTCGACCGTGGACGACATCATCATGGGTTGCGTCGATCCTGTGATGGACGCAGGCGCGGTGATCCCGAAAGCTGCCGCCTTCGAAGCCGGTTATTCGACCCGTGCGCCTGGCATGCAGATTTCACGCTTCTGCGCCTCCGGCCTCGACGCCGTCAACTTTGGCGCAGCCAAGATCGCCCAAGGCGCCGACGACATCGTGATTGCCGGCGGCGTTGAATCGATGTCGCGCGTCGGCCTCGGCATGTCGGGCGGCGCCTGGTTCATGGACCCCTCGGTCAACTTGCCGGCCTTCTTCATGCCGCAGGGCGTTTCGGCCGACCTGATCGCCACCAAGTACGGTTTTAGCCGCGACGACGTCGACGCCTATGCGGTCGAAAGCCAGAAGCGTGCGGCGCACGCCTGGGAACAGGGCTACTTCAAGAAGTCCGTCGTGCCCTTCAAGGACCAGAACGGCCTGACCATCCTCGACCGCGACGAGCACATGCGTCCGGGCACCGACATGCAGGCGCTCGCTTCGCTCAACCCGTCCTTCCAGATGCCGGGCGAAATGGGCGGCTTCGAAGCCGTCGGCATCCAGGCGCATCCTGAAATTGAGAAGATCAACTACGTGCACCACGCCGGCAACTCTTCGGGCATCGTCGATGGCGCTGCTGCCGTGTTGCTCGGCTCCAAGGCCGGCGGCGAAAGCATGGGCCTGAAGCCCCGCGCCCGCATCCGCGCCTTCGCCAACATCGGCTCCGACCCGGCACTGATGCTGACCGGCCCGGTCGACGTCACCGAAAAGCTTCTGAAGCGCGCCGACATGAAGCTGTCGGACATCGACCTCTTCGAGCTCAACGAAGCCTTCGCGGCCGTCGTGCTGCGCTACATGCAGGCCTTCGACATCCCGCACGACAAGATCAACGTCAACGGCGGCGCGATCGCCATGGGCCATCCGCTCGGCGCAACCGGCGCGATGATCCTCGGCACCGTGCTCGACGAACTGGAGCGCCGCGATCTCAACACCGCGCTCGTCACGCTCTGCATCGGCGCCGGCATGGGCACGGCCACGATCATCGAAAGGGTCTGACCATGGACGTGATGCGCCGCACCCTTGTCGGAGTGATGGGCCTGGGGCTGCTTGCAGCCGCGGGCTGCGTCTCCGACGAGGAGGAAGGCGGCGACAGCTTCACGCTCACCGGTGCGATCTCCAATGTCGCGAGCGGCCCGGTTCCGGCCGGCACCGTCACGATCCGGCTCGAAGAGCAGGGCGTGATGGACGTGGCCGCCAAACTGATCGCCGAGACTTCGGTCGTCAGCGACGGCAAGGCCACCCGCGTGCCCTTCGTGCTGCAGGTGCCGAAGCCCGAACTCGACAAGGCTGTCGACGCGGGCTTCACCATTCGCGTCGAGCGCGACGGCCGGCTGATCGCCACCAACACCAGCAAGCAACGTTACAGCGGCGGATCGAACGTCTCGCTGCAGATCGAACCCATTCTCTACTGAGGGGGAGAACCATGACGAATTACACCAATTTCAAGATCGAGACCGACGCTGACGGCATCGCGCTCGTCACCTGGGACATGCCTGAGAAGTCGATGAACGTCTTCACTCAGGAGGTGATGGAAGAGCTCAACGCCATCGTCGACCAGACCACGGCCGACGCAGCGGTCAAGGGCGTCGTCTTTACGTCCGGCAAGTCGAGCTTCTCCGGCGGCGCCGACCTTTCCATGATCAAGTCGATGTTCACCTTCCAGCAGGAAGAAAAGAAGAAGGATCCGGATAACGCCGCCCAGAAGCTCTTCGACCTCGTTGGCCGCATGACCGGGCTCTTCCGCAAGCTCGAAACCTCGGGCAAGCCATGGGTATCGGCGATCAACGGCACCTGCATGGGCGGCGCCTTCGAGCTTTCGCTCGCCTGCCACGGCCGTGTCGCGTCGAATTCCAAGTCGGTCATGATCGCGCTGCCGGAAGTCAAGGTCGGCATTTTCCCGGGCGCCGGCGGCACCCAGCGCGTGCCGCGCCTGACCAATGCGCAGGATGCGCTGCAGATGATGACGACAGGCTCGTCGCTGACGGCAGCCCGCGCCAAGGCGCTTGGCCTGGTGCATGAAGTCGTCGATGCCGACAAGCTGGTCGACGCGGCCAAGGCGATGATCAAGAACGGCCTGAAGCCGGTCCAGCCGTGGGACGAAAAGGGCTACAAGGTTCCAGGCGGCGGCATCTGGACGCCGGCTTCGGCCCAGCTCTGGCCGGCCGCTTCCGGCATCCTGCGCCGCGAGACCTACGGCAACTATCCGGGCGCCGTCGCGATCCTGAAGTGCGTCTATGAAGGCCTGCAGGTACCGTTCGACACGGCGCTCAAGATCGAGCAGCGCTACTTCACCGAGATCCTTCAAACGACCGAAGCCTTCTCGATGATCCGCTCGCTGTTCGTCTCGATGCAGGAACTCGGCAAGGGCGCCCGTCGTCCGGCCGGCGTGCCGAAGTCCGAATTCAAGCATGTCGGCGTCGTCGGCGCCGGCTTCATGGGCGCCTCGATCGCCTATGTGACGGCTGCTGCCGGCATTGCGGTGACGCTGATCGACCGCGACATGGAAGCGGCCGAAAAGGGCAAGGCGCATTCGGAAGGCCTGGTCAAGGATTCGATCGGCAAGGGCCGCCTGACCAAGGAAGAGGGCGAGGCGCTGCTTGCCCGTATCACCCCTTCGGCCGACTACAATGACCTGAAGACCGCCGGCCTCGTCGTCGAAGCGGTGTTCGAGGATCGCCAGGTCAAGAAGGACGTGATCGAGAAGGTGGAAGCGGTGATTGCCGAAGACGCGATCTTTGCCTCCAACACCTCGACGCTGCCGATCACCGGTCTTGCCAAGAACTCCAAGCGCCCGGGCCAGTTCATCGGCGTCCACTTCTTCTCACCAGTCGAGAAGATGATGCTGACGGAAGTGATCCTCGGTAAGGAGAGCGGCGACAGGGCGCTCGCCGTGGCACTCGACTATGTCGCGGCGATCAAGAAGACGCCGATCGTCGTCAACGACACCCGCGGCTTCTACGTCAACCGTTGCGTCTTCCGCTACATCCACGAAGCCTATGACATGCTGATCGAAGGCGTACCGCCGGCGATGATCGAAAATGCCGCCAAGATGGCCGGCATGCCGGTCGGCCCGCTGTCGCTCAACGACGAAGTGGCGATCGACCTCAGCCAGAAGATCCTCAAGGCCACCGTCGCCGACCTCGGCGAAAAGGCCGTCGATCCCAAGCACCTGGCGCTGATCAACAAGATGGTCGACGATCTCGACCGTCGCGGTCGCAAGAACGGCAAGGGCTTCTACGAGTATCCGGCCAAGCCCGCCAAGAAGTATCTGTGGCCGGAGCTGAAAACCCTCTATCCGCAGAAGAACGCCGACAAGATCGATGTTGAGGTGCTGAAGCAGCGGTTCCTGGCGACGATCGCGCTCGAAGCGGCCCGCACCATGGAAGAAGGCATCGTCACCGATCCGCGCGAAGCAGACGTCGGCTCGATCCTCGGTTTCGGCTTTGCTCCCTACACCGGCGGCACGCTCTCCTACATCGACGGCATGGGCGTGAAGGCCTTCGTCACGATGTGCGAGACGCTCGCCAAGGATTATGGCAACCACTTCAAGCCGACGGCACTCCTCAAGGAAATGGCCGAACGCGGCGAGACCTTCTACGGCCGCTTCGACCCCTACGGCGAGAAGAAACAGGCGGCGTAAGGTTCGCTGAATAGCATTGGAAGCAGGCCCCCTCGAGGGCCTGTTTTCGTTTGAGCCCGGCCTGCTCGAGGCCCTTGCCGGCTTAGCGCCCACCCGGCCGCCATCACTCTGTTACGGTTGTGGTGCTAGGCCTGCGCGGATTGAACCACACTCCATGACGAAGCCATGACCAAAGCCGCCCTCCGCCCCGCCGTCCCCGACGACGAACCCTATCTGCGCTGGCTGGAAGAAGCCTGTATGCGCAACTATGCGATCGCGCTTTGGGGCAGCTGGCGGCCTCGGCTGGCGGATGCACTCATCCTCGGCGAGTATCGCATCATCGCCGTGGGGCACGAGGATGTCGGCTGCGTATCGGTCACGCGGCGCGAGGACCATTTCTGGGTGAACAAGCTTTACGTCGCGCCCGGTCACCAGAAGTGCGGCTACGGTGCGATCGCGCTTCGCCAAGTGCTCGGTGAAGCAAGGGCGATCGGCCTGCCCGTGCAGCTCAGCGTGCTGACGACCAATCCGGCGGTGGCGTTCTACCGCCGCGAAGGTCTTGTGATCTATGAAGAAACTCCCGAGCGACGTTTCATGACGTCCGGCGTGCGTTAAGCTTATCAGCATCTTCTGATTGACGCTCTTCGCGCGCAGGCGCATCCTCCGCGAGGTCAGAGGGGGACACGCCATGAGCGAGCCTGATCTCTATCTTCTTGGGCGCGCCGGGCCCGAAGAAGAACGCCTGAAACGACAGATTGCCAATCTCGCCCCTGATTCCGACCAGCAGCTCGAACGGGTCGGAATCCGGCCGGGCGAACGCGTCGTCGATCTTGGCTGCGGCCCCGGTGGGGTTCTGCACCTACTTGGCAAACGCGTCGGGCCAAACGGATCGGTGCTCGGCATCGAACGCGATCCGAATTTTGTCGAACTCGCCCGCCGTTTCGTTGCCGGCCATGCGCTCCCCCAGGTGGATGTGCGCGAGGGCGATGCCTATGCGACAGGCCTGCCGCGCCGTTCCTTCGACGGCGCTCATATGCGGCTGGTGCTCGTCAACGTGCCGCGGCCAGAGCTGATCGTGCTCGAAATGGTGTCATTGGTACGGCCGGGTGGCTGGATCGCGAGCTTCGAGGCCGATTTCCTCGGACATATCTGCGATCCGCCGCTTGCCGCCTGGGACCGGCTGCTTGCCGCCTATGTCGCCTATTCCGCCGCCAGAGGCATCGACCTCAATATCGGTCGCCGGCTGCATCGTCTGTTCCGGAACGCCGGTATCGAGGCGATATCCGTCGACGCGGTCGAGCATGTCTATCCGCCGGGTCACGACCGCCGGCCGATCCTTCGGGATTTCATCGACAATGTCCGCGGCGGGCTTGTCGCCGAAGGCTTCATCGGCCAGGCCGAACTCGATGCCGATCTGGAAGCACTCGACCAGCATCTTGCCGACCCAAACGTGCTCGTGACCTCACACATGTTCTTCAGGCTGACCGGCCGTGTTCCCGAGGCGCTCGTCATCAAAGCATGACGACGATTTCCGTCCGTCCCGTATCTCTAAGCGGCGGCACCGGCGCGCCGATGCGCCAGTCGTTCGCCGACGATGATCAGCAGGCCGGCCGCAAAGATCAGCCCGGCGCCGGCAAAGACGTTCATGGCCGGAACGTCGCCCCAGATCAGGAAGCCGAGTCCGAAGGCCCAGACGAGCGAGGTATATTCGAACGGCGCGATCACCGAGATCGGTGCCCGGCGCATACCCTCGAACAACGCGTACTGGGCGATGCCGGCGATGACGCCGGTTCCGGCCATCAGCGCGACGTCGAAGAGCGCAGGCGGCGTCCAGAAAAAGCCGACGGCAAGCCCGGTCATGCCGATGAAAAAGACGTTGGAGATCGTCATCTGCACCAGGGTCGTTTCCTGAAGTGCCGTCTTGCGCAGCATGACAGTGCCGATCGCCCAGAAGACGGCGGCGATAAGCGCCAGGAAAACCGGCAGCGACAGTTTCATGCCGGTGCCGAGCGGATCGCAGGCGATGAGCACGCCAACGAAGCCGATGAACACAGCGAACCAGCGGATCGGCGGCACGTCCTCCTTCAGGATCGGTACAGCAAGCAGCGTCACGATGATTGGCGCGGCGTAGTAAAGGGTGGTCATCTCCGCCAGGCCGAGGTCGCGCGCCGCGTTGAAATAGGAAAGCCAGGCAGCGAGCAGCAAAAGATTGCGCACGAAGAGCGGTTTGATCACCGGCGACGAGATGGCGCTGCGCACCAGCTTGCCGCGACCGATCACAAGGCAGAGCAAGAGAATGGTGATGCTGCGGGTAAACAGGATCTGCCAGACCGAGTAGCCGACGACCAGCCATTTGACCGACGCATCCTGCAGCGAAAACAGGAAATAGGAAAACGTCGTCATGACGATGCCTGACAGGACGGTCTTGTTCATGGGAGCCTCGATCACGCCGGCGGGAGGAGAAGCGGCGGAGCCCGTCTGATAGCGCGGCCGCGACGGGCGCGGAAGGGGCATGTCGGGGCGGCGCTGTGGCGATTTCTTGGGGTGGCTTGCACCACAGATCGGACAGCAAGCTTGATGGAGATCAAGAACCGGCGCTTGCGCCGCTGCTAGAAGGCAGCGATAACGACCATGAAACTCGGGTCCCAACGACATGCAGCCGCTCGCCTTTGCCCTTGCCGCCCTCGTCCTGCTCGCGACGCCCGGTCCGACGAATACGCTGCTTTGGCTCTCCGGCGCATCGGCCGGGTTTCGCCGGTCGCTGCCGCTTTTGACCGGCGAACTCGGCGGCTATCTCGCGGTGATCATTCCCGCCGTCGCGTTGCTCGCACCGTTCCTTGCCGCCCATCCGAACCTCGGCCTGGCGCTGAGGCTCATTGCCGCCTGCTGGGTTCTCTACCTCGCCTATGCGCTCTGGACGACCGATGCCGAGCGCAGCGAAGGTGTCGTCATCTCCATCCGACAAGTCTTCGTCACGACGCTGCTCAATCCGAAAGCCCTGATCGTCGCCCTGGTGCTGTTGCCGCAGACAGGACTGGCAGCCGTCTGGCCCTGGATCGCCGGCTTCTCCCTGCTGGTCATCGCCGCCGGGTCGACCTGGATCGGGGCCGGCGCCCTGCTGGTGCAGATGTCCAAGGGTCTTTCGGCTTCGCACCTGCCGCGCCGGATCGCCGCCGTCTGCCTCACGCTCTTCTCCGTCGGCATCGCCGGCAGCGCGATCGCCGCCATGCACTAGCAAAAAAATCCCGGAGGACCAGCACGTGTCCTCCGGGATATCGATCGCTATGCGCGGCCAAACGTTGTGCTCAGGCAGCAACCGCCTCGCCGAGTTCCTTGGCCAACGCCCCCATCAACTCTTCCCAGCCTCCGCGGCGGTACTCGAGCTTGTCGAGCCCGTCGAGGAAGGCCACCTGTTCGGTAAAGACGAGGCGCGTGCCGGTGCCCGCAGGCTGGATATCGACCGTGGCGACGGAGGCAGAAATCCGCCTGTCGTTCTGCGTCATCGTATAGGCAAAGATGATCCGGCGGTTCTCGACGATATCGAGATAGACGGTATCGTCGTAATAGGTCGTCCCGTCGTCCACGCTGAAGCGACCGCTTTCGCGGCCGCCGACGCGGAAGTCGTGGGTGATCTGCGCCCCGGCTTCGACGTTGACGAACCAGCGCTCCTTTGCGGCTGGCTCCGAGAACGCCCTGAACACCTCAACCGGTGTCGCCTTGAAGCTGCGTTCAATGGTGAAGCTCGAATGTTCCACGGATCTGTCAGTCATGTCCTGCCTCCTCTGGGTCGGAAACCGGTGGCTTATACGCAACTGGTTTCGATTGTGAACTGCTATAATTTTGAAATCAGTTGAACGTTAGCGTCAGTGATGCGATAATGCAAGCGGTTTTAAAGAGGTGCCAATGAAGGACGACATGCGCTCGGGTTGCCCGATCAATCTTTCGCTCGAAGTGTTCGGCGACAAATGGAGCCTGCTGATCATTCGCGACATGATCTTCGGCGGCAAACGGCACTTCCGGGAGCTGCTGCGATCGCAGGAGGGTATCTCATCGAATATCCTTGCGGATCGGCTGAAGATGCTGGTCGAACAGGGAATGCTGACGAAGCGCGACGACCCCACGCACAAGCAGAAGGCGATCTACAGCCTGACGGAAATGACGATTGCACTCGTGCCGATCATGGCCCAGCTCGGTACCTGGGGACGGCGCTACCTGCCGGTCAGCGAAGAGCTCAGCATTCGCGCCGAACTCATGGAGAACGGCGGCCCTGCGCTCTGGGATCGCTTCATGGACGAGCTGCGGCACGACCATCTGGGGATGCCGCTCGATGGCCCGCCGCGGGTGCGCGCCACGCTCCAGGCCGCCTATGAAGAGGTGGTCGCCAGGAAGGCGCAGGAAAAGGCGACGGCCTGACGCTCGCCCGGCGGCCGGTTCAGAGCCCGATCGCCGAGAGCATGACGAAGGTGGCAAACAGCACGAAATGCGTCATGCCCTCGATGGCGTTGGTCTGGCCGTCATTGAGGTTGATCGCGGCAACGATCAGCGTGATCGTCACCATCACCGTCTGCACCGGCGACATCGCCATCAGGAACGGCTGGCCGGTATAGAGCGCGATCGCCTCCATCACCGGCACCGTCAGGATGACGGTCGAAAGCGAAGCGCCGAGCGCGATATTGACGACCGCCTGCATGCGATTTGCGAGAGCGGCGCGCATGGCGGTCATGATCTCCGGAGAGGCGGAAATCGCCGCGACGACGATGGCCGTGACAGCCGGCGGTGCACCGCTCCCTTTCAAGCCCGATGTCAGCAGCGACGACATCACTTCCGCCAGCACACCGATCAGCACGATGCCGAGGATCAGGATCACGATCGACGGCAACACCGGCTGGTCGGGGCCGCCCTCTCTCGCGCTCCCCTCGCCCTTCGCCTTCGGATAGCTGTAGCTGAAGAAGTAGCTGTGCACGCCCACCTGCATGCGCAGGAACAGGGCGTAGAGCGTGATCATCGCGCCGATGGTGAAGGCCGAGTAGAGATGCCATTTCGCCGCCGGCACGAATTCCGGCACGATCATAGAAATCCCCATCGCCGTCAGGATCATCACGCTGTAGGTGCGGGCGGAATCGTCATTATAGGGCTGTTCGCCGTGCTTCAGACCTCCGAGAAGGGCTGCAAGGCCCAGGATGCCGTTGATGTCGAGCATGACGGCCGCATAGATCGTGTCGCGCACCAGCGTCGGCGAGGTCTCGCTGGTCATCATGATCGCCAGAACGACGACTTCGACGAGCACCGCCGAGAGCGTGAGGATCATCGTGCCATAGGGATCGCCGACCTTGGATGCCAGAACCTCGGCGTGATGCGACACCCGCAGCGATGCAAGCACGATCGCAACCACCAGACCGGCGGCACCGAGAAGCGTTGCGAGGCGCCCCATCTCAAGCAGGCGATCTTCGAGCGCAAGCCCGGCGACCGCGGCAAGCATGGCGACGATCAGCAGGCGTTCCGCTTTCATGCGCATCAACAAAACGCCCTCCACCGAAAGCCTGTCCTGCCCATCACCGGAACTATAGGGGCCGCGTCCCGCAAATCAAATGACGGAAAGAGGACTATTTTCCTCCCGATTCTTTACCGCCCTGCAGCGTTTCGGTAGTGTGGCCGGGAACCAAAGCAGCAAGTGGCCGCCTGCCCGGCCTGGATCTCTCGTCATGTTGTCTCACGGCACGATCTGGCACGCTATCGACACCCTGGCCGAGCGCCACCAGCTCTCGCCGTCCGGCCTCGCGCGCCGTGCCGGCCTCGACCCGACCTCCTTCAACAAATCCAAACGTCGCTCCGCCGACGGGCGCGAGCGCTGGCCCTCGACAGAATCGATCGCCAAGGTGCTGGGGGCGACGGGCGCCACCATGGACCAGTTCACCAGCCTACTGCAGCCGGAGGGGGTCCCAGCGCCTTCCGAGCCGGTGGCCGCTGCCACGATCCCGCTGATCGGCTTTGCCCAGGCGGGTGCCGGCGGCTACTTCGACGATGGCGGCTTTCCCGCCGGTCAGGGCTGGGACGTCATCGACTTTCCGACGGATGCGGAAAAGCGCAGCGGCACCTATGCGCTCGGGGTCCAGGGAGACAGCATGCTGCCGCTCTACCGCGACGGCGACATCCTGATCGTCGACCCCAGCGCGCCGATCCGGCGTGGCGATCGGGTTGTGGTGAAGACGCAGGAGGGCGAGGTCATGGCAAAGGTGCTCACGCGCCAGACGCCGCGTGTGATCGAACTTCTATCGCTCAATCCCGAGCATCCGAACCGGAGCTTCGAGACCAGCCAGATCGAATGGATCGCCCGAATTATCTGGGCCAGCCAATAGGACGTCCTTCCTGATGCGGCAGCATTTCTACACCCTTGCCGGCGGCATCGCCGCAATCGCCCTTTTCACCGGCATCCTCTATGCGGGCGCTGTTGCCATCCGCGACCGTGAGACCGCCGCCACACCGGAACTCGTTCTCGAAACGCCCGACATGACAGATTTCGAGGCGACGCCGGATCAGGCCGACGACGAGGTCCCGCTCGACCCCGGCGGCGCGGCGACGACCAGCGAACAATCGCCCACGACGGAAAATGCGGCGCGCGCCATCGAGCCACAGCAGTTCGGCCTGCCCGATACGGTCACCAGTGCGCCGCTCGAACGGGTGGAACCGCGCGCGCCGTTGTCGGAACCGAAGAAGGAAGCGAAGGCCGCCGGGCCGACCGTACTCTATCGCCCGGTCGCGGTCGCCGCCGGTGTGATCCAGTTCGACAAGCTGACGCTGCAGATCGACGGCATCGAGCCGGAACAAGCGGAGCGGACCTGCGAAAGCGCCGGCAAGAGCTGGCCCTGCGGCATCGTCGCGCGAACCGCCTTCAGAAACTTCCTGCGCGCACGTGCGGTCAGCTGCGATCTGCCCGAAGGAGATTCCGGCCCTTCGGCCACCGCCTCCTGCACGCTTGGCGGACAGGATCTTGCCACCTGGCTCGTCGACAATGGCTGGGCAACGCCGGTTCCCGGCTCGACCCTCGAAAAACGCGCCGACGCAGCACGCCAGGCGAAGCTCGGTTTTTACGGTGACGATCCGCGCGACCTCAGCCACACGCCGATGACATTCGACGATCCGACCCTCGGCATCGGAGTGGACGCTTCGCAGCCGGACTTGTAAATAGCCGCGACAATTCCCAGCTCTCGACCGTCTGCCGAAAGCGGCAGACGGCTCAACTCTTTGAAACGACGCAATTCCGGATCAGGAACCGTCCCATCCCTGGAATCGCTCTACCGCCGGAAAGCCCATGCAACCAAGCCTCAGCCACCACGAAGCTCTCATCTATGTCATGGTGATGATGTCGGCGGTCGACCGCGAGATGAGCGACGACGAGTTTGCCCGCATCGGCCGGCTGGTTCAGTTCCTGCCCGTGTTCGACGGCTTCGACGAGGACAGCCTCGTCCATATCGGCCATGAATGCTCGGCGCAGCTGGCGGCGCCCGAGGGGCTCGACATCATGCTCGAGATCGTGCGCGAAGCGCTGCCGGAGAAGTTCCACGAGACGGCCTATGCGCTCGCCGTCGAGATCGCGGCCGCCGACCAGCGCATCCGCAACGAAGAAATCCGCCTGCTGCAGTTGCTGCGCGACCGGCTTGGCCTCGACAAGCTGACCTGCGCCGCTATCGAGCGCGGCGCGCTCGCCCGCTTCCGCCGATAGGCCGGCCGGTGATCACGCCGAAAAGTTCTGGCGCCTAGTAGATTCCGTTCGGGAAGTAGCGCAGGTAGATTTCCTCCAAGCGGCCGCTGCGCGACAGCGCCAGCAGCGCGTGATCGATCGCCTGGGTCAGGGCAGGCTCGGACTTGCGGTTCATGATCGTCAGGCCTTCACCGAGGAAGCGCTGCGAGAAGTAGGCGCCATCGACAAGCGTGCAGCAGCCGCCAGCAGCGCTACCCGAGATCCAGAAGGACAGCTGCATGCCGTCGGAAAACACCGCCGGCACATCGCCCTTCTGCAGAGCCGTCAGCATGGCCTCGCGGTCGGGATAGACCTTGGCCTCGATCTTCGGGAAAAACGCCTTGAACATCGCCTCATGCGTGGTTCCGGCGACGACACCGACCGGCTTCCCCTTGAGATCGCTCGGTGCCGAGACTGCGCCGGCCGCCTTCGTATTGACGGCGAAGCGCGCTGGAAGCCGCATGAAGGCGCGGGAAAAGCCGAAGCGTTGGCGCAGTTCCGGACCGACGGCGATACCGGCGGCCACCGCCTCGCCCTGCCCCTCTTCCAGTGCCGGCAGCAGCTCCGCATAGGTCACGGCCTGGATCTGGCATTTGGCCTCGATGTCGAGCTCGCGGCAGATCTCGCGCACGAGATCGACATGAAATCCCGAAAGCTTGCCGGACTGGTCGATGAAGTTGAACGGCGGAAAATCCACCGTCGTCAAGAAACGCAGGCGCGCCAGGCCCGTGAGATCGGGCTTGGCGATGCGTTCGCGCGCGTCGAACAGCAGCGGCAGATCCTTAGCCTCGGCCGCAAGCGGCGTCGCGATCAAGGATGCGCAAAGGGCGAAAAGGGAAAGAACTTTCATGGGCAGCGGCCGGCACGTCTCATGTGGCAGGGGCGGCCCTTGGAACCGCGGTGATTCATCGAGCGGTAAAGTAACCGGCCGCAGCGCAGCTGACCATAGGCCACCACGAGAACGCGGTTACACAAGGAACGGGACGAGGAAGAATGGAGCGGGTGATCGGGATCGAACCGACGACATCCAGCTTGGGAAGCTGGCGTTCTACCGCTGAACTACACCCGCGGTGCCTGCGAAATTTCCCGAACCGGGGCGATCTGTCAAGCACCCTTGCGCGGGATTGCGTAAGGGGCGCTTCGAAATCCCCTACTCGGCGCGGAAATGCTTCGAGAGCTTCAGGCCCTGCGCCTGGTAGTTGGAGCCGACGCCGAGGCCATAGAGACCATCCGGCCGTTCCAGCATGTGTTCGTAGATCAGGCGGCCGACGATCTGGCCGTGTTCGAGGATGAACGGCACCTCGTGGCTGCGCACTTCGAGCACGGCCCGGCTGCCCGTGCCGCCGGCCGAGGCATGGCCGAAGCCCGGATCGAAGAAGCCGGCATAATGCACGCGAAACTCGCCGACCAGCGGATCGAACGGCGTCATCTCGGCCGCATAAAGCGGTGGAACATGCACCGCCTCCCGCGAGACGAGAATGTAGAACTCATCCGGATCGAGGATCAGTTCATCGCGGCCGCGGCTGTAGAGTGGCTCCCAGAAATCAAAGATCGCGTGCTGCGCTTTCTTGTCGACGTCGATGACGGCGGTGTGATGCTTGCCGCGATAGCCGATCAGGCCTTCGGGCCCGGTGCCCTTCAGATCGATCGACAGCGCGATGCCGCCGCCGCTGACGTTCGGCTTGTCGCTCGCCACCAGCACGTCGCTCTCGTGCAGCGCCTGCAGTTCCTGCTCCGACAGGATAGACTGGCCCATGCGGAAGCGGATCTGCGACAGGCGCGAGCCGCGGCGCACGACGATCGGGAAGGTGCGCGGGCTGATTTCGAGATAGAGCGGACCGCTGTAGCCGGTCGGGATCTTGTCGAATTCCTGGGCGCGATCGGTGATGACGCGGGTGAAGATGTCGAGGCGACCGGTCGAGCTTTTCGGGTTGGCCGAGGCCGACATGCCCTCAGGCAGTTCCAGGCTTTCCATCAGCGGCACGATGTAGACGCAGCCCGTTTCCAGCACCGCGCCATCGGTCAGATCGACGACGTGCAGCTTCAGCCGGTCGAGCTTGTCGGCAACGAGGTGAGACGGGCCTGGCATGAAGCTTGCGCGGACGCGGAAAGCCTTCGAGCCTAGGCGCAGGTCGAGGCTTGCCGGCTGGATCTGATCGTCATCCAGCGGCTTCTCGCTTTTGAGGCGTCCCGATTCTAACAGCGCGGCGATCGCGCGATCGGCCAAAATCCCAGTGTCGCGGCCCATTGCAGTCCTCTTTTCAGTTGCGAGACAAAACCAAACTCCGGGAATTGACGCAAGCGTACCCTGGCAGTATTGAAGCTTTATCCCGTGGTGATTTGGCCGGTCGGCTTGCAGCCACGTTAAACAAGTAGCTAAAAAGGCCGGGTGTCAAACCGGCCCTTCACGCGGCCGGTTTTTTTGTTTTTGAAAGTGACCGTCACATGAGCAAAAACTGGCGCCCCGCAACGCAACTGGTCCATGGCGGGACCACCCGTTCCCAGCACGGAGAGACCTCCGAGGCGATCTTCCTTACCCAGGGCTTTGTCTACGAGACGTCGGAAGCTGCGGAAGCTCGTTTCAAGGGCGAGACCGAAGGCTTCATCTACGCCCGCTACGGTAGCCCGACCAACGACATGTTTGAAAAGCGCATGTGCATGCTGGAAGGCGCCGAGGATGCGCGCGCCACGGCATCGGGCATGGCTGCCGTCACCGCCGCCATTCTCTGCCAGCTGAAGGCCGGCGACCACATCGTCGCCGCCCGCGCCCTCTTCGGCTCCTGCCGCTGGGTGGTCGAGACGCTGGCGCCGAAATACGGCATCGAGTGCACGCTGGTCGACGGACGCGACCTCGCCAACTGGGAAAAGGCGATCCAGAAGAACACCAAGGTCTTCTTCCTCGAAAGCCCGACCAACCCGACGCTCGAAGTCATCGACATTGCCGGCGTTGCCAAGCTCGCCAACCAGATCGGCGCCAAGGTCGTCGTCGACAACGTCTTTGCGACGCCGCTCTTCCAGAAGCCGCTGGAACTCGGCGCCCATATCGTCGTCTATTCCGCCACCAAGCATATCGACGGTCAGGGCCGTTGCCTCGGCGGTGTCGTGCTTTCCGACAAGGAATGGATCAACGAGCACCTGCACGACTACTTCCGCCACACCGGCCCGGCGATGTCGCCGTTCAACGCCTGGACGCTGCTGAAGGGCATCGAGACGCTGCCGCTACGCGTGCGTCAGCAGACGGAAACGGCCCGCCGCGTGGCCGACTTCCTGGCAGAACAGCCGCAGGTCGCCAAGGTCATCTATCCTGGCCGCAAGGATCATCCGCAGGCCGACATCATCGCCAAGCAGATGACCGGCGGATCGACGCTCGTCGCCTTCGAACTGAAGGGCGGCAAGGATGCAGCCTTCGCGCTGCAGAATGCGCTGGAGATCGTGCGCATCTCCAACAACCTCGGCGACAGCAAGAGCCTGATCACCCATCCGGGAACGACCACGCACAAGAACCTGACCGACGAGGCCCGCGAAGAGCTCGGCATTTCCGCCGGAACCGTGCGCTTCTCGGCCGGCATCGAGGACAGCGACGATGTGGTGGAAGATTTCGCCCGCGCGCTGAAGGCCGTGAAGGCCTGATTTTACGAAGACACGGCCGCCGTGATCAACGGCGGCCGACGCCCCTTGCCGGCCGTCACGAGATGGTTTCCGGCGGCGCGGCGCCAAGGTGCCAGGCACGTTTCACCCGCTCGATCGCGTCAGCACGGCCATCCGTCCCATCATGGGATCGCACAATCTTGCCGTTATTCTTGACGAAACCATCTTGCTGTAGAATACCCTGAAAGACCTGAAGCAAGGTGATGCCCATGTATCGCGCTTTGACCCGCGACATAGAAGTTACGGTGGAGCCGTACTATCTCGAAGAGCAGTCGGATCCCGATGACGGCCGCTATGTCTGGGGCTATCGCATCGTCATCTCAAACCACTCGGACGCATCCGTGCGGTTGATGACGCGCTACTGGCACATTACCGATGAGAACGGGCAAGTCGACGAGGTCAGCGGTCCGGGCGTCATCGGCGAGCAGCCGCTGCTCAATCCCGGCGATACCTATGAGTATTCGTCCGGATGCCCTCTGGATACGCCCTCAGGCGTCATGTTCGGCCACTACAGCATGGAATCGGAAGGCGGAGAGACCTTCAACGTTGCCATCCCCGCCTTCTCGCTCGATTCACCCGGGCTCGTGCGCACCCTGAACTGAAGCGCGTCCTTCGGACTAGCGTCGCTCTTAATCGCGGCCAGTCGACCGGAAGCGCCCGCTACTGCGGGCGCACCTCGCTTGCTTCGAAGCGATAGGTCGTCGAGCAGAACTCGCAGGTCACCTTGACTTCGCCATCGTCGATGGTGCTTTCGAGGTCGTCCGTGCTCAGATTGGACAACACCGACTGCAGCTTCTCGCGCGAGCAGCTGCAACGGTCGTAGACCGCCTGCGGTTCGTAGACGCGGACGCCGCGCTCGTGGAACAGGCGATAGAGCAACCGCTCGGTTCCGACCATCGGATCGGTCAACTCGTCCATGTCGATCGTTTCGACCATCACCTTGGCTTCGGCCCAGAGATCGTCGTCCCCGAACGCGCTTTCACCATCATCGCCATCACCGCCGGAAAGGTCGGGCTGGCGCATGCGTTCCGGCGCTTCCGGCAGGAACTGGGCGACCATGCCGCCGGCGCGCCAGCGATGGCGCGGCTTGCCGTTTTCGTCGCGATCGAGAAGCTCGGCCACGCCAAGGCGCACCTTGGTCGGGATCTGCTCCGACTGTCGGAAATAGACGCCGGCGATTTCTTCCAGCGTCGCTCCGTCGAGCGCAACGATCCCCTGGTAACGCTGGGTATGGGCGCCCTGGTCGATGGTGAAGGCGAGCACGCCCTTTCCGAGCAGCTCGTGCGAAAGGGTCCGGCCGTCCTTTTCGGCAGCGGCAAGCGCTTCCTGATCGTAGCGGGCATAGGCGCGCACGCGATCCGGCGTCGAGAAATCAGCGACCACCAGATCGACAGGGCCATCGCCCTGGGTCTGGACGATCAGCTTGCCTTCAAACTTCAGCGAGGTCCCGAGCAACACGGTGAGTACGACGGTTTCAGCAACCAGGCGCGCGACCGGAAGCGGATAGTTGTGGCGCTCGAGGATTGCGTCCAGCATGGGGCCGAGCTGCACGGCGCGGCCGCGCACGTCGAGGCCTTCCACCTGGAAAGGCACGACGTGATCGTCACCGGCAAAGTCGAACTCACCAAGCCCTGGCGTCATGTCAGTCATGTCTTGCTCCTTGCCTTCAGCCACCAAGCTGCACCAGAGATATTGCTATCCCCGCGCAACGTGCTCGCTGTCTCAGTTGATCCCGCGATAAACGGATTGTCCACCAGGTATGTGCCGCCGCCATAGCAACGCACCACCTCGACGGTTGCGCGCTCACTACTTTCAGGAGCGCCCGTATGCCGCCTAAATCGTGTCGCACGTGGACAATGTCAAGTGCGGTGAACACGCCCTATATGGCGCACGCTCGGCGGAGCGCACGGAAGCCTCTTCGCCGCCGTCGCGCGCGACCGGGCAGCCGGCTCAGACGAGCCCCATGCACCAGGCAATGACCGACTTCTGTGCGTGCAGCCGGTTTTCCGCCTCGTCGAAGACCACCGACTGCGGGCCGTCGATGACCTCGTCGGTGACCTCTTCGCCGCGGTGCGCCGGCAGGCAGTGCATGAACAGCGCATCGGAGGCCGCACGCTTCATCAGCGCTTCATTGACCTGGTAGGGCTGGAAGACGTTGTGCCCGCGGGCGCGATGTTCCTGGTTCATCGAGATCCAGGTGTCGGTCACGACGCAATTGGCGTCGGCGACGGCCTGTTCGGCGTCATGACACAAAAGGACCTCGCCGCCATTGTTGCGCGCCCAGTTCAGGAACTTGTCCTGCGGCTCGGACCCGAGCGGCACGGCCATGTTCATGCGGTATCCGAAGCGGGCAGAACCTTCGATCAGCGAATGCAGCACGTTATTGCCGTCGCCGGTCCAGGCAATCGTCTTGCCCTTTACCGGACCGCGATGCTCCTCGAAGGTCAGGATATCGGCCATGATCTGGCAGGGGTGCGTATCGTCGGTCAGGCCGTTGATGACCGGGACCGTCGCATGCTCGGCCAGTTCCAGAAGGCGGCGATGGTCGGTGGTGCGGATCATGATGGCGTCGACGTAACGCGAGAGCACCTTGGCCGTGTCGCCGATCGTCTCGGCGCGGCCGAGCTGCATTTCGGTGCCTGACAGAAACAGGGTTTCGCCGCCGAGCTGGCGCATGCCGACATCGAAGGAAACGCGGGTGCGGGTGGAGGGCTTTTCGAAGATCATCGCCAGCATCTTGCCGGCGAGCGGCTTCTCGGCAGTTCCGGCCTTGGTCGCCGCCTTTCGGACGCGCGCATCGTCGATGATCGTCCGGAGGTCGGCGGCCGTCATGGCCGAAAGATCGAGAAAATGTCTGGTGCCTGCCATCGTACTCGGTTCCTGTCTGAAAAATCGGTCCCTGGTGCGGCACGCTATCGACGTGCCCGCACGAAGGTCATTCTAACGCCTTAGTCGTCCCTGGGTCGCTACCTTCAGGCCGCGGCGTTGCCGCTTGCCTTGCGAACCGCCTCGGCGGCGCGTTCGATACGTGCGAGCCCCTCGCGCGCCTCTTCCGCCGTCACGGTCAGCGGCGGCAGCAGACGCAGCACATTTTCGCCCGCCGGCACGGCCAGGAGCTTTTCGGCGCGGATTTCCTTCAGCAGATCGGCCGAAGGGCCCTTCACCTTGATGCCCAGCATCAAACCGTCACCGCGGATGTCCTCGATGACATCAGGGAAGCGGTCCTTGAGCGACGCAAGGCCCTGGCGGAAGACCAGCGCGACATCGCGCACATGCGTCAGGAATCCGTCGGCCAGAACGACGTCGAGCACGGCGTTGCCGACGGCCATGGCCAGCGGGTTGCCGCCATATGTGGAGCCATGCGTGCCCGCCACCATACCAGATGCGGCTTCCTCAGTCGCGAGGCAGGCGCCGAACGGGAAGCCACCGCCGATACCCTTGGCGACCGCCATGATATCCGGACGGATATCCGCCCATTCATGGGCAAACAGCTTGCCGGTACGGCCGACGCCGGTCTGGACCTCGTCGAGGATCAAAAGCAGGCCGAACTCGTCGCAGAGCGCGCGCAGTTCCTGCATGAATTCCTTGGTCGCCGGACGGATGCCGCCCTCGCCCTGGATCGGCTCGATCAGGATCGCTGCGGTTTCCTCGGTGATCGCATTCTTGACCGCGGCGATGTCGCCGAACGGAACCTGGTAGAAGCCCGGCGCCTTCGGCCCGAAACCTTCGATGTATTTCTGCTGACCACCGGCGGCGATCGTCGCGATCGTGCGGCCGTGGAAGGCGCCTTCGAAGGTGATGACGTGGAACTTCTCCGGGTGGCCCTTGGAGAAGTGGTAACGCCGTGCCGTCTTGATGGCGCATTCCAGCGCTTCCGCGCCCGAATTGGTGAAGAAGACCTTGTCGGCAAAGGTCACCGCCGTCAGCCGGCGGCCGAGGCTTTCCTGGCCCGCAATTTCATAAAGGTTGGACAGGTGCCAGACCTTGTCGGCCTGCGCCTTCAGCGCTTCGACCAGGTGCGGGTGCGCGTGGCCGAGCGAGTTCACGGCAACGCCGGCACCGAAATCGAGATAACGCGTGCCGTCTTCGGCGATCAGCCAGGCGCCCTCTCCTCGCTCGAAACGCAACGGCGCGCGCATGTAGGTATCATAAAGCGGCGTGGTTGCAGTCATGCGAGGCTCTCCTTCACTCCAGATCGACATCGATCCCGCGCCTCACGCGGGCCGATAAAAATCAAAAATGCCGCCTTTCGGCGGCGCAGGCACTATTCCCATTTCGCGCTGCAATGTCAACAAAACCAAGCCTTGCAGCGCAACATCAAGGGTCGATTCCTGGCAGCAGAAAAATCGTCCGGGAGGGCTTGCAAAAATGCAACGCTGGCCGAGCAAGTTGGGGAAAACTACGAAATCGATTCGGCCTGATTCCCGGGACTCTTGCCACAGAGTCCAGCGGTCAGTACGTTAACATTCAATTACTAGACGCATGCGGCGGACCTAGTCACCAAAAGAGTTATCGCGTTTGCAACCCCGGGGTTTAGCCGGGGTGCGGTGAGGGATTCTGCCATCCCCAACGCTGAGAACGGAGAGTGCAGAAATGAACTGGACTGACGAGCGGGTGGAGAAACTGAAGAAGCTTTGGTCCGAGGGCCTGAGCGCAAGCCAGATCGCGGCACAGCTCGGCGGCGTCAGCCGTAACGCTGTCATCGGCAAGGTTCACCGCCTGAGCCTGCCAGGTCGCGCCAAGGCCGGCGGCAGCACCACGACGGCAGCCCGTCCGAAGCGCCCGACTTCGGCACCGCGCGCACCGAACTACGCTTCGCGCGTTTCGACCCGCCCGGTTGCACGCGCGGCCGGCGCTGTCGTTCTCAAGGAAGAAATCGAAGTCGATCTCGTTGCCGAGCAGGATTTCAGCACCCGCACCGACGTTGTCGTGCCGATGTCGCGCCGCCTCGAGCTGACCCAGCTCACCGAGCGCACCTGCAAGTGGCCGATCGGCGACCCGCTGAAGGAAGAGTTTCACTTCTGCGGCAACGATTCCCCGGAAGCCTCGCCTTACTGCACCTTCCATGCTCGGCTGGCCTACCAGCCGTCGGGGGAGCGCCGCAGGGCTCGCTAAGAAGCTGGACCGCATTGATAAAGGAAGGGGCCGATCGGCCCCTTTTTTTGTTGGCGACTTTCAGACCGCTCAGCTTTCGAGCGAATAGCCGGCGCCGCGAACGGTGCGGATGACGTCGGGCATGTTCGAGAAGTTCAGAGCCTTGCGCAGACGACCGACATGCACGTCGACGGTGCGCTCGTCGACATAGATGTCATGCCCCCAGACGCCATCCAGAAGCTGCGAGCGAGAGAAGACGCGGCCCGGCGAGGACATGAGGAACTCCAGAAGACGGAACTCGGTCGGGCCGAGGCGCACTTCGCGGCTGCGGCGATGAACGCGGTGGGTCTCGCGGTCGAGTTCGATGTCGCCGCAGCGAAGCAGCGTCGAGAGCACCTCGGGCTTTGCCCGGCGCAGCATCGCCTTGACGCGCGCCATCAGCTCCGGCGTCGAGAAGGGCTTGACCACGTAGTCGTCGGCACCCGTCGCCAGACCCCGGACGCGCTCGCTTTCCTCGCCTCGCGCCGTCAGCATGATGATCGGCAGACGTTCGGTCTCCGGACGCTGGCGCAGCCGACGGCAAAGTTCAATGCCGGAAACACCGGGCAGCATCCAGTCGAGGATAAGCAGGTCGGGCAGCCGCTCCTGAAGCCGGATCTCCGCCTCGTCGCCCCGCAGGATCGTATCGACGTCGAAGCCCTCGGCTTCCAGATTGTAACGCAGCAGAACGCTCAGCGCCTCTTCGTCTTCGACTACGGCGATTTTTGGCAACATCAGGTAACGTCTCCTTACCGCGGGCGGCCTTTGGGCTCATCGGCCCGGCCGGCGCTCAGACACTCTAAATCTGGAGCACATCCGCCGTTTTCAAAGGCGGGGCGAAAACCGCATGCTTCAGATACAGGAATTCGGGGCCGCGACCGAAGCCGCGACCGGATCAGATTTCAAAGGGCATGCATGCTTACGGCGCGCTTGGCGCTCAGTCGTTGACCGAGCCCAGCGTCGACGTGGTGTCATCCTTCGGACGCTCGCCTTCCGGCTGAGCACCCGTCGCCATGTAATAGATCGTCTCAGCGATATTGGTCGCGTGGTCGCCGATGCGCTCGATGTTCTTGGCGCAGAACAGAAGATGCGTGCAGGGCGTGATGTTGCGCGGATCTTCCATCATGTAGGTCAAGAGCTCACGGAACAGCGAGGTGTAGATCGCGTCGATCTCTTCGTCACGCTCGCGGATGCTGTTGGCCTTTTCCGGCGAGCGCGAGGCGTAGACGTCGAGCACTTCCTTGAGCTGGACGAGAGCGAGCTCTGCCAGATGCTCGAGGCCACGGGCGAGCTTGCGCGGAATGCCGGAGCCGGCGACCGCGATCACGCGCTTGGCGGTGTTCTTGCCGAGGTCGCCGACGCGTTCCAGATCGGAGGCGATGCGGATCGACCCCATGATCTCACGCAGGTCGGCGGCGACCGGCTGACGCTTGGCGATCGTGACGATCGCCTTCTCACCGATCTGGCGCTCGGCGTCGTCGAGGACGGTGTCGTCCGAGATCACCTTCTGTGCGAGAGCCAGATCGGAGTTGACCAGCGCGCGAACGGACTCGGCGACCATCTGTTCGGCGAGGCCGCCCATCTCCGAGATGCGGCGCGTCAGGTACTTCAGTTCTTCGTCATAGGCGGACATGATATGCATGGACATGATCGTCGATCCTTACGGGCGCTTTGCAGTTACTGTTGCAGCCTTATGCGGCCTCAGCCGAAGCGGCCCATGATGTAATCCTGGGTGCGCTGGTCATCCGGATTGGTGAACATCTTGTCGGTGTCGTTCTCCTCGACGAGATTGCCGAGGTGGAACATGGCGGTGCGCTGCGAAACGCGGGCGGCCTGCTGCATCGAGTGGGTCACGATGACGATCGTGAAGTTCGTGCGCAGCTCGTGGATCAGTTCCTCGACCTTGGCCGTCGCGATCGGATCGAGAGCCGAGCACGGCTCGTCCATGAGGATGACTTCCGGGCTCACGGCGACGGCACGCGCGATGCAGAGACGCTGCTGCTGACCACCGGAAAGGCCGGTGCCGGGCTCCTGCAGACGATCCTTTACCTCGTTCCACAGACCGGCCTTCTGCAGGCTGGTCTCGACCACCTCGTCAAAGTCGGCCTTGGTGCGGGCAAGTCCGTGAATCCGCGGGCCGTAGGCGACGTTGTCGTAGATCGACTTCGGGAACGGGTTCGGCTTCTGGAAGACCATGCCGACGCGGGCGCGCAGTTCGACGACGTCGATCGTCGGGTCGTAGATGTCGTCCTCGTCGAGCGTGATCTTGCCGGTGACGCGGCAGTTCTCGATCGTGTCGTTCATGCGGTTCAGCGTGCGCAGGAAGGTCGACTTGCCGCAACCCGAAGGACCGATCAGCGCCGTGACCGTGTTCTCGCGGATGTTGAGGTTGACGTCGAAAAGCGCACGCTTCTCGCCGTAATAGACCGACACATCCTTGCCGATCATCTTGTAGGGCACGGTGTTCATTTTCTGATCCAGAGCCTTCTCGACTGCTGCTTCTGACATGATGTTCATAGTAATTACCTCACTACCAGCGGCGCTCAAAGCGACGTCGCAACAGAATGGCTCCAAGGTTCATGACGACCAGGAAGATGAGAAGAATGATGATTGCGCCGGAGGTGCGCTCGACGAAGGCGCGTTCCGCCTCGTTGGCCCACATGTAGATCTGCACCGGCAGTGCCGTCGACGGTTCCATAGGCGAACCGGGAAAATCGACGACGAAGGCGACCATGCCGATCAGGAGCAGCGGCGCGGTTTCACCAAGCGCGTGGGCAAGACCGATGATGGTGCCGGTCAGGATGCCCGGCATCGCCAGCGGCAGCACGTGGTGGAAGATGGTCTGCATCTTCGACGCACCGAGACCGAGGGCCGCCGAGCGGATCGACGGCGGGACCGCCTTCAACGCCGCACGGGTGGCGATGATGATCGTCGGCAGGGTCATCAACGTCAGCACGAAGCCACCGACGACGGCTGCCGAGCGCGGCATGCCGGCGAAGTTGATGAAGACGGCGAGACCCAGGAGGCCGTAGACGATCGACGGAACGGCCGCGAGGTTGTTGATGTTGACCTCGATCAGGTCGGTCAGCCGGTTCTTCGGCGCAAACTCCTCGAGGTAGATCGAGGCGGCGACGCCGATCGGAAGCGACAGCACCAGCACGATCAGCATCATGTAGAGCGAACCGAGGGCCGCGACGCCGACGCCTGCCGCTTCGGGACGGCTGGAGGCGCCAAAGGTGAAGATGCCGGTGTTGAAGCTCTTCTTCAGGATGCCGGCGCTCGCCAGCTCGTTCATCCAGGTGACCTGCTGGTCCTTGACCTTGCGCTTGCCCTCATCGACCGAGAGATCGATCTGGCCCTTGAAGGCGGAGTCGATGTTGGCCTCGGCCAGCAGCGTGACGGGAACCGTCTTGCCGATGATCGACGGGTCCGCGGCGACCATGTCGCGCAGGAGCGTGCGGGAGCTCGCGGAAACCATGTCGGTCGCCTGCTTGACCTGCGGCCGCTTGGTGGCGTCGATGCCGAGCTGCTTGACGAGCGCGTCGCGCACCAACAGCGGATAGTTGGCGGTCATCAGCACCTTGCCGTCGGTCGCGCGTTCGCCTTTGGGGTCGATGACCTTTTCGGTGAATTCGATCGGCAGCGTAATCGTCGTCTGCTGGAATGCGGTGTAGCCGTTGGAAAAGACGGTCCACAACAGCAATGCCAGGAAGAAGAGACCGGTGCTGATCGCGGCCATGCCGTAGAAGCGGAACCGGCGTTCGGCAGCATAGCGACGCTTGATGCCGATATCGCGCTTGGCGGATGCGGGACGGGCGGAGATCCGGACGGTCGGGGAAGCGATGTCGGTCATTCGTACTGTTCCCGGTATTTGCGCACGATGTAGAGCGCGTAAATGTTGAGGCCGAGCGTGATGACGAAGAGCGTGATGCCCAGTGCGAAGGCCACCAGCGTCTGCGGCGAGGTGAACTCGAGGTCACCTGTCAGCTGGTTGACGATCTTAACGGTCACCGTCGTCATCGGCTCGAAGGGATTGATCTGCATGCGGGCCGCCACACCGGCTGCCAGCACCACGATCATGGTCTCGCCGACGGCGCGCGAGGCGGTGAGCAGCAGCGCGCCGACGATGCCCGGGAGGGCTGCCGGGAGGATGACCTTCTTGACCGTCTCCGAGCGGGTGGCGCCAAGGCCGAGCGAGCCGTCACGCAGTGCCCGCGGCACCTGGGTGATGATGTCGTCCGACAGCGACGACACGAATGGGATCAGCATGATGCCCATGACGATGCCCGCCGTCAGAACGCTCTGTGCCTGGATGAAGTTCTGGTAGTTGCCGGTCATGAGACCGTTCATCTGGGCGGAGATGTCACGCAGGAACGGGCCAACGGTCACCAGCGCAAAGAAACCGTAGACGATGGTCGGGATGCCGGCGAGCACTTCGAGCAGCGGCTTTGCGGTCGAACGCAGGCGCGGGCTTGCATATTCCGCCATGTAGATCGCCGCGAAGAGGCCGATCGGCACCGCAAACAGCATGGCGACGAAGGCGATGTAGAGCGTGCCGGCAAGAAGCGGGATGAGGCCGAACTGGCCCGAAGCGCCGCCGCTGCCGGCAGCGGCAAACCGCGGATCCCAGACCGTGCCGAAGAAGAACTCGAACGGCGAGACCATGGTGAAGAAGCGTCCGGCTTCCGACAGCATCGAGGCGACGATGCCGACCGTCGTCAGGATGGCGATGGAGGACGCGACGATCAGTGAGCCGAGAATGACCCGCTCGACCTGGTTGCGGGCGCGGAAGCGGGTCGCGACGTTGCGGATGGCGTAGACGCCGCCGGCAATCGCGATCAGCAGAACGGCGACCGTCATCAGCCAGCGGTTGGTCGCGGTCATCGCGTTGAAGTGCTTGGCGACGGTGACCATGTAGGGATCGCCTTCGCCAGCAAGGGCAACGCCCTTGGACGCGAGCGTCGCGCGAAGATTGGCGGAGCCGCTCTCAAGGGCTGCGAGTTCCTCGCCGCTCAGGCGCAGAAGGCCACCGGCAACGGATTTGACCTGACCGAGCGCGAGCTGCACGGCGGCAGGGCCCTGGCTCTGGACGGTATCCGGCAGGGCCGCGCGCGTGCTTCCGTCGATATAGACGGGAGCGGCGAACAGCCAGGTGCCGAGAACGAGTGCGGCCGGAAGCATCGCCCAGATGGCGACGTAGCTACCGTGATAGCCCGGCAGTGAATGCAGGTTGGAGAGCTTGCCGCCGGACTGCGCCAGCGAACGGGCGCGGCCTGCAAAATAAGCAATGAAACCAATAACAATAATGAGCAAAAGAAGGAGCGAAGTACTCATCCGCACGTCTCCCCGGCATCGCCCGTCATGGGTGCCGGCAAATCGAATGAAGGCATGCCCCGGCGCGAAGACATCGCGCCGGGGCTTGTCATTATCAGAGCATGTTGCCGGCAGAGAAAGCCTTGCGGATTTCTTCGCGCTCAGCGTCCGGAGCGGCAACGAGGCCGTATTCGGCGAGCGGGCTTTCCGGGCCGATCATCTGGTCGTCGAGGAAGAACTCAACATATTCCTTGAGGCCCGGGATAACGCCGAGATGTGCCTTCTTGACGTAGAAGTACAGCGGGCGGGAAACCGGGTACTCGCCGGAAGCGATCGTTTCGGTCGACGGTACGATGCCGTTGACGGTCGCGACCTTCAGCTTGTCGGCGTTGTTTTCGTAGAATGACAGGCCGAACACGCCGATGCCGTTCTTGTTGGCAGCGATACGGGCGAGCGTTTCGGTGTAGTCGCCGTCGATGTCGACAGCCAGGCCGTCCTTGCGGACTGCGACGCACTTGCTGTGCTGCTGCTTTTCATCGGCAACGGCAGCCTTGATCACGTCAACGGCGCCAGCGTTCTTGCAGCCTGCAGCGAGGATCTTCTCTTCGAAGACTTCGCGGGTGCCGTGCTTTTCGCCCGGGATGTAAGCGGCGATTTCGACGGCCGGCAGGGCGGCGTTGACTTCGGACCACTTCTTGTAGGGGTTGGCGACGATCTTGCCGTCGACGACGACTTCAGCAGCGAGCGCCTTGTAGAGGTCTTCCGGCTTCAGGGCGAGGTCGGCATTGCCGGCGTCGGTCGCAAAGACGATGCCGTCATAACCGATCTTCACTTCCTGGATTTCGGTGACGCCAGCGGCCTTGCAGGCCTCGACTTCGCTGTCCTTGATCTTGCGCGAGGAGTTGGCGATGTCGATGGTATCAGGGCCGACGCCCTTGCAGAATTCCTTCAGGCCAGCGGAGGAGCCGCCGGATTCGACCACCGGGGTCTTGAAGTCGGGGAACGTCTCGCCGAACGTCTCGGCGACGATTTTGGCGTAGGGAAGAACGGTCGAGGAGCCAGCGACCTGAACCTGATCGCGAGCGGCGGCTGCGCCGGCAAATGCGGCCGAAGCGACCAGCGCCGCGACAGTGAGTTTAAGAGCTTTCATAAAAGTTCTCCCGGAATGGGCTTGTGTTGGTGTGCGCCAAGCGTTGCAGCGCTCTTCGCCGTCTTATCGGCTGCCCCTAACTAGCTGCCGATGGCCACACCTTTTATGTCAGTTCGACGAAACATTTATGACAGCTCATGTCATTGAAAATGCTAATGAAAAATGAACACCCCCGGGTTTTCCCGCGCCAATATGTCAGAAGCGGACCGTAAAGGTCGTGCCTTTGCCGACCTCTGAATGGATGAGGAGCCGGGCACGATGCCGCGTGAGAATGTGCTTGGCGATGGCAAGGCCCAGGCCGGTGCCCTTCTTCGAGCGGCTGGCCTCGACATTGACCCGGTAAAACCGCTCGGTGATGCGCGGCACATGCTCGGCCGGAATGCCCGGGCCATAGTCCTTCACGACGACTTCGGCCTCGCCTCCCTCGCCGCCATGCAGGATTACGTCCACCTTCTTGCCTTCCTGGCCGTACTTGCACGCATTCTCGATCAGGTTCTCGAAGACCTCGATGAGTTCGTCGCGTTCGCCGCGGACGACCACGGGCTTGTCCGGCACCACGAGCGAGACGGTGACATCCAGATCCTTCGCCAGCGGCAGCAGGCTGTCGCGGACATGCCCGAGCAGCGGCGCCAGATCGACGGGGTCATCGGGGGCGATATGCGAGCGCAACTCCAGCCGCGACAGCGACAGCAGATCGTCGACAAGCCGGCTCATGCGCGTCGCCTGCTCGTGCATGATGCCGAAGAACTTTTCCTGCGCCTTCAGATCGTTGCGCGCCGGACCCTGGAGCGTCTCGATGAAGCCGCGCAAGGAGGCTAGCGGCGTGCGCAGCTCGTGGCTGGCATTGGCGACGAAGTCCGAGCGCATGCGGTCGATGCGGCGCGCCTGAGAGATGTCGCGATAGGTCAACAGGAAGATCCGCTTGACCGGCCCGTCGCCCGGAATTTCAGCCGGAGCGACCCGCACCACATAAACGGCGTCGGACGGCAACTGCTCGTTATGCTCGATCTGGTTCGCCTTGCCGGTCGCCATCGTCTCGCGGACCATGTCGAGGATGCCGGGCGAACGCACCCTTGCTGCAAGATAGGTGTTTGGCGGGATGGTGCCAAAGGCCTTCTCGGCAGCGATGTTCTGGAACACCACCGTCTCGTCGGCGGCAATCACCAGAACCGGCATGTCGAGCGCGTTCAGCGCGGGCACCAGCGGGTCGCTCGCCGGGCCGGCAGCGACCACCGCCTTGGCCGGGCTCAGAATAACCGAGGTTGGCGCGCTACGGTTGAGCAACGCGGCGACGAGAACGATCCAGAAGGGCAGGACAATGAGGAAATGAATACCCGCGACGGTCGCAAGGATCGCCAGGAGCACGGTGAGCCCCAGCAGCCAGCGCTCTGCTTTCAGCCGCGGAACCAGGTTCCGCCAGAACGCCTTCGAACCGTCCACCTCGACATCCTCATGAATCACTTTCTTTTCCTCCCGGACCAAAATGGTCGAGGAATAGCGATCCTTCATGACATGATTTTCACGACCGGCTTGAATCCGCAACGCAATTATGGCCTCCTCCAACGAAATCGGGTCGCGAGCGCCTTGTTTATCCGATGACAGGCGCAGGCCCGAAAGTTTGAAAACGCGCATGATCCTTCCGATGATCGAAGCCGGTTTTCGGGCCCGTGCGCCAAGCCGAAAGGGCGAACCGATGGCAGCGACGGATACGGCGGACAAGGCGGAGAACCGCGCGGTGGAACTCGAAATCGGCGGCAAGAGTCGCGTTTTCGACATCGACAATCCCGAGTTGCCGAAGTGGATCGACGACGCGGCATTTTCCTCCGACGACTACCCCTACAAGAAGAAGCTCGACGACGACGAATATCTGGAAACGCTGGAAAAGCTGCAGGTCGAACTGGTCAAGGTTCAGCTCTGGCAGCAGAAGACAGGCAAGCGCATGATGGCGTTGTTCGAGGGCCGGGACGCCGCCGGCAAGGGCGGTGCGATCCATGCGACTATGGACAACCTCAACCCTCGCTGGGCGCGTGTCGTCGCTCTGACCAAACCGACCGAAACCGAACGCGGGCAATGGTATTTCCAGCGCTACGTCGCGACCATGCCGACGGCCGGCGAATTCGTGCTGTTCGACCGCTCCTGGTACAACCGCGCCGGCGTCGAACCGGTCATGGGCTTCTGCACGCCCGAAGAGCATAAGCAGTTCCTGAAGCAGGCTCCCCGCTTCGAGAAGATGATCGTGCATGAGGGCATCCAGTTCTTCAAATTCTGGATCAACATCGGCCGCGAGATGCAGCTGAAACGCTTCCACGATCGCCGCCACGACCCACTGAAGATCTGGAAGCTGTCGCCGATGGACATCGCGGCGCTCAACAAATGGGACGATTATACCGCCAAGCGCGACGAGATGCTGAAGGAGACCCACACGGACCATGCACCCTGGACGGTGGTACGCGGCAACGACAAGCGGCGAGCCCGGCTCAACCTGATCCGCCACATCCTTTCCTCGCTCGATTACGAGGGCAAGGACAAGGGCGCGATCGGCGAGGTCGATGACAAGATCATCGGATCCGGCCCCGGTTTCCTGAAATAGACGCCTGCCCTGTCAAAACCGATGACGCCGATGGGGCCGGCAGGTTTTCCCGCCGCCCCACCTCGGAAAGCCTTGGCGACCAGCCTTATTGCCCCGGCAGGACGCGGATGGCGTAGAGGCTGAGGCTCTTGCCCTCACCGCTGATATCGCTGTTGATCACGATCTGGCCCGGCGAGCTCGGCGCCAGGCTACGGTCGAAGGTGATCTTGAAAAGCATGTCGAGCCGCTCGTCATGCACGGTAAAGCGATGGCGCCCACATTCGCCGAGCGAGGAGAAATTGCACTCGACCGCGAACTCCGTGGTCTTGCCGGGCTCGGCCTGCACGGTCAACGCCAGCGTCGACGTCTTGCCGGAGAGTTCCGCCAGGACCGAGGCCGGGATTTCGATGGTAATATCCCCTTCCGCGTCGGCGACCGCCGATGTCAGCTGCACGCGTCGCCCACCTTCGTCGTCCACCGGCTCGACCTTTGCCTGCGCTCCGGGTGCGATCGCGCCGGTTTCCTTGGGCGTGAAGACCTCGACCCAATCGCCGGTAAAGCCCTGCTGCGCGCCGAGTGTCCGCAATCCCGCCGCGCCATCGAAGTCTTCCGACGCAACCGATGCCGGGGGATTGGCAACATTCGTGTCGCGCTCGGCGGCAGATTTCAGCAGGTCATTGGTCTGCACCCACCAGGCCGCGGCCCCTGCTGCGGCGGCAAGCGTGACGACGACCATGGTGAAGGACAGAAAGCGGCTGCGCTTGCGCCGGCGTTTGCGCGTATCTCCGCGGACCGTGGGCGCGATGCTCGCAGTTTCGCCACCATCTGCCGTGCTCTCGGCGGCTGCACGCGTCGATACCACCGGACCGTCGCGATCGGCACGCAGACCACCGAGACCGCCATCGCTCGCCGCCTGGCGCGGCGCGTCGCCGGCAAAACCGGGTTCCCGACGACCGGCCGCCGGGGCCTGTGGCTGGCTCTGAGGTGGAGCCTGGGTCTGAGGTTGGGGTTGGGCCTGCGTCGGTGACCGGACTTGCGGCTCGACCCGTGGCTGTGCCGGCCCGCGCGCCCGCGCGGCATCGTCGAGGCTGACCACCGGAGGTGCCGGTTGTCGCGTCCTCAGTGCCGCTCTCTCTTCCGTTTCGATCGCATGAATGACGGCTTCGAGCCGATGGCGCTGCTGGGCGATGACGTTGCCGTCCTCGATCCCCTGTTTCTGCAACCCGGTTTCGAGCGCCTGACGGGCAGATTGATAAATGCGCGCCCGCGTTTCCGCATTGGCGCGATCGGAGCGCTCAAGGGCATTTCTGATTGCAGTCTCAAGTCCGCTCACATCAAGTCCTTCTGTGTAGGCAGGGCTTTGGACCTGCCGGCGCGCCGCGGTTGACCACCGCTCTCGATCCAACCGCAAGGGCATAAGGGTTAAATCTGGAGGCACGCCGTTGGTTTTGTTAACAATTGCGTAACCGCTGCTGCCAGAATCCGCAAGTCCGGCGACGGGCGCGACCGGCCAAGGCCGGGGAAAACGCTTTCCTTCACGGCGCCGGTGCGAAAAAAGAGGCGGCGACATCGCGGCCAAACCGCCCTTTGCAAGCGGCAAACTTGCTGCTATCTATTTTGACGTTTACGCAAACGTCAAAAATTTGGCGCGCCTTACCGAGGGATGGAGAAACCGATGCCGCTTCCGCCAATTCTTTCCGGAACGACGAGACTGCCAGTTGTCGGCGCCCCCCTGTTCATCATTTCCAATCCGAAGCTGACGATCGCGCAGTGCAAGGCTGGCGTGATCGGCGCCTTCCCGGCGCTGAACGCTCGCCCGCAATCGCAGCTCGACGAATGGCTGGCCGAGATCACCGAGACGCTTGCCGACCACGACGCCAAGAATCCCGGCCGGCGGGCCGCCCCCTTTGCCGTCAACCAGATCGTGCACAAATCCAATGCGCGGCTTGAGCAGGACCTGATGCTCTGCATCAAATATAAGGTGCCGGTCGTCATCTCCTCGCTCGGCGCCGTGCCCGAGGTTAATGCGGCCATCCATTCCTATGGCGGCATCGTGCTTCACGACGTCATCAACAACCGTCACGCCAATTCGGCGATCCGCAAGGGCGCCGACGGCCTGATCGCGGTGGCCGCCGGCGCCGGCGGCCATGCTGGCACGCTTTCCCCGTTTGCGCTTGTCCAGGAAATCCGCTCCTGGTTCGACGGGCCGCTGCTTCTCTCGGGCGCGATCGCTACCGGCGGCGCCATTCTGGCGGCCCAGGCGATGGGCGCTGACATGGCCTATATCGGCTCGCCCTTCATCGCAACGGAGGAAGCGCGCGCCAGCGACGCCTACAAGCAGATGATCGTCGACAGCAACGCCGCAGACATCGTCTACTCCAATTACTTCACCGGCATCCACGGCAACTACCTGAAGCCCTCGATCTCGGCCGCCGGCATGGATCCGGACAATCTGCCCGAAGCCGACCCGTCGAAAATGGATTTCGGCGCTGCGACCGACGGCGCCAAGGCCTGGAAGGACATCTGGGGATGCGGCCAGGGCATCGGCGCGGTCAAGGAAGTGACATCCGTCGCCCGCATGGTCGACCGGCTCGAGCGCGAATACGATGCAGCGCGCACCCGCCTCGGCCTGCACTCCGCACCCGCAGCGACAGCCAACAAGGAATTTTCAAGTTCTCGCAACTGATGGCTTGAAATCTCGGCGCTTTGCGTTTATCAGCGCCTCACATTCGTTCCGCGGGCTTCCGCGGAACTGCCTCCGGGCCGCTTTAGCTCAGTCGGTAGAGCACATCATTCGTAATGATGGGGTCACGTGTTCGAGTCACGTAAGCGGCACCATTCCTCCTTGAAAAGAAAAGCACGATCGCCAACGGCGAAAGTACCACTCTGTCGTCGGACAAACGATCGCCGAGATTGCCCTATCTCGCTCGGACTTTCCAGCCGTGCTTGGCATCAGACACGGTTCCAGGTGACTTCACGTCGGTCACCCAAATCTCCAGTCCATTGGCACCCGGTCGTTGACGCTTTTGCGGAAACCACGGCCGGTTCGGGTCGACGGCAATTAGCATGCCTTCATCATTGCCGATCGCGGCAAAGCTGGACGAGGCTGGCCCGACCGTTCCGACACCAAACGTCCAGGCCGCCTCGGCCACCATGCCCTCGACATCATCGGAGGGAACGCCGACCTCGCTCAGGCAGGACAGGTCAGCGCCGCTGAACGGTCGCTTGTCCGCGGGATGGATCAGCCTGCGGCGGCCGATCAATTCGAGCACGGCATTGTCGGGGCCGTCGAAGTAGATCGACCTTGATTGCCAATCTCCTTCAAGGGCAAAGCACGCTTCTCCACCCGGCTCCTTTTGGAGCAATGTCCGCCCCTCCAACCAAGCGACGGCCATGTCAAAACGCGCAAAGGGGATGTTGAAGGCCAGGTGCACGCCGTGTGGCGCTCCCTCAGCGGCCGGGATCAGCTGGATTTCGCTCCAGCCCACCTGGATGGAGTTCCCGGCCGTCGGCAGTTCGAGGACATCGCGAAAGTAGGCAGCACTATTGGCGACGTCCGATGCCGGCAGAATTAATCTGGAGATGTGCATGAAGTCCGATCCGTCACATGGCAATTGGCTCTATCGGACAAGTTCATAAGACCTCAACTTAAGTTGAGGTCAAGACGCTTCCCTATCCTGGACCACGGAAAGCCGGATTTTCTGTTTCGAACCTCACCACAACGGGCCCAAACAGACAGGCCGAGCCTGATCGGGGTACGGCCTCCCCGACGAAGCGACGCTCGTCACAGCAGCAACAGCTTCTTCAGCACCGAAAACACTTCCTTGTAAGGCAGCCTTGTCGCGCCTGCGACGGCGAAGGGAATGAGAGCGGCGGCAGCGACCGGCACGACGGCGTCGCGGCTGATGAGCATGGTCGAAAGCTTCTTGGTCGCGTCGAACAGTTTGCCGGGGTCGGCCACGTCGTCGTCGGGTTCCTCGGTCGCGTCGGCTGCCACGTTGCGGCCGAGCACCTTGCGCTCTGCTGCGCGCTGGAAGCGGGTCGCCTGCACGCCGAACATCAGCAGCCCGGTTTCCTTCAGCCGTGCCAGCGGCTTGGAGAAGGCCGATAACGGATAGGCGAAGAAGGCGATCACGATCGCCAGCCACCCGCTCATGATCATGCTGAACGTCGTCATCGACAGCGTCTCCTGCAGCAGGTGCTTCATGACCGCTGCCGCGATCGCCGCGCTCATGCCGAAGACGAAGAACATGTAGGCGTTCGGATATTGCGACAGAAAGCCGAGGCCACCCTTGCCGTCGGGATGGGCGGCGACGAGGCGAAGCTCCAGTTGAGCGATCTTGCGCAAAAGTCGCGCCCAGACGAGGTGCCGCCATACGCCGCGCAGGAACAGGAAGACGAAGAGCGGTAGGCTGACGCAGATCGACCACCAGCCGGCAGCGGTAATCCTGTTGCCCTCGGCCGAGTGCTCGACGGCCCAGAACGAGACGTCTGTCGTATGGAAGTTCAGGAAGGAAAGCAGCGCCGCGACCGCGGCGAGTGCCAGGCAGACGGTTTCCGCCAGCCCGGAATCGCGTTGTTTCAGCGCGTTGGAAATCGCGCGCGCGGCTGATGGCATCGAGGTCGGAGCGATGAGCGGCGCGCGCGAAAACTGTCCGAGCTTGATGCGAAGCCCCCGCTCGACCTGCTGTTCGGCCAGCACAAAAGCGGCAATCGCGACGAAGAACTTTGCCCACACGCCCGGATCGGTCAGATAGGCGCCCTGGCTATGGTCGAGCGACAGGCTGTCGGGCAGGCCAAGCAGAAAGGGAACGCCCCAGGCAAGCGCGACGAAAAGCAAAGCCCGCTTTCCTGACTGCAGCGCGTTCGCACGCAACAGCTTCAGCCTTGCCTGCAGCTCGAAGAACGGGCCGCCATGGGACGCGAGGTACTCGGCGATCTTTCCCTGCCGAGCTGCCGGCGCGGCATCCGCCGCGTCGCCGCCGGATGCCTTGGCGCCTGGGTCCGCTCCGCTCATGGCGCTCAATCCTCCACGACCTGCCAGTTGTCGTTGGGATTGAACTGCCGGATCCCTTCAGCAACGCTCTCGGTCTTGTCGCCCAGATCGGCCTGGTAGACGGTGCCGTTGCGGTTGACGACGAAGGTGTGGACGCCCGTTGCGCCATATTTCACCGGCCAGGCGACCAGAGCGAAGCCCGCAATCATGTTGCCGTTGATGATGTAGTCGAACTTGCCGCCGGCGATGTTGTCGCCCTGGCTCGTCAGCACGCGGTAGCGATAGCCGAAATAGCCCTTGCCGGCCTGGGCCCTGGCAAGCACTGCGCCATCGGCGAGCGCTTCACCCGCAGGGCTCTGTGGCTGGCCCTCGCCCGCGGGCCAGTAGAGCCCGTCGGTCTTGCCCTCGCTGCTGATCAGCTTCTGCGCGTATTCGAGCACGCCGTCGCCGTCATGATCTTCCTGCGCATATTCCTCCTGCGCCTCGACATAGGCGCGGACCGTCGCGATCGTGTCGAGTTCGTTGCGGCCGACCAGGCGATTGGCGATCTCCTCGAGACCGGTATAGGTGTCGAAGGCCCATTTTCCGTCGTCGCCCTTGGCAATCGGGAACGGGAAGGGCCAGAGCACTTCGCCGATCTCCAGTACCTTTCGGTTTTCGACGTCCTGTACGGCCACCTTCTTCTTTACGCCCGCCTGGATATCGGCGTAGGCGTCCATCACCCCGTCGCTGGTCTTGGCCTTGGCCGCATCCAGCCCCACCAGGTTCGCGAGCTTGTCGAAATCGCCCGAACCAACGGCGGCCTTGAACGCATCGATTGCCTGTTCCGGTGTGTCGAACGCCGGCGGATCGCTTGCGGCCGCATAGTCGGAGAGCGGCGTGTGCGCCGCGGGATCCTGCGCAGAAGCGACCGTCGCCGAGCCGCTGGCGAGCACGGCGGCTGCAAAGGAAGACAGGAGCAGATTATGTACGCGCTTGGTCATTTTCGTTCTCCTCCCTTGAGTTACCGGTGCCGTCCGCCGCCGCCGCCACCACCACGCCTGATCTCACGGTGCGGCTGGCCACCGCCGCGCTGGCCGCCACCAAGCGCCTGGCGGCCGCGGTCCGACTGCATCTTGGTCACCCGTCCGCTCTGGACCTGACCAAGGGCGGATGGTTTTCCGCCACCGCCACGATCGATCTTGCCGCCCGGCTTCGGCTTGGCGACCTGGCGATCGGCCCGGGCCGCCGGCTTGGCATTGCCGATCTTGTCGCCCTGAGGCCTCTGCTTGACCTGGTTGCCCGGTTTGCGGTCGCCAGGAGCTGCGTTGGTTCGCCCGAGATTTTCCCGCTGGCGCGCCTCGACCTTGCTCTTGCGGACATCGTCGACCGAGATCCGGCTACCGGATCTATTTGCCGCCGCGCCGATCTCGTTGGTGCGGGCCACCTTCGCCCGGTTGGCGATGTTGTTGCCTTTCGCGGACTTGAAGTCCCGCTCCATGGAGGTGCGATCGATCTTGGCGAACTGGTTCTTGTCGAAGCTGATCTTGCTGCGGTCGACATTTTTCCAGTCGACGTCGTTGAATTTCACCTTGCCGTTGATGTTGTTGAAGCAATTGTTGCAGTCGATATCGACATCGCCGCCGTTCCAGCGCCCGCCCCAGACGCCCCAGTCGTCCCAGTCGACGACCGCGGCAAAGGCAGCACCCGTGACCACGCCGGCAAAGAAGGTCGCCGTCGGATAGTAATAGTTCGGATAGGGCTCGGGATAATAGGCGATCGGGGCCGGCTGATAGCCTGGATCATAGAGCATCTGCGGCTCGTATTGGGGGACGTAGATTTTCTCCGGATTGGCGGCCTGGATCACGACGTTGTCGTTTTCCTGCTTCACCACCACCTTGTCGTCCGACTTGATGACGCCGTCGGCGACGGCCTTGTCGCGCAATTGCTGGATGGCGACGAGCACGTCCTTCTGCTGATAGGCTAGCGCGTCGCTGAGCGACTGGGTCCAGTCGAGGTCGTCGCTCATCATCTTGACGATCTGAGGATAATTCAGCAGCGAGACGATGCTGCCGTCCCAGCTGTCCTTCGGCTTCATGTCCTTCTTGGTCTGCGAAACCTCGAGGAAGCGCTCGGCCTCGACGATCTGCAGCGGGTAGAGCGAGGCAGAGGTCACGAGTGCGACGAGTTCGTCGGGGTAGAGCGCAATGCGCGCGACGAGGACCTCGAGCTCATCTTCGCTGAGCGGTTGCGGCGCCTCTTCGGTCGCCGCCTGGGCGGCGGCCTGCTCCTGCGCCAGCGCAGTGCCCACCGCAAACGAACCCGTCAGCAAGGCAAGCAACGCCACCGTTGGCGCACGCAAAGAACGAGGTCGGTCGAACATGGTCTCTCCTATCCAGGCACAACGATCAACAAACGAGCCCGGGAGATCCCCCGGCTTGGACGTCACGGCGCCGGCCATACGCGGCCGGCGGGGCAATCGCGAGAATTCCCATTCGCTGTCATCGACGTCCCCTTCCGCACGCTTGCGTGGAGAACCTGGTCGCTTGTCAGAAAGCCGAATGGGACAATCAGGAAGAGCGGCATGAGCACCGGCAGCCAGCTGGCCAGCTGCCGGTGAATTTTAGACATGAGAAACAGAACGCCCGGCAATTGCAACCGGAAAATGAGGACGTGCGTGCGCGCACGCCGTCTTTGCTTGCGCGAGAGCCGGGCCGAAGCCCGTGCCCGCCAGCCGCGAACGACCGGGATCAAGGGCGGTCGGCATTGGCTCCGAGCATCATTTCAGGCTGCCGTCGCCGCTTCGATCCGCGGTCTTGAAATCCGCCATCACCCGATCAAGAAACTCGTTCCGGCTGATCTTGCCGTCGCTGTTGGTATCCGTGGCGGCAAACTGCTGAGCGTTCAGCGCCTGCTTCGTCTCGTCGGACGTAAGATTTCCGTCCTTGTTCTTGTCGAGATTGTCGAAGGCGCCCGCCATGAAGGCCTCGTACTCGGACCGCTCGACCGCGCCGTCCTTGTCGCTGTCGAGCGCGCTCATCTGTCCCTGGTTCATCGTCGCAGCTTGCTGCGCGATCGCCGGTGTGATCTGGCCGAGCGCAAGCACGCTCATAAGAACGATTTTCTTCATTCTGCTCTGTTCCTCGATCAATAATAGCGGCATGTCAGCGCGTTGCCGGCAGCAGCGCCGAGTGTCGCTCCACCACCAACGGCCCATAGCTGACCGGTGCCTGAACCAATGGTCGAGCCGATCAGGCCGCCGACAATGGCCCCACCAACGGTTCCGGCAATGCAGCCGAATTCGTTGCCGGTCGAACCGCTCTTGGACATATAGGCCGATTGGCACCCCGATAAGGCTAGGGCGCCGGCAAGAACGATAGTTATGGTCTGCTTGCTCATCTTATCCTCCAATATGGCCGTCTGATTGCAATAGAGATCGGCGGAGGCGCCATTGAGTGGCGTCGGATGTAAATAAGCTTCCGAATATTCTCCCGGAATCGGGGGAGACTCTTCTGTTGGATCAGAAGCAGCTCGCGGATTAGACATATTAGACATGCAGTCTGGCAACAACAGGGCCTTGAACTGCCGGCGAATACTACGCCCGAGAACCCCCGATGACAACGGACAGCGTGATTTTGTAGAGCGCACGGCGCCGGCGCCCCTCCCCGCCGCCCTTTCGGCCTCTGGAATCGTCTCCCGCGCGGCGACATCTCACCTTAGATTTTCTAGGGTCTCCCTCGAAATATCGTCATTTGTGCCGTCGGGCCGGGCGGTCTAGCTCTTTGCCGTCCTGTTGGGCACTTCTTGCAGGGTCTCCGTGGCCTGGCGGGACATGGGCCGGCAAAGCGCCAGCTCGGACCCGACACAGCATCTCCGACCGTGGCCGGCGGCCCTCCCACGCCGCGCCACCGACAGCATATCGAGAGAGAACACATCGAATGGATAGAATGGCGACAATTAAATTAGGTCTTTCTACTGCAATCCTTGCGACCCTGGCGTCCAGCGCCTTTGCCGAAGGTGGCGAGCGGGCGCAGATTGCCGCTGCCGTGGACAAGGCGATCCGCCCCATCATGCGCGAACACAAGGTGCCGGGCATGGCCGTCGCCGTCACCGTTGAAGGCCGGCACTATTTCCTGAACTACGGCGTCGCTTCCAAGGAAACGAACGCACCGGTTACCGAGAATACGCTGTTTGAACTGGGCTCGATCAGCAAGGCCTTCGCCGCGACACTGGCGTCCTATGCGCAGGTCACCGGCAAGCTCTCCTTCGACGATCATCCCGGCAAGTACATCCCGGCCTTTGCGGGCACGCCGATCGACAAGGCGACCCTCCTGCATCTTGCCACCTATACGGCTGGCGGACTGCCGTTGCAGTTTCCCGATGCGGTCAAGAGCAACGCCGACATGGTCGGCTATTTCAGCACATGGAAACCGGAGGCCAAGCCCGGCAAGAAGCGTCGCTATTCCAACCCGAGCATCGGCCTCTTCGGCCACACCGCGGCTTTAGCGATGGGCGGCAGCTTCAGCGCGGTTCTCGAAAGCGAGATCTTTCCCAAGCTCGGCCTGAAGCACAGCTATGTCCGCGTTCCCGATAGCCAGATGGGCAGCTACGCCTGGGGCTACGGCAAGGCCGACAAGCCAATTCGCGTCACTGCCGGTACGTTCGACGCGGAGGCCTATGGCGTAAAGTCATCGGCCGCAGACATGATCCGCTTCGTCGAGACCAACATCCAGCCTGAACGTCTCGACGGCGCGATCCGCAAGTCGGTCGAAGGCACCCATGTCGGATATTTCGACAGCGGCAAGATGGTGCAGGGGCTGGGCTGGGAACAATACCCCTACCCCGTTTCGCTGGAGCGGCTGCTCGACGGCAATTCGCGCGACATGGCCCTGAAAAGCAACCCGGTCAAGGCATTGGATCCCCCGAAGCGCCCCGATGGCTCGACGCTCTACAACAAGACCGGCTCCACCAACGGCTTCGGCGGCTATGTCGCCTTCGTACCGGAGAAGAAGATCGGAATCGTGCTGCTTGCCAACCGCAACTACCCGAACCCCGAGAGGATCAAGGCTGCCCACGCGATCCTGAAGTCGCTGGAAGCGGCGGCGAAGTAACGGCAGATCGCCCGCGTCGGTTTCGTGTCGCGGCAAGCCCGCGACACGGGAAACGACATCCATCAACAACTCTGTAGCGAATCTTCAATCAGCGCCTGCTTGCATATTGACGCCGAGTATTGTCATCTGCATTTCGCGAAAGCGCGATCAGATGCAGTCGAGTTCAGGCGTATGTGGGGATGCCGATGTTCGAATGGGTGGGAGTTCAGGGTTCGTTACATCGGGGAGGCGCAGGCAGGGGGCGGACAATGTTCGTGCTTGCGGCGCTGACGCTGCTTGCCGGCTGCGGCGGCCATGCCAAGGGTGTGATGGCGCCCGTCGCACTCACCACTCCGGTCCCGGGCGCATCCACCGTCGACATGCTTGTCGCAACCACGCGCGAACCCTCCGGCGATCCGGCAACGCTCTTTTCCGGCGAGCGCGACGCCAATACTTTCCTTACCGACGTCGCGGTTTCGATCCCGCCGGAAACGGCACGCAAGTCGGGCACGGTGCAATGGCCGCGCAAGCTGCCGCCGGATCCGGCCAAGGAATTCGCCGTCACGCGGGTGAACGAGCTCAAGTCGCTCGATGAAGCCAAGTCCTGGTTCCTGCAGCACGATGTCGGCGGCAATGCCTTCGTCTTCGTGCACGGCTTCAACAATCGCTACGAGGATTCGGTCTACCGGCTGGCGCAGATCGTGCATGACTCGGAGGTCCAGGCAACGCCGGTTCTCTTCACCTGGCCTTCGCGCGCCAACGTGTTCGACTACAACTACGACAAGGAAAGCACGAACTATTCGCGCACGGCGCTCGAAGACATTCTGAAAAAGCTATCCGACGCGCCGAAGGTCAAAAGCATAACCATCCTCGCCCATTCCATGGGTACCTGGCTGACGATGGAATCGCTCCGGCAGATGGGCATCCGCGACGGCAACGTGCCGTCCAAGATCGAGAACGTCATCCTCGCCTCGCCCGATATCGATCTCGATGTCTTCGCCAAGCAGTTTGTCGAGATGGGCAAGAAACGGCCGAAGTTCACCATCTTCGTTTCGCAGGACGACCGCGCCTTGGCGCTTTCGAGCTTCATCTCGGGCGACGTTTCACGCCTTGGCGCAATCGACCCGTCGGCAGAGCCTTATCGCACTCAGCTTGAAAGGGCCGGCATCACTGCCATCGATTTGACAAAGGTTAAGTCTGAGGACGGCCTGCACCACGGAAAGTTTGCGGAAAGCCCCGAGATCGTCCAGCTCATCGGCACGCGGCTCGCCACGGGGCAGACGCTCACAGATTCCGATATCTCGGTTGGAACCGGCATTGCCGCGGTCGTCGCCGGCACGGCGAGAAACGTCGGCAACGTCGCGGCCGTGACGGTCTCGGCGCCTGTGTCGATCCTCGAAAACCCGCAGCCGGCGAAGAAGAAGAAGGTGGTCGTCGGAGACACGCTCGCAACCGACATGCCGACGCCGGTGAAGATAAAGTAAGGGCTTGGCGGCAGCCCGCCGTCAGCCCTCGTCGCCGACGAAGCGATAGCCGACGCCCGGCTCCGTACGGATGATCTTCGGATCGGCCGGATCGCGCTCGATCTTGCCGCGCAGCTGGCCGATGAAGACGCGCAGATAATGCAGGTCTTCGCCGTGCGCGACGCCCCAGACCGAGGTAAGCAGCGTCTTGTGGGTGACGACACGGCCGGCGTGATGCGCCAGCATCACCAGGAGGTCGTATTCCTTTGGCGTCAGCCGGACGGGCTCGCCGTCCTTCGTCACCACCCGCTTGATCGTGTCGATCGAAACACCATCGGCGGAAAGCTGCGTCTGGCCGCCTTCCATCTGCACCCGGTGGCGAAGGGCCGCACGGATGCGGGCCGTCAGTTCGCCGATACCGAAGGGCTTTTCGATGTAGTCGTCGGCGCCGAGATCGAGTGCTGCGATCTTTTCGCTTTCCCGGTCGCGGGCCGACAGGATGATGATCGGCACCTGCGACCAGCCGCGCAGGTTGGCGATGACCTCCTTGCCATCCATATCGGGCAGGCCGAGATCGAGGATGACGACATCCGGCGCCATCGTCGCCGCCGCCTTCAGCGCCTCGGCGCCGGTCATCGCCTCACGAACGTCATAGCCGGCAGCACTCAGCGCGGGTTTCAGGAAACGCTGGATCTGGGGTTCGTCGTCGACGACGAGGATACGCTCCACGCTCATGCACGGTCCTTTTCGGAGATTTCAGCCTTGGCGGCGGGAAAGCGCATGGAAATGCGCGTGCCGCGGCGGCGAAGCGCCGGGCTCTCCGCCTTGATCTGCCCGCCCATCGCTTCGACGAAGCCCTTGGCGATCGACAGTCCCAGCCCCGTTCCCGGAGTGCGGCCATCCGCCTTGCCGCGGCGGAAGAATTTCTCGAAGACCTGCTCGAGGTCCCGCGGCGGAATACCCTTGCCGAGGTCGGTCACTGACAGCACGATCTCGTTGCTGTCGGTACGGGCATAGATGCTGATCGGCTCTTCGCCGCCATATTTGTTGGCATTGTCCAGCAGGTTGAAGAGCACCTGGCCGAGCAGCACGCTGTCGCCCCGCATCAGGGGCAAGTCAGGGGCGATGCTGGTTTCGATCTCGCGCTCGGGAAAATATTTGCGAGCGCGATCGACCGCCGCCCGCACCACGTCGGCGACATCGACCCAATCGCGCTTGGCATTGACGGTACCGGCCTCGATGCGCGTCATGTCGAGCAGGTTGGCGACAAAGCGCGTCAGCCGACCGCCCTCCTCCTCGATCGACTGCAACAGGTCGTCGCGGCTTTCCGGCGGCATGCGATCACCGAGCTGGCGCAAGCTGGTGACGGCGCCGGTAATGGTCGCAAGCGGGGTTCTCAGATCATGCGAAATGGATGAAAGAAGGGCAGCGCGGAAGCGCTCGCCCTCGAGCTTTGCGGCCTGGTCGAGGCTTTCGCGTGACAGGCGGGCGCGGTCGACGGCGATCGCCGTCTGGTCGAGGATCGCTGCCAGCGCCCGCTCCTCGTTGATCTCCAGTGGCTTGTCGGCCTGGACGAAGCCGCAGACGCCGACGACGCCGTGCGGGCTCGTCAGCGGCCGGAAATGGAAAGGGCTGTTCGGCAGGGTTCCCGTGCCGTTGCCGGCCGGCTCGCGTTTGTCCATCGCCCAACGCGCCGCCATGATGTCGGTGACGTCGAGCTCGGTGTCCGGCGGCCAGGCGGCTTTCAGCTGCAGGTCTCCGTCCTCAGGCAGAAGCAGCGCTGAACTGCGTTTCAGCGTCGACTGCATCTGCGTCACCGCCGCCCAGAGCACGTCGTCGGCCTTGGCGGTGCCTGAAAGTTTGCGCGAAAAGTCATAGAGCGCCTGAGTCGCGGCGGCGCGCTGGCGGGCGGTCTTTGCCTGCTCCCGTACCCGCGACGCCAGGCTGCCGGCGAGGGCTGCGGCAGCGAGGAAGACGACGAGCGCAAAAACCTCGTGCGGCTCGGCGATGGTGAAGGTGCCGGTCGGTTTGATGAAAAAGAAGTTATAGGCGAGCACCGAAAAAAGTGCTGCCGCGATTGCCGCGATGTGACCGGCATAGGTCGCCGAGGCCAGCACTGCGAGTAGATAAAGCAACGAGATGTTGGGCAGGACGACGAAACGGCCAAGCAGCAGGCCGACGGCGGTCGAGACGACCACCGATCCGGCGGCGATGCCGATCGCGCGCCCACTTCCCGGCGGCAGCGTCCGTTTCATCTTCGTTCGCCGTTTGACGGGCACCGTCTCGCGATCGGTCACAAGGTGAATGCCGATGCCGGACACGCGCTCGGCCAAGGCGTCGGGAAGCGACTGGCGAAACAGCCGCATCGGGAACGGCTGGCGGCGCGCGCCGATGACGATCTGCGTCGCGTGTTCCCGGCGCGCGAGCTTCAGGATTTCCTCGACGAAGTCGTTGCCGATAATACGGCGCGTCTCGGCGCCGAGCTGTTCGGCAAGACGGAAGGTTTCGTCGAGCCGGCGCACGTCTTCGCCGTCGCCGCTCTCGCGGTCGGCGCGCTCGATGAAGACGACGATCCAGGGGGCATTCAATCCTTCGGCGAGCCGGCTTGCCGTGCGCACGACCTTTTCGGACAACGGGTCCGAACCAATGCAGACGAGCAGCCGCTCGCCGCTTGCCCAGATGCCTTCGATGGCGTTCTGCTTGAGATAGTCGACCATCTGGTCGTCGACCCGGTCGGCTGTCCGCCTGAGCGCCAGTTCGCGCAGTGCCGTCAGGTTGCCAAGGCGGAAGAAGCGGTCGACGGCGCGCTGTGCGCTGTCGGGCAGATAAACCTTGCCCTCCTTCAGCCGCTCGATCAGCTCGGCCGGCGACAGATCCACAAGCAGTACGTCGTCAGCGCGCTTCAATACGGTATCCGGCACCCGTTCGCGCACGGGTACACCGGTGATCTGGGCGACGATATCCGAGAGGCTTTCGAGATGCTGGATATTGAGCGCCGTCCAGACATCGATGCCGGCGGCGATCAGTTCCTCAACATCCTGATAGCGCTTGGGGTGCCGGCTTTCGGCCGGATTGCTGTGGGCCAGTTCGTCGACGACGATGATCCGGGGACGCCGCGCGAGGGCCGCATCCAGGTCGAACTCGGAAAGCATTCGGCCGCGATGGTTCACATCGCGGCGCGGCAGTATCTCCAATCCGTCAATGAGCGCAGCGGTCTCGCTGCGCCCGTGCGTCTCGACCAGCCCGACGACGATATCGACACCGTCGTCCTTCAGCCGGCGGGCTCGCGACAACATCGCATAGGTCTTGCCGACGCCGGGAGCGGCGCCGAGGAATACGGTCAGTTTTCCCCGGCGGTCCTGCGCGGCAAGCGCCAGCAGTGCGTCTGGGTCCGGGCGACCTTTGGCGTCGCGTTCACTGTCGGGCATGCATTGTCTCAGGCGTGATCGATTCTAATAGCTTAGAGCGGGATGCGGGCGGAATACCGCAAGCACTTTTCCTCATCCCGCTCTAGGTTCGAGGCGCATCAAGGGCCAGGTTGAGTTCTAGCACATTGACGCGCGGCTCGCCTACGACCCCGAACAGCCGATCCTCCGTCGCCTTGGCGACCAGGGCGGCGACATCCGCTTGGCTCAAGCCCCGCGCCTTGGCGACGCGGGCGACCTGGGCTTCGGCGAAGGCCGGCGTGATATGCGGGTCGAGCCCGGAACCTGACGTGGTTGCCGCGTCCACAGGAATTTCTCCCGCAAGGCCGGCAGCTTTCAGGCGCTCGACATCGGCTGCGACACGATCCCTGAGCTTGACCGAGGTGGTACCGAGGTTGGAGCCGCTCGAAGCCCCCGCGTTATAGGCGTCCGGACCGGTCGCGGAGGGCCGCGGCCAGAAGTATTTGTCGGAAGTAAAGTTCTGGCCGATGAGGGCGGAACCGATGAGGGTACCGTCCTTCTCGATGAGGCTGCCATTTGCCTGCGCGGGCATCAGCACCTGCGACGCGCCGGTGATTGCAAAGGGATAGGCAAGGCCGGTGATCGCGGTCAGGAGCACGATCATGACGATGGCGGGGCGAAGTTGGTTCAGCATGGTTACACCAGATTGAGTGCGTTGACGGCGAGGTCGACGAGCTTGATGCCGGCAAAGGGCAGGACAATGCCGCCGAGGCCGTAGACAGCCAAGTTACGGCGCAGAAGGGCTGCCGCACCGACGGGCCGGTACTTGACGCCCTTCAGCGCCAGCGGGATCAAGGCGACGATGATGAGCGCGTTAAAGATCACCGCCGAGAGGATCGCCGATTGCGGCGAGGCGAGGCCCATGACGTTGAGCGCGGCAAGGGCCGGATAGGTGGTAATGAACAGCGCCGGGATGATGGCGAAGTACTTGGCCACGTCGTTGGCGATCGAAAACGTCGTCAGCGACCCGCGGGTCATCAGCAGCTGCTTGCCGATCTCGACGATCTCGATCAGCTTCGTCGGACTGGAATCGAGGTCCACCATGTTGGCGGCCTCGCGGGCGGCCTGGGTCCCCGTCTGCATGGCGACGCCGACATCGGCCTGGGCGAGTGCCGGCGCGTCGTTGGTGCCGTCGCCGCACATCGCGATCAGGCGGCCGCCCTGCTGCTCCTTGCGGATATAGCCAAGCTTGTCCTCCGGGGTCGCTTCGGCAAGGAAGTCGTCGACGCCGGCTTCGGACGCGATGGCGGCAGCGGTCACCGGGTTGTCGCCGGTGACCATCACCGTGCGGATGCCCATGGCACGAAGAGCGGCGAAGCGCTCCTTTATGCCGGGCTTCACCACATCCTTCAGATGGATGACGCCGAGCAGGCGCGGACCGTCGGCAACCGCAAGCGGCGTGCCGCCGGTGCGGGCCACCTGGTCGACGGCGCGGCGAAACTCGTTCGGCACGTTCTCGTCGCGGATACCGGTGAACTTCAGGACCGAGTCGACGGCACCCTTGCGCAGCCGGCGGCCGCCGAAGTCGACGCCCGAAAGCCTCGTTTCCGCAGCGAAGGGAATGACCGCGTCGATCCGGGTCGCGCCGGCCCGGCTTGCGCCGCCGCCGACGGCGAGCGCCAGGACCTCGCCCTTGTCGGACGCGGGCAGCGACACATCTGGCGTCTGGCGGCCAAATTCACCGGTGGCAAGCGCCGCGATCGAGCGGCCCTCAGGCGTTTCGTCGGCAAGGCTTGCAAGCAGTGCGGCATCGGCAAGCTCGGCCTCGGTAACGCCGGGCACCGGCATGAAGTCGGCCGCCATGCGGTTGCCGAAGGTGATGGTGCCTGTCTTGTCGAGCAGCAGCGTATCGACGTCGCCAGCAGCCTCGACAGCGCGGCCGGAGGTGGCGATGACGTTGAAGCGCACCAGACGGTCCATGCCGGCGATGCCGATGGCTGAAAGCAGGCCACCGATCGTGGTCGGAATCAGGGTGACGAGCAGGGCTGCGAGCACGGTGACCGAGAGCACGGTACCGGAATAGCCGGCGAGCCCCCAGAGCGTGACGACGGCCACCAGGAAGATCAGCGTCAGGCCCGAAAGCAGGATCGACAGGGCGATCTCGTTCGGGGTTTTCTGGCGCTGCGCGCCCTCGATCAGCGCGATCATGCGGTCGACGAAAGTGTCGCCGGGTGCCACGCCGATGCGGATCTTGATCCAGTCGGACAGCACCTGCGTGCCGCCTGTGACAGCCGAGCGGTCGCCACCGGATTCACGGATGACGGGCGCCGATTCACCGGTGATGGCGCTCTCGTTGACAGAGGCGACACCCTCGACGACTTCGCCATCGCCGGGGATCAGTTCGCCAGCCTCGACGAGCACGAGGTCGCCGACCTTCAGCGATGTCGCCGGGATCGTCTGGGTCTCGCGGCCTTCGTCGGCAACGAGCTTGCGCGCCGTCAGTTCGGACTTGGTGCGGCGCAGGCTGTCGGCCTGGGCCTTGCCGCGGCCTTCGGCGACGGCTTCGGCAAAGGTGGCAAAAAGCACCGTGAACCACAGCCAGGCGGCGATCTGGCCGGAGAACAGCGGGCTGCCTGTGCCGGTGGCGATGTCGCGCACGAAGAGACCGGTGACCACGGCTGCGACCACTTCGGTGACGAAGATCACCGGATTGCGCACGAGCTGGCGCGGGTCGAGCTTGATGAACGCCGCCTTGATCGCCGGCAGCAGGATCGCCGGGTCCAGAAGACTGGGTGCGATAGGTTTGGAAGACATGTGTCGAATTCCTTTAGAAGGTCTGACCGGCAAGCATCGAGAGATGCTCGACGATGGGACCGAGCGCGAGCGCCGGGAAGAATTGCAGCCCGCCGAGAATGAGGATGATGCCGACAAGCAGGCCGACGAAGAGCGGCGTGTCGGTCGGGAAGGTACCCTTGGACGCCGGCACGCGGGTCTTCACCGCGATCGAACCGGCGATCGCCATGACCGGAACCGCATAGGCGAAGCGGCCGAGCAGCATCGCGAACCCGAGCGTCGTGTTGTACCAGGGTGTGTTGCCGGTGAGCCCGCCGAAAGCCGAGCCGTTGTTGCCGGCCGCCGACGTGAAGGCATAGAGGATTTCGGACAGGCCGTGCGGGCCCGCCGTGCCGATGCTTGCGACGGCAAAAGGCAGCATCGCGGAGACGGCGGCAAAGCCGAGGATCGTCACCGGCAGAATGAGGACGGCGAACATCGCGTATTTCATCTCGCGGGATTCGATCTTCTTGCCGAGCAGTTCCGGCGTGCGGCCGACCATCAGGCCGGCAACGAAGACGGCGAGGATCGCAAAGACCACCATGCCGTAGAGGCCGGAGCCGACGCCGCCCGGCAGGACTTCGCCAAGCTGCATCAGGAACATCGGCACGAGACCGCCGAGGCCCGTCAGCGAGCCGTGCATGCCGTTGACGCCGCCATCCGACAGACCGGTGGTGACAGCGGCATAGAGCGCCGTCATCGCCTGGCCGAAGCGGACTTCCTTGCCTTCCATGTTGCCCTGGGCGGCATCGAGACCAAGGGCGGTCAGGATCGGGTTGCCGTGGGCTTCCGCCCAGTAGACGACCGCAACGCCTGAGATCAGCAGGATCGCGGTGACGGCGATGAAGGCCCAACCCTGGCGGCGGTTACCGACCATCTGGCCAAACGTGTAGACGAGCGCCGCCGAGATCGACAACATGGCGAAAATGTTGAGATAGTTGGAGAAGGCCGTCGGGTTCTCGAAGGGATGGGCGGCATTGACGTTGAAGAAGCCACCACCATTGGTGCCGAGCTGCTTGATCGCTTCCTGACTGGCGACAGGGCCGAGCGAGATCGTCTGCTTGGCGCCTTCGAGCGTGGTTGCCGACAGATCGGCGTGGAAGGTCTGCGGCAAGCCTGTCCAGACCATGGCAAGGGCCATGACGACGGCGATCGGCAGCAGCACGTAAAGCGTCGAACGGGTGAGATCGACCCAGAAGTTGCCGACGGTCGAGGCGTTCGAGCGGGCGAAGGCGCGGGTGACGGCAAGCGCCATGGCGATGCCGGTCGCGGCGGAGACGAAGTTATGCACCGTCAGGCCGGCCATCTGGCTGAAATGGCTGAGCGTGGTTTCGCCACCGTAGTTCTGCCAGTTGGTGTTGGTGACGAAGCTGACCGCCGTGTTGAAGGCGAGATCGGACGGCATGCCCGAGAAGCCCTGCGGGTTCATCGGCAGGTGGGCCTGCAGCCGGAGGATCGCATAGAGCGAGACAAAGCCGGCGAGGCTGAAGGCGAGCATCGACATCGTGTAGGCGAGCCAGCCCTGTTCCTTCTTCGGATCGACACCGGCCGCAAGATAAAGGCCGCGCTCGACGGGACCGAGGACGGGTGAAAAAACGTTGCGTTCACCGGAGAAGACCCGCGCCATATAAAGCCCCAGCGGCTTGATGACGATCAGGACGGCGATGAAGAGGAGGCTGATCTGCAGCCACCCGATGATAGACATGAGATTACTCCGCTAAGGGCGGCCGGACGGCGCAAAGGCGCCCGGCTGATGCGAACGGCCAACGGGTTCGATCCCCGTCAACCGGGTCAGAACCGTTCCGGGCGAACGAGGGTGACGACGAGGTAGGCCGCAAGACCGATGGCGACGGCAAGACCGAGCAGGGCTTCGAACATGACGCCCTCCTAAAGCCGGCTCAGCGCGCGCGCATAAAGCGCGAACACGACAAAGCCGCCGATTCCGGCGGCAAGAAAAAGAACATCGGACATGCAAATTCTCCGGACTGTTGAAGTCCGGATCTTGCGCCCGCAGCGGGTCAATTATCGATTGCGATGGTCGGAAGGAGGCATAAGGAAAAGATAAAGACGCCCGCAAAGATCCGTTCGGGAGCGCGGGAGGCGACCTTCATAGGCGCAGGACCAGTCCGGTATCGGCCTATCTGCCACAAGCTGAAGAGATCCCGAGGCCGCCCGTATGCGACCGCCGGTTCGGCAAAAGAGCACCTAGCCCTTGATAATCTCGTTCACGCTCGTTTCGGTGGGCGTGGTGGCTTCGCGCATCCATTCGCGCCAGATCGCAACGAGCAGCGCCATCAGCACCGGACCGACGAAGAGGCCGAGGAAACCCATGGTCTTCACGCCGCCCACGAGGCCGAAGAAGGTCGGCAGGAAGGGAAGCTTGATCGGGCCGCCGACGAGGCGCGGACGCAGCGTCTTGTCGACGATGAAGAGTTCGGTCGTGCCCCAGGTGAACAGCGCCAGGCCGTGAATGGGCGAACCGCTGGCGACGAGATAGACCGAGACCAGCGTGAAGCAGAGCGGCGCGCCACCGGGGATCAGCGCCATCAGGCCGGTGATGATGCCGAGCGTGACCGGCGACGGCACGCCGGCAAGCCAATAGGCGACGCCAAGCACGATGCCTTCGCCGATGGCGATGATGCCCATGCCGGTGACCGTCGAGCTGATCGTCAGCGGCACGACGCGCGACAGCCGTTCCCAGCGCATCGGGAAGATACGCTCGCCGAGCTTGTCGAGTTGGCCGGAGAAGGACTGCCCATCGCGATAGACGAAGAACAGCGTGATCAGCATGAACAGCAGCGTCAGGAAGGCATGGAACGTCGAGGCACCGACGACCAGAACGCCGCGGTAGATATTGCCGATGTTGGAGCCGCTGACGAGCTGGACCAGTTCGCCGAGCGCGCCCGGATGGCCGATATGCTTGACCCATTGCTCGCCAAGCCAGACACCGGCGATCGGAATGCTCGACAGCCATGCGGGCACGACGGCACCGTTGGCATTGGTCTCGACGGCCCAGACGACCCAGTCGCGCACTTCGTCGACCGCATAGACGGCGGCAATCGAGATCGGCACGACGATGAAGGAGATGACGCAGACGATCGCGATGGTGGCGGCAAGCGTCCGGTTGCCGTTCACGCCGGCGAGCAGCCGGCGATAGATCGGCCAGCTGGCAAACCCGATGACGACAGCGGCCAGAACCGGAACGACGAAACCATGGAAGAAATAGACGCCGGCTAGCAGAACGAAGACCAGCATCCAGCGCGCAGCGGTCATGGGGCCGACAAGGGCATGGCGCGAAATGGCAGTGTGCCCGAGGAGCCGTGGCTCCACGGCGAAATTCTCTCGTTCGCGATTACCCAATTGCACCAATGATCCTCCGTCTTCCGACGAGCTTACAGCAAACCCGCGGCCTTGCCAGCCACTCTGACACCGCGCGCCGCCCCTTTGCCCCTGCTTTACGGTAGTTTCAGGGCCGTGGCCGACGCTAGCGGCGGGACATGACAGAAAAATTTAGAAGGGTTCAAGAGCCCCCGGCTTTCTTTCGATAAAGCCGGTCATTCCGCCGCAGGTTTTGCAGCCATACGCGCAGGCTGTGCGCGATCGACGAAGACTGAGGCGAGAAAGATACCGAAGCCGGCAACGCCGAGAACGGCACCGACGAGACCGGTGGAGGTCCAGCCATAACCCGCAGCGATCGAAACGCCGCCGAGCCAGGCGCCTAGCGCATTGGCGAGATTGAAGGCGGAGTGGCTAAGGGCAGCAGCCAGCGTCTGGGCCTCGCCGGCGACATCCATCAGCCGGGTCTGCACGCCCGGGACGACGGCAAAGCCACCGCCGATGAAGAGCACGTTGACGATGGCGATCCACGGATTGCCCATGGTGAAATAGAAAAGCACATAGGCCAAGATGTTGAAGACGATGGCGATACCGATCGCCGGCATCAGCGCCCAGTCGGCAAGCCGCGCCCCGACGATGTTGCCGAGGATCATGCCGGCACCGAAGACCGAAAGCATGATCGGCACATTACCAAGCGAAACACCTGCGACTTCGGTCAGCGCCGGTGTGATGTAGCTGAAGACGGCAAACATGCCGCCACAGCCGATGGCGCAGATGCCGAGCATCAGCCAGACCTGCAGCTTGCCGAGCGCACCCAGCTCGCGAAGCGGCGTCGCCTTCGGGTTGCCCTTGTCCCGCGGTACGTGGGCGAAGGTGAGCGCCATGGTCAGGAGGCTGATGGCGCCGACGATGGCAAACGCGGAGCGCCAGCCGAGCGCCTGGCCGAACCAGGCGACGAGCGGCGTGCCGAAGAGAGTGGCGATGGTCAGTCCCATCATCACCCGGCCGACGGCGCGGGCCCGCTGGTTCGGCGCGGCAAGGCCGGCCGCCACCAGGGCAGCCACGCCGAAATAGGCGCCATGCGGCAGACCGGCGAAGAAGCGCGCGGCAATCAGCGTGTAGAAATCCGGAGCGACGGCGCTCGCGAAGTTGCCGACGGCAAAAACCAGCATCAGGACCAAAAGCACCCGGAAGCGCGAGAAGCGGGCGGCAAGCACCGCGATCAGCGGCGCACCGACGACGACGCCGAGCGCATAGGCGCTGATGACCGCACCAGCCTGGGGCACCGATACCGATACGTCTTCGGCGACTTGCGGCAGGAGACCCATGATCGCAAACTCGCCGGTACCGATCCCGAAGCCGCCGACGGCGAGCGCCACTTCGGCGGCAGAAACACGGGCGCGGCGCGGATCGACGGCTGAGGAGAAGGCTTCGTCACACATGGGTTCGCTCATGGGCAATGGCCAGTGTCGCCGTGCCTTGCGGCCGGAGAAAAATCTGGGGGATATGTCGGCGGATGTCGGATTGGACCAACAGGGATATGCTGCAATGCAATACAGGTTTTTCCTGCGGCAGGCAAAGCTTTTGCGGTTCTCGTCATACTTTTTCGCAAGGCTCGCAGAAGCCTGTTAACCGTAAGCTCAGTTGACGTTTACGTCAAAGTTATATAATTCCGAATCTCAGCTTGAAGAGGTGTCGCAAAAGCATCATCCTCATCGGCGTGAGAGGATCGGGAGGGATTTTCTCAGGCCGCATCAGGCCAGCCTGTGGCGACCAGAGGGAGAGAGGTCATGGCGGAAGTCAGCGCACAACAGACGGGTATCAGCCCAGGCAAGATCTGGCTGAAATCCTATCCACCCGGAATAGCCGCCGAAATTGGCCCCCTGCCCTACAAGTCGATCGGCGAATTCTTCGACCACGCCGTTGCCCGCTATTCGAGCCGTCCGGCCTTCACCTGCATGGGCAAGACGCTGACCTTTGCCGACCTCAACGCCCAGTCCGCCAGGATCGGCGCCTGGCTGCAATCGATCGGCCTTGCCAAGGGCGACCGCGTCGCGGTGATGATGCCGAACATCCTCCAGAACCCCGTGATCGTCTACGGCATCCTCAGGGCCGGCTTTACCGTCGTCAACGTCAACCCGCTCTACACGCCGCGCGAACTGCAGCACCAGCTCACCGATTCCGGCGCCAAGGCGATCTTCGTTCTGGAAAACTTCGCGCACACCGTGCAGCAGGTGGTCGACAAGACCGCGGTCAAGCACGTCGTTGTCGCGACCATGGGCGACATGCTGGGCCTGAAGGGTGCGATCGTCAATCTGGTGGTCCGCCGCGTCAAGAAGCTCGTTCCCGCCTGGTCGATCCCCGGCCATCTTTCGTTCAAGGACGTTCTTTCCAAGGGCGGGCGAGCCAAGCTGACGAAGCCGAACGTCGCCGCGAGCGACGTCGCCTTCCTGCAATATACCGGCGGGACGACGGGCGTCTCGAAGGGCGCGACGCTCACCCATTCGAACCTCTTGTCGAACATGGCGCAGATGGAAATCTGGTTCCAGACGGCGTTCCGCTCGCGCACCCGGCCGGACAATCTCGTCTTCATGTGCGCGCTGCCGCTCTACCATATCTTCGCGCTGACCGTGAATTCGCTGATGGGCCTTGCCACCGGCGGCAACAACATCCTGATCCCCAATCCCCGCGACATCCCGGGCTTCGTCAAGGAACTCGGCAAGCACAACACCAATATCTTCCCGGGCCTCAACACGCTGTTCAACGCGCTGATGAACAATGCGGAGTTCCAGAAGCTCGATTTCTCGTCGCTGATGTTGACCTTCGGCGGCGGCATGGCGATCCAGCGCCCGGTCGCCGAACGCTGGAAGCAGATGACCGGCTGCTCGATCGCCGAAGGTTACGGCCTGTCGGAGACCTCGCCGGTGGCAACAGCCAACATCCTCGACGCGACCGAGTTCACCGGCACGATCGGCATGCCCATCCCGTCCACCGACGTCGAGATCCGCGACGACCAGGGCAATACGCTGGCGATCGGCGAAGTCGGCGAGATCTGCATCCGCGGGCCGCAGGTGATGGCCGGCTACTGGCAGCGGCCGGACGAGACCGCCAAGGCGATCTCGCCGGATGGCTTCTTCCGCTCGGGTGACATCGGCTTCATGAACGCCGACGGCCTCGTCAAGATCGTCGACCGCAAGAAGGACATGATCCTGGTCTCCGGCTTCAACGTTTTCCCGAACGAGATCGAGGAAGTGGCGATGACCCATCCGGGCATCCTCGAATGCGCGGCGATCGGCATTCCGGACGAGCATTCCGGCGAAGCGGTCAAGCTCTTCGTCGTCAAGAGGGATGCAGCACTGACGGAGGAAGAGGTCAAGCGCCACTGCGCCGCCAACCTCACCAACTACAAGCGTCCGCGTTTCGTCGAATTCCGCACCGAACTGCCGAAGACCAATGTCGGCAAGATCCTGCGCAAGGATCTGCGCGGATAAACTACTCCGAAATTCAAACGATTTAAAAAATCCTGAAAACCGCCGCCTCGGCGGTTTTCCAGTCTTGATTTGGTCCACTTAAAGCGAATAGCTACGCAGGCGATTGTCCGACACCCCTGTCCGACCAAGGAGCCCCGCGATGAAAGCGCTTGTCGACCAACTCAAAGCCACCGCCGCTCAAACCAACGCAACCGATATCCGCGCGGCCTTCGCCGCCGACGCAGAACGTTTCGCGCGTTTCAGCACCACGCTCGGCGACCTGCTGCTCGACTATTCGAAATGCGCCGTCAACGACAAGGTGCTGGACGGACTGGAGGCGGTCGCCAGGGCCGCCAAGGTCGAGGAGAAGCGGGACGCCATGTTCCGCGGCGACATCATCAACATCACCGAGGAGCGCGCCGTGCTGCACACGGCGCTGCGCAACCGCGGCAACCGCCCGATCCTCGTCGACGGCAAGGACGTGATGCCCGATGTCAACGGCGTGCTTGCCGCCATGGGCGCCTTTGCCGACGGCATCCGCTCGGGCGCGCTGAAAGGTGCGACCGGCAAGAAGATCACCGACGTCGTCAACATCGGCATCGGCGGCTCGGACCTCGGTCCTGTCATGGCGACGTTGGCGCTTGCGCCCTTCCACGACGGCCCGCGCCTGCACTTCGTTTCCAACATCGATGGCGCCCATATCGCCGATACGCTGAAGCTGATCGATCCGGAAACCTCGCTCTTCATCATCGCCTCGAAGACCTTCACCACCATCGAGACGATGACCAACGCGGCGACCGCCCGCGCCTTCATCGCCGATAAGCTCGGCGAGGCTGCCGTCGGCCATCACTTCGCAGCCGTTTCGACCGCGCTCGACAAGGTCGCCGCCTTTGGCATCGACCAGGCCCGCGTCTTCGGCTTCTGGGATTGGGTCGGCGGGCGCTACTCGATCTGGTCGGCGATCGGCCTGCCGCTGATGATCGCCGTCGGCAAGGAGAATTTCGGCCGCTTCCTCGATGGCGGCCACGCCATAGACGAACATTTCCGCACCGCACCGATCCGTCAGAACATACCGGTCCTGCTCGGCCTTCTCGGCTTCTACCATCGCAACGTGCTCGGCTACCCGTCGCGGGCGATCCTGCCCTATGACCAGCGCCTGTCGCGCTTCCCCGCCTATCTGCAGCAGCTCGATATGGAATCGAACGGCAAGGCGGTGACGCTTGAGAGCACGCCGGTCGAATACTCGACCGGCCCGGTCGTCTGGGGCGAGCCCGGCACCAACGGCCAGCACGCCTTCTACCAGCTGATCCACCAGGGCACGGACGTCATTCCCGCCGAGTTCATGATCGCCGCCAACGGCCACGAGAAGAACCTGCGTCACCAGCACGAGCTGCTGATCGCCAATTGCCTGGCCCAGTCGGAAGCGCTGATGAAGGGCCGCACGCTCGCGGAAGCCAAGGCGCAGCTGACCGCCAAGGGTATGGCCGATTCCAAGGCCGACAAGATTGCGCCGCACCGCGTCTTCACCGGCAATCGCCCGTCGCTGACGATCGTCTATGACCAGCTCGATGCCTTCGCGCTCGGCCGCCTGATCGCGCTTTACGAGCACCGCGTCTTCGTCGAGGGCGCGCTCTTCAACATCAATTCCTTCGACCAGTGGGGCGTCGAGCTCGGCAAGGAGCTGGCGACCGGCCTGCTTCCCGTCGTCGAAGGTAAGGAAAGCGCCGAAGGTCACGATTCGTCGACGGCGGGTCTGGTGGCAGCCTTGCTGAAAGCCGCCCATTAAACAAATCCGCAGGGTTCTCCCCGGAACCGCACCGCTGAAGACGATAGAGGCCTGAGGCGCTTTTCGCGCCTCGGGCCTCGTGATTTTGCACAACCCGGCAACGTCGTGGCGCCGGGTTTCAGCACCTCCATCAGATCGAGCTTCAACAGCAGCGGAAAATAGTCCGTGTCCGACCCCATCTGCATCCAGGCATTGACCATGACCTTTCGGCAACGTCCGGAGAACCGGCCGACAGGCTGCCGCGGTTAGGCTCGCCCCGTTTCGAGCGTGCGATCTTTTCCTGCAACAGCCGCAAGCGCGCAGCGTCCGCTTCGGCGAGAGCCAGGAGATAGAGCGTTTCTCCCGGTGGCACGCGGCTCCCGAGCGCCGCAGCCGGCACACTGCCCGCGTGGACGTCGAGCGCATAGCTCTGGCTTTCCGCAGGCGCGCTCCCCTCCTGCCAGGAAAGCTCCAGGGCCGCATCCAACATCACAATTGACGGCAATTATTTATTGTTCTACGATAAAAATACAAGTGAAACGATAAGGGACTTTGTATGACGAACTCCGCCGAGAGGCTGCGCAAGCTCAGCCGCTTCATGAAGCTCATGATCATATTGTGCGGAGCGTTGTTCTGTTCGGCGGTCGTCTACACGCATTGGCAGATCATCTTCGACCGGCAAGGCTTCGAACAGGGCGTTCGCGACATCGTCTTCCCTCGGGTCGAGATCATCACTCTGTCCTATCGAGCCATCGGGACCGTCGCCTTTCTGGCCGCGATCAACAACGCGCTCGTCATTGCCGGCCTCGCATTCGCCTGGCAGCTTTTCGACAGCTTCCAGCGCGGCGAGATCCTGTCCGGCCGCAATGGCGTGCTGTTGCGGCGGGTGGGACTGACCGCCCTTTTCGGCTCGCTGTGCATGACCGTCAGCAATGGGATCGGCATCCTCGCTGTCACCTATGACAACCCGGGCACCACGGGACATGCGGTGATGTTCGACATCAATGGCGGCACGATGATCGTGCTTCTAATGGCCGGGCTCGTCGTCGGCCTCGGCCATGTCATGGTCATAGCATCAGGGGTCGAGGCGGAGAACAGGAGCTTCGTCTAGCCCATGCCGATTGTCGTCAATCTCGATGTGATGCTGGCGAAACGCAAGGTTCGTTCACGCGATCTTGCCGAACAGGTGGGGATCACCGAGCAGAACATCTCGCTGCTGAAATCCGGAAAAGTGAAGGGCGTGCGCTTCGACACGCTGGAAAAGATCTGCGCAGCACTCGACTGCCAGCCGGGCGATATCCTGGAATACCGCCCGGACCCGGACTAACGATCAAAGACCGATTTCATGCTTCCACGGCGGGTTGGCGCCGGCGCGCGAGACCGTGACGGCCGCCGCCTTGGCGCCGAGCGCCAGCGCGTTGCGAACGGCGGTTTCAGTGAGGCCGGCGACATCGGCCTTGCTCAGGAGACCGGCGAGCTTCAGCGATGCCAGCACGCCGGCATCGAAAGTGTCGCCGGCACCGACCGTATCGACCACGGTCACGCGCTCACCGGCAACCTCGACCTTGTGGCGGGCGGTATAACCGACGGCGCCATCGGCGCCCTTGGTAATCAGCACCAGCTTGGGGCCGCGCCTCAGCCAATCGGCGGCGAGATCGTCGTGGCTGCCCTCCATGCCGAACCAGGCAAGATCCTCGTCGGAGAACTTGATGATATCCGACATCGCCGCCATGCGGTTCATGCGGGCGAGATGAGCCTCTCGGTCCTTGATGAAACCGGGGCGGATATTCGGATCGAAAGAAATGACCCGCTTTTCATGCTCGCGCGTCATCAATGCTTCGTAGGTCGAGCCGCAGGGCTCGGGGATCAGGCTGATCGCGCCAAAATGCAGTGCCTCACAGAAATCGCCGAGCGTTGGCAGGTGCTCGCGGGTGATCATGCGGCCGGCAGTGTTTTCATCGAAGAAGGCGTAGCTGGCATGGCCGTTGACCAGCTTGACGAAGGCAAGCGTCGTGTGCAGCGACAGCGTCGCGCAGGGGCCGAAATCGACATTCGCTGCCTTCAGCGTGTCGCGCAGGATATCGCCGAACATGTCGTCGGAGAGACCCGTGAAAAAGCCGGTCTGGATGCCGAGGCGGCCAAGGGCGATCGCCGTGTTGAAGATCGCGCCGCCGGCATAGGGCGCAAAGGCACTCTCGCCCGCGGTCGTGTCCCGCGGCAGCATGTCGATCAGCGCTTCTCCGCAGCATACGATCATCGGCTTATCCTCCTCGACAGATTTTCAATCGATTTAAAAATTATGACTGAAGACGCTACGAGGCCCCGGCAGAACCGAGGCCTCGCCAGAGATTACGCCAAGGCGCTGACGCCGCCGTTGCGGCCCGACCAGGCGAGCGGCGCGTTGAGGAAGGCCTCGACCTCACCGAGCGTCTTTTCGTCGAACAGCTTCTGCTCGCGGGCGACCGCAAGCACGTTGCGCCATGTGGCGATCCAGTGCAGGTCGACGCCCTTGCCTTTCATCTCGCCGACCGCTTCCGGGAAGATGTCGTAGTAGAAGAGCGCAATGCCGTGGTCGACGATGCCACCGGCTGCGCGGATCGCGTCGATGAACTTGAACATCGAGCCACCAGCCGTCGTCAGGTCCTCGATGACGAGAACGCGGGCGCCTTCCGGCATATGGCCTTCGATCTGGGCGTTGCGGCCGTGGCCCTTGGGCGCCTTGCGCACATAGATCATCGGCAGACCGAGACGTTCGGCAAGCATGGCGGCGAAGGGAATGCCGGCGGTTTCGCCGCCTGCAACCATGTCGAACTTCTCAAAACCGGCTTCGCGCAGGATCGACGCTGCAGCAAAATCCATCACCGCCGAACGGATGCGCGGATAGGAAATCAGCTTGCGGCAGTCGATATAGACGGGGCTCGCCATGCCGGACGACAGCTTGTAGGGCTTGTCGGCGCTGAAATGCACGGCCTTGATCTCCCAGAGCATCTTGGCGACCAGCTCGGCCATGACGGCCTTGTCGGTGAACGCGTTGGAAAACATCAAACTCTCCTTCAAAACTTCAAGCGATCAAACGACGGCCCAGTGCAGCGGGAACATCGGATCGAAAACGGTGACCGGACCGGCACCGGTCTCGATCTTCTTGGGATAGGTGACAGCCTCTGCCTGTTTCCTGAGCGTGATCGTTTCCTCGTTCACCGGCAGCCCGTACCAGGCGGGACCGTTCAGCGAGGCGAAAGTTTCGAGCTTGTCGAGCGCGCCCTCCTCTTCGAACACATGCGCCAGGCAGCTCATGGTGTTGATCGAGGTGTAGATGCCGGCGCAGCCGCAGGCGCATTCCTTCAGCGGATCGACGTGCGGTGCGGAGTCCGTGCCGAGGAAGAAGCGCTTGTCGCCGGAGACGGCAGCCGCGCGCAATGCCAGGCGGTGGTTCTCGCGCTTGGCGACCGGCAGGCAGTAATAGTGTGGCTTGATCCCACCGACGAGAATGGCGTTGCGGTTGATGATCAGGTGATGGGTGGTGATCGAACCCGCGAGGTTCGCCTTCGACGCCTTGATGTAGTCGATGCCGTCCTTGGTGGTGACGTGCTCCATCGTCACCTTCAGTTCCGGCAGGCGCTTGCGCAAGGGATCGAGCACGGTCTCGATGAACACGGCCTCGCGGTCGAAGATGTCGACATCAGAGCTGGTGACTTCGCCATGCACGCAGAGCGGCAGGCCGATCTTTGCCATGCGCTCCAGCACCGGCATCGCCTCGTCGATGTTGCGCACGCCGCTGTGCGAGTTGGTCGTCGCACCTGCCGGGTAGAGCTTGACCGCCTTGACGAGACCGCTCTTGTGGCCGGCTTCGACGTCGTCGGGATTGGTGCCTGCGGTCAGGTAGAGCGTCATCAGCGGCTCGAACCGGTCCCCGGCCGGGATCGCTGAGACGATACGTTCGCGATAGGCGGAGGCGTCTGCGGTCGTGACGACAGGCGGCACCAGGTTGGGCATGATGATCGCGCGGGCGAAATGGCGGCTGGTATCGGCGATAACGCCCTTCAGCATGTCGCCGTCGCGCAAATGAAGGTGCCAATCATCCGGGCGGCGGATAACGAGGTCTTGCATGGTCAGCGTTCTCCTAGGTCAGAGCAGGCGCAGACGGAAAACCGCAGCCCCGGGCTCGCGCCCGATCCGCGCGCGCAGCTTTGCGAGCCGGCGGGTACGCGGGTGGCGGGCGGTTTCTCATGTGGTGGAACCGCGTCTCGATATCACCAATGCGCCCGCAAACACAATCCGCAATCCGACCATCGCTCAGAAATCCGCAAGCACCAGATCCGCCGCCCGCTGATGGTCGACCACGCGATGCGCGTTCGGGATGTCGTTACCGAGAGCCTTGCGCTTCGCCGCTTCCTCGTCATAGCCGTGATCGAACCAGCGCTGCAAAAGCCGCCGCTCCAGTTCTGCCACGCCGGGATTGATGAAGATCGAGAAATCGAAGGCGCCTTCGAGCCTGTCCCACGGCGCCTCGTCGAGCAGCAGGTAGTTGCCCTCGACCAGGATGATGCGGGTCTCGGGCGCAACGATCCTGGCAGAGGCGATCGCGATCTCGCGCGAGCGGTCGAAGACCGGAACCAGCACCTCGCCGTCATTGGCGCGCACCGCGGCGACCGTCGAAAGAAAAGCCCTGACGTCGAATGTCTCCGGCGACCCCTTCCGTGGGAGGAGACCTTTTTCCTCAAGAACGGCATTGTCCATGTGAAAGCCGTCCATCGGCAGAACCGCCGCCCTTTCGCCGCCGGCAACCAGGGTTTCGGCCAGCGCCTCGGCCAGCGTCGACTTCCCGGCACCGGGCGGCCCGGCGATGGCGACGACGAAGCGGGCGGCACCGGCCGCCCGTTTCAGGATTTCGTTTGCAATCGGCTCGACATTCATGCCGCAAGCGCCTCGCGCGGCGGCTCCTTCGCCCCGGTCATGAAGGCAACCGCATCCGACATCGTATGCTCCTTCGGATTGATGACGCAGAGACGCTTGCCGAGACGGTGAACGTGGATGCGGTCGGCCACCTCGAACACATGCGGCATGTTGTGCGAGATCAAGACGATCGGCAGGCCGCGCGAGCGCACGTCGAGGATCAACTCCAGCACCCGCCGGCTTTCCTTGACGCCGAGTGCCGCCGTCGGCTCGTCCATGATCACCACCTTGGAGCCGAAGGCCGCGGCCCGCGCCACGGCCACGCCCTGGCGCTGGCCGCCCGAGAGCGTTTCCACCGCCTGGTTGATGTTCTGGATCGTCATCAGCCCGAGTTCGGACAGTTTCGCCCGCGCCCGCTTTTCCATTTCCGCGCGATCGAGGGTGCGGAAAAGCTTGCCCATGATGCCAGGTTTGCGGATTTCGCGGCCGAGGAACATGTTGTCGGCGATCGACAGCGCCGGCGACAGCGCCAGGTTCTGATAGACCGTTTCGATGCCGGCCGTTCGCGCTTCCATCGGCGAACGGAAGTTGATCAGTTGGCCCTCAAGCCGGATCTCGCCCTCATCCGGCGTGATAGCGCCGGAGATCGCCTTGATCATCGAGGACTTGCCGGCACCGTTGTCGCCAATCACGGCGAGGATCTCGCCGGGATAGAGATCGAAATCGGCATGATCGAGGGCGGTGACGCGACCGTAACGCTTGACCAGGCCGCGCGCGGTGAGAATGGGTTCCTGAGCCATCAGCCTGCTACCTTTCTGATCCATTGGTCGATTGCGACGGCGGTGATGATCAAGACGCCGGTGAGGAAGACTTTCCACTGCGGATCGGCGCCGAGCATGTTGAGCCCCATGGAGACGACGCCGACGATCATCGCGCCGATCAGTGTGCCGAGGATCGACCCGCGGCCGCCGAAGAGCGAGATGCCGCCGATCACGGCTGCGGTGATGGCCTGCAGATTGTAGTCGGTGACGGCGGCGGACGGCGAGATCGAGCCATTGCGGCCGATCGAGACCCAGGCGGCAAGTGCCGCGATCAGGCCGGCAAGCGTATAGGCACTCAGAAGCACGCGGCTGGTGCGGATACCCGAGAGCTTCGCCGCCTCCGGATCGTCGCCAACGGCATAGAGGTGGCGGCCCCAGGCGGTGTGGTTCAGCGCGTACCAGAGGCCGAAGACCAGCACGACCATCATCACCACGCCGAGCGTGAAGACGGCGGAGCCCACCTTGAAGCTGACGCCGAAGAGGTGGAGCATCTGGGTGACGGCCGTCACGTCGGCCTCGCGGATCGTCGCGTTGGCCGAATAGATGAAGTTCGTCGACATGATGACATACCAGGTGCCGAGCGTGACGATGAACGGCGGAAGCTTGACCCTGGAGACGAGGAAGCCGTTGAGGAAGCCGCAGGCGCCGCCGACGACGAAGCCGATGAAGATCGCGATCGGTGCCGGAAGGCCGTAGGTGACGGCGCAATTGCCCATGATCACAGCCGACAGCACCATGATGACACCGATCGAAAGATCGATGCCGGCGGTCAGGATCACCAGCGTCTGTGCGGCACCAAGAATGCCGACGATGGCGATCTGCTGAAGGATCAGGGTCAGGGTGTAGGACGAGAAGAACTTACCCCCGATGGCGATGCCGAAGATCAGGATCGCTGCAATCAGCACGATGAACGGCACGGCGGCCGGCGTCGAATGCAGGAAATGCTGGATCTTCTGGACCGCTGTCTTGTCATGCGTATCGAACGACGCGACCTGCGTCGAACTGTTGACCAGGACTTTCTCGAATTCCTGGGATGGCTGCGCGGCTGTGTTGGGCTCGCCCATGGACCTTCCTCCCGTGAACCCCACTCCCAAGGGGTTGCGATGGTGTCGTGCACAGCCCGCCCACAATGACGCGGGCAATAGCACTCTTTAAAAGCTGCGCGGTTTTCGTCGCCTTGTCAAAGACATCGGCGCTTACGCGAAGGGCGGCCGGGGCCGCCCTTCCGTTGCCTTTACATGGTGACGGTAGAAGGCGGGCAATCAGCCCCAGCACTTCTCCGTGCCGACCTTGGTATCGATCGATTCGACGCCGGCTGCCGGCTTGTCGGTGACGAGCGAGACGCCGGTATCGAAGAAGTCCTTGCCTTCCGTCGGCTTCGGCTTCTCACCGGTATCGGCGAACTTCTTGATCGCCTCGATGCCGAGAGCCGCCATCATCAGCGGGTACTGCTGCGAGGTTGCGCCGATGACACCTTCGGCGACCGACTTGACGCCCGGGCAACCGCCGTCGACCGAAACGATCAGCACGTCCTTTTCCTTGCCGACGGCCTTCAGCGCCTGATAAGCGCCGACGGCGGCCGGCTCGTTGATGGTGTGGATGACGTTGATATCAGGATCCTTCTGCAGAAGGTTCTCCATCGCCTTGCGGCCGCCTTCCTCGTTGCCGTTGGTGACGTCGTGGCCGACGATGCGCGGATCGTCCTCGTCGCCGATCTTGTTCGGATCCTTCGTGTCGATGCCGAAGCCCATCATGAAGCCCTGGTCGCGCAGAACGTCGACTGTCGGCTGCGACGGCGTCAGGTCGAGGAAGCCGATCTTGGCGGTCTTGGCACCATCACCCATGGTGGCGGCTGCCCACTGGCCGATCAGCTTGCCGGCGAGCAGGTTGTCGGTGGCAAAGGTCGCGTCGGCGGCGGTTGCCGGATCGAGCGGCGTGTCGAGCGCGATCACGAGCAGACCGGCTTCCTGCGCCTTCTTGACCTGATCGACGATCGCCTTGGTGTCGGAGGCGGCGATCAGGATGCCTTTGGCACCGTCTGCAATGCAGGATTCGACCGCAGCCACCTGGCTGTCATGGTCGCCGTCGATCTTGCCGGCATAGGACTTCAGCGTCACGCCGAGTTCCTTGGCCTTGGCAGTCGCGCCCTCCTTCATCTTGACGAAGAAGGGATTGGTGTCGGTCTTGGTAATCAGGCAGGCGCCGACATCGGCGGCTTGCGCGGGCATGGCGAAGACAACGCCAAGCGACAGCGCGCCAAAAGCAGCGGAAAGAACAGTCTTCTTCATGAAATCCTCCCAAGGATTGAAAATCGTGCCGGCGGACCGGCCCTGGCTACACCACCGCAGCATTCTCCTCCGCTGCAACTGGCGCTTCCGAGACAAAAACAAACACTAAATTTCCGGAGTGTCAATAAATAAATCAAATTGAATTATTATTTCGATGTGGCATTCTTGGGATGATAGCGCTCCACCGGAGGATTGGCGCGCCGACCAAATTGACAGAGCCGCGACAAGTGGAAACAAGAGACCTGCGCCAAGCGGGCGGCAGAACGGGGTGAGGAACTATGCAGGCGGTTTGCGCCCGCATCCCGCTCACATAATCCAATGCCAACGGGAGGAGACGGTGGCATGTCACTGACAGACGGCCCCGACCGGGGACCGACGCAACCTGAAGTCATCGATCCGAGCGGCGGCGCCAACCAGACGCGCGTGCGCGCCTACAACGAACGGCTGGTCATGTCGCTGGTCCGGCGCCACGGCGGCCTCTCCAAGGCCGACATTGCCCGGCGCTCCGGCCTGTCGGCGCAGACCGTTTCGGTGATCATGCGCGCGCTCGAAAGCGACGGCCTTCTGGTCAAAGGCGATCCCGTCAGAGGCAAGGTCGGCCAGCCCTCGACGCCGATGCGGCTCAACCCAGACGCGGTCTATTCCTTTGGCGTCAAGATCGGCCGGCGCAGCGCCGATCTGGTGCTGATGGATTTCGTCGGCAACATCCGGCTGCATCTGCACCACGTGCATGCCTACCCACTGCCCGGCGACCTCGTCGATTTCATCATTTCCGGCATGGCGAAGCTCGAACAGCAGCTTGGCCCCGACCAGCGCAAGCGCATCGCCGGCATCGGCATCGCCACCCCCTTCGAGCTCTGGAACTGGGCCGAAGAAGTGGGCGCGCCGCGCGAAGAGATGAACAGGTGGCGCGACGTCGACCTGCAGGCGGCGGTCGCTGCCCGTACCACCTATCCGGTGTTTCTGCAGAACGACGGCACCAGCGCCTGCGGTGCCGAGCTCGCCTTCGGCGTCGGCGCCAGCTATCCGGATTTCGTCTATTTCTATATCGGCTCGTTCATCGGCGGCGGTGTTGTGCTGAACTCCGCACTCTTCTCCGGGCGAACAGGAACGGCTGGCGCCGTCGGTCCGCTGCCGGTCTCGGGCAAGGACGGCAAGACCATCCAGCTGCTCAAGATCGCCTCGGTCTTCGTGCTCGAAAACCTCTTGCGCGAACGCGGCATCGATCCGCGGCCGCTCTGGTACTCGGCCGACGACTGGATCGACTTCGGCGAACCGCTCGACATCTGGATCGACGACTGCGGCGCAGCCCTCGCCCAGGCCGTCGTCTCCGCCGTTTCGATCGTCGACTTCTCGGCCGTCGTCATCGACGGCGGCTTCCCGCCCTGGGTGCGGGCGCGGCTGCTTTCCGCCACGCGCAAAGCGCTCTACGACCTCGACCTTCAGGGTGTAACCATTCCCGAACTGGTGGAAGGCATGGTCGGCAGCCATGCGCGCGCCATCGGCGGCGCGAGCCTGCCGCTCTTTTCCCGCTACCTGCTCGACACCAATGTCCTCTTCAAGGAGCTCGGCTGATGCTGAAAGGCCTAAACCCGATCCTCAGTCCCGAACTGCTCGCAACGCTGCGAGCGATGGGCCACGGCGACGAGATCGCGCTGGTGGATGGCAACTACCCCGGCCAGGAACATGCGCGCCGTCTCATCCGGCTCGACGGGCACCCGCTGATCCCCGTGCTCGACGCTATCTTGAGCGTCTTGCCGATCGACGATTTTGTGCCCGAGGCGATCTTCCGCGCCACTGTCAAACAGGACAAGGACACGCTCGACCCGGTCCACCAAGAGATCGTCGCGTGCTGCGGCAAGCACGAACCGAACCGCCGCGTTGTGCCTCTGCTCGGCGCCGATTTCTATCCGCGCGTCAGGGCCGCCCACACGCTGGTCCAGACGAGCGAGCCACGGCTTTACGGCAACGTCATCCTGCGCAAGGGCGTGATTTATCCCTGAGACTTCGCACACAACGAAAAAAGCCCGCCGGCGAACCGGCGGGCCTTGCATTTCATCAAGTGAAATCCGTGCCTCAGGCGCCGCGCTTGTCGATCGACAGCGCGCCCGGGCCAAAGGCGGCGAGCACGAGGAAGCCACCGGCGACCGAGATGTTCTTCATCATCATCAGGCTGTTGAAGACGCTCAGCAGGCCGTTGGCTTCCGGCGGGAAGGTCGGAATGTTGATCGCACCGCTATGGAAGACGAAGGCGGTCACGAGCGTGAAGGCCGCCAGCAGGTAGGCCGCAATCTTCGTCTGGAAACCGACGAGAACGGCAAGACCGGCAACCAGTTCGAAGGCGCCGGCGAGATAGGCAAGCAGCGTCGGCGCGGGCCAGCCGGCACCGGTGATCATTCCGGCGGTCGCCGACGGATCGGTGAGCTTGCCGAAACCGGCCGTGATAAACATGATCGAAAGCAGGATGCGTCCGACGAGGACGACAACATTCTGAGACATGGAAGACTCCTGTGAGAAACGGTTCGTTGGCAACAGAAGTATCAGTATTTTCAAAATCATCTAGCCGTTGCGCGGGCGACAGATCGTTCACAAAAATGAAACGCCGATGACGCATCGTCAACCTTCTATCGGCCACTTCTCGACGCAGGACTGCAAGGCAATGCGGAACTACAACGACGGCGCCTCGTTCTTTTATGTTGCAACGACGGAGCGGCTGGGCGAAGAATTTCGGCGCGGCAGGGGACGCCGCGCGGGGGAATGTCATGAACGAAATCAACAGGAGCCCGGCATTCTGGCGCTCGTTTCCGATCTTTGAAGAATTCGACAAGGACGCTATCGCCGAACTTGCCAATATCGCGACCTATCGGAAATGGCCGGCCGGCACCGTGATCTTCCAGCGCGGAGACGAAGGCAATTACATGATTGTCGTCATCTCCGGGCGCATCAAGCTGTCGCTGATCACGCCGCAGGGCCGCGAACTGATGCTGCGCCAGCACGAAGCCGGCGCGATCTTCGGCGAGATGGCGGTGCTCGACGGTCAGACCCGTTCGGCCGATGCGACCGCCACGACCGCCTCCGAGGGCTATGTAATCGGCAAGAAGGCCTTTCTCGACATCGTCACCAATCGACGGGAGGCGGCCGAAGCGGTCATCCGCTTTCTCTGCGCCCAGCTTCGCGACACGACGGAGCGGCTGGAAACCATCGCGCTTTACGACCTCAACGCCCGGGTGGCGCGCTTCTTCCTCGCGACCCTCCGGCAGATCCACGGCAACGAATTGCCGGAAAGTGCCAATCTCAGGCTGACCATGAGCCAGACGGACATCGCCGGCGTGCTCGGCGCCAGCCGACCCAAGGTCAACCGCGCCATCCAGTGGCTTGAGGAGAGCGGTGCGATCAAGCGCAACGAAGGCATCATCGCCTGCAAGGTCGGTCGCCTGCAGAGCATCGCTGACCCCGAGGAGGACTAGACCGCATGGTCGTTGAGCCACGCCGGCGTTTGCGTTTCACGCCGCTCGCCGGCGGTTGCCTCACGAGCCTGCTTGCGGCCATAGCACTCTATCTCTACGCCGGACCGCTGTTCGAAACCCAGCGCGAGTTGTTCTTCGACAGTCTGACGCAATGGGTTCCTGCCCCCCAGTCGCCCGACCTCGTCGTCGTCGACATCGACCGGCAGGCCCACCAGTCGCGCCCTTCGGGTGAATGGGACCGGACAGCGACCGCCGAGCTTCTGTCGCGACTCGCGACCGCGGGCGCCAAGGTGATTGCAGTCGATTTCGTCTTCAGCGCCGATTGCGACCCCAGCTCCGACGGCAACCCGGCGCTTGCCGCAGCACTTTCGAAGACCGCCGTCGTTCTCGGTTTTCTCGTCGCCGATACGGTGCAGGAGCTGCCGCGTCCCGTGCCGCCGCTGGCGCTCAGCCGACCCTTCACCGCGCCCGAACTGTGGTTTCTCGACGGCGCGGAAACGTCATGCCGGGCCTTCATGGATCAGGCGAGTGCGGCGGCGGCCTCGTTTCTCGTCGGCGACGAGGATGCGCGCATACGCCGGGTTCAGGCCTATGCCATCCTCGGCAACGACGCCTATCCGACGCTGGCGATCGAAGCGGCCCGGCAGATGCGGGGCGGCGGCACGCCCATCCTCGGCGGCCAGCCGGCCTGGATGCGCATCGACGGGCAAACGATCTTGCTCGACGACACCGGAAGCCTGCGTTTCGTCGCAAGTTCTCAGGAACGGCTCAGCGAACGTACGGTTTCGGCGGCCGACGTCTTGTCCGGCAAGGCTTTGCCCGAACGCTTCGCCGGCAAACTCGTGCTGATCGGCAGCAGCCTGCCAAGCCTCGGAGGCCTCAGACCGAGCGCCTCGATGCCGCTCGAACCCTCGGTGCAGATCCACGCCGACATCGCCAACGCGATCATGACCGGCTTCCTGCCGCAGCGCGACGGCCGATTGCCGCTTGCCGAAGCCGTGGCCGCACTTGTCGCCGGCCTCGGCATCGCCTTTGCCGCCACCCGCCTGCGGCCGCTGACATCGGCGGCGCTCGGCCTTTGCACCGTCGCCGCCGCGGTCGCTGCATCTGCCGTCGTCTACGATGCCAGCGGCTGGCTCATCGATGCCGTCAGCGTCTCGGTCGCGCTTATTGCCGTCCTCGCGGTGACCAGCGTCCTGCAATTTGCCCAGGTCCGGCGCGCGGAAGCGACGGCCCGGCAGAAGTTTTCGCAATATCTGCCGCAGTCGGTGGTCGCCCGCTACATCGACAATCCCGGACTTGCCCGCATGGCTGGCGAGGAGCGCCAGGTGACCGCGCTCTTTACCGACATCGAGAGCTTTTCCACTCTGTCGCAGAGGCTCAAGCCGCGGGAGCTCATCGCCTTGCTCGACATCTATTTTGCCGAAGTCAACGCGCTGGTAGCCGACCATGGCGGCATGGTCGACAAGGTGGTGGGCGATGCGGTGCACGCGTTCTTCAACGCCCCGGAGGATCTGGCTGATCATGTCGACAGGGCCATCGATTGCGCCAAGGCGATCCATGCGCTGACGGAAGAGATGCGCAGGCGTCCGCAGTTCGCCTCCAACGGTTTCGGCCGTACGCGGATCGGGATCGAGACCGGACCGGCCGTCGTCGGCGAGGTCGGCGCCGGCGGCAAGCTCGACTACACGGCCCACGGCGATGCGATCAATCTGGCGGCACGCCTTCAGGAGGCAAACAAGTTTCTCGGCACGGCGATCTGCGTCGGGCCCGCTGCCGCTCAGGAAAGCAAAAGGCCGCTTCGCCCGCTTGGCAGCCACGAGATCCGCGGGTTCTCGACGATGGAACTGTTCACGGTCGCCGACTGAGGCGGCGCGCCGTCTGCACCCGCCGCTTCGGATAATGTCGGCGTCAGCTCAGCGCGTCAGGCCGACGCTGGCATAGGCCTCCTTGATGCGCGCCTCGCCCCAGTTGGCGGGCTCGCTCGGGACGTCCCCGCGATGATGAAACTCCACCCCCTGCCCCGCAGCGACGATCTTGGTTACGCCGCCGCGCGCGACCGAAACGCTTCCATGTTCGACGAAGACGGCAAAGGCGGCCCGGCTCGGACCACAGAAGAACTTGGTGCCGCGCACGCCGATCATGCCGAAGGCCGTGCGGACGGCGACATCGACCTTCGGCAACCCCTCAGGCCGGTCGAAGACCATGCGGCCCGTTCCAAGCTCGAGCGTGCCGCCCTGCCCGGCAATGAAGCTATCGACGAGCAGTTCGGTTTCGGCGCCCAGAAGCACGCGCGTATCCGTGCCCAGATTCAAGGTTGCAAAACTCTCGGCGTTCGTGTGCACGCGGTCGTTCTCGAACAGCTGACCGCCGACGGCGAGTGGCTTATCCTTTTTTGCCTGCCTCAGCCGGACATCGCCGCGGATCTCCGTTGCCTCGCCAAGGGCTGAGCCTGCCCAGGCGGGCGTAGCACCACCGCCGGCCGCCGTCAGCAACAGACCGCCGACGACGACGCGCCGGCTCACCAGCATCTTGCGCATCGACGCTGCCAGATCTTCCATCGCTTATCTCCCGTATCGCTGCCGCCTTGCGAGGATAGCCCCGGCGCTCCCGGATGCAAGCGGGCGCAGGGCCGGCCCGCAGCAGTCCCTCCCCACTTCGCCCGAGCTTTCGTTGCCGGGCTGTTCCCGCCGGAACAGCCGTCTCCAACGAGCAGGGATAAGTTCACCGTCAAGAGAAGGGAGAGCTTCATGGAAAATCGCAGCGCATCCGGCACCCGCATCATCAACGCCGTATTCCTGGCTGTCGTCAGCTTGCTGGCGGTTGCTGCGATCGCACTTCCTTCAGCCCGCGCCGCCGAGCTTTCCGCAGCCGACGTCTGCGACCGCGAGGCAGGCAGCATTTTCGACCTGCAACGCAATATGGTCTTCCCGGCCGTTGCCACTGAGGACATCAAGATCGGCGTCGCGCTGTCGGCCTGCCGCGAGGCCTATAACCAGAAGAGTGGCGCCCGCACCGAGTTTCAGCTGGCCCGCGTTCTCGACAAGGCCGGCCAGAAGATCCAGTCGCAACGCATTCTCGGCGAAGCCGCCGAACATGGCCACGCGCTGGCCATGACCAACTATGCCGTTCTCGTCGGCGAAGAAGGCGATACCGCCACCGAATTCGCGCTGAACCAGAAGGCCGCCGCCGCCGGCAACATTCTCGCCGCCTACAATCTCGGCGTCTCCTATCGCGACGGCATGGGAACTTCGGTCAACGGCGAACTCGCGATCGCATGGTTCGAGCGGGCATCCCTCGCCGGCGACGACGTCGCCGCCTTCAATCTCGCGGTCATCCTTGATGAAGGAAAGCTGGTCGCTGAGGACAACGCGAAGGCCGCCAAGTTCTACCGGCTTGCCGCCGACAGGGGCAATGTCGATGCCATGGTCAATCTCGGCCTGATGCTCGAGAACGGCGAAGGCATCAACAAGGACATCCCCGCGGCACGGGAAATCTTCCGCAAGGCCGCCAATGAAGGCGATGCGTTTGCCGGCCAGAAGCTCGCCGCACTCAGCGTAAGCGATGGGTTTGAGACAGCCATGCTCCCCAAGGCAAGCCGCATCAAGTAATCGAACACGCCTCCCAAGGGCCACGCGGGTCGGAGATCCCATGATCTTCGGCCCGCGTTTTCGTTTAGAACACCCCCTAAGAACGCGACCGACTAGCGGATTTCGCCTGCCTGCGGCCCCCAGGTATCGGTGAGCGCGAAGCCATCGGCCAGCGGATCGAACGGGTCGAGCGCCACCTGGTGCAGACCGAAGGTCCAGCCGCGACCGGCAATGGTCGGGATGATCGCCTCGCGACCGGCAACAGTCGTGACCCCTTCGAGGCCCACTTCGAATTCCGAACCGATGATCGAGCGGGACTTCAGGACGTCACCGACCTTGACCTTGCCGCGCGCATGCAGCGTCGCAAGGTTGGCGGAGCTGCCCGTGCCGCAAGGCGAGCGGTCGACGCGGCCCGGCCACATCGTGGTGCAGGTGCGGATCGTGCCGTCAGCCTCGACATCGCGGAACATCACATAGGCGACGCCCTTGATCTCCGGGATTTCCGGATGAACGACGGGGATGGTGCGGTTGACGATGTCCTTCAGGATCATGCCGGCTTCGACGATCTCGCGGGCGTTCGCCTTGTCGATCGTGGTACCGATCTGGCCGACATCGACCAGGGCGTAGAAGATGCCGCCGTAGCAGAGATCGAGCTTGATCTTGCCCCACTTCGGCGTGTCGACCTCGACGTCGAGCTCATGCACGAAGGACGGCACCATCGTCAGCTTCACCTTTTCGCAGCGGCCGTCGCGGCAGGTGGCGGTCGCCTTGACGAGGCCGGAGGCAGTGTCGAGCATGACGACGGTCTCGGGTTCCTTCATCTCTATGATGCCGGATTCCAAGAGCGCGGTCGTGACGCAGATCGAGTTCGAGCCGGACATGGCATGGGCCTGGTCGGCCTGCAGGATGATGAAGCCGGCATCAGCTTCCGGCCGCTTCGGCGGCACCAAAAGGTTGACCGATCCGATCGAGCCGGAGCGCGGCTCCAGGCACAGGAACCGGCGCAGGCTGTCATCGACCGTGTTGATATGGTTGAGCTGCTCGGCGATCGAGTTGCCCGGGATCTTCGGCACGCCGCCGATCGCGACCTTGCCGATTTCACCCTCGCAATGAACGTCCAGCAACTGGATCGTGCGCTTCCACCGCATGCCGTTTCTCCAACGCGTTTGCCATAGCCTTAGCGGCGACCATGGCTGATATATCAGATGCGCCTGCATTACCGCTTTCCGCGGGCGCCCGCAAGAAAAACCGCGGGCCGCAGTTCGTCTGTCGAGCCCAAAGATGCGGCTTGACGCACGCCCGTCGGCGCGACAGCTTGGGCCAATCGGACGCAACCCTCTGGAACTCCATGACAAAGCTGATCATCTTCACCGACCTGCATATGGTGCCCGAGGGTACAACAATCATCGGCCTTGACCCCCATCAGCGGCTGGCCAACGGCATCGCGCATGTCAACCGCTACCATGCGGACGCAGACCGGGTGGTCTTCATGGGCGACCTCACCCACTACGCGGACCGCGCGTCCTACGAGCGCCTGAAGCGGCTCATCGATCAGCTTACGCCGCCGGTCGCCATCACCATCGGCAATCATGACCGGCGCGAGGTGTTCCGCGACGTCTTTGCCGATGCCGAGACCGACGAGAACGGCTTCGTGCAGCAGGCGATCGATTTTGCAGACTGCCGCGTCCTCCTGCTCGATACGCTGTTTGCCCCGCCCTATGATTATCCGACCAGCCATGCCGGCGTACTTTGCGCCAAGCGGCTCGCCTGGCTCGACCGGCAATTGGCCGATGCCGGCGACCGGCCGGTGCTCATCTTCATGCATCACCCGCCGCACAGGACCGGCTTTAGCGGCATGGACATGATCCGGCTCGCCAACGAGGCGGAGTTTTATGATCTCGTCAAACGGCACGGCAATGTCCGGCACATCTTCGCCGGCCATGTGCACCGCACGATCAGTGGTTCTTCCCGCGGCATTCCCTTCTCGGTCTTCAAGAGCCCGGTGCACCAGCAGCCGATGCCCTTCGACGCACCGGACGCGTCGCTGTCGGTCGACGAGCCGGCGGCCTATGGCATCGCTGTCGTGACCGCCGATGGCGTGCTGGTGCATACGGAGGACTACGAGATCGCTCGCCGGGATGCCGCCATCGCGTAAGGCCATTTCGAACGCACGGCCTTCATGCTAGTTTGACGGCATGACCGAACCCGTATCCCTCGACGAAAGCTTCGATTGCCAGAGCTGCGGCGCCTGCTGCGCCTATTCGGCCGACTGGCCGCGTTTCTCGCTGGAGACGGACGAGGAGCTCGACCTGATCCCGGCGGAGTATGTGTCCGCCGATCTCGGCGGCATGCGTTGCGAGGACGATCGCTGCTTGGCGCTCAACGGCAAGCTCGGCGACCATGTCGGCTGCAAGATCTACGCGATCCGACCGATCGTCTGTCGCACCTGCATGCCGGGCGATGACGAGTGCCTGATGGCCCGCGAGAAGCATTTCGGCAAGGCCGCATAACACCGGATCATCCGGCGATATTGCGAACATTCCGCATCCTCTGCGGCGCCGCGCGCGTGGGACGGTGAAACATTCCGCTAAAGATCAAATTTGCCGGATGGATGTACGGCGAAAGGAAGCGTATTTTCCGCCCACGATCGAGGGCGCGCCGCGCCTTCAAAACCGCTTCCCGGAGGATAGCGCTCGATGAGCCAGACACCGCTTCACAAGACCACTGCAGAGACCGGCGCGCCTCAGGCTCCGTTTGCCGAGTTCGCCCCGCCAGTCCGACCGCAGAGCACGCTGCGCCAGGCGATCACCGCCGCCTACCGCCGGCCGGAAACGGAAGCGCTGCCGGCACTGGTCGAAGCCGCAACGCTCGACGCCACCACCCGTGCGGCCGCCGCCAAGACGGCGCGCAAGCTGATCGAGGCGCTACGCGCCAAGCACAAGGGTTCGGGCGTCGAAGGCCTCGTGCAGGAATATTCGCTCTCCAGCCAGGAAGGCGTGGCGCTGATGTGCCTGGCCGAAGCGCTGCTGCGCATTCCGGACACCGCAACCCGTGACGCGCTGATCCGCGACAAGATCGCCGACGGCGACTGGAAGTCGCATATCGGCGGTGGCCGCTCGCTGTTCGTCAACGCCGCCACCTGGGGTCTCGTCGTCACCGGCAAGCTGACCTCAACCGTCAACGACCGCAGCCTTTCCGCCGCGCTCACCCGCCTGATCGCCCGCTGCGGCGAGCCGGTCATCCGCCGCGGCGTCGACATGGCAATGCGCATGATGGGCGAACAGTTCGTCACCGGCGAAACCATCGACGAGGCGCTGCGCCGTTCGCGCGCACTCGAGCAGAAGGGCTTCCGATATTCCTACGACATGCTCGGCGAAGCGGCGACGACGGCTGCCGACGCGGAGCGTTACTACCGTGACTACGAGCAGGCGATCCATGCCATCGGCAAGGCATCGGCCGGCCGCGGCATTTATGAAGGCCCCGGCATCTCGATCAAGCTTTCGGCGCTGCACCCGCGCTACGCCCGTTCGCAGGCGTCGCGTGTCATGGAAGAGCTTCTGCCGAAGGTGAAGGCGCTCGCCGTTATCGCCAAGAAATACGACATCGGCCTCAACATCGACGCCGAGGAAGCCGACCGTCTCGAACTTTCGCTCGACCTGCTCGAAGAACTCTGCCTCGACAAGGATCTCGCCGGCTGGGCCGGCATGGGCTTCGTCGTCCAGGCCTATGGCAAGCGCTGCCCATACGTGCTCGACTTCATCATCGACCTTGCGCGCCGCGCCGGCCGCCGCGTCATGGTGCGCCTCGTCAAGGGCGCCTACTGGGACGCCGAGATCAAGCGCGCGCAGCTCGACGGTCTCGAAGACTTCCCGGTCTATACCCGCAAGATCTACACCGACGTCTCCTACATCGCCTGCGCCAAGAAGCTGCTGGCCGCAACCGACGTGATCTTCCCGCAGTTCGCGACCCACAATGCGCAGTCGCTGGCGACCATCTACGAAATGGCCGGCAAGGACTTCAAGGTCGGCAAGTACGAGTTCCAGTGCCTGCACGGCATGGGCGAGCCGCTCTATGACGAGGTGGTCGGCAAGGGCAATCTCGACCGTCCCTGCCGGATCTACGCGCCGGTCGGCACGCACGAGACGCTGCTTGCCTATCTCGTTCGCCGCCTGCTCGAAAACGGTGCGAACTCCTCCTTCGTCAACCGCATCGCCGACCCGAAGGTCTCGGTCGACGAACTGATTGCCGATCCGGTCGAGATCGTGCGCGCGATGCCGGTCGTCGGCGCACCGCACGACCAGATCGCGCTGCCCGACAACCTCTTCGGCGACACGCGCCGCAACTCCGCCGGTCTCGACCTTTCGAACGAAGCCGGCCTGACCTCGCTGACCGCAGCGCTCCAGGCAAGTGCGACGGTTAACTGGAAGGCCGTTCCGCAGCTGGCAACGGGGCCTGCCTCCGGCGAAACCCGCGCCGTCGTCAACCCCGGCGACCACCGCGACGTGGTCGGCTCGGTCACCGAGGCATCGGAAGCCGACGCCCGCCAGGCAGCGACGCTTGCCGCCAAGGCCGCCGCGAGCTGGGCCGCCGTCTCGCCCGCCGAGCGCGCCGCCTGCCTTACCCGCGCTGCCGACCTGATGCAGGCGCGCATGCCAACCCTGCTCGGCCTCATCGCCCGCGAAGCCGGCAAGTCGCTGCCGAACGCCATTGCCGAAGTGCGCGAAGCGATCGACTTCCTACGCTACTACGCCGAACAGACGCGTCGCACGCTCGGCCCGGCTCACAAGGCGCTTGGTCCCATCGTCTGCATCAGCCCATGGAACTTCCCGCTGGCGATCTTCGCCGGCCAGATTGCCGCCGCGCTCGTCGCCGGCAACCCGGTGCTGGCGAAGCCCGCTGAAGAAACCCCGCTGATCGCCGCCGAAGGCGTGCGCATTCTGCACGAGGCCGGCATTCCCGCCGACGCGCTGCAGCTGCTCCCCGGCGACGGCCGCATCGGTGCGGCGCTCGTTGCCGCGCCTGAGATCGCCGGCGTGATGTTCACCGGCTCGACCGAAGTCGCCCGCCTGATCCAGGCGCAGCTTGCCGATCGACTGTCGCCCGCCGGCCGGCCGATCCCGCTGATTGCCGAAACCGGCGGCCAGAACGCCATGATCGTCGACAGCTCGGCACTTGCCGAACAGGTCGTCGGCGACGTCATCGCCTCGGCCTTCGACAGCGCCGGCCAGCGCTGCTCGGCGCTGCGTGTTCTCTGCCTGCAGGAAGACGTTGCCGACCGCACGCTTTCGATGCTGAAGGGTGCGCTGCATGAGCTCAAGATCGGCCGCACCGACCGGCTCTCGGTCGATGTCGGCCCTGTTATCACCGCTGAGGCCAAGGGCATCATCGAGAAGCACATCGATGCCATGCGCGGCCTCGGCCGCAAAGTCGAGCAGATCGGCCTTGCTTCCGGCACCGAACAGGGCACCTTCGTGCCGCCGACGATCATCGAGCTCGACAAGCTCTCGGACCTCAAGCGCGAAGTCTTCGGTCCGGTTCTGCACGTCATCCGCTACCGCCGCGACGATCTCGACCGGTTGATCGACGACATCAACGCCACCGGCTACGGCCTCACCTTCGGTCTGCACACGCGCCTCGACGAGACCATCGCCCACGTCACCTCGCGGGTGAAGGCGGGCAACCTCTACGTCAACCGCAACGTAATCGGCGCCGTCGTCGGCGTTCAGCCCTTCGGCGGACGTGGCCTCTCCGGCACCGGCCCGAAGGCTGGCGGCCCGCTCTATCTCGGCCGCCTCGTCGCCACCGCCCCGGTCCCGCCGCAGCACAGCTCGGTTCACACCGATCCTGTTCTGCTCGACTTTGCCAAGTGGCTCGACGGCAAGGGTAAAAAGGCGGAAGCCGAAGCCGCCCGCACCGCCGGCAGCAACTCGGCCCTCGGGCTTCACTCGGAACTTCCGGGCCCGGTCGGCGAGCGCAACCTCTATGCGCTGCATCCGCGTGGCCGCGTGCTGCTGGTTCCGACCACCGAAACCGGCCTCTACCACCAGCTGGGTGCCGCCCTTGCGACCGGCAACACCGTCGTCGTCGACGCGGCTTCCGGTCTGCATGCTTCGCTGAAGGATCTGCCGGCGAGCATCGCCGCACGCCTTTCCTGGTCGAAGGATTGGGCCGCCGACGGTCCGTTCGCAGGCGCGCTCGTCGAAGGTGACGGCGCCCGCGTGCGCGAAGTCAGCAAGACGATCGCCGGCCTTCCCGGCCCGCTCGTTCTCGTCCAGGCGGCTTCGAGCGAAGAGATCGTCAAGAACCCCGACGCCTATTGCCTGAACTGGCTGCTCGAGGAGGTCTCGACCTCGATCAACACGGCAGCGGCCGGCGGCAATGCCAGCCTGATGGCGATCGGCTGATCGGTTCCATATCTTGCGAAGCGCCCTCTCCCGTCGTGGGAGAGGGCTAAACTGACTGACATTTCACCAATAGGGCGTCCTCGCCCCTGCACTCGTTCCGGGACAACGGCGAAGTGTGTGCGGTCTCCATCGTGACCGCATCTACCAGAGCACAAGCTGCATCCACCGTGGCGCCGCCCCCAACAATCCGTTATCAGCGTCTGAGAAACGGAAGCAGCCATGTTCACCCTCAAGCGCATCGAAACGGCAAACCAGGACGTCAAGAAGAGCCGGTTTCTGGCCTTTGCCGCGCCCATTGCCGATGAGCAGGCGGCAAAAGACTTCCTCGCCTCCCACTCCGACCCCACCGCCAACCACAATTGCTGGGCTTGGCGCATCGGCCAGGCCTATCGCTTCAGCGACGACGGCGAGCCGAGCGGCACGGCCGGGAAACCGATCCTCGCGGCCATAGACGGCCAGGATCTCGACCGCGTCGCGGTCGTGGTCCCCCGCTGGTTCGGCGGCATCCTGCTCGGCAGCGGCGGCCTGGTGCGCGCCTATGGCGGCACGGCGGCGCTGTGCCTCAGGGCGGCGGAAAAGATCGAGATGATCGAGACCGTGCGCGCCACCGTCGCCCTCGACTTTTCCGACATGGCGCTGATCAAGGCGCGGCTTCTCGCGCGCGATGTGGCGATCATCAATGAGAGCTTCACCGACAAGGGGCCCGTGCTGACGGTGGAGGTTCGCAAGGACGAGGCGGAGGCGATCCTCGCCATGGTCGTTGACCTCAGCCGCGGCAAGGCCGTGGTTTCGCTGGACGACTAGCCTCTGCCTCTTAGGTCCGAGAAACCCCATGACGCAGCACCGACCGTAACGAACGGGTCACTGCCGAAAAATGTGCGCGGTATCCTGCGCCACGTCCCGCGCTAATTTACTCGATCCGAACAGTCATATTAGAAGCGCCCCAGCCAGCGTATGATCCGCGACGCACAAACAGGAGACAGCACGATGAAGACGAGAGTTCTTGGCAAGACCGGCGCAACCATATCCGAAATCGGCTTCGGCGCCTGGCAAATTGGCGGCTCCTGGGGCGATGTCAGCGAGGCAGACGGCAAGCGCGCGCTCAATGCCGCGCTCGATGCTGGCGTCACCTTCGTTGACACCGCCGATGTCTATGGCGACGGCCGCTCCGAAAAGATCATTGCAGCGGTGTTGAAGGAGCGCGGGGGCGACAAGCCCTTCGTCGCAACCAAAGCCGGCCGCCGGCTGAGCCCGCATGTTACCGAAGGCTATACTGGCGAAAACATCGAGGCCTTCATTGACCGCAGCCTTTCAAATCTCGGCGTCGAGACGCTCGATCTGGTGCAGCTACATTGCCCGCCGACCGAGGTCTACTATAGGCCGGAACTGTTCGGCGCGCTCGACCGGCTCGTTGCCAAGGGCAAGATCCGCCACTATGGCGTCTCAGTCGAAAAAGTAGAGGAAGCGCTGAAGGCGATCGGATATCCCGGCGTTGCGACCGTGCAGATCATCTACAACATCTTCCGCCAGCGTCCGCACGAGCTGTTCTTCGCGGAAGCGCAGAAAAAGAATGTTGGCGTCATCGTGCGCGTGCCGCTCGCCTCGGGGCTGCTTTCCGGCAAGATCAGCAAGGATACCGCATTCGCAGCCGACGACCACCGCAACTTCAACCGCCATGGCGAAGCCTTCGATGTCGGCGAGACTTTTGCCGGTGTGCCGTTCGAGGCGGCGCTGGAAGCCGTCGAGCAGCTTCGCCCGCTGGTGCCCGAGGGCGTGCCGATGGCGCAGTTTGCGCTCCGCTGGATCCTCGAGCAGCAGGCGGTCTCCGTGGTGATCCCGGGCGCCCGCAATGAGGCTCAGGCGCAATCCAACGCCGCTGCCAGCGCGCTTGCCGCCATCGACGACGAGACCAAGGCGGCGATTGCCGCGGTTTACGCGCGGCTGGTGAAGGTTCATGTTCATGATCGCTGGTAACTGACGCCTCACCGACGGGGCGACCAAGGGGGCAGCGACATGAGCGATCCCTTCGATCTGCAGCGGTTCGTCACCGCACAGGACCGCGTCTATGCCGCGGTCCTCGATGAACTCGCGCACGGCCAAAAGCGAACGCACTGGATGTGGTTCGTCTTTCCGCAGCTTGCTGGCCTTGGCCATTCGGCAATGGCAGAGCGCTATGCGATATCCGGGCTCGGCGAAGCGTCGGCCTATCTCGCCCATCCGGTGCTCGGCCCCAGGCTGCGCGAATGCACCGAGCGGACCAATGCGGTTACGGGCAGATCGGCCCACGACATTTTCTCCAGCCCCGATGACATGAAGTTCCGGTCATCGATGACCCTGTTTGCCGAGGTCGAGAAAGACGGGGGGCCGTTCGGAGCGGCGCTTGCGCGCTATTTCGCGGGAGAGAAGGATCGGCGCACTATGGAAATCCTGGCGCAACGGCATTGATGCCGGCGTTCAAGCGCTCAAGATGCGCGTTTCGGCGACCGTCAGAGGTTGGGCGTCGAATGGATCAGGAAGAACAGGATCATGAAGGCACAAACCGAAAGGCCAGCAACAATCACCAGCAGTTCTTTCATCATATAGCGATACATCGGCACCTCCTTTCTTCAGCGGCCCCTTCCTCCTTCATATAGGAAGCCGAGGGACCGATTTTCACACTTCGGCGTCAAAAGATCGTGAACCCGCCCGCGCTTTCGTGATCGGATTCTTGATCGTTGCAGCCCGGCTCATTGCCGCCGCGACACCGCGCGCGAGCAGTGTAAATCATTATATACTAACATATATTATTGTCTCCTAATCCTTTCGAGGGTCAGCGTTGCCGGAGCTCCCGCTGACGCGCGCGAAACAAGCGGCACGACAGCCATTGACGAATGGTAGATTGCCTTCTAAATCTACACCCAACGTCAGCTTTAGATAGGTGCCGGATTGTCGTCGCTCATGCAAATTGGGGAACTGTCGGAACGGGCCGGCGTCAGCCACCGCACGATCCATTACTACGAGCGGCTGGGCCTGGTGAAGCCGGCCGAGCGCGAAGGGGCCGGCTACCGATACTATGACGAGACCGCCGCGAAACGACTGGAGAAGATCGCGGCGCTGAAACGTCTCGGTCTCAGCCTCGACGAGATCGCCGCTGTCATCGACCTCTATTTCGAGGATGCAAGCGGCATCCGGGGCAAGGAGCGCGTGCTGGAAATCCTGCAAGCCCAACTCGACAAGACGAACGCCCAACTCGACGAACTCTCTGCATTCAAACGGGACCTCGAAAACAACATCGCCCGCATGCACGGGCTGATCTCCGAGGCGCGGCAAAAGTAAGCGCGGCACCAATTGGATTTGGCATATGCTTAATCTACACTTGACGTCAGGTTACGCTAATAGGTTCACTTGCCCTACTGGCTCGGCCCGCGCCGACTCCGCTTCCGTTGTCGGCAGCGTCAGCTTCTTGAGCGCTCTCCTTGGCGATCCGCGATCGCAGGGCTCGATCTCATGACGACACTTGAAGGATGTGAGAGGCGCGTCGCGAAACGCAAGGTCGCGACGCGCGACCCAAGTGGCGATCCGGAAGAACCGGATCTAGACATCATCTATGTCTTTGAAAAGAATGGCGCACCCGAAGAGATTCGAACTCCTGACCCCCAGATTCGTAGTCTGGTGCTCTATCCAGCTGAGCTACGGGTGCTTTTGCCTGAAGCGGTCGAACCGCTTGCGTGAGCGGTTCTCTAAAGGGTCCTTTCGGGGATTGCAAGCGCCGTTCTGTAAAAAATTTCATTTTTACGACGGCACGCCCGCTTTGCTGTGGACCGAGGCAACCGCGCCGGCGCTGAACCCGCTGGAAAGTAAGGGGTGCCGCCGCAGGACCTGGCTGCGAAAAATAATTGAAGGGTGCCACCTCCGCCGCCCATGCGCCAGACGAGCCGCGCGCGGTGGTCGGTCAGACCCCGCCCAAATATGGAATCACCAACGGCTCCGGCTCGACACTCAAGAGGGTGAATGTGCGGCGCTAATGGCGGAACTTCGAACGGAAGGCGTCGAGCGGCACCGGCCGGTCGGGCAGCTCGATGCGAAACAGCGTGCCCGGCGTCGGCTTTTCGACGAGCGCGATCGTGCCGCCATGGGCCAACACCAGTTCGCGCGCGATCGCCAGCCCAAGCCCCGTGCCTCCGGAGCGCGCCGAGCCGCGGAAAGCGGCGAACAGGTTTTCCCGCGCCTTGGGCGGCATGCCGGGCCCGGTATCATCCACGGAAATGGTGACGACGCTGCCGATGCGCATGGCGGAAACGGCAACGGTGCGTGGGCGGCCATCCTCCGGCTCGTGATTGGTCAGCGCCTGCACGGCGTTGCGGCAGATGTTGTGCACCACCCGGAAGAGCTGCTCGCTGTCGGCGTCGACCTCGAGGTCGTCCTGCATCTGGATCTGGAAATCGATGCCGGATTGCGGATCGATCGCCAGCAATTCGGCGACATCGGAGACCAGCGGTTTCAGCGCAACGAAGCGTCGATGCGGCTCGGCCTCGGTCGTGCGACCGTAGGACAGGACCTCGCGGGTGTAGCCGACGGCGCGGTCGATGGTGCGCAGCAGGGTCGGCGCGAAGCGCTTGACCACCGGGTCGTCCACGTCGGCCAGGCGGTCGGAAATCAACTGCGCCGAGGACAGGATGTTGCGCATGTCGTGGTTGATCTTCGACACGGCGAGCCCGAGTTCGGCCAGGCTCTTCTGCTGCTTCAGCGTCTTTTGCAGCTCGCGCTGCATGCTGGCGAGATGCTGCCCGGCGACGGCGAGTTCGTCGTGCCCCTGCGGCGGCACGAGCACGCGGGCCGGATCGGCCGGATCGTTGGAAAACTCCTGCATGTTGGCCGTCATGCGCCGGATCGGCGCAATCAGCATGCGGTTGATGGCCAGGAAGATCAGCGCCGCGGTGATCAGCGAAATGATCAGCGACAGGACAAAGACGTTGCGCGAGTAGACGAGCATGGCCTTGCGCAGGCTCGCATCCTTCATCAGGAGCTCGATCGTCGCATCGCTTTCGCCGAGCGGCCCATAGACGCGGATCACGCGGTCGCCGCCGAAGAGCAGCGTATCGAAAGCATCGCGGATGGCTGCGACGGCTGTGGAATTGGCGACGTCGTACTCGCCCTGGATCTCAAGCGGCATGTCGGTGAGCGCGATCATGCGCGAGGCGTCTTTGCGCCGGATGACGATCGCCTTCGTGCCGGTCGCCATCAGCGTGTCCTTCTGGACGCTGCGCGGCAGTTCGACATTCTGCAGACCATCGACGACGACGGCAGCAGCGGCTGCCGTATTCAGCCGATCCTCGAGCCAGCGAATGCGCATGGTGGCAACCGACGGCGCGAAGATCAGCACTTCCGCCAGCATGACGAAGACAATGGTCAAGAGCAGCAGCTTGCCGGATAGGCCGCGGAAAAACCCGGCACTGGTTCTCAATGCCTCGCCTGCCATCGCCGGACGTGTTTCTTCCGCCATGCCTTACAAACTTTCCTGCCCGTCAACCAAAACGCCTGGGACCCCGTATGAACATCCGGGCCATGGGGCATCGCGCCTGGGGCGCATAATAGGAGATGGCCACCGTTTTTCCAATCGCAGACGGACCTTAGAGGGTGCGGCATAGGCGCGGCTGTCTCTTCGTCTCGTGCCGTCGATCATGACAAAGGATCGCGTCCCGCCCATTTTTCTCCCCTTGCATCGCCGAAGCAAATTTCGGCGCGCCGCCGCCTCGGCTCGACCTACCTGCACAGAATTGGCATCGGTGTAAGTCACCCAGGGAACAGTTCGAGTGGCGGTCCTTGCCGACGACAAGGACAGCCGTGCGGCCTGATCGAGGGCAAGCCTGGAAGGCTCACGAAACAGAAAGCCCGCGGCACCTTATGGCACCGCGGGCTCCAATCACTTGGCGAGGCAATTCGCCGATCAGAACTCTTCCCAATCGTCCTTGGCAACCGCCGCAGCGGAGCCGCCGCCGCCAAACGCGCGGGCGACGTTGCCCATCATGCGCCGGGCGGGCGATGCGACCGGCTGGGCCGTCTCCCGAGCCACGGCGATCGGCCGGGCGGCAACATTGTCGACCTTGAAGTAGGCGATCAGGCTCGCGAGATTGTTGGCTTCGCCGGAGAGCTTGTGGGTTGCGGCATTCGCCTCTTCCACCATGGCGGCGTTCTGCTGGGTCACCTGGTCCATCTGGTTGACGGCAGTGCTGACTTCGCTGAGGCCCGTCGACTGTTCGCGCGCGGCCGTCGCGATCGAGTGGATGTGGTCGTTGATTTTCAGGACCCGTTCCTCGATCTCGCCAAGTGCCGAACCGGTCTCCTGTACCAGGCGGACGCCGGTTGCCACTTCGCTGCCCGACTTCGAGATCAGCGACTTGATGTCCTTGGCGGCACTTGCGGCACGCTGGGCGAGCTCACGCACTTCCTGCGCGACGACCGCGAAGCCCTTGCCCGCATCGCCGGCACGGGCTGCCTCGACGCCGGCGTTCAGCGCCAGCAGGTTGGTCTGGAAGGCGATTTCGTCGATCACGTTGGTGATCTGACCGATTTCGCTCGAGGCCTGCTCGATGCGGCCCATGGCGTCGACGGCGTTGCGCACGACGGCCGCCGACTGCGCGGCACTGTGCTTGGCTTCGTTGACCATGACGGTCGCTTCCTGCGCCCGCTCGGTGGAGCTCTTGACCGCAACCGTGATCTGGTCGAGCGCTGCAGACGTTTCCTCAAGGGCTGCGGCCTGCTGCTCCGTCCGCTTCGACAGATCGTCGGCGGCCGAACGCAGCTCGGACGAATTGCCGTTGATCGAGTCGGTGGTCACACGGACCTCGCGCAGCGTCTTTTGCAGCGTGGAAAGGGTTTCGTTGACGTTCTTCTGCAGCTCGGCGAAGGCACCCTGATAATGGCCGTTCATGCTCTGGGTCAGGTCGCCGGCCGCAAGGCTCGCAATCACCCGGCGGGTTTCGGCGATGCCGGCATCGACGCTGCCGACCAGCTCGTTGACGCTGCCAGCAAAGCGGTTGAGGTCGTCGTTCTCGTAGTCCTTGCCGATGCGCTTGGTGAAATCACCGGCGGCAGCGGCCGCAACAACGACGCCGATGCTCGACTGCAGGTCGGCGCTCTTTTCACGCAGTACCGCTTCCTGCGCGTTGAGGTCGCGTACGGCCAGGCCGTTCTGCTTGAAGACCTGAACGGCTTCTGCCATTTCGCCAATCTCGTCCTTGCGGCCCACGAAGGGCACGTCCGCGGTGAGATCGCCGCCAGCCAGTTGCTTCATCTTGCCGGTCAACTCGAGGATCGGACGGCTCAAATGGTTCGTGGCGATGTAGAAGGCCGCTCCAATGCCGGCGATGAGGCCAAGGCCGGCGATAGCAAGAATCGTGATGATCACGCTGCGCTCGAAGGTGGCAACGTCAGCCGTCACGACTTCAAGCGTCTTCAGGTTGATGTCGACGACGCCGTCGATCTGCTCCTGGAACGCCTTGCGGTTGGCGCGATTGGCGTCGGTATTGCCCTGCTCGTTGCCAGCCTGCGGTGAAACTTCTTCGCCAAGCCGCGCCGTCTCGACGCGGAAGGTCCTGAATTCCGCGGCGCGGGCGACCAGCGTGTCGAAGGACGCTTTGGTGTCGGCGGGGATCAGCGGGCGCCAATCGGCGAGCAGCGTGTCGATCTTGTCGAGATTCTTGCGAATGCCCTCGGCAAAGGGCTTGGCCTTCTCGATGGTCGGGGCGGCATAGATGCCACGCGATTCCATGACGACCGCGGTCACCAGACGATTGAGGCGTTCCGCGTAGAAGGCGCGCTTCGCCACGTTCTCGTACTGGTGGAACTTTTCGTTGTATTTACTGACAGCAACCAGCGACATGCCGGTCACCGCAACCGCCAGCACGCTCATGATGCCGACAATTAGATTGATCTTACCGCGTATTTTCATCCCGACCTCCACGGAGTGACGAGAGCTTCCGATTATCGGACATGCCGCCGCCCCATATGCACCGGAGGGACCCTAAAATAGGCGTGGTTAATAAAGCTCGTCGCCCTCGACCGGCATTCTGGGGAGATCCAGTTAGGGCTCCATTTACCAATCTCGGCTAGTTGGCCTTCCTTTTCGCGGCCCGACGGATCGCCTTTGGCGGGTGCGCCGGCGGTTTTTGCGGTGCTGTCGCCACTGAATCGCCGCCCGCAATTGACTTTCCGGGAAAATTCCCCTTATAAGCCGCGCACGTCCGGTCAAGCCCTCCTGCCCGAAATGGCGGAGCCATGTCCGATAACGTAAACGCTCCTTGCTACACGCAAACCCAAGAAGGGCCGCACACCGCGGTATTAAATAAATGAAGCGTACCTACCAACCGTCCAAGCTTGTCCGCAAGCGTCGCCACGGCTTCCGTTCGCGTATGGCTACCAAGGGTGGCCAGAAGGTCCTCTCGGCCCGCCGGGCCCGTGGCCGCAAGCGTCTTTCGGCTTAAGCCGAAGTTGCCCGAAACCAGTGTCCGGGCACATGACGTCAGATAAAGACAAAACGACTGTCGGGCGGCTGAAAAGCCGTCCGCAGTTTTTGGCCGTTCGGGCCGGAGAAGGCCGCAGAGGCCCCTTGTTTCTCCTCGAAGTGCTCGACCGCAACGATCCGGAAGGCGAAGCCCGCGTCGGCTTCACCGTCACCAAGAAACACGGCAATGCCGTCGAGCGAAACCGGATGCGCCGACGCCTGAAAGAGGCGGTGCGGCTTTCCGCCGGGTTTGCAATGAAACCCGGACACGACTATGTGATTGTCGCCCGACGCGAACTCCTGAATGCTCCCTTCGACGCCTTGACCCGGGGCCTTCACGAGCGCATCGAAAACAAGCCGAAACAGAAGCGGCCGCCGGCCGGTTCCAGGAAACTATGATGGAAAAAAACCGCAACTATTTCGTGGCGATTGGCCTGTCCGTGCTGATCCTCATTGCCTGGCAGTTCCTTTACGTCAATCCGAAGATGGAAAAGGAACGCATCGCTGCGGAAGCGCTGCAGGCCCAGCAGGCGCAATCGCAGTCGGCAACGCCGACTCAAGCGACGCCGGGCCAGGCTCTGCCGGGCGGCGGCGCGATCCCGGGCGCCGGTGAAAACCGCGACCAGGCGATTGCCAAATCGGCCCGCGTTGCGATCGACACGCCGGCGCTTTCCGGCTCCATCAACCTGACCGGTGCCCGCTTCGACGACCTGAAACTCAAGGAATACCGCGAGACGGTCGATCCGAAGAGCCCGGTCATCACCCTCTTCAGCCCGGCCGAAACGGTCGACGGCTACTTCGCCGAAATTGGCTATGTCGGCAGCGACGCAACCGGCACCGTGCCCGGCCCGCAGACCGTCTGGACGCTTTCGGGCGGCGACAAGCTGACCGCGGCGACCCCGGTGACGCTGACCTTCACCAACGAGAAGGGCATCACCTTCAACCGCACCATCTCGGTTGACGAACATTACATGTTCCAGGTGGTCGACAGCATCAAGAACGGTGCAGCCGAGCCGCTCAGCCTTTCCTCCTACGGCCGCGTGACCCGCTTCAACAAGCCGACGACGCCGAGCGTCTACGTACTTCATGAAGGCTTCATCGGCGTGCTCGGCGAGCATGGCCTGCAGGAACTGAAGTACGGCAAGATCGAGGACGAAAAGTCGGTCGAGCCGGGCAAGGCAACCGGCGGCTGGCTCGGCATTACTGACAAGTACTGGGCAGCGGCGATCGTTCCGCCGCAGGCAACCCCCTACGACACGCGCTTCACGCACTTCACCGACGGTCGCGCGCGCTACCAGAGCGACTACAAGAGCGACGCCATCACGGTCGCGCCCGGTCAGTCCTCGGAAATCAAGAACCTCGTGTTTGCCGGCGCCAAGGAAGTTCCTGTCGTCGACAACTATGAAGTGGCCTACTCGATCCCCAACTTCGACAAGCTGATCGACTGGGGCTGGTTCTACTTCATCACCAAGCCGATGTTCAAAATGATGGATTTCTTCTTCCGTCTGTTCGGCAACTTCGGCATCGCGATCCTGATCACCACGATCGTCGTCAAGGGTCTGTTCTTCCCGCTTGCCAACAAGCAGTACGCATCGATGGCGAACATGAAGAAGGTTCAGCCGAAGATGGAGGAACTGAAGAAGAAGTTCGGCGACGACCGCATGGGGCTGCAGCAGGCGATGATGCAGCTCTACAAGGAAGAGAAGATCAACCCGCTGGCAGGCTGCTGGCCGATCCTCATCCAGATCCCGGTGTTCTTCGCGCTCTACAAGGTGATCTACATCACCATCGAGATGCGCCACGCGCCGTTCTTCGGCTGGATCCACGATCTGTCGGCGCCGGATCCGACGACGATCGTCAACCTCTTCGGCCTCTTGCCGTTCGACGGTCCGGCCTTCCTGCACCTCGGCGTCTGGCCGCTGATCATGGGCGTTACCATGTTCGTGCAGATGCGCATGAACCCGACGCCGCCGGATCCGACCCAGGCGATGCTGTTCACCTGGATGCCCGTGGTCTTCACCTTCATGCTGGCCTCCTTCCCGGCCGGTCTCGTGATCTACTGGGCCTGGAACAACACGCTTTCGGTGCTGCAGCAGTCGATCATCATGAAGCGCCAGGGCGTGAAGATCGAGCTCTTCGATAATCTGAAGGGCCTGTTCTCGAAGAAGCCCAAACCGGCGGAATGACGCCTGCCGGTACCACAATCGCAGAGCCCCGGACTTCGGTCCGGGGCTTTTTTGTTTCCACGCCGCGGCGCGACACGCGGATGGCGTTGACGCGGACGTGCGGTCCGGGCATCTGGCGTTATTGAAATCAGCGCGCCCCTGCTCCAGGACAATTTATCATGACCGACCCGTCGGCCACCTCCGCCCCGTTCGCCGCCAACGAGAAGCTTGGCGCCCTGCTCGTCTTCGGCTCGGCCTTCTTCTGGAGCTTTGGCGGCGCGATTGCGCGGTTCCTGCACATTTCCGACAGCTGGACGATCGTCTTCTGGCGCTGCCTGTTTGCCGGCCTGTTCCTGCTCGCCTTCATGCTGGTGCGTGACGGACCGCGCGGCACGGTGGCCCTGTTCAAGGGCATGGGCTGGCCGGGCATCGCCGTCGGGCTCTGTTTCACCATCGCCTCGACCTCCTTCATCATTGCGATCTCCTACACGACGATCGCCAATGTCGTTCTGCTCGGCGCCGGGGTGCCGCTGTTTGCGGCGCTGATGAGCTGGGTGCTGTTTCGCGAGCGGGTCTCGCGCTTCACCTGGGGCGCGATCACCGCGGTCATCTTCGGCGTCGGGATCATGGTCTCGGAAAGCCTGACGGGAACAATGTCACCGGTCGGCGATGCGCTGGCGCTGCTGATCCCCGTCGTCTTCGCGCTGGCAACCGTCATTACCCGCCGATACCCGCATGTGCGCATGACGCCGGCGACCTGCTTCGGCTGCTTTGCCGCAAGCGGCATTGCCGCCAGTCAGTCCTCGGGCCTGGCGGTGACTGGAGGCGAGCTCGCGCTGCTCTTCGTCTTCGGCGCCTTCAACCTAGGGCTTGGCATGGCGCTCTTCGTGACCGGTGCCCGGCTGGTGCCCTCGGCGCTGGCCGCGCTGCTCGGGACGGCGGAAACGGTGCTGGGGCCGCTCTGGGTCGCGATCATCCATGGCGAGGTGCCGAGCAGCCGGACGATCGTCGGCGGCACCTTCGTTCTCCTGGCGCTGCTGGCCTACCTGCTCAACGAATTCCGGCGGACGCAAACCATCCCCACACGGCCGGTCCGCACGCCGACGCCTTGACATCCACGGCCAAAACCTTGAAGCCAAGGACTTTCTCGATGAAGGACCGACCGCCGATGGCCGATACCAGACCCAAAGACGACAAGCCGTTGTTCGGCCGGCCGTGGATTTTCATTCGCGGCGTCCCCGCCATGAAATTCCTGCCGCCGGAAGGACCGGCCGAGATTGCCTTTGCCGGTCGCTCGAACGTCGGCAAGTCGTCGTTGATCAACGCCCTGGTCGGCCACAAGGGTCTGGCAAGAACCTCCAACACCCCGGGCCGCACGCAGGAACTCAACTACTTCGTACCGGATGGATTTTCCGGCGAGGCCGACGACCTGCCGCCGATGGCGCTCGTCGACATGCCCGGTTACGGCTATGCCCAGGCGCCGAAGGAACAGGTCGATGCCTGGACAAAACTGGTCTTCGACTACCTGCGCGGCCGCTCGACGCTGAAGCGCGTCTACGTGCTGATCGACAGCCGCCACGGCATCAAGAAGAACGACGATGAGGTGCTCGACCTGCTCGACAAGGCAGCCGTCTCCTATCAGCTTGTGCTGACCAAGACCGACAAGATCAAGGCCGCCGGCGTGCCGCGGCTGATCGCCGAGACGCTCGAAAAGATCAAGAAGCATCCCGCCGCCTTCCCGGAAGTCCTCGCAACTTCCTCGGAAAAGGGCGAAGGGCTCGAAGAGCTGCGGGCGGCGATCGGCACTGCGATCGCGCGCTAAAGGGCTGCAGGGCATCCGGCATCGCGCGGAGAGCACGGGCCCCCATGCGAAATCGATGTCTTTGATCTCTGTCACTACCCCGACATGCAATCCGCTCTATCTCTGCGTTGCGTCCAGAACGGTGGCGCGGCCAGAGATAGGAGTGAGACATGTCCGATTTGATCGTTGTCGGGTTCGATTCCCCCGAGGAGGCTGACAGGGTTCTGGTCCGGCTCGCCGGGCTGAAGAAGGAATATCTGATCGACCTCGAGGATGCGGTGGTCGTCGTGCGCGACACCGAAGGCAAGGTCCACCTCAAGCAGAGCCTCAACCTGACCGCCGTCGGCGCCACCTCGGGCCTGCTCTCCGGCTCGCTCTGGGGCGGCCTGGTCGGCCTCCTGTTCCTCAATCCGCTGGCAGGCTTTGCAATCGGCGGTGCGCTCGGCGCGGGTGCCGGCGCCCTCTCGGGCTCGCTCAGCGACTACGGTATCGACGACGAATTCATCAAGTCGCTCGGCAACACCATCCCGAACAATTCCTCCGCTCTGTTCATCCTGGTGCGCAAGGTTCAGCCGGAAAAGGTTCTCGCCGAATTCCCCGACCTGCGCGGCCGCGTGCTGAAAACGTCGCTTTCGCCCGAACAGGAGCAGAAGCTGCAGGCAGCGCTCTCCGGCACAACAGCGGCTGCACCGCCCGCCGGCGCCTAATCGTCCGGCTGGCTTATCGAGACAGCACGAAGGCGAGCGCCAGGCCATTGATGCAATGGCGCTTGCCGGTCGGTGGCGGGCCATCGTCGAAGATGTGACCGAGGTGGCCGCCGCAACGGCGGCAATGGCATTCCGTACGGGTCATGAGCAGCGAATTGTCTTCCCATGTCGCCACGGCATTGGGGAGCGATTGCCAGAAGCTCGGCCAGCCCGTGCCACTGTCGTACTTCGCCTCGGACGAATAGAGCGGCAGTGCACAACCTGCGCATTGGAAGGTGCCCTTGCGCTTCTCGTGGTTAAGCGCGCTTGTAAAGGGACGCTCCGTGTCCTCGTGCCGAAGGATCCGGTACTGGTCGTCGGTGAGGGCTGCCCGCCATTCGGCATCAGATTTGACGACCTCGAAGGGCTCCATTCCCGCTGCCCATGCAAGTGGCGTGAGCCCGCGCAACGCGAATGCTGCGGCCAATGCCGTGCCTGCCATCAGGAAGACGCGCCGGCTGATCATGCTAACCTCCCACTTGGCCCAAAGCGCGTCACGATCATTCGCGCGGTGCGCTGTACGTTGTCGATTTGTCGGATGTCGCGATAGACGATACCGCCCGGACACACCCGCTGCAAAACAATGCCGTTCAAAGCATCGTGACGCGGTGAAGGGCCATCGGTCATACGACCGATGGCAAGCGCCAGGCCGCCGGCAGCGGCCAGGCGCCGCCGAACTCAGCCTTTCGGCAGGAGCACCTTGTCGATCACATGGATGACGCCGTTCGACTGCTTGACGTCGGCGATCGTTACCGTCGCCGTACCGCCGGTTTCATCGGTCAGCATCAGCTTGCCGCCGTCTTCCCTGGCTTTCAGCACACAGCCGCCGACCGTTTTGACGTCATGCTCGCCACCGTCCTTCTTGATCATCTCGGTAATCGCCGCCGACATCGCGTCGGCGGCAACGACATGGCAGGTCAGGACCTTGGCGAGCTTGTCCTTGTTCTCCGGCTTCAGAAGCGTGTCGACGGTACCGGCCGGCAGTGCGTCAAAGGCGGCATTCGTCGGCGCAAACACCGTGAACGGCCCCTTGCCCTCCAGCGTCTTCACCAGCCCGGCTGCCTTGACGGCCGCGACCAGCGTGGTGTGATCCTTGGAATTAACGGCGTTCTCGACGATGTTTTTCTCCGCATACATCGGCGCGCCGCCGACCATCGGATTTTCGGCATGGGCGACGAAGGCACTTGCTGCGAGGACGGACGCTGTTGCGACCAAGCGGATGGCAGACGTGAACATCTTCTCTTCCTTCCTGTTGAGGGAGGCGGCGCATGGGCCGCCCGCCGAAGCTGCCGTTCCCTACGGGGGGAACAAGACAAGCAACGGAACGACGGGAGAAAGAGTTTCAGGAATTTTCAGGGAAGTTAGTCGATTGATAAATAAGGATATTTATCGATATCACGCGCTCAGAGGTTTCGCGCCTTGCCGAGCGCGATGATCGGTCCGGTGGCCACGCCGGTCGACGAACCGCCGAGCGGCTCGACGCTGACGGCAAGAACCGAGCCGGCGGAGATCCGCGAGCGGAAGGTCGACGGCACGGCGATTTCGCCCTCCCCGGTCTGCGGCAGGACACCGAGCGAGATTGCCGGATTGCTGCCGTTGATCAGCCAAAGTTCGAGGGATTTCTGTTCCGCGTGGCTGGCGGCCACCGGCGTTACCTGCAAGCGGCCCGATGCCCGGTCGAAGCGGGCGACGAGATCGATGGCGCTGCCTTTCCCCGAGAGCTCGGCAACAAGCGAGGCACCGGTCGACCGCGTCTCGAACAGGCCGGCCATTGAGGCGCCCATCACCAGCAGGGCGGCGAACGAGGCAAGCGCCAATCCTCGCCAGAGTGCCAGCGAGTGCCAGAGCCCGCGGGACCGTACAGGTTCCGACCGCAACGTATCGAAAAGTTGCCGTTCGATCGCGGAGAACGTCCTAGGTGGGGGCACCACCGGATCATAGGCGTCGTCGAAGGAGGAAAGGTTGCTCTGCCAGCGGTCGACCATGGCGGCAAAGTTGCGATCGGAAGCAAGCCGGGCCTCGACCTTGCGGCGATCGTCGGCAGACAACACGCCGAGCACATACTCGCCCGCGATCACCTCGTCGCGGCGAAAGTCCCGGCCCTCTGGGGTTGGTGTCGTCATCGCTCCATACACTCTCGCAACTTCAGGAGACTGCGCCTCAACCAAGTCCGCATAGTGTTCAGCGGCACCGCGAAGACGTCAGCCAGTTCCTGGTAGCTCAGGCCTTCGACGTAGGCGCGCCGCACCGCTTCCGCGCGGTCTTCTTCAAGCTCCTCCATGCAGGCGTCGATCCGCCTGCCTTCTGCTCTCACGACTGCCAACTTTTCCGGATCGGCAGCAGGATCAGCCAAATCGTAGGCTTCGTCAATCACATTGGCAGCCGGTTTGCGCGCCCGGATGAAGTCGATGGCCTGATTACGCGCTATTGCCGCCAGCCAGGAACCCGCAGCCGCCTGTCCTTGCGAAAACCGGCCAGCCCGCTGCCAAATCTTGACGTAGATTTCCTGCAGCGCTTCTTCCGCCTCGCCCCGATTGCCAAGAATACGCAGGCAGATGCCGAAGAGTTTCGGACTGGTCTGCCGATACAGTTCGGCGAAGGCGTCGCGATCGCCGAGCGAAACGCGGCCAAGCAGGCCGGCTATATCCTCATCGATCATAGAACGCGCCCCGAAGCCTCATCTCTCCAGAGATAGGGCGCAGTTCACTTTGAACCAGCCGTATCGTCATTCGGCCTTTATGTTGCTCTCCGATCATTCCATCGATCCGGAACTTGCGCTAAACAGCAGCCGGTATTTTTCGAGGGTCCGCCATGTCCGCCAATGAAAGTGAAATCCAGGCACGCCTGCTCACCCAGGCCCTGCCCTACATGCAGCGCTACGAGAACAAGACGATCGTCGTCAAATATGGCGGCCACGCCATGGGTAACAGCGAGCTCGGTCGCGCTTTTGCAAGCGACATCGCGCTTTTGAAGCAGTCGGGCGTCAACCCGATCGTCGTGCATGGCGGCGGCCCGCAGATCGGCGCCATGCTGACGAAGATGGGCATCGAATCGAAGTTCGAAGGCGGCCTGCGCGTCACCGACGAAAAGACGGTCGAGATCGTCGAGATGGTGCTCGCCGGCTCGATCAACAAGGAGATCGTCGCGCTCATCAACCAGACGGGTGAATGGGCAATCGGCCTTTGCGGCAAGGACGGCAACATGGTCTTCGCCGAAAAGGCACGCAAGACCGTCAAGGATCCGGATAGCAATATCGAGCGCGTCCTCGATCTCGGTTTCGTCGGCGAAGTGGTCGAAGTCGACCGCACGCTGATCGACCTGCTCGCCCGCTCGGAAATGATCCCGGTGATCGCGCCGGTCGCGCCCGGCCGTGACGGCCACACCTACAACATCAACGCCGACACCTTCGCCGGCGCCATCGCCGGTGCGCTGAACGCCACGCGCCTGCTGTTCCTGACGGACGTTCCCGGCGTGCTCGACAAGCAGGGCAACCTGATCAAGGAACTCTCAGTATCCCAGGCCCGCGCGCTGATCGCCGACGGCACGATTTCCGGCGGGATGATCCCGAAGGTCGAGACCTGCATCGACGCGATCAAGGCGGGCGTTCAGGGCGTCGTCATCCTCAACGGCAAGACGGCCCATTCGGTGCTGCTCGAAATCTTCACCGAGCGCGGCGCCGGCACGCTGATCGTGCCCTGACGCAACCCGATCGGCAATAACGTGACGAGGATCCGGAAGCCGTCTCACACAGCTTCCGGATTTTTTATGCGGCCGCGCTGTCCGATGGATGGCGCCTGCGGGGCGGTAACATCGATTCCTCCTCGGCCTCCTGCGGCGCTCCCCAGAACACCTCAAGCGACGGCCCGGCGGCGAAATGGCGGCGGCGGAAGGCGAATTCGTAGAGCTCGTGAAACCAGACCCTGCGCCCCATGCGGGTGTACCACCGCATCGAATGGCGCTGCTGCGGGTCGCGGTGCAGGAGGACGCGCGCAAGGGCCTTTGGCCGCGCCTGGATCGCGACCTCGATCAATTTCACGCTCAGAAAAAGCACGACCGGGTGAAGGTGCTTCATCTTCAGCACCTGATGCTTGTAATCCCACTTGCGCATGTCCGGCTCGATGACGGTGCGATCCCTGGCGAGGCCAAAGAACGGGGTCCACCGGTGCGGCGTGACGTAGAGCGCCTGGATCTGGTCCGGGTCGTAGGAAAGAAGCTGCCTGAAACCACGCCAAAGATCGCTCAGGCGTTCCTCCTCGAAGCCGACCACCCAGGTGGCCATTGAAAGAATGTCGTGCTGGCGCAGGAGCGCGATTGCCTGCCGGTCGCTCGTGGTCGTCCCGCCCTTTTTGATCAGCTTCAGCGTCGCGTCATCAGTGTTTTCCATTCCGAGCAGCCAACGCACGACACCGGCCTTGCGATAGAGGTGCAATATGTCGGCATCGCGCACGATATCGTCTGCCCGCGTCGAGCCGACGATCTGCACCGGCACGTTCTCGGCGATCATGGCGTTCAGGAAGGCGAGCCAGCCCTTGCGCGACGAGGTCGGGTTTTCGTCGGCGAGATTGATCAGTTCCACGCCCTCTTCACGGTGGAGGCGGGCGATCTCCTTAGCGAACGCGACCGGATCCCGGTGCCGCCATCGCGTCCAGAAACCGCGCTGGCCGCAATAGTTGCACAAATGCGGGCACCCTCTCGAAAACTGCAGCACGACAGCGCGTTTTCCGCCCCAATAACTGTAGTGCCGATGCTCGATCAACTCCCAGCCGATGCGGTAGGCATCGAGATTGGCGATCGCCTCGGTCGGACGGGTGGCGAGCGCAACCCCGTCATCATCGCGATAGGCGATGCCCGGAACCTCGCTCAAGGGTTCTAAGGATGACAGGGCGCGCACGAGCCGTCGCACTGTCTCTTCGCCCTCTCCCCTGACGACGTAATCGAAGGCGCCGCTCTCGCTTAGAACCTCGCGCCAATGATAGGTCGGGAACACACCGCCATAGATCACCCGGACGGACGGTGCGGTCATTCTGACATCGCTGGCAATACGCTTGGCCGTCGGGTGGGCCGACGTCGACCCCGAATGACCGATCAGCAGAAGATCCGGGCAGTCGTCGAGCACGCGTGCGACAATCTCTTCGAAGCCCAAAGGGCCGAATTCGCAATCGATGAGCCGCACGGCGTGGCCATCATCGATGAGCGGCCCGCCAACGGCGAGCAGGCCGAGCGGCGGAAGATGATCGTCGGGAATACGGCTGCCGATGGCCGTATGCGGCGGATTGAGCAGAACAATCTTCATACGGTGCCTCTTGGGTCGCAAAGAATTGCCAGAGACACGATAAAGCTGAAGATTGCGGAAATAACAGCTCCAGGCTGCGGCCAAAAACGTACGTTTTCGCGGTGAAATCGCGCAACTTGCGCAGCGCGATTTCATCGAGCCCCGAGCTCAGCGCGGAGCGTAGACCTCGGTCGCCGCCGCCTTCAATTCTTCCATCATCACGCGGTATGGGCCCGGGCCGTAGCTGACGCGTGACACGCCGGCGCGGGCGAGCGTCTTCAGGTCGGGTGCGGCCGGGCGCATCATGATGTTGACGGGCAGGATCGAGGCGGCGCAGACCTTGGCGATCAGCGCCTCGTCCACCAGCCACGGTACGAAGAAGCCGCTGGCGCCCGCTTCGGCATAGGCCTTGCCGCGGGCGATCGCCTCGTCGACGAGGCCGGCATGCCGGCTCTCGTCACCCTCCTGCAGGAAGAGATCGGTGCGGGCATTGATGAACAGGGGGATGCCGCGCCGGTCAGCCATCTCGCGGATGGCGCGGATGCGCTCCGCCTGCTTTTCGACCGGGTGCACGCCGCCCTTGCCGACGATCTGGTCCTCGAAGTTGATGCCGATGGCGCCGACGTCGAGGATGCGCGAGACATTGGCGGCACCGGTCGCCGCGTCGTCGGAGTAGGCGCCTTCGAAATCGATGCTGACGGGCAGGTCGGTGCTCGCCACGACCAGGCGTGCGATATCGGCAAGCCAGGCCAGAGGCACCTTCTCGCCGTCGCCGAAGCCGTGGGCGGCCGCCACCGACCAGCTTCCGGTCGCAAGCGCCTTGGCACCGGCCTCTGCCACGGCCTTAGCGCTGCCGGCGTCCCAGATGTTGTACAGCACCACCGGGTCACCCTTCTTATGCAGGGCGGCGAAGGCGAGCGCCTTTTCCTTCTGGTTCATTGTGTTTCCTCCACCAACAGGCTGACTGGTTTCATTTTCGCCTCGTGCCGAAGCAGCCACTGTTTCCGCCAGAGCCCGCCACCGTAACCGGTCAATGAGCCATCCGCGCCGATGCAACGGTGGCACGGAATGACGATGGCGATCCGGTTGGAACCGTTGGCCTTGGCGACCGCACGTGCGGACTGGATCGTAGCGACCTCGCGGGCAATGTCACCATAGGAACGTGTCCCGCCGGCGGGAATCTTCACGAGCTTCGCCCAGACGTTGCGCTCGAAGGGCGTTCCCCCGGGCGCAAGCGGAGTTTGAAATCCGCCCGCCTCGCCGGCGAAATAGCTCTTCAACTCGCCTTCGATCTGATCGATCGGCGCCGTCCGGCCGGGGACGATGGCCGAGCGCGTCGCGCGCTTCAACGCCTCCAGCTCCGTCGGCAGCGCCTTGCGTTCGTGGAACTCCAGCAAATGGAGGTGCGTCGCATCGGCAACCGCGACCATCGGCCCGATCGGCGTTTCGATCCAGTCGGACGAGAGCAGCGCCCTCCCCTGGGCTGCCGCCGGCGCATCGCCGAGCAGGCGCTGGAAGGCTACGCGAAACCCGCTCGGCGACTCGTAGCCTGCCTCGAGCTGGGCGTCGATCACCCGACCACCGTCGGCGAGCTGGCGGGCGGCGAGCCCCAGGCGACGATGGCGCGCGAGATCGAGGAAGGTGATGCCGAGCGCGCGCTTGAAGGCACGCCGGACGGTCGAGGGATCAAGCCCGCGGCGCACGATGTCGTCCTCGCTCCAACGGCGCTCCGGTGCTGCTTCCAGCGCCTGCAGAAGCTCCTGGACGAGCGGATCCTTGGCGCCGAACGTGGCAAGCGGCCGGCAGCGCTGGCAGGGACGGAACCCCGTCTCCAGGCAGGTGCCGATCGAGCTGACGAAGATCGTATTTTCCCGCTTCGGCTTGCGGGCCGGGCAGGACAGGCGGCAGAAGACGCCTGTTGTCTTGACGCAGACGAAGGCCGAACCTTCGTATTCGCTGCTGCGCGCCATCAAGGCGTCGTAGAGCGTTTCATCGGAGGGAAGATCGAACAACATGCCGCGGTTCTAGCATGACCACGGCTCGGGAGACGCCGGTTTTCGGGCGTCTATTTTTCAGATCAGCACCAGCATGACGACACCGAGCACGATCAGCAGGCAACCCAATAGCTCCAGTCTGTTGATCCATTCGCGGAAGATGAAAAAGGACGAGGCGAAGGTGAAGAGCATTTCCACCTGGGCGACGACCTTGACGACGGCCGCCTGCTGCAGGGTCATCGCCATGAACCAGCCGAAGGAGGCAGACGCGCCGACGAAACCGACGACAAAGGCCGGCTTCCAGGCAGCCGCGATGCGCGGCAGCTCGTCGCGTTCGCGCAGCACGATCCAGATCAGCATGACCACGGTCTGCAAGAGGATGACGAAGCCGAGCGTGAAGCTTGCCTGCATCATGTAGTCGGGTGCCGGCAGGCTCGGCGCCAGAGCCAGCGACGCCGAACGGTAGGCGACGGCCGAAAGGCCGAAGAAGGTGCCGGACAGCAAGCCGATGCCGGCCGTGCGCGAGAATACCGAGGTCACCAGCGTGCGCGCACTCAGGGTCGTGCGCGCCACCGAAATCAGCATCACGCCGACGACCGGGATGGCGATTGCCACCAGCGTGCCCTCGCTCGCCTTTTCGCCGAGGAAAATCAGGCCGAAAAGCGCTGCCTGCGCCGGTTCCGTGCGCGAATAGGCGGTGCCGACGGCGAAGTTGCGGAAGGAGAAGAGATGGACGAGCAGGAAGGTTGCGGCGATCTGCGCCAGCCCCCCGATCACCGCCCAGAGGAAGAAAGTGCCGTTCGGCACCGGAAGCGGACGGCCCACCACCTGCCAGAGCACAACGAGATAGAGGAAGGCGAACGGCAGGCCGAAGCCGAAGCGCACGAAGGTCGCGCCCGTCGTGCCCATGACGCCTTTCAAGTGTTTCTGCATTGCGGAGCGGACGTTCTGAAGGAAGGCCGCGGCGATGGTGATGAGGACCCAGGTTTCCATCGTTTCGAGCTAGCATGCAGGCCGGCTCGTTGCCAAGGACCACCTAACGGACCGGTTGCTACTCCGCCCTTTCCCGCGCCTCTGCGAGCTCCGTGCCCTCGCTGATCGTGATCCGGGGCGCCTCGTCCTCGAAGGTCTTTACCCGCTGATCGTAGTTCGGCGCGAGCGTTCCGAGCACACGGTCCCAGAAGGAGAAGTAGTTGGCGTAATTGTACCTGAAGCCCGAATGGTGCTGATCATGGAACGTCGTGCACAGCAGCGGAGACGGGTAGCGCGCGGTGGAGGCGGCAAAATACTCGAAGCCGCAATGGCCGATCATGCCGTTGAAATGTTCGAACAGCCGATGGGCGATGAGCACCAGCGGCGGAAACGGCACGACGAAAACGACGACGGCCGAAAAGCTCTGAAGCAGGAAGTTGTCGAAGACGTCCTCGGAATAGGTGCTCCAGATCGTCGGCGCCACGCTTTTATGATGCAGGGCATGCAGCGGATAGAGCCACTTGGTGTGCAGCAGCCGGTGCATGAAATAGAACCAGGCATCGTAGAGGATCATGCTGAGCACGAAGAGCGGCAGGGCGTTCCACCAGGTGAGCGTCCAGGGCGCCGGCGCCCAGCCCTTCTGCTGGGCGTAAAGACCGATCGTCAGCGGCAGGCAGGCGCTGAACATCGATTTGAGGCTCTGGCGGATCTCGGCGCTGCGGCGCTTGTCGGAACCGCGTCCCTTCTGGATCTTTCGCTCGGGATTGCGCTCGTTGAGCCATGTGATGCCATAGCCAAGCGCGAAATAGGTAACGACGGTGAACGTGTAAAACCCGAACAGAAAGAGCAGATAGAATACTTCGTTCGACATTGGCATCCGCATCCCCGAGCCAAAAACCGCGCGAGCCGGAAGATGCCACGCACAACCGCCAATTCAAAGCGCTAATCTATGCGCCAGCATTACGCCCGGCCCCGCATCGCCATTTTCCCGTTTGCCGCCACGGTCGGTCGTGTCATAAGGCGGTCATGAAAAAGCTCGCCCGCCTGCCGACCCGCTCCGAATTCGCCCATGTCACCGACTGGGTCTTCGACCTCGACAACACGCTCTATCCCCACCACGTCAACCTGTTTGCGCAGATCGACCGCAACATGACGGCCTATGTGGCGAAGCTTTTGTCGCTCGATCCGGCCGACGCCAAGAAGCTGCAGAAGGACTATTACCGCGACCACGGCACGACGCTCAAAGGCCTGATGGTCCATCACGGCATCGACCCGAACGAGTTCCTCGAGCAGGCCCATGCGATCGACTATTCGATCGTTCCGGCCGACCCGGCGCTCGGCGAAGCGATCAAGTCGCTTCCCGGCCGCAAGTTCATCTTCACCAATGGCAGCGTTGCCCATGCGCAGATGACGGCCCGGGCGCTCGGCATCCTCGACCATTTCGACGACATCTTCGATATCGTCGCCGCCGACTTCGTGCCGAAGCCCGCGGGCGAGACCTATGACAAGTTCATGAGCCTGCACCGGGTCGATACCCGCAATGCCGTGATGTTCGAGGACCTGCCGCGCAATCTCCTCGTGCCGAAGGCGCTGGGCATGAAGACGGTGCTGCTGGTGCCGCAGAACCTCGAATACACCTTTGCGGAATCGTGGGAAAAGTCGAACGACACCGACGAGCAGATCGACTACGTGACGGAAGACCTCGCCGGCTTCCTGCGGAGCCTCCTCACAGATCTCTAGAGTGGCGCTGGCGGACGCCGCAAAGACGGCGTCCCGCCCGCTGCGACACAATTTTGCCGCCGAAAAACCTCTTTTCGGCCAATGACTTAAATTACCAAAGTTTAACTGGCGTCGGCTGCACCCGCGTCTATCCTTGCGATCAGAAACAACCGATCGAAAGGACGCATGATGCCGAACAAGACCCTGATCCTCGGCGTGGCTGCACTCTCCGTCGCCGTCACCGGAATGGCCTCCCCCTCCTTTGCTGCCCGCGAAAAGATGACGCCCGAGCAGCGCGGCCAGCACATGATCGAGCGGCTCGACACCAACAAGGACCAGAAGGTTTCGCTCACCGAGTTCCAGGCGCGGATCTCCGACAATTTCAAAACCTTCGATACCAATGGCGACGGGCAGATCAGCGCCGAAGAAATGAAGGTCAAGCGCGAGGCCTTCCGTGAGGCGCGCAAGACCTGGAAGGAAGCCAAGGCCAAGACAGGCACGGAGCGCGAGACCGCCCTTGCCAAGCTGAGGGAAGCCCGCCCGGCCATGCTGCCTGGGCTGCGCCCGAAGGCCTTCAAGCGCGTCGATGCCGACGGCAACGGTTCCTTGAGCGCCAGCGAAGTTTCAAGCGCCGCGGAAGCCATGTTCAAGCGGCGCGACAAGAATGGCGACGGCGTCATAGACGCGGCCGACTTCACCAAAAAGATCTGACGGGAGCTCTTCTCTCTCCCCACCGCCCGGTGGAGAGGCTCCTGCCTAGCCCATAGCCCCTTGCTCCCCCAGCGAGGGGCTATGCGCTTTTTTTGGACCGCTGCGATCAGCGGCGGCCATTTGCCATCGGAACGGACTTCGGGTCGACCGTTTCATAGAAGCGGGAAATGATATCCCAGGCTTCATCAGCCGTTTCGACGAACTGGACCAGATCGACGTCGTTCGGCGCGATCGTGCCGAATTCGGCAAGCGCCTCGAAATTGACGATCGAGCGCCAGAATTTTTCCCCGAAGAGAATGAGCGGAACCAGCGCAAGACGCCCGGTCTGCATCAGCGTCATCGTCTCGAAGAGCTCGTCCAGCGTACCGAAGCCGCCCGGGAAAACGGTGACGGCCTTGGCGCGCAACAGGAAGTGCATCTTGCGGATGGCGAAATAGTGGAAGTTGAACGACAGTTCGGGCGTCACGTAGCGATTGGGCGCCTGCTCGTGCGGCAGCACGATGTTGAGGCCGATCGACGGCGCGCCGACATCATCGGCGCCGCGATTGCCGGCTTCCATCACGCCCGGGCCTCCGCCGGTGACGACGACATATTCCTTGTAGTGCAGCTTGGCCGAATGCTCGGAGCAGAGCCGCGCGAACTTGCGTGCTTCCTCGTAATAGACCGAGGCGGCTTCGAGGTTCTTGCGCTGCGTCTCGTTCTTCGCTGCCCAGGCGTCGCCGCCGGGCTCAGGAATGCGAGCGCCGCCGAACATGACGACGGTGGAGTTGATGCCGCGCTCTTCCAGCATCATTTCGGTCTTCAGGAGTTCGAGCTGCAGCCGGATCGGGCGCAGTTCTTCGCGGCAGAGAAAATCGTCGTCGATATAGGCGAGGCGATAGGAAGGCGAAGCCGATTGCGGCGTGACCGGAACGGTCTGTGCGCGTTGCCGGCTCTGCGAGCTGTCGGCCAGCGGATCCCAGACCCCATCTTTGCGGCGCAGAGCGCGCTTCTTCATGCGTGCCATATTCTCGTCTTTCCCGTCGCGTTCCGGACAATCGGCATCTCGTCCAGACGCGTCCTATCCTCAATCCTCGGTCATGAAGGTCGCAAGCGCATCAGCGCGCTGCGGCGGCCTTTGCGCATCCCGAACGGGTACGCGGCGCTGTAGTGCCGTGTTCGCCTCAGTTTGCCAAGCCCCGGCCACTCCAGGGACCTGAAAAGCCCTTCAACATTTCAGGATCACGTCGTGCAGCCACCGCCGCTCAGGACGTGTCAAGGTCGCTGCAGCAGCTAGATCTGCTGCATAATTTTGTCCTTAAATCGATTCCGATTTTCGGATTTATGCAGTAGAGCTTTCGCAGGATAACCGCCGAACTTTAAGGAATTCCGATGACGAACCACGACCTCGCCTCCCTGTCGCAGACGATCGAAGCCGCCTTTGAAGACCGCGACTCCGTCAACACCGGAACGCGCGGCGCGGTGCGCGATGCCGTCGAGACGGCGCTGAACCTGCTCGACAGCGGCAAGGTCCGCGTCGCACAGCGCGGCGAAGACGGTAACTGGACGGTCAATCAGTGGCTGAAGAAGGCCGTACTGCTCTCCTTCCGCCTCAACCCGATGGAAATCGTCAAGGGCGGCCCGGGCCAGTCGGTCTGGTGGGACAAGGTGCCCTCGAAGTTCGACGGCTGGAGCGTCAACGAGTTCGAGAAGGCCGGCTTCCGCGCCGTTCCGAACTGCGTCGTGCGCCGTTCGGCCTACATCGCCCCCAACGCCATCCTGATGCCCTCCTTCGTCAATCTCGGCGCCTATGTCGGCGAAGGCACGATGGTCGATACCTGGGCAACGGTCGGCTCCTGCGCCCAGATCGGCAAGAACGTGCACCTTTCGGGCGGCGTCGGCATCGGCGGCGTGCTGGAGCCGATGCAGGCCGGCCCGACGATCATTGAAGACAACTGCTTCATCGGCGCCCGCTCGGAAGTCGTCGAAGGCTGCATCGTGCGCGAAGGCTCGGTCCTCGGCATGGGCGTCTTCATCGGCAAGTCGACCAAGATCGTCGACCGCGCCACCGGCGAAGTGACCTATGGCGAAGTGCCGCCCTACTCGGTCGTCGTCGCAGGTTCGATGCCCTCGGGCTCGACCATGGGCAACGGCCAGCCGGCGCCGAACCTCTATTGCGCCGTCATCGTCAAGCGCGTCGACGAGAAGACCCGCTCGAAGACCGGCATCAACGAACTGCTTCGGGACTGATCGCGATGACACCGGAGGGGCCGCAGCCGAGCATGACCTGGCTGTTCTTCAGCCCCTCCGGTCGCATCGGCCGCCTGCCCTTCTTTCTCTCCTGGCTATTCTGGTTCCTGATCGGCGGCTTCATGGTCGCCCGAATGGTTGCCAACGAGGGCAATGAGACGGTGCTGGCGCTCTGGACGCTGGCATTCGTCGTCTCGAGCCTCGTCTCGCTGCCCTCCATCGCCATGCTGGCGATCAAGCGCCTGCACGATATCGGCTATCCCGGCCCGCTTTCCCTCACTCTGTTTATCCCGGTCTTGAGCCCGGTCGTCTTCATCGCCCTTTGCCTCTGGCCGGGCGATCAGGGGCCCAACGAGTTCGGCGCGCGCAGCGACGAACCCGGCCCTTGAACCCTTCGCCCCTGTACAAGAACCGCGTGAGCGCGTATGTAGCGCGCCATGACAGGCCCGCGACGTGTTGGCCGCGGCAATTGGCGCCGAGACGATCCGTTCGTCCTGGGCTCTACGACCGATATCCGAAAGACAAGATATGACTGAATTCGAAGGGATCGCGCCTGCGATCGCCGAGGCGTTGGCAAAACGCGGTTACAACGAATTGACGCCGGTTCAACAGGCGATGCGCGATCCGGAACTCGCCGGGCGCGACGCCCTGGTTTCGGCGCAGACCGGTTCCGGCAAGACGGTCGCCTTCGGCCTGGCGCTGGCGCCGACGCTGCTTGGCGATGAACGCCGCTTCGGGCCTGCCGGTGCCCCCCTGGCGCTCGCCATCGCACCGACGCGCGAACTGGCGCTTCAGGTCAAGCGCGAGCTTGAGTGGCTCTACGGTGAGACCGGCGCGACGATCGCCTCGTGTGTCGGCGGCATGGACATGCGCACCGAGAAGCGCACGCTGGAACGCGGCGCCCACATCGTCGTCGGCACGCCCGGTCGCCTTTGTGACCATATTCGCCGCAACTCGCTCGACATTTCTTCGCTGCGCGCCATCGTTCTCGACGAAGCCGACGAAATGCTCGACCTCGGCTTCCGCGAAGACCTCGAATTCATTCTCGAAGAGTCCCCTGACGATCGCCGCACCCTGATGTTCTCGGCGACCGTGCCGAAGTCGATCGCAACGCTCGCCAAGAACTACCAGCGCGACGCCGTACGCATCAGCACCGCTTCCGAACAGAAGCAGCATGTCGATATCGAATACCGCGCGCTCACCGTTGCGCCGAACGATCGCGAAAACGCGATCATCAACGTGCTGCGCTTTTACGAAGCGCGCAACGCCATCGTGTTCTGCTCGACCCGCGCCGCGGTCAACCATCTGACCGCCCGCTTCAACAACCGCGGCTTCTCGGTGGTGGCGCTTTCGGGCGAGCTCAGCCAGAACGAACGCACCCACGCCCTGCAGGCCATGCGCGACGGCCGTGCCCGCGTCTGCATTGCGACCGACGTTGCCGCCCGCGGCATCGACCTGCCGGGCCTGGAACTGGTCATTCACGCCGATCTGCCAACCAACTCCGAGACGCTGCTTCACCGCAGCGGCCGCACCGGACGCGCGGGTCAGAAGGGCGTCAGCGCACTGATCGTGCCGGTCAACCAGCGCCGCAAGGCTGAGCGCCTGCTCGACGGGGGCCGGATTACCGCGACCTGGGCACGCCCGCCGTCGGCCGACGAGGTCAGCCAACGTGACGACGAGCGCCTGCTTGCCGATACGAGCTTTGCCGAGCCGATCCGCGAGGACGAACAGGCGATCGTGGCAGCACTTATCGAGCGCCACGGTGCCGAGCAGATGGCCGCCGCCTTCGTACGCCAGTTCCGTTCGGGACGGTCCGCTCCGGAAGACCTGATCGAAGTCGCTGTCGGCGCCAAGCCGCGCCGCGACGAACGCGCACCGCGCGATGATCGTGCCCCGCGCGAGGACTTCGGCGCCGAGCGGGCCGATTTCAGCGACGGCAGCTGGTTCTCGCTGTCCGTCGGCCGCAAGCAGAGTGCCGAGCCGCGCTGGCTGATCCCGATGCTCTGCCGTCACGGCAAGCTGACCAAGCGCGACATCGGCGCGATCCGAATGCAGCAGGAAGAGACCTTCGTCGAGATGACCGCCGAGGGTGCCGAACGCTTCCTGTCAGCGATCGGCAAAGACAAGATGCTGGAGAAGGGCATCCGCGTGAAGCCGCTCGCCGGCGCGCCGGATCTGTCGCAGCAGCGCCAGGAAAAGCCGAGTTTCTCGAGGGACAAGCCGAACTTCTCCAAGGATAAGCCGGGCTTTGCCAAGAAGCGCCCCTATTCCGACGACGCCGCTCGCAATGACGACCGCGGCGACTTCAAGCCGAAGCGCAAGTTCGAAAAGAAGGCCGCCTATAGCGATGGGCCTGCCCATACCGAGGACAGGCCGCCGGCGAAGGGCGCCGAAAAGCCTTGGGGCAACAAGAAGAAGGGCAAGCCGGACGCTGGCAAGGACGGCGGCTTCAAGCCCAAAACCAAGCCGAAGGGCAACGCCAAGAACCGCCAGGGCTGAGCCCGGCGACGGCAACCCAAAAGCCAATCAACAAGGCGTTGCGATCCGATCGCGGCGCCTTTTTTGTTATTCCGAGGACCGGGAGCGAGCGGTCCCGGCACTCCACCCGGACGCTCAGCGCAATGCGGATCATGCATGGCACCGAGCCAGCGCGCGTGACGGTCAGGCAGCGTCGAGCTGCGATTGGGCGACGATCTTGACCACCCAGTCAGCAAAGACGCGCAGCCGGCTGCTCAGATGCCGGTTCGGCGGATAGACGAGATAGATCGGCATGGGCTCGACTTCCCAATCCTCCAGCACCGGCCGCATGGCGCCGGTCTCGAGGTCCTCGCGCACCATGAAACGCGGCGCCTGAATGACGCCGAGGCCGGCTCGCGCCGCCGCGAGATAGGTGGTGGCTTCATTCGCCGCCACGGCATAGCGGCCGTTCACCTCGATCTCCTCGTTGCCGCGCTTGAAGTAGAACGGCAACTGCTGCCCGGTCTGCGGCCGGAAGTAGCCGACGACGTAGCAGTTCTTCGAGAGATCCGACGGATGCTGCGGGATCGCGTGGCGCGAGAGGTAATCGGGCGCTGCGCAGGCGACGAAGCTCATCTCGGTGATGCGGCGCGCGATCAGGGACTGGTCGGTGAGCGCACCGACGCGGATGGCGCAATCGACATTCTCGGCCACGTAGTCCACCGTCCTGTCCGAGACCCCGAGGTCTATCTGGATGTCGGGATAACGCTTGTGAAACTCCGGTAGCGCGGGGATCACAATCAGGTTGGCAATCGCGCTTGCCATCTCCACCCTGAGCCGTCCCTTCGGCAAGGTCTGGGCGCTCGAAAGACTGCCGTCGAGTTCGTCGAGGTCGGTCAAAAGGCGTGCCGCGCGTTCGTAATAGAGCGCGCCATCGGGCGTTACCAGCACCCGGCGGGTGGTGCGGTTCAGAAGTTTTGTGCGCAGATGCGCCTCCAATCCCTGGATGAGATTGGTCAATGTCGCCTTGGGCATATTCAGCGAAGCGGAAGCGCGGGTGAAATTTCCGGTTTCGACGACCCGGAGAAAGGCGCGCATGGCCGTGAGCTGGTCCATTTTCAAGAGCCGTAATTGTTCGAGAATACGAATAGTGTAATCAGATTGAAAAGACTATTCCAGACAGAAGACAATGCTATTCTCCTGTCGTGGCGTGTTGTCGCCACATGTGGGTTTGGCTCGGGCCGAAGGCAAGAGAGATGGGCGAACAGTTCAAAGTGGAGACGATGCAGACGGGCCAAGGCTCGTGCACCGCACGCGTCTACCGCGGCGAGACCCTGCTTAATCCGCCGCCGATCGTACTGCACCTGCATGGCGGCTCCTTCGTCGGCGGAACGATCGCTGCCGGCGAGCGCGTTGCCGAGGCACTCGCGGCAGCCGGAGCGGTGGTGATATCTCCGGAATATTCCGCGGCCTGCCTCAACCCCTTTCCCGCGGCCCTCGATGTCGCCTATGCCATGCTGTCGTCGATGCGCGCGCGCTGCCCGCAGTTCGCACACAAGAAGTCGTCGCTGTTCGTGGCCGGCGAAGAGGCTGGCGGCAATGTCGCCGCCGGGGCCGCGCTGATGGCGCGAGACCAGTATCTGACCGATCTCAAGGGCCAGATCCTGCTGTCGCCGATGCTGGATCCGTGCCTGGCAACGGCATCGTTCCGTCAATACTGTCCCCAGTCCTCGGCGCAATCGATCGCCGACGGCTGGCAGCGCTATCTCGGCCAGAACGGTGGCTTCACCCACCCTTACGCCGCGCCGGCCCACTGTACGCGGCTCGCCGGCCTCGTGCCTTCGCTGATCGTGACCAGCGAAGAGTGCCCGATGCGCGACGAGGCTGAAGCCTATGCCGAGCGCCTGCGCAAGGCGGGCGTGGCGGTCGAATCCCACGTGCTGCCCGGACGCGCCGGATGGTTGCCGCAGAACGCAGGCACCGGCGAAAGCTGGTCGGCACAGCAGAAGGAAATTACCGGCATCTTCGCCCGCTTCTTCCAGAAGGCGGGGGCAAAGCCGGCGGAAATGACGGTGCGTTAGGCGGGGCCGCTCAGAGGCTCATTCCCCGATCTGGCATCGAACGCAAAGCGCCGGCTCCCAACCGGCAAGGAGAGAAAAGATGACATCGACAGTGACCCGCCGGGCCCTCTGGGGCGCCGGCCTGAGTATCCTTTTGTCTGTCGGCGGCGGCGCCGCCGTCATGTTCGGCCTGCCGCAGCATTTCGAGGCCGATGCCGCGACCGATGCGTCCGCCGCTCCTCCGCCGGCCGTGCCGGTCTCGGTGGCGCGGGCGCAGTCCAAGCGCATCACCACCTGGGAGGAATTCTCCGGACGCCTTGAAGCGATCGAGCGTGTCGAGGTGCGCCCGCGCGTCGGCGGCGCCATCCTGAAAGCCCACTTCCGCGAAGGTGCGCTGGTCAAGCAAGGTGACCTCCTGGTGACGATCGATCCCGAGCCCTATGCCGCAGCCGTCGAGCGGGCAAAGGCCCAGGTCGAGGCTGCCGAAGCGCGTGTTTCGCTCGCCAAGATCGAGCTCGAGCGCGGCCGCAAGCTGGTGACCACCAGCGCCGTGCCGCAGAGCAGCGTCGACCAGCGCGCCAGCGCCTATGACGAAGCTCAGGCGGAGGTGCGCTCGGCCAAGGCGGCGCTGCGCACGGCCGAACTCGATCTGCAATACACCGAGGTCCGTGCGCCGATCTCCGGCCGCGTCGGCCGGCTCGACGTCACCGCCGGCAACCTCGTTGCTGCCGGTTCCGCCTCGCCTGTGCTGACAACGCTCGTCTCGGTCGATCCAATCTATGCGAGCTTCAACGCCAGCGAAGAAGTGGTCACCACCGCTCTCGCCCGGCTCGCAGCATCGGCCGGCGGCAACGCGATCGAGCGCCTGCCGGTCCAGGTCGGCACCGCCGCCGACGAGGGCACGCCGATCTTGGGCCATATCCAGCTCATCAACAACGAGGTGGATGCGGCAACCGGCACGATCCGGGTACGCGCGGCGCTTGAAAACGCCGACGGCAGGCTGATCCCCGGACAGTTCGTCCGCATCCGCATCGGCGAGCCGGACCCCGAGGAAAAGCTTGTGATCAGCGACCGCGCCATCGGCTCCGACCAGGACAAGAAATTCGTCTTCGTCGTCGGCACCGACAACAAGGTCGAGTATCGCCAGGTGAAGCTGGGGCCGAATTCCGACGGTCTGCGCATCGTCGAAAGCGGCCTGAAGTCCGGCGAGAACATCGTCGTCAACGGCCTGCAGCGGGTTCGCCCCGGCGTCGTCGTGGCGCCGCAGCAGGTCGAGGAAACGACCGCCTCTATCGCCAAGTAATCCCGGCGCCTCTTCGCCCGGTGTGAAGAGGCTCCAGCCAAGGCATCACTCTGCAGACATGGCCGCGCGGCGCGTTTTTTCGCCGCGCCCGCCGGAGGTCTGCCCGAACGCATCCCAAGGGGGATACCATGAACTTCTCACGCTTCTTCGTCGACCGCCCGGTCTTCGCGGGCGTATTATCGGTCCTGATCTTCGTGGCCGGCCTGATCGGCATGACCGGTCTGCCGATCTCCGAATATCCCGAAGTCGTCCCGCCGCAGATCGTCGTGCGCGCGCAGTATCCGGGCGCAAACCCGGCCGTCATCGCCGAAACGGTGGCGACACCGCTTGAAGAACAGATCAACGGCGTCGAAGACATGCTCTACATGCAGAGCCAGGCGACCGCCGATGGCCTCATGACGCTGACCGTCACCTTCGCGCTCGGCACCGATCCGGACCAGGCGCAGCAGCTCGTCCAAAACCGCGTCTCGCAGGCCGAGCCGCGGCTGCCCGAGGAGGTGCGCCGCCTCGGCGTCACCACCGTCAAGAGCTCGCCCGACCTGACCATGGTCGTGCACCTGCTTTCGCCGAACGGCCAGTACGACATCAACTATCTGCGCAACTACGGTGTGCTCAACGTCAAGGACCGGCTGGCCCGCATCGAAGGTGTCGGCCAGGTGCAGATCTTCGGCGGCGGCGACTATTCGATGCGCATCTGGATCGACCCGCAGAAGGCAGCCGAGCGCGGCCTTGCCGCAGGCGATATCGCCAACGCGGTGCGCGGCCAGAACGTCCAGGCGGCGGCAGGCGTCATCGGCGCCTCGCCTTCCGTCCCAGGTCTCGATCTGCAGCTTTCGGTCAACGCGCAGGGCCGTCTGCAGACGCCTGAGGATTTCGAGAACATCGTCGTCAAATCCGGCGCCCAGGGCGAAGTGACTCGGCTCGGCGATGTCGCCCGCGTCGAAATGGGCGCGTCCGAATACTCGCTGCGCTCCTTGCTAGACAACAAGCCGGCCGTCGGCATGGCGGTCTTCCAGGCGCCTGGATCGAACGCGATCCAGATTTCGGACGACGTCCGCAAGGCCATGGCCGAGATGAAGCTCACCATGCCTGAAGGCGTCGACTACGGCATCGTCTACGACACGACACAGTTCGTGCGCGCCTCGATCGAATCCGTGGTCGACACGCTGCTCGAGGCGATCGCGCTGGTCGTGCTCGTCGTCATCATCTTCCTGCAGACCTGGCGCGCCTCGATCATTCCGCTCGTCGCCGTTCCGGTCTCGATCGTCGGCACCTTCGCCGTCATGTATGTCTTCGGCTTCTCGATCAACGCGCTCAGCCTCTTCGGCCTCGTGCTTGCGATCGGCATCGTCGTCGACGACGCGATCGTCGTGGTGGAAAACGTCGAACGCAACATCGAGCAGGGACTGTCGCCGGTCCAGGCGACCTACCGCGCCATGCAGGAAGTCTCGGGTCCGATCATCGCGATCGCGCTGGTGCTCGTCGCGGTGTTCGTGCCGCTCGCCTTCATCACCGGCCTCACCGGCCAGTTCTATCGCCAGTTCGCGCTGACGATCGCCATCTCGACCGTGATCTCGGCGCTCAACTCGCTGACGCTCTCCCCGGCGCTGGCTGCCCTTCTCTTGAAGGACCACCACGCGCCGAAGGACTGGCTGACGCGGTTGATGGACAGGCTTTTCGGCTGGTTCTTCCGCGGCTTCAACCGCTTCTTCGGCGCAAGCTCGGAGGCCTATGGCCGCGGTGTGGGTCGCATCCTGACACGCAAGTCGCTGATCATGGTGGTCTATGTCGTGCTTCTCGGCGTCACCTTCACGCTGTTTCGCGCGGTCCCCGGCGGCTTCGTACCGGCGCAGGACAAGCAGTACCTGATCGGCTTTGCCCAGCTTCCGGACGCAGCCACGCTCGACCGCTCGGAAGACGTGATCAAGCGGATGAGCGAAATTGCGCTCAAGCACCCGGGCGTCGAAAACGCCATCGCCTTCCCGGGCCTGTCGATCAACGGCTTCACCAACTCGTCGAACTCCGGCATCGTCTTCGTCGCGCTCAAGCCCTTCGAGGAACGCAAGACGCCTGAACTGTCCGGCGGCGCGATCGCCATGCAGCTCAACCAGGAATTCGGCGTCATCCAGGATGCTTTCATCGCCATGTTCCCGCCGCCGCCCGTCCAGGGTCTCGGAACGACCGGCGGCTTCAAGCTGCAGCTCGAGGACAAGAACGGCCTCGGTTACCAGGCGCTCGACGAGGCGACCAAGGCCTTCCTCGCCAAGGCCTACCAGGCACCGGAGCTGGCCGGTCTCTATTCGAGCTACCAGATCAACGTGCCGCAGCTCTATGCCGACCTTGACCGCGTGAAGGCACGCCAGCTCGGCGTGGCCGTCACCGACGTCTTCGAGACGCTGCAGATCTACCTCGGCTCGCTCTACGTCAACGACTTCAACGCCTTCGGCCGCACATACAGCGTGCGCGTCCAGGCGGATGCGAACTACCGCAGCCATGCCGACGACATCGGCAAGCTGAAGGTGCGTTCGCAATCCGGCGAGATGATCCCGCTGTCGGCGCTTCTGAAGGTCGAGCAGACGGTCGGCGCCGAACGGGCGATCCGCTACAACGGCTTCCTGTCGGCCGACATCAACGGCGGCCCGGCACCGGGTTTCTCGTCCGGCCAGGCGCAGGAAGCCATCGAACGCATCGCCGCTGAAACCCTGCCTCCGGGCATCGACTACGAATGGACGGACCTGACCTACCAGCAGATCCTGGCTGGCAACTCCGGCATCCTGGTCTTCCCGCTGGCGCTGTTGCTCGTCTACCTCGTGCTTGCGGCCCAGTATGAGAGCCTGACGCTACCGATCGCCATCATCCTGATCGTGCCGATGGGCATCATGGCGGCACTCGTCGGTGTCTGGCTGACCGGAGGCGACAACAACGTCTTCACCCAGATCGGTCTGATCGTCTTGGTCGGGCTATCGGCGAAGAATGCCATCCTCATCGTCGAGTTCGCCCGCGAACTGGAACTGTCGGGCAGCACGCCGGTCAAGGCGGCGATCGAAGCGAGCCGGCTGCGTCTGCGCCCGATCCTGATGACCTCGATGGCCTTCATCATGGGCGTGGTGCCGCTTGTCATGTCGACCGGCGCCGGTGCGGAAATGCGCTCGGCCATGGGTATCGCGGTCTTTGCCGGCATGATCGGCGTCACCGCCTTCGGCATCTTCATGACGCCGGTGTTCTACGTGCTGATCCGCAAGCTCGCTGGCGAGCGGCCTCTGAAGCACGCGGGAGCCCATATCGAGGCGCCGCATCTCGCACCCGGAGAATAAGCCCTTCTCCATTCCCTTCGCGATCTTCAGGCGGGCCGGATCCTTCCGGCCCGTTGAAGCTGCGGCGCTGCGCCTCCGCCCAGGCGCGGCGCCGTTCTGCGTTCGACGCCACAGTTCCCGTCTCGCGTGCCCCATCCTGCGTGACAGTTCGCTGGCGATCGGATAAACCAGCAGCCTCCATTCCCAAGGCCCTTCGTGGCCATGCAGACGGCATAACGTTAGATGACCTCCACCGATCCGATCGCCAATCTCGCCACCCTCATTCGTTGCCCCTCAGTCACCCCGGCCGAAGGCGGCGCGCTTGCAGCCCTTGAAGCCATGCTGAAGCCGCTCGGCTTCGCGGTCGACCGCGTGATGGCCAAGGAGGCTGGCACGCCCGACATCGAGAACCTTTATGCGCGGCTTGGAACCGAAGGCCCGCATCTGATGTTTGCCGGGCATACGGATGTCGTTCCCGTCGGCGACGAGGCCGCCTGGAGCCACGGTCCGTTTTCGGCCGACATTGCCGGCGGCGAGATGTATGGCCGCGGCGCCGTCGACATGAAGGGCGGCATCGCCTGCTTCGTCGCGGCAATCGCCCGCCATGTCGAAAAGCATGGCGCCCCGAAGGGCTCGGTCTCCTTCCTCATCACCGGCGACGAAGAGGGACCGGCGATCAATGGCACCACCAAGCTCTTGCAATGGGCGGCCGACAAGGGCGAGCGCTGGGATGCGTGCCTGGTCGGCGAACCGACCAACCCGGAGAGCCTTGGCGACATGATCAAGATCGGCCGGCGCGGCTCGCTGTCCGGCCGCATCACCGTTCACGGCGTGCAGGGCCATGCGGCCTATCCTCATCTCGCCGACAGCCCGGTGCGCGGCATCCTGCAGCTGACGCAGGCGCTGATGGACCCACCCTTCGACAACGGCACCGAGAGCTTTCAGCCCTCCAATCTCGAAGTGACGACGATCGATGTCGGCAACAGTGCCGTCAACGTCATTCCGGCCAAGGCGACGGCCGCCTTCAACATCCGCTTCAACGACACATGGACGGCGGATAGCCTGATGGCCGAGATCATCGCCCGGCTCGACCGTGCCGCGGCAAGCGGTAGCCTGCGTCCGGACCGCGCCCCCGTTCGCTACGAAATCGTCTGGGCCGAGCGCCCGAGCCACGTGTTTCTCACGCGCAACAACGCGCTGATCGATTCGCTCTCCGGCGCGGTCGAAGCCGTCACGGGGCGCCAGCCGAAGCTGTCGACGACCGGCGGAACCTCGGATGCGCGCTTCATCAAGGACTATTGCCCGGTGGTCGAGTTCGGCCTCGTCGGCCAGACGATGCACATGGTCGACGAACGGGTCGCCGTCGCCGACCTCGAGACCCTGACCAATATCTATGAAACCTTCATCGCCCGCTGGTTCGGCCATGCCGCTGCTTGATGAGGTGCTTGCCTATATCCGGGGGCTCTGGCTCCTGGCGCAGGGTAACGAAGAAGGCTTCCGCTGGCTCGATTTCAGCGAGAGTGGCCTCTGGCGCTCGTTCACGTCCATGCTCTGGTGCCTGCCGGCGATCGCCGTCACCTGGGCGTCCTGGCGGCTCTACTACCTCTCGGTCATGCCTGATGGCACCACGATCGGCATCGGCTTCATCTTCAAGCTGCTCGTCGTCGATCTCGTCAGCTGGCTCTTGCCGCTGGTGCTGATCGCCATTCTCTCGCGCCCACTCGGATTTGCCGGAGCGGTGGTACCGATCGTCGTTACCACAAACTGGCTCTCGGTTCCGCTCTCCTACGCCATGGCGGTGCCGGCGGCGATCCGTGTCGTCATTCCCGGGAGCCAGGGGCTGACGAGCTTCATCTGGTTGACGCTGCTCGTCATCAGCGTTGCGGTGCTCTTCCGGCTCTTGCGCATGGTGACCGGCAACCAGACGCTGCTTGCCTCGGCGCTGACGGCGCTGTTCCTGTTGCCGTCGATGATGATCGGCGATCTCTTGCAGCGCTTCTTCGGTCTGATCCCGACAAGCTAGGACTTCGGGATCAGTAGTCCACCTGAAGGAAATAAAGCCCATCGGGCGGCGCCACGGGGCCGCAGGCCTTGCGGTTGCGGGCCTCAAGCGCTGCCTGCAGATCATCCGGCGTCCACTTGCCTTCGCCCACCAGCTTCAGCGAGCCGGCGAAGGAGCGGATCTGGTTGTGCAGGAAGCTCTGCGCCGTTGCGCGGATCTCGATGACGCCGGCGACAAGCGCGACGTCCAGCCGATCGAGCGTGCGCACCGGGCTCGCCGCCTGGCAATGGGCGGAGCGGAAGGTGGTGAAGTCATGATGGCCGACGAGGCGCTGGGCGCCTGCATGCATGGCTTCATGGTCGAGCGGCTTCGGCACCCACCAGGCGCGCCGGGCTTCAAGCGCCAGCGGCGCGGGCCGCGAGATAATGCGGTAGAGATAGTGGCGGCGCAGCGCCGAGAAGCGCGCGTCGAATTCCTCGGACACTTCCTCGGCCTCGAGAATCGCCACCCGCTCGCCCGCAAGCCCCAGATGGGCATTTAGCGCGTTGCGCAGCGTGTAGGGCTTCCACGGACGCGTGAGATCCGCATGCATGACCTGGCCACTGGCGTGCACACCGGAATCGGTGCGGCCGGCGCCGCGGATCGACACGGTCTCTCCGGTCAGCGACAGGATCGCCTTTTCGATCGCCCCTTGGACGGACTCTCCGTTGTCCTGCCGCTGCCAGCCGACATAGTCCGAGCCGTCATATTCGACGGTCAGCTTGAACCGCGGCATCAGCCGAGCCTCGTGCCGGGCGCAACCGGCGTTCCGCGCAGGAAGTCGGCCGCACCCAACGCCTTGCCGCCGGCGCGCTGCAGGCGGGTGAGCCGAACGGCGCCCTCGGCGCAGGCAATCGTCAGATTATCGTCGAGCACCGTGCCGGCCTCGGCCTCGCCGGAAGCGGGCTCCGAGTTCAGAACCTTGATGCGCTCCGGCCTGCCGGCGATCTCAAGTTCGAACCAGGCGCCCGGAAATGGCGACAGGCCGCGGATATGGTCGTGGACCTCGCGGGCGGGACGGGCGAAATCGATGCGGGTTTCCGTTTTGCTGATCTTCTGGGCGTAGACGACGCCGTCCTCGGCCTGGACCGTCAGCGGCAGATCGTCGGCCTCGAGTTTTGCCATCGCTTCCCGCATCAGACTGGCGCCGACCTGCATCAGGCGATCGTGCAATTCGCCCCCGGTCATCGTCTCGCCGATCTGAACCGTCTTGGTGAGGGCGACCGGGCCGGTATCGAGCCCCTTTTCCATCTTCATCACCATCATGCCGGTCTCGTGGTCGCCGGCCATGATCGCGCGCTGGATGGGGGCTGCACCGCGCCAGCGCGGCAGCAGCGAGGCGTGGCCGTTGTAGCAGCCGAGCTTGGTGCCGGTGAGGATGGCCTCGGGCAGAAGCAGGCCATAGGCGACGACGACGGCGACGTCGGCGTCGAAATCACGGAAGGTCTGGCGGTCCGCCTCGTCCTTGAAGTTGACCGGCGTCAGCACCGGAATACCCAGCAGTTCGGCCGCCTGGTGCACCGGCGATTTCTGCAGATCGAGCCCGCGGCGGCCACCCGGCCGCGGCGGCTGGGTATAGGCGGCGACGATCTGATGGCCCGCCTCGGCAAGTGCCGCCAGTGTCGGCACCGAAAATTCCGGTGTGCCCATGAAGATGATGCGAAGCGACAAGGCGGTAACTCCGTCCTTTCAGATCACTTCATGCGGGGAAACGGCGAAATGATCTCATTCTCTAAAAACAGGACAATTCCAAGAAAGCCGTTTCACGCTCTTCCTGGAATGTTCAATGGGTTCCCGCCTTCAAAATTTCGCGTGATCTTCCGCGATCGAAGGCTCAGATCGCCTTTGCGCCGCGCGTCTTGGCAGCCTTGGTGAACTTGCGGATCACCATGTCGCGCTTGAGCTTGGAGATGTGGTCGATGAACAACACGCCGTTCAGGTGGTCGATCTCGTGCTGCAGGCAGGTGGCGAGCAGGCCTTCGGCCTCGATCGTCTGTTCCTTGCCGTCGCGGTCGAGGTGCTTGACGGTGATGACAGCGGGGCGCTCGACCTCGGCGTAGTAGTCCGGGATCGACAGGCAGCCTTCCTCGTAAACCGAATAGGTGTCGGACGAAGCGACGATCTCGGGGTTGATGAAGACAAGTGGCGTCTTCTCGTCGCCCTCTTTCGAAACGTCGAGCACCAGCATGCGCCTGGCGACACCGATCTGGATCGCGGCAAGGCCGATGCCGGGGGCATCGTACATGGTTTCGAGCATGTCATCGGCCAGACGGCGGACGTCCGCGTCGACGGTTTCGATCGGCGTTGAAACCTGGCGAAGCACAGGATCGGGAAGGATGATAAGCGGCTTGATGGTCATGATGCTCCCATAGCCGATCTTTCCATCGACGCGCAAGGAAATTGCCTTGCCACCTGCGGCACCCGCTCGTCCCTCGTCGGGCGTTAACCGCCGCGCACATATGTTCTTGTTTTGATCTACACTTCGCGAGAGAATCTGTTAGGTTTGGCGCATGGAACCCGCGCCCCTTCCCTTCGCCCAGCCGTTGTTTTTCATCGGCACCCTGCCGATTACCCTGGGCCATCTGACGATTGCCGCCGGCCTTGTGCTGGCTGTTGCCGGCCTGATGGCGCTCTCGCGCCGGCGCAATCCCCGCGACGACGAGCGGCAGGAACAGATGGCAATGCTGCTGGCAGCACAGACGGAGATGCAAGGGCGGGTCGCGGCCATGGCCGAGGTGTTCGGCGCCCGGCAGGCGGAGCTCAACCAGACACTCAGCCAGCGCATCGACGGCATGACCCATCGCATCGGCGCCTCGATCAGCGAGCAGACCAAGGCGACACACGAGAACCTGCGCCGGCTGCAGGAACGCCTCGCGGTCATCGACACGGCCCAGAACAACATCCAGTCGCTCGCCAAGGACATGGCCGGACTTCAGGCGATTCTATCGAACAAGCAGACGCGCGGCGCCTTCGGCCAGTCGCGCATGGAAGCGATTATCGCCGACGGGCTGCCGATGGGTGCCTTCGAATTCCAGGCGACGCTGTCGAACGGGGTGCGGCCCGACTGCACCATCCGCATGCCGAACGGCCAGCCGCCGCTGGTCATCGACGCCAAATTTCCGCTCGAAGCCTGGAACGCGATGCGGGATGCTCCGACCCCGGAGCGGCGCCAGCAGATCGCCCAACTCTTTCGCCGCGACATGGAAACGCACGTGCGCGACATCGCCGGCAAGTATCTGATCCCAGGTGAAACGCAGGATACCGCCTTCCTCTTCGTACCCTCGGAATCGATCTTTGCGGAGATCCACGAGCATTTCGAAGCGATCGTGCAGAAGGCGCACCGCCAGCGGATCGTCATCGTCTCGCCCTCCCTGCTGCTGTTGTCGATCCAGGTGATCCAGGCGATCCTCAAGGATGCACGCATGCGCGAGCAGGCGCACCTGATCCAGGGCGAAGTCGCGCGGCTGATGGAGGATCTCGACCGTCTCGACGAGCGCGTGCGCAAGCTGCAGGGCCATTTCGCCATGAGCCAGAAGGATGTCGAGGACATCCTCGTTTCCTCCAGCAAGCTCACCCGCCGCGGGGCCAAGATCGAGGCCCTAGAGCTGCAAGCGGAAGGCGGCACACGGGACGCGGACGAACCACGTGCCGCGGTCGACAATCGGGTCGGGCAATTGCGCCTGCGGGTGGTTGACGAGGACTGAGGCTGTCGGGCACTCTCCGGCCCAATTCGCAAAGCCGACAGGATAGTTTCACATGATTACTGTTTTTGGGTCCATCAACATGGATCTGATCGCCACCACCGCGCGCCTTCCGAAGCCCGGCGAAACCGTCGCCGGCACCAGCTTTTCGACCGCCGCCGGCGGCAAGGGCGCAAACCAGGCGCTGGCCGCACGACGTGCCGGCGCGACGGTGCAGATGGCAGGCGCGGTAGGAAAGGACAGCTTTGCCGACGGCGCGCTCGAACTGTTGAAGGGTGCAGGCACCGACCTGTCGTTGACCAAGACGGTCAGCGAGCCGACCGGCACCGCCCATATCCTCGTCGGCGGTGACGGCGAAAATGTCATCGTCGTCGTCGCCAGCGCCAATGCGACGGTCGATGAAGCCGATGCGGTGAAGGCCGTCGACGGCATGAAGCCCAGCGATACCTTGATGCTGCAGCTCGAAATTCCGGCCGCTTCGGTCGAGAAGGCGCTCACCGCCGCCAAACAGAAGGGCGTGCGTTCGGTCATCAACATCGCGCCGCTGACACCGGACGCAGCCCGCCTCGGCCGCATGGCCGATATCGTCATTGCCAACGAAACCGAATTCGAACTGCTGGCCGGCAAGAGCGGTATCGGGAGCACTGAGCGCGAAGAAGCGATGAAGGCGCTGCACGCGGAGACTGGCCAGACGGTCATCGTCACGCTCGGCGCCGAAGGCGTGGTGGCCGTACATGAAGGCGAGATCCAGCGCGCCAAGGGCCTGAAGATCGAGCCGGTCGATACCGTCGGCGCCGGCGACACCTTCTGCGGTTATCTCGCAGCCAGCCTCGATGCTGGCATCGCCTTCCCCGACGCTCTGCGCCGCGCAGCAGTCGCCGGCTCCCTCGCCTGCCTGAAGAGCGGCGCCCAGCCCTCGATCCCGCTCGCTGCGGACGTGGCGTCGCGTCTCTAAATCCTGCGCCAGAAAGCACGCACTTGAGACGGGCGAAGTCGCCCGTCTCATTTTTCCCAGGCCCTGGCCCGCATAGATTTCACCCTCCCGACGGCCGCTTGCGCAATCCGGACAGCCGATGTCGCGGACATAAAACTTTGCGTGCAATTTTATGCAAGCGATGCGTAAAACAGCGTCCGTGTTGGCCCTATCTTAAGAATCTCCAGTCTATTCAGGACCGTGAGAAAACCGGCCAAAGCGCCTGGTCGTCTCCAACATGCCGGTCGGCATCTGACGCTCCATGATGGAGTTCACCCCCATTGCGAAATGCGTCCACCGCAGGTGAAAACCTGCGAACCTCCCAGCACGTGAGGATTTCATGTTCAAGTTCCAAGCCAAATCGCTGGCGACCAAACTGATCGCGGTGACAGGCGGCACGATCGCACTTGTCTTGCTTGCCTCGAATTTCGTTCTCATATCCCAGACCCAGGACCGCGTCGAAACGCTGGTCCTCGAACAGGCAGGCGGCGAAGCCCGCGCGATTGCCTCCGACATTGCCGGCGACATCGGCGAGCTTGCAAGTGCTGCCCGCTCGATGGCGGGCATCCTCGGCCGCGCACATGCCGAAAAGTCGCTGGAGCGCACCGGGGTGATCAACATCCTCAGGGCAAACCTCGAGCAGAACCCGTTCGCCTTCGGCAGCTGGTTCGCGGAAGAACCCAAAGCTTTCGATGGTCGCCAGGAAGACCTCGTCAACAACAAGGAACTGGGCGGTAACGACAAGGGCATCTTCACGCCCTACTGGTCGAAGAGCCGCACCAACGAAATCCAGTACTCCACTTTCGGCGCTGACTACGCGGCCGAGTGGTACAAACTCGCGGCAAAAAGCGGCAAGGGTGCCATCACCCAGCCCTACACCGCGCAGGACACCGACGTTCCGACCGCGATGAGCTCGATCGCCTACCCGGTCATGTCCGGCGGCAAGCTTCTCGGCGTCACCGGCGTCGACATTTCGCTCGCCTCGCTCGGCGATGGCCTCTCGAAGCTGAAGCCCTTCGACACCGGTCGCGTCTACCTGCTGTCGCAGACCGGCAAATGGTTGGTCGCACCGATCCCGGACCTTCTGCTCAAGGAGTATGACGGAGAAGGCAACGAGGTCGTCAAGAACGCGCTCGCCTCCGGCAAGCCGGGCATCATCTCCAACCTCTCTTATGACGGCAACGAACCCTTCGACCGTCTCGTCTATCCGTTCACTCTCTCGGGCGTGAACACCAGCTGGGTCGTGCTCGTCGACGTGCCGCGCACCGCGATCAATGCGCCGGTCAAGGATCAGACCTACATGATGATCGTCGGCGGCCTCGTCGTGCTCGGCGCTGTGCTGCTCGGTCTCTATCTCGCGGTTCGTGGTTTCGTGCAGAAGCCGCTGGCAAGCCTCGTCAAGGACGTGAACGACCTCAGCCACGGTGACTACACCAAGGCGATCGCCGGCCAGGATCGTTCCGACGAAACCGGTGAAGTCGCCAAGGCGCTCGAAGGCTTCCGCCATCAGCTTGCCGACACCAAGCGCCTCGAAGGCGAAGCCCGCCATGAGCGCGAACAGGCCGAGCGCGAACGCGGCCGCTCGGAAACCGAGCGTGCAGAATCGAGCGCGCTTCAGCGCGACATCGTCGCCCGCCTCGGCAAGGGTCTCTCGCATCTGTCGTCCGGCGATCTCGCATTCCGCATCACCGACGATTTCCCGGGCGAATACGCGCAGCTCAAGCGCGACTTCAACGCGGCGATGGAAAGCCTCGAAGAGACGATCCGCACCGTCAACCATTCGGTCGTCAACATCGGCAACGGCACCAGCGAAATCAGCAGCGCCGCCAACGACCTGTCGCACCGGACCGAACAGCAGGCTGCAAGCCTGGAAGAGACAGCAGCGGCTCTTGACGAGCTGACCTCGCAGGTCAACGCCAGCGCCGAAAACGCCAAGGTCGCCGCCAAATCGGTGGATGTGGCCAGCAGCGATGCCGGACAGTCGGGCGAGGTGGTGCAGAAGGCGATTGCCGCGATGAAGGGCATCGAGCAGTCCTCGCACGAAGTCAGCCGCATCATCGGCGTCATCGACGAAATCGCCTTCCAGACCAACCTTCTGGCGCTGAACGCCGGTGTCGAAGCGGCGCGTGCAGGTGAGGCCGGCAAGGGTTTTGCCGTCGTCGCCCAGGAAGTGCGCGAACTCGCCCAGCGCTCTGCCAATGCCGCCAAGGAGATCAAGACATTGATCAACACCTCGGCCGGCCAGGTGCGCGAAGGTGTTGATCTCGTCGGCAAGGCCGGTGGCGCGCTCGAAAAGATCGCCGAGCAGGTCGTGCAGATCAACGGCCTCATCCGCCAGATCTCCAGCTCCGCTTCGGAACAGGCCGTCGGCCTGAAGGAGATCAACTCCGCCGTCAACCAGATGGACCAGGTAACCCAGCAGAACGCCGCCATGGTCGAGGAAACGACCGCGGCCGGCATGGCGCTCAACGAAGAAGCCCGAACGCTCAACACGCTCGTGGCCCGCTTCCGGGTCGCGCAGGCGACCGCATCGGCCCAACCGTCCTCGGCGGCTATGCTGCGTGGCACGGCCGAGCGCATGCGCGCGGCCGAACGCCCCGCTCCGGTCCCGGCCCCCGCCCGCGAGGCGCGGCCCGCTCCGGCGGCGAACCCAGCGCGAAGCAGCTACTCGGCTTCGACGCAGCGGGTGCTGACCCAGACCTCCGGCGCCAACGCGCTTGCCCAGGACAACTGGGAAGAGTTCTGATCAACGGAACGAGAAAAGAAAACGGCGCCTCTCGGGGCGCCGTTTTTGTTTGAACTACGATGATTGAGCCGAGGCTCAGATGCGAGCCAGCCGCTCGGTCAAAAGGTCGAAGAAGCCCTGGTCGTCGACGAAGCGCATAACCTTGGCGTTGTGCGGCCGGCCGGTGACCTGCCACCAGTCGACGACGGTCATGCCGGCCGTCAGCTCCGACTTGGTCTCGATCTCGACGTTGCAATCGCGGCCGGTGAAAAGCTCGGGGCGCAACAGATAGGCAATGACCGTCGGATCGTGCAGCGGGCCGCCATCGGTGCCGTACTTCTCGATATCGAAGCGCTCGAAGAATTCGAGCATCTCGGCCATGGCGATCGCCGGGCGGCTGCCAATGTCGCGGATCTTCTGGACGCGCGCCTTGTGGGTCAGCACCCGGTGGGTGACATCGAGCGGCATCATCACGATCGGAACGCCCGAACGGAAGACGATGTCGGCTGCCTCGGGATCGACGTAGACGTTGAATTCGGCGGCGGGCGTGATGTTGCCGCCTTCGAAGAAGCCGCCACCCATCATCACCAGTTCCTTGACCCGCTGCGCAATGTCAGGCGCCTTCTGCAGGGCCAGCGCGATGTTGGTGAGCGGGCCGAGCGTGCAGAGCGTCACGGTGCCCTCTGGCTCCTTTCGCAACGTCTCGACGATGAAGTCGACCGCATGCTGCTCCTCGAGCTTCATTGTCGGCTCGGCAAGCTCCGGGCCGTCAAGGCCGGTCTTGCCGTGCACGTGCTCGGCGGTCACCAGCGGGCGAGCAATCGGCTTGTCGGCGCCCGAGAACACCCGAACCTTCGGCCGGTCGCAGAGCTCGCACAGGATGCGCGCATTGCGGGCCGTCAGCGCCAGCGGCACGTTGCCGGCGACCGCGGTGATACCGAGCAGGTCGATCTCTTCCGGACTGCCGAAGGCGAGCATGATGGCGGCGGCATCGTCCTGCCCGGGGTCGGTGTCTATGATTATCTTTCTCGGCACGGGCACTTTCTCGTCCTCCCTGGACCACGTTGTTCGGCGCGATCGATACGTTGCATTGGGCCGGACGGGAGTAAACGCCCTGGCGTTCCTTTGTCCCATTCCCGGATTCTGCGAGAGCGGACTATGATTTGCGTGCACGCCGGAGGCAAGCGGCTTGCACTCATTGCGCACAGCTACCATATTGCGGAAAGGATGCTGCAAGGCAGGTCCGAACAACGGTCGCTTGATCTCGCAAGGACTTGAAGAATGAGCCGAATTACCCCTTTTACGAGCCCGCTTCTGCTGGGTTTCGATACGATGGAAAAGACCCTTGAGCGGATTGCCAAGGGCAACGACGGATACCCGCCCTACAACATAGAACGCGTTCGCGGCGATGCCTCGACCGACGAACCGGAACGGTTGCGCATCACGCTCGCCGTGGCAGGCTTTTCCGAAGAAGATCTCGAAGTCACCACCGAAGAGAACCAGCTCGTCATCCGCGGCCGGCAGATCGACAACGGCGACCGTGATTACCTGCACCGCGGCATTGCGGCACGCCAGTTTCAACGCACTTTCGTTCTCGCCGACGGCATGAAGGTTCTGGGCGCGGAACTGCGCAACGGCCTGCTCTCCGTCGACCTCGTTCGTCCCGAACCGGTTCGTATGGTAAAGAAAATTAACATTTCAGTCCCAGAGTAGGATAACCGGCGGGATTCTCCCCTCACCGGCGACCACGGAGTGTCACCATGGGACTGAAAGACATCAGCTCGTCGCTGTCGAAGAACGACCTCGCACATCTCGGCGAAGGCGAAATCGGCTACATCCGGAAAATGCGCTCGGAAGAAGTCTCGCGCTGCTTCCCGGAAGCGCCGGAGATGGGACCGGGTATCGATCTCTGGGCGCTTTTCGGCGCCGACGGCACGCCGATCCTTCTGACAGACAATCGTTCCAGCACCTTCTTCAAGGCGGCCGAGGATGATCTGAAGACGGTCACCCTGCACTGACAGGCTGCCGTCGGTGGAGACGGCAATCGGACGCTTGAATGGAAGCCGTCGCTCTCGAGAGCGACGCAAGCGCGAGCGGAAAACCGCTTCGCACCTTTCCTGGAATTGATCTGCTAGTCCGCAATTCCGCACAGAAAACCGCTTCGCACTTTTCCTGGAAGAAAACCGCTTCGCACTTTTCCTGGAATTGATCTKCYAGTCCGCAATTCCGSACRGAAAACCGCTTCGCACTTTTCCTGGAATTGATCTTCCAGTCCGCAATTCCGGACGGAAAACCGCTTCGCACTTTTCCTGGAATTGCTTTAGACGCGCCGGAAGGTGAGATAGGCGGAGCTTCGCCCTTCCCTGCGTGCCTTGGCCTCGTAGCGCGTGCTCGGCCATCCCTCATAGGGTGTCAGCCAATCGGAAGCCGTCTCTGCCGTCCACTCGAAGGCTGCGTGATCGCGGCAGTGCAACAGCGTCCAGTTGACATAGGTATCGATATCCGAGGCGAAGCAGAACACGCCGCCGGGCTTCAGCACGCGGGCGAAGCGATCGAGATTGACCTTGGAGACGAAACGGCGCTTCCAGTGTTTGCGCTTCGGCCACGGGTCCGGATAGAGCAGGTCGATCTGGTCGATCGACGCGGCCGGCAGCCAATCGAGGACCTGGGTGGCATCGTCGTCATAGAGCCTGACGTTGCTGACGCCGCGCTCCTCGATATGACCGACGAGCTTGGCCATGGAATTGACGAAGGGTTCGACGCCGATGAAGCCGGTCGACGGCGCTTCGGCCGCACGGTGGATCAGGTGTTCGCCGCCGCCGAAACCGATTTCGAGGCGCATGCGGTCCACGCCCTGCGGATAGAGGGTCTTCAGGTCCGCCGGAGGCGGGCTCGAAAGGTCGAGCTTCAGGGTCGGCAACACGGTTTCCAGGTGCGCCGCCTGCCGCTCGCGCAACGGCTTGCCCTTGCGGCGGCCGAAAAAGGCCTCGGTTGCTCTGGCGCGGCGCGGTTCGGTCATGTCGTCTTTCCCTTGGTCATACCGATCTGGATCAGGCCAACCCAAAATCAAAATGAACGAAGCGGGCGCTCCTTGTCGGAGCGCCCGCCTTGATTTTCGCAATCGCCTGATAGCAGGACGTTGCGCTATCTTCAATGCGCGGCGTGACGCCGCGCCCCATCGCCTGTTAGGCGGCAGCGCGGCCGTTGACGGCGCCGCTCTGCTCGATCGCAGCCTTCAGCGGCTTCACGAGGTCGAGCTTCTCCCAGGAGAAGGAACCGTCGCGGCCAGCCTTGCGGCCGAAGTGGCCATAGGCAGACGTCTTGGCATAGATCGGCTTGTTGAGGTCGAGATGACGGCGGATGCCGGTCGGCGACAGGTCCATCGTCTTGCGGATCGCATCCTCGACCTGGTCTTCCGAAACCTTGCCGGTGCCGTGCAGGTCGACATAGATCGACAGCGGCTGGGCGACGCCGATGGCGTAGGACAGCTGGATCGTGCAACGGTCGGACAGGCCGGCGGCAACGACGTTCTTTGCCAGGTAACGGGCAGCATAGGCGGCCGAACGGTCGACCTTGGTCGTGTCCTTGCCCGAGAAGGCGCCGCCGCCGTGCGGTGCGGCACCGCCATAGGTGTCGACGATGATCTTGCGGCCGGTGAGGCCAGCATCGCCATCCGGGCCGCCGATGACGAACTTTCCGGTCGGGTTGATGTACCAGGTGCAGTCGTCGGCGATCTTCAGATCGTCGAGGGCTTCGCGGATATAGGGCTCGACAACCGAGCGAACCTTGACCGAATCCCAGGTGTCATCGAGGTGCTGCGTCGACAGAACGATCGAGGTGACTTCCGCCGGCTTGCCGTCGACGTAGCGTACGGTGACCTGGCTCTTGGCGTCAGGGCCGAGCTTGGCGACTTCGCCCTCGCCCTTCTTGCGGGCAGCGGCGAGCAGGTTGAGGATGCGGTGCGAATAGTAGATCGGCGCCGGCATCAGCTCGGCGGTCTCGCGGCAGGCGTAGCCGAACATGATGCCCTGGTCGCCGGCACCTTCTTCGCCCTGCTTGTCGGCAGCGCTGTCGACGCCCTGAGCGATGTGAGCAGACTGGAAGTGCAGGAGCACGTCGATCTTCGCCGTCTTCCAGTGGAAGCCGTCCTGCTCATAGCCGATCTCGCGGATCGCCTTGCGGGCGGCGGACTTGAACTTCGAGGGGTTGATGACGTCGTTGCCGTCCTTGTCCTTCTTCAGAAGGCTCGGCGGCAGGCGCACTTCGCCGGCAATCACGACACGGTTGGTGGTCGCCAGCGTCTCGCAGGCGATACGCACGCCCCAGGGATCGACACCGGTCTTGGCCGCTTCGCGGTAGACCAGGTCCACGATCTCGTCGGAGATACGGTCACACACCTTGTCCGGATGACCTTCGGCTACGGATTCACTCGTGAACAGGTAGTTTGCACGCATGCGGGAAGTCCCCTCAATGAAGAAAAAGCGCTGGCACGGTGTTAGTGGTTTTGCGACCGAAAAACAAGCACACAACGACATAAATATATCTTTATATCGCCATTGCAGCCAATCACTTTGGTGCGCCGGAGGGAAAGGCGCGCAAGAAAAAAGCGGCACAAATGGCCGCTTTGTTTTTCAAGTCCCGACGGGAACGTTGGAACTATTCGCTTTCTGCTTCCGCAGCGAGTGCCTTGACGAGATCGACGAGCCGGCGGCGAACCTTCGGGTCGGTGATCTTGACGAAAGCGCGGTTGAGCTGCAGCCCCTCGGAGGACGACAGGAAATCGACGACGTAGTTCGAGCTGGAAGCTTCTGCCATGCCGGACTGACCGGCAGCGTTATCGCCCGGGGCGTCTTCGAAGAAGAAGGAAACCGGAACGTTCAGGATGCCTGAAATGTTCTGCAACCGGCTGGCGCCGACGCGGTTCGTGCCCTTCTCGTACTTCTGGATCTGCTGGAAAGTGATCCCCAGACTTTCGCCGAGCTTCTCTTGGCTCATGCCAAGCATCGTACGGCGAAGACGAATCCGACTTCCGACATGAATGTCGATCGGGTTCGGCTTCTTCTTGTTTTCGATCATATCTGCGTTCCCAAACACGCTGTTTCGTTTATCCATCGCCCAGCATGAGACCTACGCTCACCGAAGCGACCGCCAGGGTGATAAGGACAGAGCCAGCACAACAAGGACGATGGTGCGGACCACTATGCAATTTTAGGGGTTTTAGGTCAATTCTTCCTAATATTAAAACCAAAACGCGAAAACACTGCAACCAGAAGGAGGAAGATCGCACCCAGCCAGAAAACGCGGCTTCGCATAGCGTCGTCCAACGGGGTAGGCATCCTTCCCGGCAGAAGTGTGTCGACCACTCCCCTATAATTGTAGGATAATCCTACCATTAAAACCCCACGTGCATCAACAATTGCTGATATACCGCTGTTTGCCGCTCGGACAAGGGGGGTGCCGGTTTCAACGGCCCTTAATTGTGCCTGATGGAAATGCTGGCGCGGGCCTGGCGTATCTCCGAACCAGGCGTCGTTGGTAACATTGAGAAGCACATCGGCCCGGCGCGCGGCCCCATCGATCTCGTCCGGGAAGATCGCCTCGTAGCAAACGAGCGGATACAGCGTGCGGCCGCTGGGCAGCGTCAGCAGCGAACGGTTCTTGGCCGCTGTGAAGCCACCGGGCATCGACGCGGCGACCGAACTCAGGCCCCAGGAAGACAACAGATCCTCGAAGGGAAGATATTCGCCGAAAGGCACCAGATGCACCTTGTCGGCAGCGCCGATGATCTGGCCCCGACCGTCGATCATGTAGATCGAGTTGTAGTAGCGGGGCGGCAGACCGGCGCCGGCATCCTCTACGCGCACCGCGCCGGCAATCAGGATCTGGTCGTCATCAAGCACCTCGGCGATACGCGCCAGTGCGTCCGGATTGTCGGTGAGGATGAAAGGGATCGACGTCTCGGGCCAGACGACGATATCCGGCCGCTTGCCGTCTTTCTCCGGAGCCACGGCAGTCAAAGCCAGATGCTCCTCGAACACCGCGGCACGCTCGCCGTCATCGAGCTTCTTTGCCTGGTCGATCACCGGCTGGACGAGGCGCACGGCCAGCGGCGGCTCGGGCGAGGCCGGCGCCGGCTGCGCCAGGCGATAGAAGCCGAAGCCCACATGGCCGGCAAAAAGCACGACGGCGATCGTGAGCCCGATCCGGCTCCCGCGGCCCGTCGCGATCAGGGCGGGAGCGGCAAAGACGAAGACGGCGAGCATGTTGACGGTCGCGAGATTGATGACGCTTGCCGACTGCATCATCAGCGGCATCGGCATGGCCGCATAGCCGATCGCATTCCAGGGAAAGCCGGTAAAGAGGAAGCTGCGCAGCCATTCGGCAAGCCCGAAGCCCAGGGCGAGTGCGGCGATGCGCCCGACGCCGTCGGACCAGAAAAGGCGGGCGATCAGCGTCGCCAGCGCATAGAACAGCGCGAGAAAGGCCGGCAGGCCCACGACGGCGAGCGGCAGCGCCCAGGCGAACTCGTCGGCCTCGACGAGCAGCGCATTGCCGAGCCACCAGAGACCACCGAGGAAGTAACCGAAGCCGAACCACCAGCCGACAACCGCAGCCGGCCAGAGCCGGCGGATGAAGCCACCGTCCGGACTTCCGGTCGCACCGTCGAGCAGCCAGACGAGAATCGGGAAAGCGACGAAAGCAAAGGCGAAGATGCCGAAGGGCGGCTGGGCCAGAACCGCGAGCAGCCCCGCGAAGAAAGCAAGCAAAGCCCGGGGGAACCCGGAAAGTAGCATCACCCTGCCAGCCAATCTTGCCATACAGCCTCCAGTCGATCCCGCAGCCTGCCACAGCGAAGGAGCGAAACAACACCCGAATCAATCGGGGCCAGTCTTTCAAAAAACCGGCTGCCTGTCCCCTTTCGGGGCTGGATTAGGGGGGCGAGACGACGGTTCCGGCCCTTGGTCGGTGTTTACGACACAGCCTCGGGAGATGTCACAGGTGGGGGGAGGACTTCCCGCGCGCGCAGAAACGCGCGGGAACCGGACAATTATTGTTCGTCGGCCGCTGCCTCGGGGGCGGCTGCACCGTTGGCGCGATTGAGCGCACCGGTCTCCGCAATCGTCTCGCCTTCCGGTCTCAGGACGCGGCGGCGGGCGGGCGGGCGCTTGCGCATGATGCGGACGCGCTTCACGCGGCGCGGGTCGGCGTCGAGGATCTGGAACTCGAAGCCCGGGATCGCCTGAACGACCTCGCCGCGTACGGGAATGCGGCCCAGTGAAGCGAAGATCAGGCCGCCGAGGGTGTCGACGTCTTCGAGCTGTTCGCGCACGTCGAAGTCGGGACCGATCGCCGCGGCGATCTCTTCCAGCTCGACACGAGCGTCGGCGATAAAGACATCGTCCGAAGTGCGCGCGAACATGACTTCGTCATCGTCGTGCTCATCCTCGATGTCGCCGACGACCATCTCGACGATGTCTTCGAGCGAGACGAGGCCATCGGTTCCGCCATATTCGTCGATGACGAGCGCCATCTGGATACGGGCCGCCTGCATGCGCTGCATCAAGTCGGAGGCCAGCATAGAGGGCGGCACGAAGAGAAGCTGGCGGACGATGCCCGCCTCTTCCAACGACTTGCCGAGATCGACACGTGAAAGGTCGAAACTTGCCTTGGGCGAGCGCGGCGTCTTTTCGGACGCAGCCGTCGTCGACGCCTGGGCCTTGCCGTTACGCCGGCGATTGCGGGCCTGTTTGGTGACGTAGGACAGCAGGTCGCGAATGTGGACCATGCCGCGAGGGTCATCGAGCCCGTCGCTATAGACCGGCATGCGCGAGCGGCCGGATTCCTCGAAGATCACCATCAGCTCGCCGATGGTGATGCTCTGATCGACCGCCTCGATGTCGGCGCGCGGGACCATGACGTCCTCGACCCGGACCTCGCGGAAGCGCAGGATGTTGTTGAGCATCGCCCGTTCGCCGGGCGAAAAGACCGTGTTGCTGTCGGCATCGGTCTGCAGCGCGTCAGCAAGATCCTCGCGCAGGCTCGATGGACTTGCGCCGCGCAAAAGGCGCGCGGCCCGGCTCCAGAAGGTGGAAGTGGATTTCGTGCCCTCGTGTCGAGTGGCGGTGCTACTACTGCCCGCCTCCGCCTCTCCGGAGGCATCTGCCTCCTCGGTCGCCAGCGCGACAGGCTGTGTTTTATAATCGCTCATCGGTCCAAACTGTTAATCCGGGGTACGATCCCCGTAGGGGTCAGATAAGCCAAGACGCGCCAAAATGCGAGTCTCCAGGCTTTCCATTCTTTCGGCTTCATCATCTTCCATATGATCATAGCCGAAAAGATGCAGGAATCCATGCACGAGAAGATGCGTCAGATGCTGATCGAAGGACTTCTCGAGCTCCACCGCCTCGCGCTCGAGGGTTTCGCGGGCAACGATGATGTCGCCGAGCATCGGTCCGGGCATCGATCCGGGCGTCACGGGAAAGGCCGGGAAGGACAGAACGTTGGTCGGCTTGTCCTGGTTGCGCCACTCGGCGTTGATCGCGCGCATGGAGGCATCGTCGGTGAAGACGAGCGAGAGCTCCGGCGGCATCTTCGGCAACGGCTGCTTTTCTTCGCTTGCGAGAAAGGCTGCCGCCACTTCGAGCACGGGCGACGAGAAGGCGAGCAACGCCTCTTCGTCCGGCCAGTTGCCCTCTTCCACGCTGATCTGGATATCCAAAGCCGTCATGATCGCAGCGACCGCCTGTTAGCGGTCGCCCTGCTCGCTTTCGTCGTGCACGGCCGTATGGGATTCGTAGGCCTTGACGATGCGCGCCACCATCGGATGGCGAACGACATCGACATCCTTGAAGCGGACCACCGAAACGCCCTCGACCCCTCTCAGGATCTGCAGGGCCTCGACCAGGCCCGATTTAACGCCGCGCGGCAGGTCCACCTGGCTCGGATCGCCGGTGACGATCATCCGGCCGTTTTCGCCAAGACGGGTCAGGAACATCTTCATCTGCATCGATGTGGTGTTCTGTGCCTCGTCGAGGATGACGGCAGCATTGGCGAGCGTACGGCCGCGCATGAAGGCGAGCGGCGCGATTTCGATGACCCCGGCGGTGATCGCGCGTTCGACCTTGTCGCCCGGCATCATGTCATAGAGCGCGTCGTAGAGCGGCCGAAGATAGGGATCGACCTTCTCCTTCATGTCGCCCGGCAGGAAGCCCAGGCGCTCGCCCGCCTCGACGGCAGGGCGAGAGAGCACAATACGATCGACGGCGCCGCGCTCAAGCAGCTGTGCGGCGTGGGCGACGGCAAGATAGGTCTTGCCGGTACCCGCGGGGCCTACGCCGAAGACGAGCTCGGACCGCTCGAGCGCTCGGATATAGGCATCCTGCGTTGGCGTACGCGCGGCGATCGTCTTCTTGCGCGTCGAAATCTGCGCCATTGTCAATTTGGCTTTACGCTCCATGGTCGGCAATTGTAGCTGATCGTCGGCGGCAACCGCCATACGGATCGCACCCTCGACATCAGACGTATCGATCGACGCGCCGCCCTGCAACCGCCCGTAGAGATAATCGAGAGCACGGCGGGCCTGGTTGGTGGCGACGACGTCACCCGAGATCGCGACGGAATTGCCGCGCGGCCGAGCGTCGATGCGCAGGCGCTCTTCGAGAAGCTTCAAGTTCTGATCGAACTGGCCGAAGAGCTCGCTGGCGAACCGATTGTTCTCGAAGGTCAGCACGAAGTGATTGGCGTCTGTCGCAGTTGTTTTCGACTGGCGCGTGGATGAAGAGATCAATTCGTGTCCGTTCAAGCGGTTCAGGCTCCTTGTTTTCGGTCCTTACCCGATCATCTCCGCAAACAGGCTGTTCGGCCCGGCCTTGATGATTCGCACCTTGATAATGTCACCGATTTGCGATGCTTTTGCATCAACATTCACCGGCTGCAGCCACGGCGATCGCCCGACGAGCTGGCCGGGCATGCGCCCTTCCTTCTCCAAAAGCAGGTCGATTTCGCGGCCGACGCAGGACTCGGCAAAGGCGCGCTGCTGGGAAAACAGCAAAGCCTGCAATTTTTCCAAGCGCTTGGCTTTCACGTCCTCGGGAACCTGGTCGCCGAGCTCGGCGCCCGGCGTGCCGGGACGGGTCGAATATTTGAATGAAAATGCCTGTGCATAACCCACGGCTTCGACGAGGCGCATGGTGTCCTCGAAGTCTTCATCGGTCTCGCCGGGGAAGCCGACGATGAAATCGCCCGACAATGCGAGGTCCGGCTGGACGGCGCGGATGCGCGCGATCAGCGCCAGATATTCCGCCGCCGTATGCCTGCGGTTCATCGCCTTCAGGATACGGTCGGAGCCGGACTGCACCGGCAAGTGCAGGTAGGGCATCAGCTTTACCATCGAGCGATGCGCCTCGATCAGGCTGTCGTCCATGTCGCGCGGGTGGCTGGTGGTGTAACGCAGCCGGGCAAGACCCCCGATCTCGCCAAGACGCGAAAGCAGGTCGCCAAGGCCCCATTCGCGGCCATCGGGCCCGACGCCGTGCCAGGCGTTGACGTTCTGACCGAGCAGGGTGATCTCGCGCACGCCGCCCTCGACCAGCTTTTCCGCCTCCGAGACGATCTGGGCGACGGGGCGGGAAACCTCGGAGCCGCGCGTGTAGGGCACGACACAGAAGGTGCAGAACTTGTCGCAGCCTTCCTGAACCGTCAGGAACGCGGTAACGCCGCGCATGCGGGTCTTTGCCTTGTCGGGTGCCGGCAGGTGTTCGAACTTGTCTTCGACGGCATACTCCGTCTGCACGACACGCTCGCCGCTGCGGGCGCGCTTCAGCGCCTCGGGCAGCCGGTGATAGGTGGTCGGGCCGATCACCAGGTCGACGGCCGGTGCGCGCCGCAGGATCTCGTTGCCTTCGGCCTGCGCGACGCAGCCGGCAACGCCGATCACCATCTCGCGGCCTTCCTTGGCCCTTTCCTTCTTCAGATCGCGCAGGCGGCCGAGTTCGGAATACACCTTCTCTGCCGCCTTCTCGCGAATGTGACAGGTGTTGAGCAGGACGAAGTCTGCGTCTTCCAGCACATCGGTCGAGACGTAGCCGTCCCGCGACAGGGCGTCCGTCATGCGGTCGGAATCGTAGACGTTCATCTGGCAGCCGTAGGTCTTGACGAAGACCTTGCGGGCCGGGGCGCGCTCGTCGCCCGTGGCGGGCGTCGTCGACAGAAGGGCGGTTTCCTGGGTCATGCCGGGTTCTTTAGTGCAAAGCGGTCGGAAGTTGAAGTATTTTCGGCGCAGCGGTCCTTGCCCGGGGCGTTTCAAGCCCGCCCGCGCAGACGATCCGACAGCATGCTGCGGATGCGCTGCTCGACCGTGCGGCTCACCTCCTTGCGATTGGTATGGCGGTCGTAATCGATGGCCTCACCGAAATCGACGTCGACTTCGATCGCGCCCTCACGCAGGATGCCGAGCAAATGCGGCACCAGTTCGGTGTCGCCCGGCCAGGCGGCGATCGGCCGGTTGAAGCGGCCCATCGGCATGCCATGGATACCGGTATAGGAGATCGCGACCGGCTGCACATGCACGAGACCGGTCGGCGAATGCGGCACGGCGGAAGCGGCAGCCCCGAAAAGCGAGGTCTTGATCTCCAGCAGACGGTTGCCGTCGGAGGTCGTTCCCTCGGGAAAGAGCACGACGATTTCACCGGCCGCCATGCGCTCGCCGATTTCGCTCACCTGCTTGCCGGTCGAGCGCTTCTGCTCGCGCTCGACGAAGATCGACGCCTGCAGCCGGGCAAGCACGCCGAAGACCGGCCAGCCCTTCACCTCGGACTTGGCGACGAAGACGACGTCGGCAACCGAGGAGAGCACCAGAATGTCCTTCCAGGAGGCGTGGTTGGCGCAGATCAAAAGCGGCCGGCGGCGATCCGCCATGCCATGAACGCGCACCTTTATGCCAAGAAGGTAACAGGCGAGCCGGTGCCAATATCGCGGCAGACGGCGCCGGGGTTTCAGATCAAGCCAGAGGCAGACGACCTGAAGCGGCATCAGCACGAGCGAAACCAGCGCCAGAAGCGCTGCGAAGATCGCGATCCGTAGCCAATTGACCATCCGGGAAGAGTTTTCCTGCGCGAGACCTTGAGAATCTCGATGATCTGGAGCCGAACCGCGGCGCGATCATCGTGACCTGTTCCGATAGGGTAATGCGGGATGCGGGCGGAAGACCGCCTTGGCCTTCCTCATCCTGCCCCTGTCCGTGTCGGGACTAGCGAAGATCGAGCCGCATGACAAGCGCGGCGGTCCGCTGGCCGGCCTTGTCCTGGTAATAGGCGCGGCGTTCGCCGACCTTGTTGAAGCCGAGCTTACGGTAAAGCCCGATTGCCGGCTGGTTGGTCTCGTCGACTTCGAGGAACAGGGCCTCGGAGCCCTTGACCAGCGCTTCACGCATTGCCGCCTGCATCAACCGCCAGCCGAGACCGGAGCGCGCATAACGCGGCTCGACACCGATCGTCAGGATTTCCGCCTCACCGGCAACCGCACGCGACAGGACAAACCCACCGAATGCCGGGCGAAAGCTGCCATTGGTCTGCCGGGCGACAAAGCCGAACACCGTCTCTTGGACCAGAAGCGCATGGATTTCGCCATCGCTCCACGGGGCCGCGAAACGCTGACGGTGCAGCGCCGCCGCGGCAATCAGGTCCGCCTCCTCCAAGGGGAAGATGTCGAACTCGGTGCGGCGGGTGAAGTAATCGGTGAAGCTCATCTCGGTCTATGCTCGGGCAATCGCGAAGCCCGCCTGCGGCTTGGCGTCGGGGCCTCGGAGATATAACGGACGCGGCTTGGCCGAGGCTGGATCGGCAGCGGCACCAAGTTTGGCGACGGCGGCGACATCGATGAGTTCTGAAGGCTTGAGCGGTAGATCGGCAGCGACGAGATGCGCGCCGGAGCCGCCTATGACGCCGTCGAAACCGGCAAATCGTTCGCGCGCACTTCCGACGGAGAGTGCTTCGGGCTCACCCGTGGCGCTACCGGTCGCATCGAAAGCCTGGAGATAGACCTCGTCCCGCTTGGCGTCGATGGCGACAAGGACGGGCTTTCCGGCGGCCGTCCGGCGCAGCCCCTCGGCCACGACCGCAAGTGTCGAGACGCCGACGGCGGGTTTGCCGAGCGCAAGCGCCAGGCCGCGAGCGGCCGCTACGCCGACGCGAATGCCGGTGAAGGATCCCGGGCCGACAGTGACGGCGATGCGGTCGATAGCGTCAAGCGACCGGCCGGACGCAGCCAATGCCTCGTCGACGAACTCCATCAGCCGCTCGGCGTGTCCCTTGCCGAGATCGGCCCCGGAACGCCCGAGCACGGCTTCCGTTTCGCTGTCATAGACGGCAACGGAGCAACCGGAACCGGACGTGTCGAGCGCAAGTACAATCATTTCAACGCAGGATCTTTCAGACGCCACAAGCCGCAAAGCCGATCGGGCTTTGCGGCAAAATCGATACGCGAAACCGGCGCGCCGGACAGGCGCGCGCTATATCAGACGGCCTCGACGGCCTCCACCTCGGGAACGAAGTGGCGCAGCAGGTTCTGCACGCCATGCTTCAGCGTCGCGGTGGACGACGGGCAACCGGAGCAGGCGCCCTTCATGTTGAGGAACACAGTCCCATCCTTGAAGCCGCGGAAGGTGATGTCACCGCCATCTTGGGCGACGGCCGGACGTACGCGGGTTTCCAACAGTTCCTTGATCGTGGCGACGATCGTTTCGTCACCCTCGTCGAAGAACTCGTCTTCCTCGTCGGACTGCTCGGCGCGGCCGCTGCCAGCCATGATCGCCTGGCCCGACATGAAGTGCTCCATGATCGAACCGAGGATCGCCGGCTTCAGGTGCTGCCATTCCTGGCCTTCCTTGCTGACGGTAATGAAATCGTAGCCGAAATAGACGCCGGTGACGCCGGGGATCGAAAACAGCCGTGCCGCGAGCGGCGAGCCGGCGCGTGCTTCTTCCTCGTCGCGGAACTCGGCCGTGCCGTTTTCCAGGACGACCTTGCCCGGCAAAAACTTCAGCGTCGCCGGATTCGGCGTGGCTTCGGTCTGAATGAACATGTCTGTCTCCGTTTCGCCGGAGCGGCATCCGCCCAGCTTTTTAGAATAATTCAAAAGAATATAGGAGCATGGCCGTCTAGTCGCAAGAGCACATAGCGACGCAGGTCAGCTGAGCGCGTCGATCTCCTCATCCGTCAAGGCATCCGGGATGACCGTGACGGGGATCGGAAAGGCCGCGGCCTTGCCGGCAATGGACGACACCAGCGGACCGGGGCCTTCTTTCGCCGAGCCGGCCGCGAGAACCAGAATGGCGATGTCGCGATCTTCTTCGATCGCCGCGTGGATCTGCTCCGTGGCCGTGCCCTCGCGGATGACGACCTCGGGCTCGATGCCGATCCGCTCGCGGACCGATTGGGACACCTTGGCGAGCGTCGCCTCGGCCTCCTCGCGTGCTTCCGCACGCATGATTTCCTCGACCCCCAGCCATTGCTGGAAGTCGCCGTCGGCGATCACATAGAGCAGGACGAGGCCACCATTGGAATTCTTGGCGCGCATGCCCGCATAGTGCACGGCGCGCCCGCATTCCGGGGTATCGTCTATCACCGCCATGAATTTGCGGCGGTGTCCTTCAAGTCGAGAGAGTCGGGTCGAGACCATAGGGTGAACAATACATCCCGCGCGAGCCGCCGCAAGGTCTGATTTTTGCGTTTCGGACGAGGGCACGGAAAAGTGCCCGAGGCTTTCCGGTCGAGGTTCACTTCGGCTAGCGAAGTCCGACCATCAAAATGAAACTGGGTCCGGGAGTTCCCCGGACCCAATCAATTTACTGCAGAAAGCCGATGATTTCGCGCACTTCGCGCATCGTCTTTTCTGCCCGCGCCCGCGCCCGCTCGCCGCCATCCCTAAGGATTGCGTCGATATGGGCGGTGTCGCCCATCAGGCGGCGCATCTCGGCCGTGATCGGCGAGAGAACCTCAACCGCAAGGTCGACCAGCGCCGGCTTGAAGACCGAGAACTGCTGCCCACCGAATTCGGCGAGCACCTGCTCCTTGGTCTTGTCCGACAGCGCCGCGTAGATACCGACGAGGTTGTCCGCCTCGGGACGACCCTTCAGACCGTCCACTTCGCTCGGAAGCGCGTCCGGATCGGTCTTGGCCTTGCGGATCTTCTTCGAGATCGTCTCTGCGTCGTCCATCAGGTTGACGCGCGAGAGATCGGAGGGATCCGACTTCGACATCTTCTTGGTGCCGTCACGCAGCGACATGACGCGCGGCGTAGCGCCACCGATCAGCGGCTCGACCGGCGGGAAGTAGGCATGGATCGGCTCTTCGCCGACAACCATGTCGACACCGTAACCAGCGCTGCGAATATGCTCCATGAAGTCGATGTTGAACTTCTGGGCGATATCACGCGTCAGCTCCAGGTGCTGCTTCTGGTCGTCGCCAACGGGAACATGGGTGGCGCGATAGACGAGGATGTCGGCCGCCATCAGACTCGGATAGGCCAGCAGGCCGAGCGACGCATTCTCGCGGTCCTTGCCGGCCTTGTCCTTGAACTGCGTCATGCGGTTCATCCAGCCGATGCGGGCGACGCAATTGAAGATCCAGGCGAGTTCCGCGTGCTGCGGCACGGCCGACTGGTTGAAGACAATATGCTTGTTCGGATCGATGCCCGAAGCGATGAAGGCGGCGGCGATCGAGCGGATCTGCCCCTTCAGGTCCTCATGCACGAGCTGCGCGGTGATCGAGTGCAGGTCGACGACGCAATAGATGCAATCGTTGTTTTCCTGCAGCGCCACGAACTTGCGGATCGCGCCGAGATAATTGCCGAGATGGAGATTGCCCGTCGGCTGAACGCCGGAGAATACGAGCGGCTTAAATTCGTTCATGTCGTCCTCAATAGGCTGGTGGAGGGCCCCAGGGCATGATCGCCCATGTAGCTAACGGACTGGCTTATGCACGCAGGATGAGAGGCAATCAAGAGGCTCGGAGAAGCCCCTTCATCCCGCCGGCTGCAGCAGATCCCAATGGTTGCCGAAGGGATCGCTGAAGACCGCCACGGTGCCATAGGGCTCATGGCGCGGCGCCTCCAGAAAGACGACGCCTGCGGCCAGCATCGCCGCATGGTCGCGGGAAAAATCGTCGGTGAACAGGAAGAACCCGACCCGCCCGCCGGTCTGGTTGCCGACCGCCGCCTGCTGGCGCTCGCCGTCAGCCTTGGCAAGCAGCAGCGCCGTTTCGACGGCCCCCTTGGGACGGACGACGACCCAGCGCTTGGTGGCGTCGAGAACGGTGTCCTCCAAGAGATCAAAACCGAGCTTGCCGCAATAGAAGGCGATGCCGGCGTCATAATCCGGCACGACCAGGGCAATGCGTGCGATCGTCTGGCGCATCAGTCACCCGCCTCCGGCGTTGCTGCAGGCTCCGCAGGCGCTTTCGCGCCCCGCTTGATGTTGCGGCGGATCATGCCGAGGCTCGCGCCGCCGAGGCCGAAGGCGAGCCCGAAGTAGATCACCATGGCGACTGCGACCAGGCCCGTCAGCGTCGTTGCCCGCGTCAGCAGGGACGCGGCAGAGGACAGTTCGAAAGCGAACCAGCCGACAGCGTAATACAGCGCCGCCGCCATGCCCGCCGCCGCGAGGACGAGACGCGGGATACGGGTCAGAAGCGGGATGTCCCTGCCCCAATGGCCGCGCCAGACAAGCGTTGCGAAAAGCAGCACGGCATTCACCCAGCCGGCAACGATCTCGGCGGTGGCGATGCCGCTCGCGCCAAGCCGTGGGAACAGGGTGAGCGCCAGGGACACGTTCACGACGACGGAAATCGCGGCGAAGATCATCGGCGTGCGCGTGTCCTCGCGCGCGAAAAAGCCGGGAATGAAGGCCTTGATCAGCACGAAGGCCGGCAGGCCGAGGCCGTAAATTGCCAGGATATGACCGACGATGATGGTCGATTCCGGCGAGAACTTGCCGCGCTCGAACAGCAACCGGACGATTGGCTCGGACATGACGAGCAAAGCGGCGGCGGCCGGCAGCGTCAGGAACAGCGTGAACTCGACCGAGCGGTTCTGCAGGTTCGAGGCCTCGTTGACATTGCCCGAACGCAGCGCGCGGGCGAGTTCCGGCAGAAGCACGGTTGCGACGGCAATGCCGACGACGCCGAGCGGAAGCTGATAGATACGGTCGGCATAGACGAGCGACGACACCGCACCTTCCTGGGCAGACGCAATGTTGGTGTTGATCAGGAGGTTGATCTGGGTGATGCCGCCGGTGATCGCCGCCGGCAGCGCCAGTACGAGCAGGCGCTTCACGTTGGCGGTCATCTTCGGGCGACGAAGGCCGATCTTGATGCCGGCATCGCGCACGGCGATCCAGACGATTGCGAGCTGGACGAGACCGGCGGCCATGACGCCCCAGGAAAGGCCGTAGCCGACCGCGATCGGATCCTGGCCCGCATACCAGGCATAGCCGAGCACGCCGATGAGGATGAAATTGAGGAAGACCGGCGCGATCGCCGCCGCGAAATAGCGGTGCAGCGAATTCAGCATGCCCGCCATCATCGCCGCCAGCGACATACAGGCGAGATAGGGGAACATGATCGCGGCAAAGACGATGGTGCTTCCGAGTTTTTCCGGATCGTCGGCAAAGCCGGGCGCGATCAGGTTGCTGACGATGAAGGGCATCGTCAGTTCCATCGCGATCGTCAGGAACAGGAGCACGGTGAAGAGGACGCCAAAGACCTCCTCGGAGAAACGCCGCGCCCCATCCATGCCGTTCGCCTCGATTTCCCGGGCAAAGAGCGGCACGAAAGCGGAATTGAAGGCGCCCTCGGCAAACAGCCGGCGGAAGGTGTTGGGCAGACGGAAGGCGGTGTTGAAGGCGTCGGCAACCGGGCCGGTGCCAAGCGCTGCCGCCATGAAGGTTTCGCGGATGAAGCCGAACAGGCGGCTTCCGAGCGTCGCGCCGCCGACGGTTGCAAATTTCTTGACCAGACTCATGTTTCGGCTTTTGTCGTTCTTTGAGCGGAGGAAACGCCCGGGGGCGGCGCGATGATGCCCGAGGGCATGCGGTCGCGCGCCTCGTCCCCCTCCCCGGCCATGACGGCCTTGAGGCGGGCGGCAATGTTCATCTGACGGTTTTCACTCGTCACCTTCTGGCCGACGAGATCGGTGACGTAGAAGGTGTCGATCACCTTTTCACCGAAGGTGGTGATGTGGGCCGAGGCGATGTCGAGCGAAAGATCGGATAGCACCGCGGTGATCTCGGACAAGAGGCCTGGACGGTCGAGGCCTTCGACTTCGATCACGGTGAACTTGTTCGACAGCGTGTTGCTGATCGTCACTTCCGGCGTGACGGTAAACGCCTTGGTGCGCTTCTTCACCTTGGTGCGGCTGGCAATGACTTCCGGCAGCCGCTTGCGGCCCGAAAGCACGTCCTCGATCAGCTTGCCGATGCTCGCTGCCCGGCGCATCTCGTCCTCGTCGACGGCGAACTCGCGGTTGACGAGGATGGTATCGAGCGCACGGCCGTCCGAGGTCGTGAAGATCTGCGCGTCGACGATGTTTGCGCCGGCGGCCGCACAGGCACCGGCAATCACGGTCAAAAGCCGCGGATGGTCGGGCGAAAGCACGGTGATTTCGGTGATCGCGTGGAACTGGTGGGTACGCACCATCGTCGCCAGCGCCTTGCCGGCGGCATCCGCCTCGCGGATGAAGCGCGCATGCCGGATCTGGTCTTCCAGCGCCACCGTCAGGAGATAGGGCTGGTAGTGCAGGCGCACGTAATCCTCGCGCTCCTTCTCGGACCAGTCCGTCAAGGCCTCGCCGAGCATGACGGCGGCATGGGCCGCACGCTCCTTGCGCGACAGCTCGGAGAAGCCGCCCGACAGCAACAGCTCGGTCTCGTAGTAGAGCGTGCGCAGAAGCTGTCCCTTCCAGCCGTTCCAGACACCCGGGCCGACGGCGCGGATATCGCAGACGGTCAGGACGAGCAGCATCTTCAACCGATCAAGCGACTGTACCCGCTCGGCAAAGTCGACGATCGTCTTGCGGTCGTTGAGGTCGCGCGTCTGGGCGACCATCGACATCAGCAGATGCTCCTCGATCAGCCAGGCGACCAGCTCCGTCTGCTTCGGCGACAGCCCGAAGCGCGGGCAGAGCTTGCGTGCCACCTTGGCGCCGGCGGTCGAGTGATCCTCCGGCCGGCCCTTGGCGATGTCGTGCAGCAGCACGGCGACATAGAGCGCCTCGCGCTCCTCGATCCCCGGCATCAGCTTGGCGACGAGCGGATGGGCCTCCTCCTCGATACCGCCTTCGATGCGCGACAGCACGTCGACGGTGCGCAGCAGATGCTCGTCGACCGTATAGTGATGATACATGTTGAACTGCATCATCGAGACGATCTTGCCGAAATCCGGAATGAAGCGGCCGAGCACGCCGGCTTCGTTCATGCGCCGGAGGATCAGCTCCGGCTTGCGGCGGGACGTGAGGATCGACAGGAAGAGGCGGTTCGCCTCCTCGTTTTCGCGCAGCGCCGGCTTGATCAGGCTCAGCGACCGCGTGACCTGGCGCAGTGCCGCCGGGTGGAATTCCAGCCCGTTGATATCGGCGATGTGGAAGAAGCGCAGCAGATTGACCGGATCGCGCTTAAAGACGTCGGGGCTTGCAAGCGCGATGCGACCGCCGTCGTCGACGAAATCGAGCGTTCCGGCAATCTTGCGGCTACGATGGGTGAAGCGGCCGATGAGCCCGGAAATGCCGGGCGCGTCCTTGGCCTGCTGATCTTCGAGTGCTGCGCAGAAGATACGGGTGAGATCGCCGACGTCCTTTGCCACCAGGAAGAAGTGCTTCATGAAGCGTTCGACGGCTGAAAGGCCCGGATGGTCGTGATAGCCGAGTGCCTCGGCGATCTCGCGCTGGATGTCGAAAGAGAGCCGTTCCTCGGATTTTCCGGTGAGGAAATGCATGTGGCAGCGCACCGCCCAGAGGAAGTCCTCGGCCTTCTGGAAGAGCTGGTACTCCTGCCGCGAAAGCACGCCGAGCTTGACGAGGTCGGCGGTGTCCTTCAGCCGGTAGAAGTACTTGGCGATCCAGAACAGCGTGTGCAGGTCGCGAAGCCCGCCCTTGCCTTCCTTGACGTTGGGCTCGACGAGGTAGCGCGTGTCGCCGGCCTTGCGGTGGCGCTCGTCGCGTTCGGCAAGCTTGGCGGCGATGAAATCCGGGCCGGTGTTGCGGACGATCTCATGATCGAAGCGCGTTTCAAGCTCGGCGCACAATGTCTCGGAGCCACAGATATAGCGCGTCTCGAGGATGGCCGTGCGGATCGTCATGTCGGCGCGCGATAGCCGGATGCACTCGTCGATGGTGCGGGTGGCGTGGCCGACCTTGAAGCCCAGATCCCAGAGTATATAGAGCATGAACTCGATCGCCGGCTCGGCCCAGACGGCCTTCTTGACCGGCAGCAGGAACAGAAGATCGATGTCTGAACCCGGCGCCAGCGTGCCGCGGCCATAGCCGCCGACCGCCGTCACGGCGATCCGGGACGCGGGCGGTGCATTGGCTGCGTCGAAGATCTCGTTCAGCACGAAATCATGCAGCACTGTAATCAGTTGATCCTGCAGCCAGGAAATACGTTCGGCGCAGAGAATGCCAGCACCATCGGCGTTGAACAGCTCGCGGGCCTTCGCCCGGCCGGCGACATTTGCCTGCTTGAAAGCCGCCAGCAATGCCTGACGCATCGGGTCGCGCTGTTCGGCGTGGGCCGAGGCGATGAAGTCGCATTTTGCCCGGAGCGCTGCGACGTCGAGGATTTCGGGAAAGAAGGTTTCGTGTCTGCCCATGAAGTGCCGAGGGGCGTCCTGTCCGACTGGTTGCGTGGTCGTTCGCTGTCAAGCGCTCCTGCATGATCCTTGCGACCGAGGCCGAATAAAGACCACACAACAATTCGAGCGCCGCGCCCGCAAAAGCGTGCGGCGCTGTATAGCCTTTTTACAGACGGCTTGCACAGGAAAAAGGCGTAGCGCCGCTTCGGCCAACGGGTGATAGAGTGCGAGCGGAAAACCGCACGCACGTCCTGTCATCCCGCCTTGGCGGCGCTCAGTTCCTTCTTCAGCGCATAGAGCGCATCGAGCGCCTCGCGCGGCGTCATGTCGTCGGGGTTCAGCGCCTTCAGCGCCTCGTCGATCTTGGAGTTTCCGGCGGGCTTCACCTCTTCACGACGGATCGCCACCTGGAACAGCGGCAGATCGTCGATCAGTTGGCTCGCCGGGTTCTTGCGATCGGCGTCCTCGAGCTTGGCGAGCACGTCCTTGGCGCGAGCCACGACCGAGGCCGGCAGGCCAGCGAGACGCGCGACCTGAATGCCATAGGAGCGGTCGGCGGCGCCCGGACCGACCTCATGCAGGAAGATCACATCGCCGTGCCATTCCTTGACGCGCATCGTCGCGTTCGAGAGACGGCCGAGTTTTTCCGAGAGCACGGTCAGTTCATGGAAGTGGGTGGCAAAGAGGCCGCGGCAGCGGTTCGCCTCATGCAGGTGCTCGACTGCCGCCCAGGCGATTGACAGGCCGTCGAAGGTGGCGGTGCCACGACCGATCTCGTCGAGGATCACCAGCGAGCGGTCGGTCGCCTGGTTGAGGATCGCCGCGGTCTCGACCATCTCGACCATGAAGGTCGAGCGACCGCGCGCCAGATCGTCGGAGGCGCCGACGCGGGAGAAGAGCCGGTCGACGATGCCGATATGGGCGCTCGCGGCAGGAACGAAGGTGCCCATCTGCGCCATGATCGCGATCAGCGCGTTCTGGCGCAGGAAGGTCGATTTACCGCCCATGTTGGGACCGGTGAGCAGCCAGATCGCGCCACCCTCCTCGCCCTCAGGCGGAGAGAGATCGCAGCCATTGGCGACGAAGGCATTCGATGCCTGGCGCTTCAGTGCCTGCTCGACCACCGGATGTCGGCCGCCGTCGATGGCAAACATGCGCGAGCGGTCAACGGTGGGGCGGGCATAGGCCTGCTCCTCGGCAAGGACCGCAAGCCCGACCGAGACGTCGAGGGTCGCAAGCGCGAACGCTGCCGCCTTCAGCACCTCGGCCGCGGCAACGACCTCCGCCGTCATCTGGTCGAAGGCTGCGAGCTCGATCGACAGCGCCCGGTCGGCGGCGTTGGCGATCTTGCTTTCAAGCTCGGCCAGTTCCGTCGTGGTGAAGCGCATCGCGTTCGCCATCGTTTGGCGATGGATGAAACGGGCGCGACCGGCGTCGGTGTCGGTCATCGAGCCGGCATTGCCCGCCGTCACCTCGATGAAGTAGCCGAGCACGTTGTTGTGCTTGATCTTCAGCGACTTGATGCCGGTCTCTTCGGAATATTGCAGCTGCAGCCCGGCGATCACCCGGCGCGACTGGTCGCGCAGGCCCCGGACCTCATCGAGCTCGGCATTGGCGCCTTCGCAGACGAAACCGCCGTCGCGCTTCAGAAGCGGCAGCTCGTCGCCAAGCGTCGCATCGAGCAGGCCGAGCAGGCCTGCGGGAAGCGCATCGATTGCGGCGCGCGCATCCTTCAGTTCGTCCGAGAGGGTGCCCGCCGCCATCAACCGCGAAATCGACGCAGACGCGTGCAAGCCGGCCTGGATGGCACCGAGGTCGCGCGGGCCGCCGCGCCCGAGCGCCAGTCGCGACAGGGCGCGCGGCATATCCGGCGCGCGACGTAGCGCATCGCGCAGGTCGCCGGCAAAGGACGGCTGGTCCGCCAGGATCTCGATGGAATCGAGACGCTCATTGATACGGTCCGGGTCGGTCAGCGGCGACATCAGCCGCTCGGCAAGAAGGCGGGCGCCGCCGCTTGTCACCGTGCGGTCGAGCGCCTTCAGCAGCGTGCCCTCGCGCGCGCCGGACAGCGTCTTCACCAGTTCGAGATTGCCGCGGGTCGCCGGATCGATGAACAAGGTCGAGGCGGCACTTTCGCGCTCCGGCGTGCCGAGTGCCGGGCGTTCGGCAAGCTGGGTCTTCTCGACATAGGAGATCGCCGCGGAAGCGGCTGCGAGTTCCGCACGGGAAAACGTGCCGAAGCCATCAAGCGTCTTGACGCCGAAGTAGCGGCTGATGCGCCCTTCCGCCGTGGCGCTGTCGAACAAGACCGCCGGCTGCGGCACGGCAACGCGGCCGAGCACGTCGAAGACGGGCCTTAGTTCCGGGTCGTGAAACACGGTGTCTGCAAGGATCAGTTCGCGCGGCTCGATACGCAGGATGTCCGCAAGCAGCCGGCTCTCGGCTGTCTCGGCGAGGCGGAAGATGCCGGTCGAAATGTCGATCCAAGCGAGCGCGTAGGCAGGCTCGGACCCGCTCTTGATGCGCGCCAGCGCCATCAGATAGTTGGTCTCGGACGGCGAAAGCAGTTTCTCTTCGGTGATCGTGCCCGGAGTGACCAAGCGCACGACGTCGCGGCGCACCACCGACTTGCTGCCGCGCTTCTTCGCTTCCGCCGGGTCTTCCACCTGCTCGCAGACGGCGACGCGAAAGCCGAGACCGATCAGTTTCTGCAGGTAATCGTCGGCCGCATGTACCGGCACGCCACACATCGGAATTTCCTGACCCATGTGCTGGCCGCGCTTGGTGAGCGTGATGCCGAGCGCGCGCGAGGCTTCGACCGCGTCCTGGAAGAACAGCTCGTAGAAGTCGCCCATGCGGTAGAACAGCAGCGAATCCGGGTTGTTCGCCTTGATCTCGATGAACTGTTCCATCATCGGCGTCGCCGTGGAACGGCTTTCCTCGCTCGCCAATTCGGCTGCGGATAAAACCTCCCCCGCGCGGGTCGAATAGTCTGTCACGAAATTCATGATTGTCCCGAAAAAAGAGATGGCACACTATCGCCAAGGAATTATAGACGACAACCATAAAGAGGCGCGCCGCAAGGCTCGCCCACAGGAGGATTGAGGAAACATGCCGGCCACCGACAAGACCGATCGCACCATGACGAGCGTCACCGCGCAGGAAGCGCTCGATTTTCACTCGCAGGGTCGTCCCGGAAAGCTGGAGATTTCTCCCACCAAGGCGATGGCCACCCAGCGCGACCTGTCGCTTGCCTATTCTCCGGGCGTCGCAGTCCCCGTGAAGGCGATCGCCGAGGACCCCAACACCGCCTATGACTACACGACGCGCGGCAACATGGTGGCCGTGATCTCGAACGGCACGGCCATTCTCGGCCTCGGCAACCTCGGCGCACTTGCGTCAAAGCCTGTCATGGAAGGCAAGGCCGTGCTGTTCAAGCGCTTTGCCGACGTCGACTCCATCGACCTTGAAGTCGATACCGAAAACGTCGACGAGTTCATCAACTGCGTGCGTTTCCTCGGGCCCTCTTTCGGCGGCATCAACCTCGAAGACATCAAGGCACCGGACTGTTTCATCATCGAGCAGAAGCTGCGCGAGGTCATGGACATCCCGGTGTTTCATGACGACCAGCACGGCACGGCGATCATCGCCGCAGCCGGCCTCATCAACGCGCTGGCCTTGACCGGTCGCGACTTCAAGACGACGAAGCTCGTCTGCAACGGTGCGGGTGCGGCGGCAATCGCCTGCATCGAGCTCATCAAGTCGATGGGTTTTGCCTCTGACAACATCATCCTCTGCGACACCAAGGGCGTGATCTTCGAAGGCCGCACCGAGGGCATGAACCAGTGGAAGTCGGCGCATGCGGTCAAGACCGAGCGCCGCACGCTCGCCGAAGCGCTCGACGGCGCCGACGTGGTCTTCGGCCTCTCGGCCAAGGGCGCCCTTTCGGAAGACATGGTGCGCTCGATGGCGCCGCGGCCGATCATCTTCGCCATGGCCAACCCGGATCCGGAAATCACGCCGGAAGAAGTCGCCCGCATCCGCGACGACGCGATCGTCGCCACCGGCCGTTCTGACTATCCGAACCAGGTCAACAACGTGCTCGGCTTCCCCTATATCTTCCGTGGCGCGCTAGACGTGCGCGCGACGACCATCAACGACGAGATGAAGATCGCAGCGGCTGAAGCGCTGGCGAGCCTTGCCAAGGAAGACGTTCCTGACGATGTCGCCGCAGCCTACCAGGGCAACCGTCCGCGTTTCGGTCCGCAATACATCATCCCGGTCCCCTTCGACCCGCGGCTGATTTCGGCGATCCCGATGGCGGTTGCGAAGGCGGCGATGGAAAGCGGCGTCGCCCGCAAACCGATCACCGACCTCGAAGCCTATGGCCGGCAACTCTCCGCCCGCCGCGACCCGATCGCCTCGACGCTGCAGCGCATCTACGAGCGCGTCCGGCGCCAGCCGAAGCGCATCGTCTTTGCAGAGGGCGAAGAGGTGCAGGTCATGCGTTCTGCAATCGCGTATGCCAACCAGCAGCTTGGCACCGCCATCCTGCTCGGCCGCGAGGAGCGCATGCGCGAGACGGCAGAGCGCGAGGGCATCGACCTCGACCGCCCCGGCATCCAGATCGTCAATGCGCGGCTTTCCAAGCGCGTCGGCGCCTATACGGACTATCTCTATGCCCGCCTGCAGCGGAAGGGCTTCCTCTTCCGCGACGCCCAGCGCCTGATCAACAACGACCGCAACCACTTCGCCGCCTGCATGGTGGCGCTCGGTGATGCCGACGGCATGGTGACGGGCCTGACCCGCAATTATTCGACGGCACTCGAAGACGTGCGTCGCTGCATCGACCCGAAGCCCGGCCACCGCGTCATCGGCGTCTCGATCGCGCTTTGCCGCGGCCGCACGGTGCTCGTCGCCGACACGGCGGTTCACGACATGCCCTCTTCGGAGGAGCTTGCCGATATCGCCGAGGAAGCAGCCGGCCTCGCCAAGCGGCTTGGCTACGTGCCGCGCGTGGCAATGCTTGCCTATTCCACCTTCGGCCATCCCCAGGGCGAACGCTCTGAGCGGGTGCGCGAAGCGGTCAATATCCTCGACAAGCGCCGCGTCGATTTCGAATATGACGGCGAGATGGCCGCCGACGTGGCGCTCAATGCTCGCGTCATGGAGCAATACCCGTTCTGCCGCCTCTCGGGCACGGCAAACGTGCTCGTGATGCCGGCGTTCCACTCGGCATCGATTTCGACCAAGATGCTGCAGGAACTCGGCGGCTCGACGGTGATCGGCCCGCTGCTCGTCGGCTTCGACAAGTCGATCCAGATCGTCTCGATGTCGGCCAAGGATTCCGACATCGTCAACATGGCGGCGATCGCGGCCTACAACGCCGGCATGTAGGACCGGCATTGCCGGTCCGGCGGCTGCTTCATTTTGGTGCAGCCGCCTTCATTCGGGTCAACGCGCGACCCCGATTGGTAGCAATTCGATACAACTATAAAGAAGAAAAGCCCGCTTTCCGAAAAGGAGGCGGGCTTAATAACAGGCAATGCATTTATGTTTAAGGTAATGAAAGACGGAGTCTTGGGAACCATATACCTGTCGACCCCCGGAAGATCGGCAGTTTCTCCATTTATTTTCTCTATTCGTTCGTCATGAAATTAGAGAAGAACATGACAATACATGTCTCTCTTTCGACCTTGAAAGTCAAATCCATCATTAATAATTGGTTAACCTCACCGGGACCCGGTCAGGAGGCGGCGCCACCGAAACGTCCGGCATCTGCGCCGTAGTAGTTGAGGTAGCGGCCCGAGATATTGCTGATCGGCAAAACGATCAGAACGTCGGTGGTGCGGAACGCATGATCGACCACGGCGCCATCGCCGACCATCGCGCCGAGGCGCATATAGCCCTTGATCAACGGCGGCAGAGCGGCGAGCGCCTTCTTGGCATTGATCGCCTCGGCCGGCATCAAATCCATCGTCCGGTGCAGCTCGGGCCGTGCGCTGACGGCCCAGTCGTCGCGGGCGCGGATGTTGTGGTGCAGGAAGGACAGCGCCAGCGCATGCTCGGCCGGAACGACACCCGGGAACGAACCGCAGCCGAACATCGCGTCCATGCCGTATTTGAGCGCATAGGCCCAATTGCCCTGCCACAGGAGTTCGACCGTGCGCTTGGTCCGGTAGTCCGGCAGGACGCAGGAGCGGCCGAGCTCCATGAAGCGCTTGGTCGGATGACGGGCGAGAAGCGCGTCGATCGCGAATTCGGAAGACGAGTAAAAGCCGCCGGAGCGCTCAGCCACATCCTGGCGCAGCAACCGGTATGTCCCGACGATCTGATCTTCGGCGTCGCCTTCGATCGAGGTGTCGAGAACCAGCAGGTGGTCGCAGATCGCGTCCCAGCTGTCGACGTCACGCTTGCGCCGATCGGCCTCGGGGCCGACCTGCGCCTTCATCTCCTCGACGAAAACCTTGTAGCGCACGGCCTGGGCAGCATCGATTTCCGATGCCGTGCGGGCAAGGCGCGTCTCAAGATTGGCGATCCGGCCAAGCACGTCGGTCGTCGGGACGGCAGCTTTCGTGCCGATGCAAGCCTGAGAAGTGTCAACCACGTTCGCTGAATCCAGTAGCTCGATGGCCATCCGCGTTATCCCGAATCAAATCTGTCTGCGGGGGCTTAGACCACGTTTCTGCAACAACATAGTGACATGAAAGTTGCGTACAACCCCCGCCGCCCGATCAATACCGTAACCATCGCAAGAGTTACCGTTTGCGCAGCAGACGCGCGATCTCCGAGGTCAGCACCTGCGGGTCGGCCGGTTTCGCCAACACCACATCGGCGCCGGCGGCAAGCAGGCGGTCGCGCATATCCTCGCGGATATCGGAAGTCAGCACGATGACCGGCAACCTTGGCAAGGAGCGTATTGCCTCGTCATTACGGATGTGCCGCATCATGGAAAGCCCGTCGCCACCCGGCATATTGAGGTCGGTGACGAGAAGCTCCGGCAAGGCGTTTCCGGCAGGGGCTCGCAGCGTCTCGGCGACCCCCGCGAAGTCGCTGACGAGCTGCACCGCGTGTCCCGAACGCTGCAACAGCGTGCGGATGATCAACGCATTGATCGGATCGTCCTCGGCCAGCAGGATGCCGTGTCCCGGCCGGCGGACGGGTTCAACGGCGGGCTCCTCGCGCAGGACCGGCCTGTTGTCGTTGATCGCGTCGCGTTTTTCGATGCCCTTCAGGCGCCCGAGCAGCACTTCGATCAGCGACTTTTCGCGCAAGGGCCGGATCAGCCAGGCCTCGTAGCCATCCATCTGGTTGACAGGGTGGCTGTTGCGCTCCTCCGGATTGATCAGATAGGTACGGCGAACCTCCAGCCGGCCGATGGCCGGCTGGAGTGCGAGGAGCTGCTCGTACTGCTGCGCATGCCGGTGGTCGACGATCACGTCGGTGAGTGGCGCGCCACCTGCCTGCACATCGGCAAGAACATGCTGGGCTGCGGCAAGCGTCGTTGCGCGATGACAGCGCCCGCCAAGCGTCGCGATGGTTGCCGCCAGCGCCGCCGAGGCCGGGCCATCGGGAGCCATGACCAGCACATGCGACCCGGCGAGGGTGGAGCGGCGCTCCGACGCAATCGCCTCGACTTCGGCAAGCGGCAGGCGGATTTCAAAGCGGCTGCCGCGGCCGGGCGCGCTTGCGGCCGTGAGACTGCCGCCGCAGGCCTGCATGATGCGCCTGGAGATCGCGAGGCCTAGCCCTGTGCCCTTGGCGCGTTGCTCGTCGTTGCCGGCCTGCTCGAATTCCTCGAAGATGCGCTTCAGGTCGTCGGGCGACATGCCCGGCCCCGTATCGTCGATGCGGATCCGCACGCAATCCTCGATCGTGTCGGCGCTGACGAAGACGCCGCCGACTTCCGTGAATTTGACCGCGTTGCCGATGACGTTGAAGAGCACCTGGCGCAGGCGCGCCGCGTCGAAAGCCATCAGCGCGGGCACGTCGACGGAAACGGTGGCGCCGATCTCGATGCCCTTCTCGTGGGCGCGATTGGAGAGCATTTCCACGACGCTCTCGATCACGCCGCGCGGATCCTGGCGGCTGGGGCGAAACTGGAAGCGGCCGGCTGAAAGCGACGAGAAGTCGATCAGGTCTTCGACGAGCTGGACCAGAGCGTGGCCGGATTGCTGCATGCCGGCGAGATAGTTCTGCTGCTCGCTCGACAGGCGGGTCTGGCCGAGCAGATGGCTCATGCCGAGAATGCCCGAAAGCGGCGTGCGGATCTCGTGGCTGACGGTGGCGAGCAGCCGCGACTTTGCCTGGCTCGCCTCCTCGGCCCGCCGGCGCGCCGCCTCACGCTCGCGCGCGGCGCGCGCTTCCTCGGTGACATCACGCGCAATGCTGTGACGCATGAGCTTGCCGCTCGCCGGATCGCGGGCGATCACGTCATGCCAATCGAAAAGGCGGATGCCTTCGGCCGCGGCGATGCGCACGAGGTAATGATTGGGCGCAGCCTTCGGCTCGAAGCTCAGGCCGAGGGCGCCGCAGGCCATGCCCCGGACATCCGACCGGCCGCAGACCTGATGGAAGACAGCATTGGCGTGGACGATCTTTCCGTCCATGCCGCGCATGATCGCAAGGTCACCCAGCGCATCGTGAATGGTCGAAAGCAACGCCGAGGTTTCGGAGCGGTGCCAATCCTGGTCCCGCTCCACCTCATCGGAAACCGGCACGCTATCAAACGCGCGGATGGCTTCGACGGCGAGCAAAAGCGCACCGACCACGCCGGCCGCGGCAATCGCCGCGGCGAACAGGTGGAAGCCGGCAGTCATGCCGACGACGAGGACAAGGCCGGAAGCGACCAGGCCGAGCAGCGCCATGGATACGTAACTAAGCGCAGAGCGCGCGCCGGAAGCCGGCTGCGCCGACACCTGACGGGACGCCGGCCCATCGAGCGGAAGCGCCGAAACCGACGCAGCCTTACCCGCCCGGGCGTCTCTCCTGAAGCCGGTTTCGATCCGCTCTAGCAGTCGTGACGGTTCGCTCATGCGTTCCGGCTAACACGACAGGCGTTCCGAATGGCTTCAAGGCTTCGATAAAATCTTAGCGATCCGCTTTTTTCGCGTGCAATAGTTCGTCAAGAATGATCGCGCCGGCACCGATGGTGATGAAGGTATCGGCCAGATTGAAGACGGCGAAAGACCACGTCTCCGTATAGAACAGGATGTAGTCGATGACGTAGCCGAAGAGCAGCCGGTCGACGAGGTTTCCGAGCGCGCCGGCGATGATCAGCGCATAGCCGAAATGGGCGAAGAACCGATCCTTCGGCGTGCGCTTCCACAGCCAGAGCACAAAGGCGCAGACGGTGAGCCGCATGCCGACGATGAACCAGCCCTCCATGCCCGACAGCATCGAGAAGGCGACGCCGTAGTTGTAGGTGCGGTAGAGCGCCAGCATCGGCACGACATGGACCGCCTGATTGAAGGGCAGGTAAAGCTCGACCAGATACTTGATTATTTGGTCGGCGATGAGCGCGAAGACGATGAAGACCGCGATCGGCAGCGGCCGCGAAAACAGCACCTGCTTCTCGCTCATGCGCGGGCATCCAGGGTCAGAAGGTGGCGGCGCGCCTCGAACAGCATGATGCCGGTGGCAATCGCCAGATTGAGCGAGTCGGCGCGGCCGGCCTGCGGGATGCGGGCAAGCGCACCGGCTTCTCGAGCGAGTTCCTCCGGCAGACCCGACTGCTCGTTGCCCATCAGAAGCACGACCGGTTTGGTCTTGTAGTCAATGGTGCGATAGTCGACAGCGCCGGCGAGATGGGTCGCGACGACCTTCACGCCGGCGGATTTCTGCCAGCGGATGAAGTCCTCGACGCTGGCGCGCGCCACCGGCATGGCAAAGACCGAGCCCATGGTCGCACGCACGGTTTCGAGCGAAAACGGATCGGTGGTCTCGCCGACGAGAATGACGCCGGAAGCGCCGGCGGCATCGGCGGTGCGGATGACGGTGCCGAGGTTGCCGGGATCGCGGACGCGGTCGAGCGCCACATAGGTTTCGCCCAGCTGCGGCTCCAGGTCCTTCAGCGACTGGTAACGCTGCTCGAAGATGCCGACGACCATCTGAGGATTGTCGCGCCGCGTGATCGTCGACAGCACTTTCTCGCTGACTTCCAGCACCAGGCCGCCCTTGGCGAAGGTCTTTGCCGCCACCTGCTCCACGTGCGGCTTGCCCTTGGCCGCCTTGGCATAGATCAGCGTCTTGATCTTCCAGCCAAGGTCGAGCGCGTCGATCACCAGCTTCAGGCCCTCGGCCATGAAGGAGCGCGTCTCGTCGCGGTGCTTCTTCTGCGTCAGCGCGCGGATGTCCTTGATGATCGGGTTGGTGAGGCTCGTGACCTCCTTCACCTGACCGACACGACCGGTGCCGTGTTCGCTTCTGTCGTTCGTCATTGCGGTACCCAGCGGCTGAAGAGTGAGGTCGAAAGCGCCCTGCCCGGCTCGCGGCCGTCAAGCCCGCCCTCGCGGATGATGAGCTCGCCCGACTCCACCCGGCCGCCGTGGCCGCGCATCGTCTCGCGCATCAGTTCATGGATCGAGTAGAAGCTCGCCCGGATCGAATAGGCCGTCAGCACCAGGCCGCGCGCCTCCGGCGACAGGATCTCGCGGCAGATGTCGAGCATCGCCGCCAGATGGTCGAAAAGCTGCCAGACCTCGCCGTTCGGCCCGCGGCCGAACTTCGGCGGGTCGGTCAGGATGATGTCGTAGCGGCTGCCGCGGCGCTCTTCGCGCTGGATGAACTTCATCGCATCGTCGCAGATCCAGCGGATCGGCAGGTTTTCGGCCCGCGCCAGCTGCTGGTTTTCGCGCGCCCAGCCGATTGCCTTCTTGGAGGCGTCGACATGGGTCACCTCGGCGCCGGCCCTGGCGGCGATCAGCGAGGCGACGCCGGTGTAGCCGAAGAGGTTCAGCACCTTCAGCGGCCGCCCAGCCCTTTCCACCTGATCCTTCACCCAGCTCCAGTGCGCGAGCTGTTCCGGGAACACACCGACATGGCGGAACGAGGTGAAGCGACCGTGGAAATCGGTGCCGAGAAGCTGCATCGGCCAGGTCTCGCCGAGCACGGCGCCAGGAAAGCGCCAGCGCCCCATGCCGTCTTCGTCGGTGTCGCCGGTGAAGATCGCGTCGGCTTTTTCCCAGACGCTATCGGGCAGGCTGCGCGGCCAGAGCGCCTGCGCCTCGGGGCGCACGATGCGGTAGGGACCGTATTGCTCAAGTTTTTCGCCGGCGCCGCTGTCGATCAGGTGATAGCCGGATGCGTCCGACGTTTCGAGAATGAGCGGTATGCGCTCGGCCGGCTTTTCCCCCGTTCGCCGCGCGATCACCCGCGCCGGCGTTTCCTGTGCAGGCGTATGTTTTGCTGGCTTCTCGCGCGTCTCCGCCGTCTGTGCTGCCGCCGGTCGCGCCGGCCGTTCCTTGAAGCCGCCGCCCTTCGGCGGTGCCGAACGTTTCTGATCGTGGCGGCCGCCGCCACGCGCTTCGGCACCACGGCCCTTGGCCGTCGTCACGGAGGCATTCTTCGACCGCCGGTCCTTTTCCTTCACGCTGAAATCCCTGGGCTTTGTTAGTGCATGGGCCGCCTGCCTGCGCAGTATCCGGGACGGGCCGGCGGACGCCATGAGGTTTGTCGCCGCAGCCTGAAGCCGCGGCATCTCTTGAAGCTGCAAATAGCATCGCTGATGCTCTTGGCAAAGCCGTTTCCGTTTTGCGAAGATAACGCGCAAGAACCCGCTGCGAATTTTCTTGGGCTGGAACCGGCTTCGCGACAAAATTCCGCGGCAGGTCTAGTGTGTCGAAGCGACATTTGCGCGTCGATATCGGGCGCGCGGCGTCGCATGGGGGGAGGAAAACGCATGGACATGACCGGCGAAGAGCGGATTGCGGCTGGGCGCGACGCGGTGTGGCGCGGCCTCAACGACCCGGAAATCCTCAAGCGATGCATTCCCGGGTGCCAGTCGCTGGAGATGACGTCGCCAACCGAGCTTGCGGCCGTGGTGAAGATCAAGATCGGCCCGGTCTCGGCCTCCTTCACCGGCAATGTCGTGCTCTCCAATCTCAATCCGCCGCAGAGCTATACGATCTCGGGCGAAGGAAAGGGCGGCATCGCCGGCTTTGCCAAGGGCGGCGCCGACGTCGCCTTAACAGCGGACGGGGACGAAACGGTGCTGCATTACGACGTCAAGGCGGAGATCGGTGGCAAGCTCGCGCAGCTCGGCTCGCGCCTGATCGACTCAACCGCCAAGAAACTGGCGCAGCAATTCTTCGCCGATTTTAGCGCCGCCGTCGGCGGTACGGCGGAAGCTGCGAGCTAAAGAGGCGACGCGGACCGAACGGGCGCCCCGTCTCGGTCTTCGCAGGCTTGTGAACTTCTGATCAGTTCTGCGGCGCTGCGAGCGTCGCCTGGGTTGCGAGCTTTTCCGCCTGGCTGCGGTGTTTCTCCGCCTCGCGGTGCCACTTCACTGCTTCGTTCGCCTCGTTGCGCGCGCGCCGCCGGTACTTGCCCTGGCTGAACCAGGTCGCGGCGGCACCGAGGATGACGCCGACGATGACCGCAAGGAACAGGAAGACGAAGAACGGCGCGCTCACGGAAAGCACGCTGTCTTCCGGCCGGAAGGGGTTCAGCGCCAGCGTTACGCTCTGGCGGTTGGCCACGCTCAGCACAATCAGGATGATAGCGACCGGCACGAGAACAACGATGTTGATCAGTTTCTTGAACATTCAATCGCTCCATCTCACCGACGCCCGTGCGCTTTGCCGGACGCTTGCCGGCAACGGGCCTCGTATAAAAGGGGTCGTTAGGGGTCTCTGGCGACCGCCAAGGATGATCAATCCTCGTCTTCGCCGTTCATGCCCGGGTTGAGCCGCTCGCGCAGTTCCTTGCCGGTCTTGAAAAACGGTACCCATTTTTCCTCGACAAAAACGGAATCGCCGGTGCGCGGGTTGCGCCCCGACCGCGACGGCCGGTTCTTGACCGAGAAGGCGCCGAAGCCACGCAGTTCGACCCGGTTGCCTGCAGCGAGCGCGTCGGTGATCTCATCGAGGACCGCGTTGACGATATTTTCGACGTCGCGGTGGTAGAGATGCGGATTGCGAGCCGCAACAATCTGCACCAGTTCTGACTTGATCACTGTCGCCCCCTCAAATTCTTGTTTGTTTTGCTTTTTCGGTCTGCATTGTGATTTCCGCAAGGCGGTGCGCGGCATTTGCAAAATCACCGACATCGCTCGACGGCTCAGGCTGGGTATATGTCGCCTTGCTCATTGGCCATCAACCTGCCAAACCGAAACAAGACCGTCAAGAAACAACTTGTCGCCTGCAATTTTTTCGAGCCCGCTCATTGCCGGAAAAGCGTCATATCCCAACATCTTGATCCAGTTGCCGACCAGCGCGCCGAGGCCAAAAGGCAGGGTCTTGCGGGGGGCTTCCCAATCGACGATCGGCAGGTCCTTCGACACCTTTTTCTCCGTGAGGAAGGCGCGAATTTCGTCCTCGCCGCCGAGCTTGTCGACGAGCTTGGCCTTTAGCGCCTGGCGACCGGTGAAAATGCGTCCGTCGGCGAGCAGCAACGCATCCGGACGCGGCAACTTGCGGCGGTCGGCAACCAGGTCGACGAACCAGGCGTAGCTGTCGTCAATCATCGACTGGATCATGGCCTTCGCCTCGTCGCTCGCCGGATGGAAGGGCGAAGGTTCCGCCTTCAGCGGCCGCGACTTGATCGATTCCAGGGAGACGCCGAGCTTGTCCATCAACTCCTTGACCTGCGGATACTGGAAGATGACGCCGATGGAGCCGGTGATCGAGCTCTCACCGGCAACGATCGTATCGCCGCCGAGCGCGATCATGTAGCCCGCCGAGGCGGCAAGCGTGCGCACGTCGGAAACGACCGGCTTCTTGGCCGCCACCTTGCGGATCGCCTTATAGATAACCTCGCCGCCATAGGTGGTGCCGCCCGGCGATGAAATGGTCACGACCAGCGCCTTGACGCTATCGTTGTCGGCAATCTTCTGCAGGCGCTCGAGCAGTTCGCGGTCATCCTGGATCAGGCCGGTGATGGCAACGCGCGCCACATGCTGCCTGTTGTGGCCGACGTCGTCGGCAGCCCCGGACCAGGCAAAGATCGCGAGCGCGACGAGGAGAAGCAGCCCCGCGACCACAAAGCGCCAGAAGCTCAACTTCCGGCGCAGGCTGCGGCGATCGGCGATGGCGAGTTCGTCCATGTGGGTTTCTCCCGATTTGTTGGCGCTGCTTCTGTCAGTTTCCGCGGGAACGTGCTATCTGCGCGCGAAGAGGCATATTCCATAGACGCGCTTGACCACGGTTGAAAGCCGCGGCTGGCGTTTTTGCGCTTCACCCGAGTTTTTTTGCGGCGCCATTGTGCGTCAGCAAAAAATATCCATATTTGCGACGACTTACACCAATGTATGTAAATGACCCCCACGTTGGGTCAGCGACAAAAGCAGTAGAACCGACAGGCCCTTCCATGTTGAACCACGCGCCAGCCCCGGGCATCTTTGCCGATACGGGTGCGAGCTCCGCCGACGCCTATGCGCTCGCCGCACGGCATTCCGCGCGCGTGCGCCGCCTGAAGATCATCCTGCCGATCATCGCCGGCGTCATTGCCGTCATTTTTGCCGCCGTGTCCTTCGTGCGCGCGTTCATGCCCGTCGACCTGCAGATCGAGACCGCGACGATCGAGGACGGCAAGATCGTCATGAAGAATCCGGCGATCTCCGGTCGCAACAAGCAGGGCATCAGCTACTCGATGAAGGCCCAGCGGGCGCTTCAGGATATCGCCAACCCCGACATCATCACGCTGCAGACGATCCATGCAGAAATGCCGATGAAGGATTCGATGATAGCGACCGTCGACGCCACCAACGGCATCTATGATCGCGGCGCCAATACGCTCGACATGAACGCCCCGTTCACCATTTCCGTCAATAATGGCATCAACGCCGACTTCCAGTCGGCCTATCTGGACATCAATGCCGGCGAGATGGAAACGAAGCAGCCCGTTGCGATCAGCATGAAGGGTGGTTCGATCATTGCGCAGACGCTGCGAATGACGGATAAGGGACGTATTGTAATTTTCGAGGGTATGGTGAGGGTGAACGTCGAGCCCGCCGCCATCCGCAAAAACGCGAAATAGGACCCGGTGCACTCCATGTCGGTCACAACCGCATCATTTTTCAAGATTTCCGCCAGCCTGGCCATTGCCGGAGCGGGCGCTTTGATTATTGCCTCCGGCGCTTTTGCGCAGGCCACGTCGAGCAAGATGAAGGGCCTTGAGCTGTCCAACGACAAGCCGATCCAGATCGAGAGCGACAAGCTCGAAATCAAGGACCCGGAAAGCAAGGCGATTTTCACCGGCAACGTCAAGGTCGTGCAGGGCACGACGACGCTGCAGGCCGGCAATATGGTCGTCTTCTACAAGTCCGGCGGCGGCTCGGTTTCGAGCGGCGACGCCGACATCGACCGTATCGAGGTCAGCGAAAAGGTGTTCCTGAGCTCCGGCACGCAGCAGGCGACGGCCGATACCGGCTCGTTCGACATGACCAAGCAGGTCTTCGTTCTCAAGGGCGACAAGGTCGTTCTCTCCGAAGGCAAGAACGTCTTCGTCGGCTGCCAGCTTAACGTCCAGATGGAAACCGGTGAGGCCCAGCTCGAAGCCTGCGGCGGCCGCGTGCAGATCCAGCTCGACCCGAAGTCCCGCAAGACGAACTGACGTAGACCGCTCGTGCAACTTCCCTTCCTCCACAAGCGCAAACGCGTCCGCAAGCCGTCGGCGACCACTGCGGTCGCTTCCGGCCATGCGGTCGATAAGGCGCGCTATGACGGCACCCTGATTGCCCGCGGACTGACCAAGGCCTATCGCGAGCGTCGGGTCGTCAACGGCGTGTCGCTGGTGGTGCGGCGCGGCGAGGCCGTGGGCCTGCTCGGGCCGAACGGCGCCGGCAAGACCACCTGCTTCTACATGATCACCGGCCTCGTCCCCGTCGACGAGGGTTCGATAGAGATCAACGGCAATGACGTGACGACCATGCCGATGTACCGGCGTGCACGCCTCGGCGTCGGCTACCTGCCGCAGGAAGCGTCGATCTTCCGCGGGCTGACGGTCGAGGAGAACATCCGCGCCGTGCTCGAAGTTCACGACAAGAACCTGGAGCGGCGCGAAAGCAAGCTCAACGACCTGCTCGGCGAGTTCAACATCACGCATCTGCGCAAGTCGCCGGCGATCGCGCTTTCCGGCGGCGAACGCCGCCGTCTCGAAATCGCCCGCGCGCTTGCTACCGACCCGACCTTCATGCTGCTCGACGAGCCCTTTGCCGGCGTCGACCCGATCTCGGTCGCCGACATCCAGGCGCTTGTCCGGCACCTGACCTCGCGCGGCATCGGCGTGCTGATCACCGACCACAATGTCCGCGAGACGCTCGGCCTCATCGATCGCGCCTACATTATCCATGCCGGCGAAGTGCTGACGCATGGTCGCGCCAACGACATTGTCACCAATCCTGACGTGCGTCGGCTCTATCTCGGCGACAATTTCAGCCTCTGAGACCGCCTCGCGGGCGATTCCGCCCGCGAACGCGCTTGACCAAACCTTTCCGATAAGCAATTTTTGGGCCAATTAAGAAAAGGGCCCGACCGGCGACCGGAGAAGCACCGCGGCCCCTGGAGATTTCTCGGGAGTTTCGCGTCAGCATGGCCCTGTCCGCCAGCCTTCATCTGCGCCAGTCCCAGTCTCTGGTGATGACGCCACAGCTCATGCAGTCGATCCAGCTGCTGCAGATGACGCATCTTGAGCTCAACCAGTTCATCGCACAGGAAGTCGAAAAGAACCCGCTGCTCGAATTTCAGGCAAATGACGATCAGGTCGCCCCGGAGCAGGGCGAGATGGCCGGCGGAGACGAGAGAGGCGGAAGCGACGACGGCGGCGGCCAGGCGGATCTCTATGACAGCGCCACGTCGCAAAGCGGCGAGCGGCTCGACGACCAGCTCGATGCCGATTTCGCCAATGTCTTCCAGGACGACACCACGCCGCAACGCGCCGATGCGCCGGAACTGCTTGGCCAGTGGAAATCGATGCCCGGCGGCGGCGAGGGCGAAGATTACGACCTCGACGATTTCGTCGCCGGCCGCAAGAGCCTGCGCGAAACGCTCCTGGAGCAATTGCCCTTCGCGCTGCCGGCTCCTTCCGATCGACTGATCGCGCAGCATCTCATCGATCTGCTCGACGACGCCGGCTACCTGCAGGCGGACCTCGGCGAGGTCGGCGAACGGCTGGGTGCCGCCCATGCCGATGTCCTCAGGGTGCTGCTGACGCTGCAGCAGTTCGATCCGCCCGGTGTATTTGCCCGCTCGCTCGGCGAGTGTCTCGCCATCCAGCTGCGCGCCCGCGACCGGCTCGATCCGGCGATGGAGGCGCTGCTTGCCAATCTCGAACTCCTGGCGCGGCGTGATTTCGCGACGCTGAAGAAGATCTGCGGCGTCGACGAGGAAGACCTGATCGACATGCTGGCGGAAATCCGCAAGCTCGACCCGAAGCCCGGCACCAGCTTCGAGACCAGCGTCAGCGAGGCGATCGTGCCCGATATCGTCGTGCGGGCAGCGCCCGACGGCTCATGGATGGTCGAACTCAATCCGGATGCGCTGCCGCGCGTTCTGGTCAACCAGGACTACTTCGCTTTGGTGTCACGCGGCACACAGAAAAACAGCGCCGACCAGGCCTTCCTCAACGAATGCCTGCAAAATGCCAACTGGCTGACGCGCAGCCTCGATCAGCGCGCCCGCACGATCATGAAGGTCGCCACCGAGATCGTGCGCCAGCAGGACGCGTTCCTCGTCAACGGCATCGGGCACCTCAGGCCGCTGAACCTCAAGACCGTCGCCGACGCCATCAAGATGCATGAATCGACCGTCAGCCGCGTCACCTCGAACAAGTACATGCTGACGCCGCGCGGGCTGTTTGAGCTCAAGTATTTCTTCACCGTCTCGATCGGCTCGGCCGAGGGTGGCGACAGCCATTCGGCGGAATCCGTGCGCCACAAGATCCGCACGCTGATCCACGAGGAGAGCACCGAGGCGGTGCTTTCTGACGACGACATCGTCGACGTCCTCAAGAAGGCCGGCATCGATATCGCGCGGCGCACGGTCGCCAAATACCGGGAAGCGATGAATATCCCCTCCTCCGTGCAGCGCCGGCGGGAGAAGCGCGCGCTCGCCAAGGCCGCCGGTTTCTGAGCACCGGAAGTTAAGGCGCATTAACTTTTTTGCGACCTTCGATTGACTCTCTCCGACACAGGCGATATGAGCCCGCCGCAATTGCCGGGGACTGCTCACCCCGGAAGCCTCCGGTGCGACCGGTGGCTGCGACAGAGGCGCGCTCGCAAGTCTGAAAGGCTTGGATGACGGGACCGCTTGGAATAGACTGGCTGCGCAAATCACGAACGAGAGAGGAAACTCCATGAGTGTGCGTGTATCCGGTAAACAGATGGAAATCGGCGATTCGTTCCGCGCCCGCATTGGCGAGCAGATCGAGCAGGCCGTTACCAAATATTTCGACGGAGGATATTCAAGCCAGGTCACTGTGGAAAAATCCGGGCCGCGCTTCAGCGCCGACTGCAAGCTTCATCTCGATACGGGCGTGGTAATGCAGGCGAACGGCCAGGCGAACGATCCACAGGCTGCGTTTGACGCGGCGTCGGATCGCATCGAAAAGCGTCTGCGTCGCTACAAGCGCAAGCTGAAGGATCACCACAACGGCAACGGACAGAACGCTGCCGAGGTGGCTTACACAGTGATGGATTCGGTGCCGTTCGAGGACGACGAAGTTCCCGAGGATTATGCGCCGACCATCGTGGCTGAGAGCTCGAAACAATTAAGGACGATGTCTGTCGCAAGCGCCGTGATGGCGCTCGACATGACGGACGAACCCGTCCTGATGTTCCGCACTCCCGGCAAGGCCGAACTGAATATCGTCTACAGGCGCAACGATGGAAATATTGGCTGGATCGATGCTGCCAATATCAAAGCATGAGCGAAAAAAGAGGGATGCCGGCGTGCCGGCGTCCCTCTCCCGCAACTCAGCGGCCCGGCCGGAAATGTGACTTTTCTGTGCATGGGATCCGCCATGACAAAGATGGTTAGAGCCATTGCGACGCATTTGTGATGATGTTGTCCGGCTCTAACCGGCGAACGAGGACAAAAGAATGGCATTGGCAGGTCTACTGCATCAAAATGCGATCATCCCGGCCATGAGGGCCAACTCGAAAAAACAGCTCCTTCAGGAATTGGCGGCAAAAGCTTCTAAGATCACCGGGGTTCCCGAGCGTGAAATCTTCGACGTGATCCTGCAGCGCGAGCGCCTTGGTTCCACCGGCGTCGGCAACGGCATCGCCATTCCGCACGGCAAGCTCAACAATCTCCCCTCGATCATCGGCATTTTCGCGCGTCTCGACACGCCCGTCGATTTCGAGGCGCTCGACGACCAGCCGGTCGATCTCGTATTCCTGCTGCTCGCTCCGGAAGGCGCCGGCGCGGACCACCTCAAAGCCCTGTCGCGTATCGCCCGCGTGCTTCGCGACCAGGACATGGTCGCCAAGATCCGCTCGAGCGATTCCGCCAGCGCGATCTACACGCTGCTCGACGACGACGCGACCTCGCACGCGGCCTGAGCTTGAACAACGGGGCGCATCCGGCAGGATGCGCACAGTCGCTCGAAGCCTGCTTCAGTAGAGCTGACGCCCGTTCAAATGATCAATGAAAATCCGGAACAGGGCACCCTGGCTCGAAATGCCGAGCCGGCGATAGATGTTCTTGCGGTGGATGCGAACCGTGCCCTCGGCGATGTTCATCACCTTGCCGATCGACAGGTTGCTGTGGCCCCTAAGGATGAGGCGCACGATGTTGCGCTGCTGCTTGGTCAGTCGATCTGAACACAGGCTTTCGAACGCCGCCTCCATCGCATCGTCGCCCTCCTCGGAGGGCGACGGCGCAATCGTCTGGCCCTGCTGGCGCCAGTTCGACCTGATGGCCTCGCGCACGATCGGCTCGTAGACGCGCAGCGTGGCCAGCTCCGTCTCGCTGAAAGGCTCGCCGCCGCGGCCGCGCATCAACGAGTAGGTCGCCTGCAGGCCACCATCGAGCGGGATGACGAAGCCCACCTCCTCGACGAGAACGCCGGATTCCATCGACACGCAGGGATGCACTTCCGCCGACGACGAGAAGTCGGACAGGAAGAACTGGTCCGGCGCAAGCTCGCGCATTCGCCAGAGCCCTGCCGGCTGGCCGGCACAACAGGCGACGTAAAAGGGATCGAGCAGGTAGGCGCCGCCGAGATAGGCGGAAAGCGCACTTGCCGACACCTTGGCCGTATAGCCGTCATGCAGGACGATCGGCCTTGCATCGTAAGGATAGGCAAACGCGACCGAGAGATCGAAGCCGGTGACCGATCGGAGCATCCGATCGAGCGCTCGGCCGAAATCTTCCGTGCCGATCAGGCCGATCATCGCCGAGATATCGACGGACTCGCTTGCGAGCATTCCCTTGTCATCCCCCAACCCTACGTATCCCCCATGGGATATCGACAGCCCCTCACTCGTCAACAATAATTCCAGGGGAGTGAGAAACCGGATCCGTCGCGGGTCGTCATCGGCGACCGCTGCGAAGGATGCGCCAAGGGGAGGATTACGATGGCAGGCAGGCTTTCAGGCAAGGTGGCGCTGATCAGCGGTGGCGCGGGAGGCTGCGGTCTTGCCGCATCCGAACTTTTCGCGCGCGAAGGCGCCAAGGTCGGCATCGTCGATCTGCCGCGCAGCAAAGGCGAAGAGGTGGCCGCCTCGATCCGCGCCAACGGCGGCGAGGCGATTTTTGCCCCGGCCGACGTCTCGGTGTCGGCCGAGGTGACGTCCGCCGTCAAGGCGGTTGAAGCGGCCCTCGGCGCCATCACCGTGCTTTTCAACCACGCCGGCATCCTCGCCGTCGGTCCCTTCCTCGAAACGGAGGAGGACGAGTGGGACCGGCTGATGGCGGTCAATGTGCGCAGCATGTTCCTGATGACCAAGGCGGTACTGCCAGGCATGCTTGCGGCCGGCGGCGGCAGCATTGTCTGCACCTCGTCGATTTCGGCCGTGGCCGCAACGCCGATGGAGGTGCTCTATGACACCACCAAGGGCGCCTGCCACATGTTCGCGCGCGCCATCGCCGTGGAATTCCGCGACCGCGGAATCCGCTGCAACGCCGTCTGCCCGGGCTTCATCGCCACCGACCACGGCAAGCGCGAGCTCGTCGGGCTCAGCAAATACGGCGTCGACGTTTCGGAAGCGGCGATCGCCGCGCAGCAGGGCCGCATGTGCGATCCGAAGGAAGTGGCGAACGCGGCATTGTTTCTGGCGAGTGACGAGGCGAGCTTCATCAACGGCACGCATCTGTTCGTCGACAATTGCTTCACCGCGGTTTGAGGGAGGGGAAAATGCTTCAGGCAGGTGGCCACTGGCGCAACTGGGTCGGAAACCAATCATGCATCGTGCGCCATCGCGGCGCGCCGGAGAGTGAGGCGGCACTTGCCGAAATGGTGCGCGAGGCAACCGCGCAAGGGCTGAACGTTCGCTGCGCCGGTTCCGGACATTCCTTCACGCCAGTGGCGCTTACCAGCGGGCTACAGCTGACACTCTCGAGCATGCAGGGCGTCGTCAACATCGACAGCACCCGCAAGCGCGTGGCGGTCAAGGCCGGCACCACTATCAACCAGCTCGGCAAGGTGCTGAAGGAGAACGGCCTGTCGCTGATCAACCAGGGCGATATCGACAGCCAGGCGCTAGCCGGCGCGCTGACGACCGGCACACATGGCACCGGCGCCAGGCTCGGCAACATGGCCTCGCAGATCGTCGGCATGCGGCTGGTTCAGCCCGACGGCAGCATCCTCGTGGTCGACGAGACCACACCGGATCTGCTGGAGGCGGCGCGCGTCTCGGTCGGCATGCTCGGCGTGATCTCGGAGATCACATTACAGGCGATGGAAAGCTACAATCTCCATGAAAAGCTCTGGCGCTGCACCTTCGACGAAATGATCGAACAGCACGACGAGCTTGCCGCCAAGCACCGCCATTTCGGTTTCTTCTGGTGCCCGGTTCCGGAGAGCCGCCACTGCTACTGCCTGCCGGACACGGCCTCGGTGTCGACCACGGACAGGACCTCCGACGTCTGCGAGATGAAGGTGATCGACATCACCGAGGAAGCGCCGATGGAGCGCGGGTTCGAGAAGATCGCTTATTCCTCGGAGATCTACCCGATCGAATACGTGCCGAACTTCCACGAGCTCGAATATGCGGTGCCCGTCGCCCACGGCAAGGAAGCGGTAAAGGCGGTGCGCAAGCTGATGCTGGAAAAGCACCCGACCTGCATCTACCCGATCGAGTATCGCTTCACCGCCGGCGATACCGGCTGGATCAGCCCCTTCTTCGAGCAGGATTCGATCACGCTTTCGGTCTCGGGCGAACCCGGCACCGACTATTGGGAATATCTGAAGGACGTGGACACGATCCTCAGGCAGTACGGTTCGCGGCCGCACTGGGGCAAGCTGCATTTCCTCGGTGCCGAGGATGTGACGGCACTCTACCCCCGAGCGGGCGATTTCCGGGCACTGAGGGCCAAGGTCGATCCCGAGGGACGTTTCCTCAACGATCACCTGCAGCAACTGTTCGGATAGCGCCGGCGAACGAACGCACGCCGCTGCGCTCAGCCCAAACAAGAACGCCGCGCGAAGTTCGCGCGGCGTTCTTGTTGAATTCTGATCAGCAGGATCAGGCGGTCGGCGCGTCGCCGTTTTCGCCAGCGACGACCTTGGGGCCGCCCTTGGAAACGCCGACCATGGCCGGACGCAGGACGCGGTCGCCGATGGTGTAGCCGGCCTGGACGACCTGCAGCACCGTGTTGTTCGGCACATCCGCATTCGGGATTTCGAACATCGCCTGGTGGAAGTTCGGGTCGAACTTCTGGCCTTCCGGCTCCAGCTTCTTGACGCCGTGGCGCTCAAGCGCCGAGAGCATCGAGCGCTCGGTCATCTCCACGCCTTCGATCAGCGTGTTGAGACCGGCCTCACCGGCTTCCTTGGCTTCCGCGGGAATGGCATCGAGCGCGCGGCGCAGGTTGTCAGATACCGCCAGCATGTCGCGGGCAAAGCCAGCGACGGAGTAGGACTTGGCATCCTTGACGTCGCGTTCGGTGCGACGGCGCAGGTTGTCCATTTCGGCGGCAAGCCGAAGGTACTTGTCGCGCAGCTCGGCGCTTTCGGCCCGGGCGAGTTCCAACGGATCGGGCTCGGCAACGGCTGCTGCCTCGGCAGCGTCCGGTGCGGCGTCGAATACCTCGTCGGTGGCCTCGGGTCCGTGCTTGTTCGTATCGTCGGTCATGACGTTCTCCGCAGTGTCGTCTCTATTGTCCTTCGCATTTCCACGCCGCAAGCGCGAGCCTGCGTTTCAGCAAAAATGCTTAGGGACTGGATTTGAAGCCGATATCGAGGTTTGGGGCCGAAAAATCAAGGGTTCAATCGCGCTCCTACAGCGCCGCGCGTCTTATCAGACGCGCAAAGGTCGCTGTAGCACTTTGATTTGCTGCATGTCTTTGTCCTTCATCGAGATCGATCAATGAGACATGCAGCAACGAAAAGCGCCCTTAGCGCGAAAGCCGCGACATCAGCTGCGCGGTATAATCGACCATCGGAACGATGCGCGAGTAGTTGAGCCGCGTCGGCCCGATGACGCCGACGGCGCCGACGATGCGGTCCTCGCCATCGCGATAGGGCGCGACGATCAACGACGAGCCGGAAAGCGAAAACAGCTTGTTTTCCGAGCCTATGAATATCCGCACCCCAGGGCCGCTTTCGGCGAGATCGAGCAGCTCGATCATGCTGTCCTTCTTTTCGAGATCGTCGAACAGCATTCTGAGCCGGTCGATGTCCTCGGCACCCTCGAGGCCTTCGAGCAGGTTGGCGCGGCCGCGCACGATCAGGCGCGCCGGCTTCTCGTCGCCCTCGTTGCCCGACCAGATGGCGAGACCGCGCTCGACAAGATCCTGCGACAGCGCGTCGAGCTCGCCGCGCACCGTCAATTTCACCTTTTCGAGCTGCGCCCGCACCTCGGCGATCGTCTGTCCGGCGAGATGGGCGTTGAGGAAGTTCGCCGCTTCCGTGAGCTGCGAACTGGTGACGCCGGCCGGGAGCTCGATGATGCGGTTTTCCACCTGGTCATGTTCGCCGACGAGCACGGCCAGCGCCTTGGTCGGCGCCAGGCGGATGAACTCGACATGCTTCAGCACCGGATCGGCCTTGGCGGTGATGACGAGACCCGCGCCGCGCGACATGCCCGACAGCATCTGGCTCGCTTCGGTCAAAAGCGTATCGACCGGCTGGGTATGGTCGTCGCGCCGGACATGGCGGTCGATCGAGGCGCGATCTTCGGGCGATAGATTTCCGACCTGCATGAAGGCGTCGACGAAGAAGCGCAGGCCCGTCTGGGTCGGCAGGCGACCGGCACTGACATGCGGCGAATAGATGAGACCGAGATCTTCGAGATCGCTCATCACGTTGCGCACGGAGGCAGGCGACAGCGCCATTGGCAAAAGCCGCGACAGGTTGCGCGAGCCGAGCGGCTCGCCGCTCGTCAGATAGGTCTCCACGATGCGACGGAAGATTTCGCCCGAGCGCTCGTCGAGCGCCGCGGCGATTTCCTTTGCTCCGGGATTGCGCAGTACCATGTCACTCCACATATGCAGGCACATCCTGCCGTGGCCGGAATATAGTGTCCCTGCGGTCCGTTGGCAAAAGGGAAAAAACGGTCGAATGCCCGGCTTTCCACCGGATCCCTTTACCTCTGCCATGCTCTGCAGCGCCGCGCATCCTTGGACGCGCCAAAGGTCGCTGCAGCACCTTAAACTGCTGCATAATTTTGTCCCTAAATCGATTTCGATTTAGGGAATTATGCAGTAGAAGGCTCACGAGATACGATAGGAGTTGACGATGCGGCCATCCGGCAGAAAAACCGATCAAATGCGCAAGGTTTCTTTCGAGCGCAATTTTTCCAAGCATGCGGAAGGCTCCTGTCTGGTGCGGTTCGGCGACACGCATGTGCTGTGCACTGCAAGCCTTGAGGAAAAGGTTCCGGCCTGGCTGCGCAATGGCGGCAAGGGCTGGGTGACGGCGGAATACGGCATGCTGCCGCGCGCCACCGGCGAGCGCATGCGACGCGAGGCTGCCAGCGGCAAGCAGAGCGGCCGCACCCAGGAAATCCAGCGGCTGATCGGCCGGTCGCTGCGCGCCGTGGTCGATCTGCCGGCGCTCGGCGAACGCCAGATCTCGATCGACTGCGACGTCATCCAGGCCGATGGCGGCACGCGCACTGCCTCGATCACCGGCGCCTGGATCGCGCTCCACGACTGCCTGAAGTGGATGGAAGCCCGCAACATGGTCAAGGTCGAGAAGGTCCTGAAGGATCATGTCGCCGCCATTTCCTGCGGCATCTTCGCCAACCAGTCGGTAATCGATCTCGATTACCTCGAAGATTCCGCTGCCGAGACCGACGCCAACTTCGTCATGACCGGCTCCGGCGGCATCGTCGAGATCCAGGGCACGGCCGAAGGCAAGCCGTTCTCGGAAGAGGAATTCGCGAGCCTGATGGGCCTTGCCAAGACCGGCATTGCCGAACTGGTCGCGCTGCAGAAGCAGGCGATCGCCGGCTGAGGAAGGAACGTCAAGATGGCCCCGGCGCTGGAAGGCATTCTCGAGACCGCCCTTTACGTGGGTGATCTCGATGCCGCCGAGGCCTTCTACGGTGGCATTCTCGGGCTCGCAAAGATCACGCGTGCCGGCAACCGCCACGTCTTCTATCGCTGCGGACCGGGCGTGCTTCTGATTTTCAATCCGGCCGAAACGCTGAAGCCGCCGATCCCGCACGGCACGAGCGGCCAGGGCCACATGTGCTTCCGGGTTTCCGCCGCAGCGCTGGACGCCTGGAAGGCGAAACTGGAAGCGGCGGGCATCGCGATCGAAGCGGACACCCGCTGGCCGAACGGGGCGCGGTCCTTCTATTTCCGCGACCCGGCCGGCAACAGCCTTGAATGTGCGGAACCGGGCCTCTGGTCCATCGAATGAACACGAAACGAGACACCATGCGCAAACTGGACAACAAGACGCTGATCGTCGCCAGCCACAACGCCGGCAAGATCCGCGAAATCCGCGATCTCATCGGCCCGCTCGGCTTCGAGGCGAAGTCGGCCGCAGACCTCAACTTCATCGAGCCCGACGAGACCGGCACCACTTTCGAGGAGAACGCCGCGATCAAGGCGCTCGCCTCGGCCAAGGCCTCCGGCCTGCCGGCACTTTCGGACGATTCTGGTCTCGCGATCGACGCGCTCGATGGAGCGCCCGGCGTCTATACGGCCAACTGGGCCGAGCGCGAAGATGGCAGCCGCGACTTCGCCATGGCCATGCAGAAGGTCGAAGATGCGCTGCAGGAGAAAGGCGCCAAAACGCCTTCCGAGCGCACCGCCCGTTTCGTCTCGGTTCTTTGCCTTGCCTGGCCGGACGGTCATGTCGAGCTCTTCCGCGGCGAGGTCGAAGGTTTCGTCGTCTGGCCGCCGCGCGGCGGCCAGGGCTTCGGCTATGATCCGGTGTTCCAGCCCAAGGGCTACGAGACCACCTTCGGCGAGATGAGCGCCGACGAGAAACACGGCTGGAAGCCGGGTGACGAAGAGGCTCTGTCGCACCGCGCCCGCGCCTTCAAGATCTTTGCCGAGACCTGCCTCGGAGCCTGATCTGAGCGGGATGAGGAAAAGTGCGTGCGGTTTTCCGCCCGCATCCCGCTCTCTACTGAAAGTGACCATGAGAGACGCAATAATGCAAACTGCCACGCTATCGGCGATCGGTGACGGCATGGACCCCGGTTTCGGGGTCTACGTGCATTGGCCGTTCTGCGCGGCCAAGTGCCCCTATTGCGACTTCAACAGCCATGTGCGCCACCAGCCGGTGGACCAGCCGCGTTTCGTTGCAGCTTTCCTTAAGGAAATGGAAGAGGTGCGCGAACTCTCCGGCCCGCGCACGGTCACCAGCGTGTTCATGGGCGGCGGCACGCCGTCCTTGATGGAGCCGTCGACGGTCGATGCCATCCTCCAGGGCATCGCTCGCCATTGGCATGTGCCCGACGGCATCGAAATCACCATGGAGGCGAACCCGTCGAGCGTCGAAGCGACGCGTTTCCACGGCTACCGCGCTGCCGGTGTCAATCGCGTCTCGCTCGGCGTCCAGGCGCTGAACGACCGCGATCTGAAGTTCCTCGGACGGCTGCACAATGTCGAGGACGCGCTGAAGGCGATCCGGCTGGCGCGCGAGATCTTCCCGCGCATGTCCTTCGACCTGATCTATGCCCGTCCGAACCAGACGGTCGAAGAATGGGAGCATGAGCTGAAGGAAGCCGTCTCCTATGCGGTCGACCATCTGTCGCTCTACCAGCTGACGATCGAGGAGGGCACGCCCTTTTACGGCCTGCACAAGGCCGGCAAGCTGATCGTGCCTGATGGCGAGCAGTCGGCAGTGCTTTACGAGGCGACGCAGGACATTACCGCCGCCATCGGCATGCCGGCCTACGAAGTTTCAAACCACGCCCGCCCGGGTGCCGAGAGCCGGCACAACCTCACCTATTGGCGCTACGGCGACTATGCCGGCATCGGCCCGGGCGCCCACGGGCGCCTGGGCATCGGCAATGGCAAGATCGCGACCTCTACGGAGCGCAAGCCGGAGGAATGGCTGCGGCTCGTCGAGACCCATGGTCACGGCATGATCGAGCGGGAATCCCTCGATCTCGAAGCACAGTCCGACGAGTTGTTGCTGATGGGTCTGCGCCTCAAGGAAGGCGTCGACTTGGCGCGATGGCAGACGCTGTCCGGCCGCGACCCGGACCCGGAGCGCGAGCAGTTCCTGATCGATCACGGCTTCATCGAGCGGCTGGGCAATTCGCGTCTGCGCTGCACGCCGGCCGGCATGCTGATCCTCGACGCCGTGGTCGCTGATCTCGCCTGCCCCTGAGGGCAGGCGGTCTTCGCCGGCTACAGACTCAATCGAACGTTTCACCTGACAGCGGCGTGGCCTGCATCGACGGCCGGCCTTCGAATGCATCGAACCAGCGGGTCAGCCTCGGACGGTTGCGAAACGACGGCAGGTAGCGAAACGCCATCCAGGACAGTGCCGTCGCCAGCGCGATCTGCCCGATATCCACGTCTTCCTCGGGCGATAACGTCTGCTCCAGCCAATCGTAGGTCACCTCGATCTTTTCTTCGTAGCCCTTGGCGAGTTCCGGATAGCGCAGATGTTCGGGGCGCCTCTCCCACTCCCAGCGCAAGCCGATCCCGGTCTGGGCAAGAACCTGCGCCACCGACTGCATGCGCAGCGCCCGCCATCGAGGTTCGCCGACCTCGGGGATCCGCTTGCGTCCCTCGTGCAGCGTATCGAGATAGGCGCAGATGACATCGCTGTCGAAGATCGGCTCTTCGCCCTCACGCAACAGCACCGGAACCTTGCCGAGCGGGTTTTCGGCATAGACCTCGTCGTTGCGCCGCGTTGGGCTCGTCTCGTGGTGGATGACTTTCAGCCGGTCGGCAAGGCCGATCTCGTGAGCAAAGACAAGCGCCTTGCGGGCGAAGGGAGAGTGGGTTTGATAGTAGAGGATCATGGCTGCCTCGCGGGATCTGGCGTGAATTCCTGTTCCCGTGAAGAGATATTGCATCGCAGCCGATAAAGGCGCTCTGTTTCTTCGGCCACGATGCAAGTTTGTTTCGTCTAGGCGGCTTTCATCGGATCGCCCTTCAGCCGGTTGAGCTCGATGCCCCTAGCCACCAGCCGGGCGACCTGAGCGTCGTCCACGTCATCGGTGGTGCGCAGGCGAATATAGGCCATGTCGCCCTTGCCGCCGCCCTTCTCCAGGCGTGCGTCGAGATCAAGCATCTCGGCGCCGCGCCAGAAACCGAAGGTCACGCAATCCTTTGCCCCCTTGAGCAGACAGACCGCGCCGCCGGCCTCATAGATGGGATGGCCCCATTTGACGGCGTCATTGAGCGCGCCTGTGGCCAGGAGGGCACCATGCAGGCGCTTCGCCACGTCGGCCGGGACACCGGAGAGGCCGGCAATGTAGTCGTTGACTTTTTTGGTCATGGTCGTCTTTCGAGCGCTCCGTTTCTGTCAGTTGCTGAAGGGAATGAGGGCGCGCAGCCGCGGATCCCGAAGCCAGAGGCCGCCCCAGGCGATCACGCCGAGATAGAAGCCGAAAAGCAGATGGGTGAAGAGCGGGCTGCCGGCCCGCAGATGCGTCGCCATCGCCCCGCCGAGATAGCCGGTGAGCAGAATGGCGCCGAGGATCGAGGTGCGCGGGATCACATAGAGCACCGTGCACAACAATGTGAGAATGCCGAGCAGCCGCGCCAGACCCTGGTCGGCGGAATAGCCGAGCGCGACCATGGTTTCGGTGACGACAGCAAGCGGCACAAGCTTGATGACGGCATCGAAAATCAGGAAGGCGACTAGCACGCCGCTGAGGAAGCGGCCGAGGATGATCGACTTTGCCGTTGGGGCGGGCATAACGAGGCTGGTGGTCACTGATTTCTCTCCTTGGATTTCGTTCTCGGTCCAAGGACGAAAGCGCATGAGGGATCCCGACAGGCACCGTCAGATTTTTCTTTCGGAGATCTCGATACCAGGCGTTTCATCGAGCTTGTCGAGCTGCATGCGGATGTAAGCGCATTCGGCCGCGTTGGTCGCAAGCGCAATCGCATGGTCGAAGGCCACACGCGCCTCGCGGACCTTGCCGAGCTGCTTCAGGAGATGGCCGCTCAAGCCATGGAAATAGAAATAGCCGGAGAGCTTTTCCGCCAAGGGCGCGATCATCGCCAGCGCGACTTCCGGCCCCTGACGCTTCGAAACCGCCACTGCGCGATTGAGCGTGATCACCGGAGAGGGCTGCAGCCGCTCGAGCGCCTGGTAGAGCAGGTCGATCTGCGCCCAGTCGGTCTCATCCGCACGCTCGGCGCGGGCATGCAGCGCCGCGATCGCCGCCTGGATCTGGTAGGCGCCCGGTTGGCGGTACTGCATCGCCCTGTCGATCAGCGCCAAGGCCTCGTCGATCAGCGAGCGGTCCCACAGGCTGCGGTCCTGGTCATCAAGCAGGATGACGGCGCCATCGGCGTCGAAGCGGGCGCGCGCCCGCGAATGCTGGATCATCATGAGCGCCGTCAGCCCCTTGATCTCCGGCTCGGCCGGGAAAAGCTGAAGCAGCAGGCGTCCGAGCCGGATCGCCTCCTGGCACAGGTCGGCCGAGACGCTTTCCGGGCCGTTCATCGCCGAATAGCCCTCGTTGAAGACGAGGTAGATCATCGTGGCGACGGCGGCGAGCCGATCTGACCGGTCGGCCGCATCCGGGGTCTCGAAGGCAAGGCCGGCGGCCGCGACACGCGACTTGGCCCGCGTGATCCGCTGTTCCATCGCCGCCTCGCTGACGAGGAAGGCGCGGGCGATCTGCTTGACCGAAAGGCCCGAGACGATGCGCAGCGCCAGCGCGATCTGCTGCGTTGCCGGCAGCGCCGGATTGCTGCAGACGAACAGCAGGCGAAGAATGTCGTCGCGATAGTGGGAGCCGTCGAGCTGGTCGGCGAGCGCGCCCTCCTGATCCTCGAGGTCGGAAAGAATTTCCTCCGGCGGCAGCGCCGTCTCGCGGGACTGGCGGCGCACCTTGTCGATGCCGCTGTTGCGGCCGACGAAGATCAGCCAGGCGGCGGGGTCGCGCGGCGGGCCGCTCTTCGGCCAGGTCTTCAAAGCCCGGATACAGGCCTCCTGAAACGCTTCTTCGGCAGTGTCGAGGTTGCGGAAATAGCGCAACAGCGCGCCCACGGCCTGCGGCCGGGCCGAAACGAGAGCGAGGTCTATCCAGGCTGTGTCTGTCATGAAGCAAGCTCACTGGGTTTGTAGATGGCAAGAGGACGGATTTCATAGGAGCCGGCGGCCGGATTGGCAGAACTCAGATCACGGGCGAACTCGAGCGCATCATCGAGAGACGCACAGTCGATGACATAGAAACCGAGCAGTTGCTCTTTCGTCTCGGCAAACGGGCCATCGATTACGATCGTCTCGCTGTGACTGTGCCGGAGCGTCGTCGCCGCCGTCGTCGGCATCAAGCGCGCCACCGGCCCAAGCCGGCCTGCCTCCGCATATTTGCTCTGTACGGCCAACAGATCATGCATGACTTTTTCGTCCTGCTCCTTGGTCCAGGCGTTCGTGACATCTTCTTGATTGTAGCAAAACACGGCGTAAAGCATCGGAACTCCAGCTCCTGAAACAAAGACGGTGGCGGCAAGCAATAGCCGACAACCCGGATGAAAAAAACAGGGCCGGTGGTGCTTTCGCCCACCGGCCCGCAATGCGTGCAAATCAGAAATGCTCAAGCGTTGTCGCGGCACTCTAACTTGGTGTCGATGGCCGGCCGGGAAAAGAGGCGCAGAAGCCGCCCGTCGATCGCCGCCAGACCGGCCGCGATCAAGGTCATGCCCAGGAAGTGCTTGAGTTCCAGCGTTTCGCCGAGGAACAAAGCGCCAAGCAGGATGGCGCTGACCGGGATCAGGAAGGTCACCAGCATCAGGTTTGTGACACCGGCCGTTTCCAGGATGCGGAAGAACAGGACGTAAGCGAGCGCCGTGGAAATCAGCGCGATGCCGACGATCGCCGCCCAGACGTCGAAGCCGGGTATGGGAAGCGTCCAGGGATGATCGATCAGCAGCGACAGCGGGACCAGCATGATGCTTGCGGCCGAGACCTGACCGGTCGCAGTCACGATCGGCACCACGCCCATGCGCTTGAAGCGGCGGGCAAAGACACCGGCGAGCGCATAGGAGAGCGCTGCGCCGAGCACGGCGACCTGGGCAAGCAGGTTCGAACCGAGCCCACCGAGCGCTGCCGGGCCAATCATCATCGCAACCCCGAGGAAGCCGACGACGACGCCTGCAAACCGGTTGGCTGTCAGCTTCTCGTCATCGGTCAGGAGATGCGCGACGATCACGCCGAACAGCGGCGTGGTGGCGTTGAGGATCGAGGCAAGGCCGCTTGCGATATGCGTCTGCCCCCAGACGATCAGCGAGAAGGGGATGAGATTGTTGAGCAGCCCCATCCCGAAGAAAGCCAACCACACGCGCGGGTCGCGCGGCATCGACAGTCCCATCAGTCGAACGAAGGCGAGCAGCGCGAGCGCCGCGAGACTGACGCGGAGCGCCACGATCGTGACCGGAGGCAACGCCTTGACGGCGACGCCGATGAAGAAGAAGGAGCCGCCCCACAGAATGGAGAGCAGGATCAACATGCCCCATTCCCGGGCGCCCATGACCTTGGCCTGCGTTGCTTGTGTCATTGCCTTAACCCTCGTTTGTTTGTCAGGCTAAACCGTGATGGCATCTACCATCTTGACTTTGTGCCATTATTCTCAGGATATTGAGCTTCGAACAAACGATCATTTCTCGCCACATGATTGAGTTTGGCTAAACCATGTCGACATACCTTCCTTCGCTTGCCTCGCTTCGCGCCTTCGAGGCCACCGCGCGACATCTAAGCGTTACCAAGGCCGCGCAAGAACTGAACGTGACGCCTGGCGCCGTCAGCCTGCAGGTGCGCGAACTGGAGCAGGCGTTAGCAGTGACGCTGTTTGAGCGCCGGCCGAGACAGTTGGCGCTGACGGAGGACGGCAGCACCTATTTCGCAACGCTCAGGCGCGCGTTCCGAATGATGCGCGAGGCGACCGAGGAACTGACGGCGCGCAAGCGTGCGCCGGTGCTGACGGTCAGCTGCACGCCCACCTTTGCCGCGCAGTGGCTGGTGCCGCGCATCGGCGCCTTCGAGTTACAGGTGCCCGGCATCGACGTGCGCATCAGCACCACCAATCGGCTGACCGACTTCAACAGCGATGGGGTCGACATCGCCATCCGTCATGGGCTTGGTCGCTATGACGGTCTTGTGAGCGAACGATTGATCGATGACGACCCGGTGCCGGTCCTTCACCCGGCACTACGCGCCAGGAACCCACTCGACATGCCGGGTGACCTTGCCGCGCATGTGCTCTTGCACGACGTCCACCGTCAGGATTGGAGGCTGTGGCTGGATGCGGCGGGCGCCGACGGGGTGGACGCCGGGCGAGGGCCGGTCTTCGTCAACAGCAACGGCGCGATCGAGGCGGCCAAGGCCGGCGACGGCGTTGCATTGGTGCGCCTGTCGCTGGTCACGCGCGAGCTTGCGGAGGGTGTGCTGGAAGCCCCCTTCCCTGAGGGCGTGATGACCGGGCTTGCCTACCATCTCGTCTACCCGCCGGCCGCACTCGACCGCCCGCCGGTCACGGCCTTTCGCGCCTGGATCATCGAACAGGCACGAGCCGAGCAGGGTGTGGGGAATGCGGTGACGAAGCGTCCGCCACGGCCGGCACTGAAAGCGGTCCGGTAAAATAAAAAAGCCCGGGCGAACCCGGGCTTTTTTTGCGGCAATGCGGCTCGACTATTCGTTGATCAGGCGCTTCAGCAGCTCGATCTCATGGCTGAGCTTGGTGTCGCCCGAGATCAACTCCTCGATCTTGCGCACGGCGTGCAGCACGGTCGTGTGGTCGCGTCCGCCGAAGCGACGGCCGATCTCCGGGAAGGAGCGCGGCGTCAGCGTCTTCGACAGATACATCGCGATCTGGCGCGGCTTGACGATGACACGGGTGCGGCGGTTGGAGACGAGCTCCTGGCGCGAGACGTTGTAGTGCTTGGCGACGACGCGCTGGATGTCCTCGATGCGCACGCGGCGGGGTTCGCCGGCGTTGACGAGGTGGCCGAGCAATTCATCGACGCGCTCGAGCGAGAGCTGCGGCTCGAAGGAGCGGCGGAACAGGAGCTGGTTGAAGGCACCTTCCAGTTCGCGGCCGCTGGCGGTCACGTTGCGTGCCACGTGGCTCAGGATCTCGCCGGGAATGTCGAGCGAACCGTCGTCCTGACGGGCCGTGTCCAGGCGGCGCTTCAGCATTTCCAGGCGCATGTCGTAGTCCGGGCCGTCCATCTCGATGGCGACGCCGCCCTGGAGACGCGAACGAACGCGGCTGTCGAGCGATTCCAGTTCCCACGGTGCGCGGTCGGCTGCGACGACGACCTGCTTGGCGGAATCGAGCAGCATGTTCAGCAGGTGGCAGAACTCATGCTGGATCGACTTGCCCTGCAGGAACTGCATGTCGTCGATGATCAGGAGATCGATGTTGCGCAGCGACTCCTTCAAGGACAGTGCGTCGTTGTCGCGGATCGCGGTGGCGAAACGCCACATGAAGTATTCGGCCGTCAGGTAGACGACGCGCGGCGCACGCGCGCTCTGCAGCGCCTGGATGGCAATCGCCTGCAGAAGGTGCGTCTTGCCGAGACCGACGCTCGAATGGATGAAGAGCGGGTTGAACCGCACCGCACCGGCGCCGGCTTCCGCAATCGTCCGGGCGGCGGCAAGCGCCACGCGGTTCGAGGAACCCTCGACGAAGTTTTCGAAATTGTAGCGCTGGTCGAGCGGCGAGCCGAAGAGCGGCGCCTGGGTCGGCCTCTGCATGCTTGCGACAGTCGCCGCGGCAACGGTTGCCACCGGCTGGGCTGCGGCCGGACGGCGCGCGGGCTGAGCCGGAGATGCTTCTGCCGCCTGCGGCAGCGCTTCTTCCTGGGTGGTCGGACGGGCGCCACGGGTTGCCGTGCGCACCAGGATCTCGATCTTCATGATCTCGCCGTCTTCCTGCTGGAAGATCGAGGTGATGAGGTCAAGATAACGGTTGTTGATCCAGGACTTCAGGAACGTGGTCGGCACCGAAAGGCGCACAACGCTCTTGGATACGGAATGGAGCTTCAGACGCCCAAACCAGCTTGCAAAGACATCCGGACCGACTTGAGCTTTGAGACGCGCACTTACCCGCTCGAACAGTGCGTCGTGCCTCATGTCGGTTTTTTCCCCCGCCGCCTGAGATAGATTGCTTCCGGCTTGAAATGCGTCTCCTTCTTTCTGAAGTGCGCCCGCCGTCACCAAATTCATCTGCATTTTGCCGCCTTCCAATTCATGTTCAGATGCCGTCATCGCTGCCGGCCTCATCTCTTATGTCCGTCGCCCGCGGCGCCCGTATGGGCCATGCCGCTTTCGCCGAACGTCACAGTCGCAGACGACGCCGGGCTCCTCATCTCCCGCCTCGCTGCGCGCTACGCGCACCCACCTGCCCTGCTGGGCCGGAGGATGTCCCCTCGCGCCTCTCGTCAACAATCCCTTCGACGCGCTCCCGCGCCGTACCGGATCCTCCTCCTCGTCAACAGCTCGTCGCACCCTCGTACGAAGCGATGAGCCGCGCGTTGGACCTTGGCCTCGCGTCGGGCGCCGCTTGCACCCTCCATCGAGGCCTCCTGCATCTTTCCTTTGTCGTAGCCGATCAAAGGGCAAGACAGGCAGCCGTCAAAGCGCCGCAGCGACCTCTAGGCGTCCGACCGGACGCAGGTGCTGCAGATGGCCGCCTCACAATCACAGGACGAAAGTTTCCCGTCCGGAGTGGTATGAACCATCCGGTTTTTTCACCTTCGACTTGTCTGATTGAACGACGCGGAGCCGCCCTGATACAAAGGACAGAAACATCGAAACCATTTCTTCGAAATGGCCTCTTTTGCTTCTTTTTACAGATGTGGTCCGTGTCCCCTGTGGAGGGCATTTAGGCAGGATCGATGGGCAAGATCAATCGCGATTTTTACGCAACCTTAAGCGCTGGCCGTTGACTCTCCGGCCGCCATTTGCTTGCCGCATTCCGAGTCCGAGAAGAATCCCTGTTGAATCAAGGGTTTTGATTTTTCGCTCTTTGCTTAGCTGGCGAAAAAGAAAAAAAATAAAAATTCGCTTGACTCAGAATGGGCCGAACGCCCCCCCAGTCAGAGACATCCTTTTGATAAGGACCTCTCACAAGCCATTGAAATAGTTATATAAATCTTGTCATCGCACTGACATAAGCCCAAGCCGCCAGATTAACCATCGCGATGACAGAAGTATGAATCCGAAAAGCCCGGCGCAAGGGCCGGGCTCTCGATTAACAGATTTTTCTTAGCCGGATTAGGCCGAAAGCGACTTTACGCGCTGTGCAAGACGCGAAACCTTGCGCGATGCAGTGTTGGCGTGCAGGACGCCCTTGGTGGCTGCGCGCATCAGCTCGGGCTGAGCTGCCTTGAGCGCTGCGGCTGCAACTGCCTGGTCGCCGGTTGCAATCGCTTCTTCGACCTTGCGGATGAAGTTGCGAACGCGCGAACGACGGGCCTTGTTCACTGCGGTGCGGCGTGCGATCTTGCGGGTCGCCTTTTTCGCCGAAGTTGTATTGGCCATTTGTGCCTCTCTTCGAAAACTGACATGAACTCCGCCCCTCGCCGTGCCGGGTCACTGCGACCTGTCATCAAAGCAATTCGGGAGTATTTCCGGAAAGCCCAGAATGGCGTTCCAAACTGAGGGCGGCGTATAGCGGGAAACCGCCGCCCCGTCAACGCGCAATTTCCAGAATCTGCGCGCCGTGCTCTGGGCTAGCGATGTTTGAACTCCGGTTTGCGCTTGGCGACGAAGGCGGCCATGCCTTCCTTCTGGTCTTCGGTCGCAAACAGCGAGTGGAAGAGCCGACGCTCGAAACGCAGGCCTTCGGCAAGCGTCAGCTCCAGCGAGCGGCTTACGGCCTCCTTGGCCATCATCACCGCGGGCAGCGAGAAGGAGGCGATCTTTTCGGCAGCGGTGAGCACTTCCTCCAACAATTTCTCCGGCGCCACCACACGCGAAACGAGTCCCGCGCGTTCTGCCTCGGCCGCATCCATCATCCGGCCGGTCAGCACCAGGTCCATGGCCTTCGCCTTGCCGACGGCGCGCGTCAGGCGCTGGGAGCCGCCCATGCCGGGAATGACGCCGAGGGTGATTTCCGGCTGGCCGAACTTCGCGGTCTCGGACGCAATGATGAAGTCGCACATCATCGCCAGCTCGCAGCCGCCGCCAAGCGCGTAGCCGGAAACGGCAGCGATCAAAGGCTTGCGAGCTGCCGCCACCTGGTCCCAGCCGCCGATGAAGTCGCCAAGATAGCTGTCGACGAAATCGAGCGTCTGCATCTCCTTGATGTCGGCGCCGGCGGCAAACGCCTTCTCCGAGCCGGCGAGGACCACGGCGCCGATCTCCTTGTCGGCGTCGAAGGCCTTCAGCGCCGCGGCAAGCTCGCGCATCACGGTCGAGTTCAGCGCATTCAGCGCCTGCGGACGATTGAGCGTCACCAGGCCGACGCGGCCGCGTGTTTCGACCAGCAGCGTTTCGTAGGTCATTTCTGTTTCCTCCGGTTCATGCACCAGACCGCTCACGGACTGGCGTTCATTTCTGGCAGTGCGGGCAATAGAAGGTTGAGCGTCCCGCCTGCACGATGCGGGCGACCGTACCGTCGCAGCCGGGCGTGCGGCAAGCCTGTCCTTCGCGGTCATAGACGGAGAAAGAGTGCTGGAAGTAGCCGAGCGAGCCGTCAGCCTGGATATGGTCCTTCAGCGACGATCCGCCGGCGGCTATGGCATCGGCGATGACCTCGCGGATCGCATCCGTCAGGCGCACGAGCCCCTCCTTCGGCTTGCCGCGCTTGTCGACGAGCGCGCCGGCCGGTTTCAGCGGCGACAGGTGCGAGCGCCAGAGCGCCTCGCAGACATAGATATTGCCGAGACCGGCGATGTTCTTCTGGTCAAGCAACGCCGCCTTCAGCGGTTGGGCCTTGCCGGAAAAGCGTGCGGCGAGATAGGCGGCATCGAGCACGTTGCCGGTCGGCTCCTCGCCGAGCGCGCGGAAATAGGCGTGGCTCGCCACCGTGTCGCGGCGAGCAAGGTCCATGAAGCCGAAGCGGCGCGGGTCGTTGTAGATCACCCGCACCGGGCCTTGCGCACCGTCGAGATGGAAGATGACGTGATCGTGCTTTTCATCCTTGCCGCGCGGATGGTGGAATTCGCCGGGCGTTGTTGCCGCCGGCCCCACCTCGATGCGGAAGGAACCGGACATGCCCAGATGGGCGATGATCACGTCACCGGCTTCCAGATCGATCATCAGATACTTGGCGCGGCGCGACAGCGAGACGATGCGCTGGCCGGCAACGGTCGAGGAGAAATTCTCCGGGAAGGGAAACCTCAGATCCGGCCGGCGCAATTCCGCATTCACGAGCAGCGCGCCTTCCATGGTCGGCGCGAGGCCGCGCTTGACGGTTTCGACCTCGGGCAACTCCGGCATGAATGCACTCCTTCGATCTCAGCCACCGGATGCGGTGGTTGGCATTTCCTTGGCGGCCTTCTTATCCTATAGGGGTGCGCTATGCCGCAGCCGCAGTCCCGCCCACGAGATAGCGTGTGACGGGCCTTTTCGCTATGGTGCCGGAAAAATTGGTTCAGGTGGAGTTCTTCGTATGACGGATCAGCGCGTATCGGCCGATGGCGGCATGGAAACATCTTTCGGTTTCCGCAACGTCGGCACGGGCGAGAAGCAGCCGCTTGTCAACGACGTCTTCCACAAGGTGGCCAAGCGTTACGACATCATGAACGACGTGATGTCGGCCGGCCTGCACCGCGCCTGGAAGGATGCGATGATCGCGGCCCTCAACCCGCCACGCCGCGAGGGCTACAGGACGCTCGACGTTGCCGGCGGCACCGGCGATATCGCCTTCCGCATCATCGAAGCCTCCGACCGCAAGGCGCATTCGACGGTGCTCGACATCAACGGCTCGATGCTGGCCGTCGGCGCCGAGCGCGCCGAGAAGAAGAAGCTCTCCGCCAATCTCGATTTCGTCGAAGCCAATGCCGAGGACCTGCCTTTCGAGGCCAATACCTTCGACGCCTATACGATTGCCTTCGGCATCCGCAACGTGCCGCGCATCGACGTGGCGCTGAAGGAGGCATACCGGGTGCTGAAGCGCGGCGGCCGGTTGCTGGTGCTGGAGTTCTCCGAAGTGGAAATGCCGCTGCTCGACCGCTTCTATGATGCCTGGTCGTTCAACGCGATCCCTAAGTTCGGCAAGCTGATCACCGGCGATGAAGCGCCCTACCAGTATCTGGTGGAATCGATCCGCAAGTTTCCGAACCAGAAGGACTTCGCGACGATGATCAAGGAAGCGGGCTTCTCGCGCGTCTCCTTCACCAATTACACCGGCGGCATCGCAGCGCTGCATTCCGGCTGGAAAATCTGATCCCGATGAGCACGCCTGGAGCATATATCCGCCTCGCGCGGATCGGCTGGGTTCTCGTGCGCGAAGGCGTCGTCTCGGCCGTCCCGACGGAGCACCTGCCACCCTTTGCCCGTTTCGCCCAGAAGGCGGCCGGACTTTTGGCGCGGCGCAGAGTGCCGGGAGAGGAGCGTAGCGACCGGCTGTCGCGCGCCGTCGCCCGGCTCGGCCCCTCCTATGTGAAGATCGGCCAGTTCCTCGCAACCCGCCCCGACGTCGTTGGCGCGGAGTTTGCCGCAGACCTGTCGCTGTTGCAGGACCGCATGGCGACCTTCCCGCAGAACGAGGCGAAGACCGCGATCGAGGGATCACTCGGCCGGACGGTCGATGATCTCTATGCCGAGTTTTCCGAGCCGATGGCCGCGGCCTCGATCGCTCAGGTGCACCCGGCGATCGTGATGCGCGACAGCGGCCCTGAGAAGGTCGCGGTCAAGGTCATCCGTCCCGGCGTGCGGCAGCGCTTCGCCTCCGACATCGAGGCGATGTATCTCGTCAGCCATATGCAGGAGCGTTTCCTGCCCTACACCCGCCGGCTGAAGCCGGTCGAGGTGACCAAGACGCTGGAACAGACGACGAAGATCGAGATGGATCTTCGTCTGGAGGCGGCCGCCCTTTCCGAGCTTGGCGAGAACACCAAGGACGATTCCGGCTTCCGCGTGCCGAAGGTCGACTGGGAGCGGACCGGACGCGACGTCGTCACCATGGAGTGGATCGACGGCGTCAAGATGTCGGACATCGAGGGCTTGAAGGCCGCAGGCCACGACCTCAACCTTCTAGCCGAAGTGCTGATCCAGTCCTTCCTGCGCCACACGCTGCGCGACGGCTTCTTTCATGCCGACATGCATCAGGGCAATCTCTTCGTCGACGATGCCGGCCATATCGTCGCCGTCGACATGGGCATCGTCGGCCGCCTCGGCAAGAAGGAACGCCGGTTCCTGGCCGAGATCCTCTTCGGCTTCATCACCCGCGACTACCAGCGCGTGGCCGACGTGCATTTCGAGGCGGGCTATGTCCCTTCGCACCACGACGCTGCGAGTTTCGCCCAGGCGATCCGCGCGATCGGSGAGCCGATCCACGGCCAGCCGGCCGAAACCATTTCGATGGCGAAGCTGCTCACGTTGCTCTTCGAGGTCACTGAGCTCTTCGACATGCAGACCCGCCCCGAGCTCGTCATGCTGCAGAAGACCATGGTGGTCGTTGAAGGGGTGGCTCGCACGCTCAATCCGCGCTTCAACATGTGGAAGGCCTCCGAGCCGGTCGTCGGCAAGTGGATCCGCGACAATCTCGGACCGAAGCGCATCGTCACCGATTTGCGCGACGGCCTGCATGCCGCACTCAGGCTGGCTGAAGCCGCGCCCGAAATCGCCGCCCGCACGGAGAAGTTTTCGAGCGAGATCATGGCGATGAGCGAAAACGGTCTGCGCTTCGACGCCGAGACCGCGCATGCGATCGGCAAGGCGGAAGCGAAACACACGCGCTCCGGCCGCATCGCGCTGTGGCTCATCGCCGCCACGCTCGCCTATATCGCCTGGCAGGTGACCTGATCCCGCCCGCGCCCGAACCGGCGCGGCGGGCTTGTCTTTCTACCCACGCTTGCTATCCTTCCCGCATGGATAATCGCTCTATTCTCGTCATGGTGCTTTGCACGCATACCCCAGGGGTGTGCGGGAGACCTGTTGCGCTGACTTAAGCGAAATGTCCCCCACCAACCCTGCCGAGGCGAGCAGGGTTGGGACCTGTTTCCTCGGAACCAAAGAGAGGAAACAATGACCGACGCAAACGACCCTTCAGATATCAACATCCGCGCGGCCCGCGTCGTCGATTTCGAAGCGATCGCGGCGCTGATGAGCCAGCCGGGCATCCGCTCGGGCACGCTGCGCCAGCCGTTCGCCACCCCGGAACAGACACGCAAGTGGTTGGAGAGCCTCTCGGACGTCAGCGTCGTCATCGTCGCCGAGCGCGCCGACCGGATCCTCGGCATGGCCGGACTGCATCGCAGCAAGGGGCGCCGGCATCATTCCGCGGCCCTTGGGATCAGCGTCGACGACGACCATCGCGGCGAGGGCATCGGTAAGTCGCTGCTGACCGCTCTGATCGACGCCGCCGATAACTGGCTCGGCATCAGCCGCATCGAGCTTACGGTCTTTACCGACAACGAGCCCGCTATCGCACTCTACCGCAAGGCCGGCTTCGAGATGGAGGGTACGCACCGGGCCTATGCGCTGAGGAACGGTGTGCTGGCCGACGTGTTCGCGATGGCCCGCATTCGTGAACCTGCGGCGCCGAAGGCCGCTTGAAGGCCGCAACGGCCGGCAACCGGCACGGACTGTGGCCGGCCGATTGCGATCCAGCGCAACCGCCGGCAGCATCCTGTTCCATCCGGAACTGCGAATATCTCGGCTTCATGCGACTTTCGTCTCATGGATGACAAAGGTTCATCCCAACCCATCCGGAGGAGAGATCATCATGCGCAAGTTCATCGTCGCAGCCGCTGTCGCCATTACCGCTGCCATCTCCTTTGCAGCACCTTCGCAGGCCGGTGGCATTTCGATCGGCTTCGGCAACGGCTACTACGGTCATGGCTGGAGCGGCCGTGTCGGCTACGTCGGCAGCTATTATGGCGGACCCTACTACTACGAGGACGAACCCTATTGCTTCCTGAAGACGGTGAAGCGCTACGACAGCTACGGCAACCGCTACTACAAGAAAATCCGCATCTGCCGCTAAGCGACAGAATGAGGGAGGGCGCTTGAGAGCCCGGCCGCGGTGCGGCCGGGCTTTTGCATTCCGACATCCACTGACGTCAAAACGATTCCGCTGCGAGGAAATCTGGTGTAGCTCGGATGCCGAGCCATTCTGAATTCCGCAATCGAGGAGGGTCGGTCATGGATCTTGGTATCGCCGGAAAACGTGCGCTGGTGCTTGGCGGCAGCAAGGGGCTGGGGCGCGGTATTGCCGAGGCTCTCGCCGGCGAAGGCGTCATCGTGGCGCTCACCGGCCGCGACGCGACATCGGCGGCCAAGGTGGCAAGCGACATCAGCCCTTCGGCGCGCGGCTACGCCCTCGACCTCTCGAAGCCCGAAAGCCTCGATGGCCTGCTGGACCAGCTCGAAGCCGATTTCGGCGCGATCGACATTCTGGTGCTGAATGGCGGCGGGCCGCCGCCCTCACCTGCCTCGGTCATCGAACCGGACTTCTGGCGTTCTCAATTCGAGACCATGGTGCTGGCCGGCATGCGCATCGCCGGCCGGCTGCTGCCCGGCATGCGGGAACGCCAGTTCGGGCGCATTATCGCCGTCGCCTCCACCAGTATCCGCGAACCGATCGTCGGGCTCACCGCGTCGAATGCGCTCAGAAGTGCGGTTGCCGGCTGGCTGAAGACGCTCGCCGGCGAGGTCGCTGCCGACGGCGTGACCGTGAACCTGCTTCTGCCCGGAAGGCTTGCCACAGACCGCACGCTCAGCTTCGACCGGATGGACGCCGAAAGCGAAGGGCTCGATGTCGAGACGGTCGCAGCCCGCAGCCAACGCGACATCCCGATCGGCCGCTACGGCACGCCGGCGGAATTCGGGGCGGCCGCAGCCTTCCTCGCGGGCCGTCAGGCAAGCTACATCACCGGCGTGGCGCTGCCCATCGATGGCGGCCTCAGCCGCTCGATGCTCTGATACCGTTCTGGACATTTCCGCCGACGGATTGGGGTGAGCTACGAAGGCGAGGTCATACCTCGTCCCGACTGTCATCGCCGATGAGCGCCGAGAGGTCTTCGGCCAACCGCGTGACCAGCGCGCCGGCCTCGGGCCGGTAATAGAGGGCGATCTCCATCGTCTCGATCATCGGCAGTCCTTGCTGCGGCCCCACCGTCCGGTGCCGGTCGTGGACGACGCGGGCCGGCAGCAGGCTGATGCCCAGCCCATCGGCGACCGCCGACTGAATACTGGCGAGGCTGGAACTGGTATAACTCACGCGCCAGCGTCGCCCTGAGGCATCCAGTGCCGCCACCATGTCGTCGCGATAGAGGCCGCGCGGCGGAAAGACGACGAGCGGCAGAGGATCGAGCGCCAGAACAGGATGGGCGGCGCTGTCGATCCAGCACAGGCTTTCCTGCCACTGTTTCACGGCATCGCCCGTGCCGCGGCGCTGCTTGACGACGACGATATCGAGCTCGCCACGATCATAGAGCGACCGCAGCTCGCGGCTGAGCCCGCTCGTCACTTCGAGCCTGACATTCTCGTGGCGGCGGGCAAAGGCCGCGAGTGTGCTGGTCGTGCGGCCGGCTGCAAAGTCCTCGGGCAGGCCGAGGCGCAGCGTCGCGGCAACCGATGCGCCCGAGAGAAGCTGCCGCACTTCCGCGTCCAACGCCAGCATGCGCCGTGCATAGCCGATCAACTGCTCGCCCGCTTCCGTCAGGCGGACCTGGCGATGGCTGCGTTCGAGCAGCCGATGGCCGGCCTGCTCTTCCAGCCGCAGGACTTTCTGGCTGACGGTCGACTGGGTGGAATTGAGCCGGCCGGCCGCAGCGGTGAAACCGCCGCAATCGGCCACCGCCGCGAAGGCTTTCAGCAGATCCAGATCGAAAGGTTGATCATTCATATTTCCACTTGATAGCATTCATACATTTAATTTCCAAATGAATGCGGCACTGCCTATGGTCGCACACGGGAGGGCCACGCCGGGCGCGGGAGACGTTCGGCGACGACGCGTGTCTTGCGCCCTTGAAAAGGTCACGGATCGGCTCAAGTAAGCACGAGATTGCGATGAGCAAGAGCGGCACGGATGGAGCCCTTTCGAGGTTTCCTCGTCCGCTCTTAACCGGAACCATTGCGATCGACCGACCCATTCGGCCGGCCCGCATGATCGGAAAGAACAAATGCGACCAAGACTTTTCGGCTCGCTGATCGGCGCATCCATTGCCGCCTTCAGCCTTGCACCTCAAACCGTGGGGGCCTCGATGCTTGAAAACCAGCTGATCTCCGCCGCCGAGACCGGCGATCCAGACAAGGTCAAGGCGCTGCTCAAGGAAGGCGCGAGCATCGAAGCGCGCGACGCCAGCGGTGCGACGGCGCTGCTCGCCGCCACCCATGAAAATCGCGTCGATGCGGCGCGTGCCCTGATCGAGGCCGGCGCCGACGTCAACGCCAAGGACAAGATCCAGGACAGCCCCTATCTTTATGCCGGCGCGCGTGGGCATCTCGACATCCTGAAGTTGACGCTTGCCAATGGCGCCGACCTCAAGAGCACCAACCGCTATGGCGAAACGGCGCTGATCCCGGCCGCAGAGCGCGGCCATGTCGAGACCGTCAAGACCTTGATCGAAGCCGGCATCGACGTCGATCACGTCAACCGCCTCGGCTGGACCGCGCTGCTCGAAGCCATCATCCTCGGCAGTGGCGGTGAAAAGCACATCGAGATCGTACGCCTGCTGATCAAGGCCGGCGCCGACGTGAACCTTGCCGATGGCGAGGGTGTCAGCCCGCTGACCCATGCCCGCCAGCGCGGCTATGGCAAGATCGAGAGGCTGCTGGCCGACGCCGGCGCACGCTAGAAAGAACTCTCATGACCCAGGAACAGACCTATCTGGCCGAGGCAGTAACGCTTGCCCGCCGCAACATCGAGAAAGGCGGACGCCCCTTCGGCGCCGTCGTCGTCAAGGATGGCGAGATCGTCGGTCGCGGCGTCAACGAGATGCTGTCATCCGGCGACCCTACCTCGCATGCGGAACTGAACGCGTTGCGTTCCGCCGCCCAAAACCTTCGTTCCCCGCGGCTCGAAGGCGCCGCCGTCTATGCCAGCGGCCAGCCCTGCCCGATGTGCCTGGCGGCCATGCGCATGGCCGGAATCACCGAGATCGCCTATGCGAACTCGAATGCCGACGCCGAACCCTTTGGCCTCTCGACCGCAGCGATCTATGCGGAACTGGCAAAACCGCTCGCCGAGCAGGCCATGCGCTTCCGCCATGTGCCGGTCGACGATGCCGAAACGACACCGCTTTACGCCGCCTGGCAAGAGCGCCTGGCCAAGACTTGAGTCGTCGGGCCAACGCCCGGCCATCACGTTGCGAATAGCCCCGAGGCGGCCGACGGCCGCCTCGGGCTTTTCTGTTCATGCCGGGCCCCATTGGGAATCGACGCCCCTTGCCGAACACACGTGCCGGCTGTAATCGCATAGGCGTTTCTTCCTTTTATGCCGCCCCATCTCTTAAGGAGACCGGGCGGATTCCAGCCAGCAGGTGCCCGTGATGACTGCCTATTCCGAAAAAGCCGGCCGCTTCGTCGCACTGCTTCTCATCGCGGGCTCCGGTGTGGTGACGATTGCCAAGGGCATGAGCCTGACCTTCCTTGCAATCCGCCTCCAGCGTGACTTCGGCCTCAACCCTGCCAGCATCGGCGCGTTGATCGGCGTGGGGCCGCTGCTCGGCGCGATCGTCAGCCCGTTCGCCGGCACGCTCTCCGATCGGATTGGCCGAAAAGGCGTGTTGACCGTCGCACTCTTCATGGCCGGACTGGCGCTGGCCGGGCTCGGACTGGCACAATCGATCGCCGCCTTCGCGCTGGCCCACATCGTTTCCGCCGTTGCCGCCGCCGTTTTTGAACCGGTCGCGCGCGCCTTGATGAGCGATGCGGCGCCTGAACATCTGCGCCTCAAGGTTTTCTCCTGGCGTTATCTCGCCATCAATGCCGGCTGGGCGATCGGGCCATTGATCGGCGTATGGGTCGGCGCTGCCTATGTGACGCTTTTCGTCATCGCGGGCGTCATCCACGCAGCCTTCGGTCTCGTGCTCTTGCTCACGGTACCGGAGGCAAGCAACAGGCAGGCTATCGAAACCGAACGAACGTCAGGGAGTGCCGGTGGCTGGCGCGGACTTGTCGCCGCCTTGCGTGACCGGCGCCTGGTCTTCTTCGTCGTCGGCGGCACGCTGCTTCTCGCCGTTCACGGTCAGTGGTCCGTGACCCTGTCGCAGTATCTCAATACCGGCTTTGAGGACGGCGTCACGCTTTTTGCGCTGCTGGTTTCGACCAACGCGGTAACGGTGCTGGTCGCCAGCACGCCGGCCCGCTTCGTCATCGAACGGATCGGCGCCCTGCATGCGCTGTCGCTTGGCAGCCTGCTGTTCCTGATCGGCGAAATCGGCTTTGCCGCCTCGTCCGGAATGGAAATGCTCGTCGCCTCGATGATCCTTTTCACCATAGGCGAGGTGCTGGTCGTGCCGTCGGAATATGTGCTGGTCGATGGAATTTCCAACGCCGGCAACCGCGGCACCTATTTCGGTGCCCATTCGCTCTCGACGTTTGGAAACTTCCTCGGGCCGCTCACCGGCGGCCTTGCGCTTGGCGCCGTCGGCGGCGCCGGCATGTTCCTGCTGTTCGGGGCATTTGCTGCGGCAGGTGCGCTTCTGTTTGCGATCGGCCATTCCATGCCGCCGCCGCGTCCTGAGGCCGCGCGCACCACGGCGCTCGACGATGGCGCCGCCACGGGAGACCTGCTGCGGCTGGGGCAGTTCGCTTGACACCGGTTATAAGCCGGTCGCGGGCGACGCGTTGATCTGCTCCTGCACCCGTTCGAGTGGCCCCGGCGCCAGTGCTGCCGGCGGCTGATACGGATTGGAGAAGGCGTAGATCAGGAACAGGATGATGCCGGTATAGGCGCCGAAGAGGCAGAGCAGCAGCAGGTTCCGCCGTCTCGGCGGATAGGCATAATAGGCGAGCGCGATGAAGATCACACCGGAGAGTGCCGCGAACCAGAAGATGCTGTCGATCGAGTCCGCGACGTTGCTTTCCCGCTTGGTCCGGCTCTGCGAAACGTCGTGCAGCCGCTCCAGCATCTGGCTGCGCAGGCTCTCCTGACGCTTGTCGGCGGGCACGAGGTTCAGCACATGCTGGTAGGCCTTGTCCCAGAACGCCCAGGCCTCATTTGAAAGACGGCCCTTGTCCGCCAATGATTGCCACTCGCCGTCGATCACCTGGGACACGTAGGCGGATATCGCCTGCTGGATCGGTGCCTTGAAGCCTTCACCGTAGCGTGCGGCATCATAGTAGATGTCGGCGATAGCGCCGGCTTCGGTCGCCATTTCGTATTTGAGCTGCTGGTACTCGACCATCTCCTGCGCGAACACGAGCGCAAGGATCAGGCCATGCAGTGCCGAGATCCGGAAGATGACCGAACTGGCCAGCTCCTTTTCATGGCCCTCGGCCTCGCCGCCCATGATCAGCCGCATCAGGAAGTACGCAGCAAGCGTCAGTGCGACCGTGCCACACACGAAGAGTGCACCGAGCAGCATCTCGACGATCATGTCCCCTCCACAGCCCATTCTCCTGCCGCGGGCCTTCGTCAATTCTGAGCCCACGACCGGCGAAAGACAACTGCACGCCCCGGACCAGGCCCTGGGCGGCTGTCTTGCGGCTGGCCGAAACGCTATGCTTGCAGCGCCATCCACCCGTCTTGCCACCATTTCGACACTGCCAACGCCTACGCACCCCACCAAAACCGGAGTAATAACAAGATCATGAGTGCGCCAAGCGAACAGACAGTCCTCAAACAATCGATCGCGGCCACCGTGGTCGTCGGGGTGACGGGCGTTATCTTCGGTCTGCTATCGGGCTCGGTTTCCATCGTGTTCGACGGCGTCTTCTCGGCCGTCGACGCCTCCATGACCTTGCTTGCGCTTGGCGTGACGCAGCTTATCCCGAAACCGAGCAAGCGCTTCCAGATGGGCTTCTGGCACATCGAACCGATGGTGCTGCTCTTCAATGCCGGCCTTCTGACCCTGCTTTCCTTCTACGCGATGGTGAACGCCGTCGGCTCCATTCTGTCGGGCGGCAATCACCTCGCCTTCGACTGGGCGATCGCCTATGCCGCCGTCGTCGTGGTGATCTGCGCCTTCATGTTCTTCTATGTACGCCGGGCGAACCGGCCGATCGGCTCGGAGTTCCTGGCGCTCGACGTGCGCGCCTGGGCGATGTCCGGCGCGATTACCTCCGCCCTGCTCGTCGCCTTTGCGATCGCCGCCGCCTTGAAGGGAACGGCCTACGAGTACGTCACGCCCTATGTCGACCCGGCGATCCTGATCGTGCTGACGCTCTGCCTGATCCCGCTGCCGATCCGCACGGTCTTCCAGGCGCTGAAGGAGATCTTCCTCGTCGCACCCGCCGAGCTTGACGAGCGCGTGCGGCAGGCAGCGGCGAACGCCGTCACACGCCACGGCTTTGCCGATTACCGCACCTATGTCGCCAAGGTCGGGCGCTCCAAGACGATCGAGGTCTATCTGATCGGAACGCCCGAAACCAAGGTCGGCACGCTCGCCGAACTCGACCGGATCCGCGCCGAGATCGGCGAGGAGATCGGTGATCCCGGCCATGACCGCTGGCTGACGATCGCCTTTACCGGCGACGCGCGCTGGGCGGAATAGTCCCGTCAGGAAAGTTCGATCCGCCTGGTGATGCCGATCGCCTCCAGGAAGGCCCGGTCGTGGCTGACGACGAGCAGCGCGCCGTCATAGGCCCTGAGCCCCGCCTCGACCGCCTCGATGGAATCGATATCCAGATGGTTGGTCGGCTCGTCGAGGATCAGGAGCTGCGGCGGATTGCGACCACCGAGCACGCAGGCCAGACCGGCCCGCAGCATCTGGCCGCCGCTGAGGCTCGAGACGACCTGCAGGGCAGCATCGGCCCGGAACATGAAGCGGGCGAGCGCTGCCCGGCAATCGTTCTCGCTGGCATCAGGATTGAGACCCCGAAAATTGTCGCGGATAGAGAGCGCGGGATCGAGCAGGCTTACCTTTTGGTCGAGCACGGCGTGATCGACGAGCAGGCGCACGCTGCCGGACCATGGCTGTAGATCACCCGTCAGCAGCGACAGCAGGGTCGTCTTGCCCGAACCGTTGCGGCCGGTAAGCGCAACGCGCTCCGGCCCGACGATCGAGAGCGACAGCCGGTCGACGACCGGCTTCCCCCGTTCATAGCCGACGCCGACGTTATCGACCTGCAGGACACTGCGACCGGCAGGCAGTCCGGTCGGCGGCAGGCGAACAGTCAGCGGCTGCAGGATTTCGATGCGCTCGCGCGCTTCGACGAGATCGCCGACCGCCTGGTCCCGTCGCCGGTCCGCAAGGCGGGCATTGTCGCCGCCGGTCTTTTCGCTACGCTCCTTCCTGGCGTCGAGCAAGAGCAGCGGTTCGTCGCCCTTGGCGCGCTTGCGGCGGCCGGCGGCATCCTTGCGCGCCTTGCGTTCGGCCGTCTCCTGGGTCTTGCGCTCGACCTCGGCCAGACGCCGCTCGGCATCGGCGAGATCGTGGCGAGCAGACGCCAGCTCGATCGCCTTGCGTTCACGATAGTGGCTCCAATTGCCGCCGTAGGTGGTGGCGCCGAGCGTTGTCAGTTCGACGATTGCGTCCATCTCTTCCAGGAGTTCGCGATCATGGCTGACGACGATGGCGCCGCCGCGCCAGCCCGCCATCAGCGCAGCGACGGCCGCCCGCCCCTCGCGGTCGAGATTGTTGGTGGGTTCGTCGAGCAGGATGAAGTCAGGCTCCTTGAAGACGAGCGCGGCAAGCTTCACGCGGGTCATCTGCCCGCCGGACAAGGCGGCAAGGCGCGTTTCCGCCGAAGCGTCCAGACCGACGCGCGCCAGCGCTTCCTCCATGCGGGCCTCCAGCGTCCAGTCGGCGGAAGCCAGTTCGTCAAGGGTGGCGCCCCCCTCTTCTGCTTTCTGCAGAACCGCAAGCGCGTCGGTGACGCCGAAGAGATTGGCGACGGTCTCGTCGGCCGCGACCTGAACGGTCTGGCTGAGCACGCCGAGGCTGCCGACGACGCTGACCTTGCCGGCCTGCGGCGCCAGCGTTCCCTCGACCAGTCGCAGCAGGGTGGATTTTCCCACGCCATTGCGACCGACAAGGCCGGTGCGAACGGGACCAAAGCTCAGGTCGAGATCGGAAAGGAGGCTTCGGCCCTCAGGCGCGGACCACGAAATACGGGAGAGTGAAATCGAAGCAGGCATGGATACGGTTTTCCCTGATGGCAAGACGGTTCGGCTTGGCGGTCAGGGTGAAATCCATCGATGCGTGTATCCTGTTCAAATTTCTATCGCGGTCATAGATAGCATCGAATGCGCCCGTTTCAAGGCGGGCCCTTCGATACAGACCTGCGGGGGCCAGGGGATCAGGCGAGGCTGCGCTGCACCTCGTCGTCGCCGAAGACGAGCCCGGAGGCCCGCACGCTCCGGTTTCGGCCGTGGTTCTTGGCGTCGAGAAGAGCGGCATCGGCCCGGGTCAGGAGCGTGGCTACAGGCCCATCGTCCGGCGCCGAGGCAACGCCGACCGAGACCGAAACCGTGCCCAGAATCCGGCCGCGATGCGACAGCGGCGTCGTGCCGATCCGCGTCCTCAGCCGCTCGGCAAGCTCGAAGCCCTCGGCTTCGCCGGCGTCGGGCATGAGCACGGTGAACTCCTCGCCGCCGAAACGGTAGGCACTGCCGGCATCGCCGACCGTGTCGACGATGATCTGCGCGACATACTGCATGACGACGTCGCCGGCATCGTGGCCGAACTCATCGTTGAAGCGCTTGAAGTGGTCGATGTCGATCATGAGGCAGCTGAGCGGCTTGCCGGCCTGCCCGCGCGGCTGCCGGTTCAGCGCCTCATCGAGGCAGCGCCGGTTGAGCAGGCCCGTCAACGCATCGCGGACGGCGAGATTGGTAAGCTTCTCGCGCAGCTGAAGATTGGCGACGGCAAGCCCGATGTTTTCGGCGATCAGTTCGAGATAGAGGCGCGACGCCTCGACCGCGAATTCCTCCTCAGACCGTTCCTCGAAGTAGAGGAGCCCGATCGTGTCGCCCTGGGCCGTCAGCGGCACGCAGAGGCCGATCACGCCTTCATCGTCGAGGTGCTGGCAGGCGATGTCGCTGTGGCCACGGTTGCTGACATGCGGCCGGCCGCGGCGGAGCCCCCAGCAGGCGCTGGACGGAAACGTCGGCGCCGAGTGCTGCGGATCGAGCCAGGTACCGACGCGCGACAGGAGCGTCCGGCTGTCGTTCAGCACATAGAGATGGCCGGCGAGGTTGGGAAAGACCTGCGGCGCGAAACGGGCGACGACCTCGGCCAGTTCGTCCTGGCTCTGGCAGGCCTGCAGCCGGTGCATCATCTGCAGGATGAGATCCTTGGTCTGCTGGTCTAGCCGCCGCTCCGCGTCCAGACGGTCCCGCTCCAGGCCGTTTTCGCGGAAGATATGGATCGCCTTGTTCATCTCGCCGATCTCGTCGCTGCGGCGATCGAGCGGGACTTCCACGGCGTAATCCTGCTCGGCGAGGCGGGTGACGATTCCGCTCATGCGGGTAAGCGGCATGGCGACGCGGCGCTTGAGGATGAAATAGAGCACGCTCAGGAACAGGGCGGCGGTGATGCCGAGCATCGTCTTGGCGGCCGCCGCATACCAATCGCTGCGCTCCTGCGCCTCGTTGAGGGCCGCGCCGGTGCGGACGTTGGTCAGGTCCCTGAACCGCGCCACCGTCTCAAGAAGGGCGGTCTGCAGACGCTCGTGCTCGGGCCCAAAGAGCCTTACCTGCGCGCCGGCGCGGTCACCCTTCTGATAGGCATCGATGGCGGCAACCTCGACCTTGTCGAGCGCTTCCGCCTCGCGAACGATATCCTGCAAGGCGGCGATCTCCGCCGGCGTTGCGCCAAGATTGGTCGCGGTCTTGGTCGCCTCCTCGCGCCGGCGTTCTTCTTCCTCGGCGCGGTGGAAGGCTTCCAGATGGCGCTCGTCGCCGCGCATCACATAAAGACGTGCCTCGTCACTTCGCGTTTCAGCCCCGAGCGCAAGCTCTTCGCCGAGTGTATCAAGCACCAGATGTTGCTCAACCGCCTGGCGTTCCTTGATCGCGCTGTCGGTCGACAGGATGAAGGCGGCACCGGAAAGCCCCGTCAGAAGGACGGTCACGCCATAGGCCCAGTTTGTGATCGCATTTATTCGCATGGAAGAAGCTTAGCCCCCGCGGATTGAGAGCGGATTAACCGCATTATCAGGCTTCGGCAACAGCCCCTGCCCCGGTTGACACAAGCGGCGCGGCTTTTGTTCCGCCCCCTCGACATGCCGGCCCCTCCGGACACGTTGCGCCCGGCAGATCGCTCAAGTAGGTTCGACATCAAAGGCGTCGGTGAGGCCGATCGCCTGGACTATTCTGGTATCGCGTAGGCTCGGCAGCCCATGCCGGGCGAGAGGACGGCCGAAGGGCCGGGTGCAAATGACACTGTCGGGCAAGCGTATTCTCCTCATCATCTCCGGCGGCATCGCGGCCTATAAGAGCCTCGATCTCATCCGACGGCTCAGGGAGCGCGGTGCAAGCGTGCGGCCGGTCATGACGGCGGGCGCACAGGAGTTCGTGACGCCGCTTGCCGTCGGCGCGCTTTCGGCCTCGCATGTCTATCTCGACCTGTTTTCGCGCGAGGACGAGCAGGACGTCGGCCATATTCGGCTGGCGCGCGAATGCGATCTGATCGTCGTGGCACCCGCGACCGCCGACCTGATGGCGAGGATGGCGAACGGCCATGCGGACGATCTCGCCTCGACCATTCTGTTGGCAACGGACCGCCCTGTCCTGGTTGCGCCGGCGATGAACCCGAAAATGTGGGCGCATCCGGCGACGCGCCGCAACCGGGCGACGCTTGCGAGGGACGGCCTCCGCTTCATCGGCCCGGAAGCGGGCGAAATGGCCGAAAGCGGCGAGGCCGGCGAAGGCCGCATGAGTGAGCCGCTGGCGATCGTCGCGGCCGTTGAAGACCTGCTCTTAGGCGCGCCAAAACCGCTTGCCGGGCGCAGCGTCGTCGTCACCTCAGGGCCGACGCATGAGCCGATCGACCCGGTGCGCTACATTGCCAATCGCTCCTCCGGCAAGCAGGGCCATGCGATCGCCGCGGCGCTAGCAAAGCTCGGCGCCGACGTCACGCTGGTCTCCGGCCCGGTGACGATCCCGGATCCGGTTGGTGTGAAAGTCGTGCATGTGGAGCGGGCCGAAGAGATGCGCGATGCGGTGCTTGCCGCCCTTCCCGCCGATGTCGCCGTCATGGTCGCCGCCGTTGCCGACTGGCGGGTGGCGACGGCCGCCGGCAACAAGATCAAGAAGAAGCCGGGCGAGGCGCCGCCGCCGCTGCAGCTTGCTGAAAACCCCGATATCCTGAAGACGGTCGGCCACCATGCGAAGCGGCCAAAGCTCGTCATCGGCTTTGCCGCCGAGACCGAAAACGTCGCCGACAACGGCCGCGCCAAGCTCGAGCGAAAGGGCGCCGACTTCATCCTCGCCAACGACGTCTCGCCGGCAACCGGCATCATGGGCGGCGACCGCAATAAGGTGAAGCTGATCTCACATGCCGGCAATGACGACTGGCCAGAGATGGACAAGGACGCGGTGGCGGAGAAGCTGGCGGCGATGATTGCCGAGCAGCTGGCGCGCTAAACAATCGATCTCATGGCAAATGCCCCTCACCCGAACCCTCTCCCCGCAAGCGGGGCGAGGGGACGCGGCACACGCGATATCGCGTCCCGTTGGCTGCGGGCTTAGCTTCTCCCGTCTAACCTCGAGAACGATGATAATCGGTCGCTTTCTCGAAGAACCAGTCGTGGACGAGCGAGCGCCACGCGTCCCTCCTCCCCACCTGCGGGGAGGAGGTGGCGGCAGCCGGATGAGGGGCGCGTCGTCCTCGTCGAAGCCGAAAGCGCCGCCGGCTCAGGCCATCTGGCGAGATCTGACCGGCGTGCCCTTGGTCGAAAACAGCCGAACATCGACTCCGTTTTCGCCGACGATGACCGCGGTGCCGTCGGGGATTTCGACCCAGGCACTGTCGTCGTCGTTGAGCGGCTCGGAGACGAGGCAATAGCCACCGCTCGGGCCCATCGGTGCGGCATAGAGCGTCGGCGCCTTCCAGTCGGAGGCGTAGCGCACGGCGTAGAGATCCTGGCCGTCGGAGAAAGCTGCGGTGAAGCGCACCAGCACCTGCCGCTCCAGATGCTCGGCAAGCTGTTCGATAAAGGCGAGCGCCTCGGCGATGGCGCCAAGCGGATCGCGGTCGAGCCCGAACTGCATGGCGAGAAGAAACAGGAGCTCCGAATCCGTCGTGCCAGTGCGCGCCGAATAGAGGTCATTGTCGAGCATGCTCTCCATCGGACGGCGCAGATGCTCGAAGTCGCCGATCTGGCCGTTGTGCATGAAGGACCAGCGGCCGAAGACGAAGGGATGACAGTTGTCGCGCCTGGTTCCGCCGCCGGTCGCGGCGCGCACATGGGCGAGGAAGAGCGGCGAGCGGATCTGCCTTGCGATGCTCTTCAAGTTGCAGTCGGACCAGGCCGGCAGGATATCGCGGTAGCGCCCCGGCTCGGGATGGTCGCCGTACCAGGCGATGCCGAAGCCGTCGCCGTTGGTGGCGGTCTTGGCCCGTGTCGCGCAATGGGACTGTTCGATCAGCGAGTGCGCCGGAGAGGTCACCAGTTCCTCGAGATACAGCGGCTCCCCGCGATAGGCTGCCCAGCGGCACATGCTGATTTCACTCCAGCTCCGCTCCGTTCACTGCGGAGCGATTCGTTAACCATGACGAAACGCGATGTTCCAACGGAACATGGTAAAAATGCGTTAACACATTCCCCCTTCGTCAAGGTGAAGCTAACCGGAACGCACAGTTTTGGCTGTTTCAAACGGCACAACGTCGGTATCGCCATCCTATTTCGAACAAACATTCCATATTGACAAAACTTGCAAAATTCATTTCATTTCAGACCAACACGGCAGCGCCGCCAGGGAGGAATTCAGCATGGGCAGCAAGCGCAAACTCGGCATCGGCCTGATCGGCACGGGCTTCATGGGCAAGGCCCATGCGCTCGGCTTCACCATTGCCGCGCGGGTCTTCGACCTGCCCTTCGAGCTCGATCTGGTTTCGGTCGCCGACGTGACCGTCGAGAGTGCCGAACGCGCCCGCGGTCAACTGGGCTTCCGCAAGGCGACCGCCGACTGGCGCGAGCTCTTGACCGATCCGGATATCGACATCATCGACATCACCACGCCGAACCTTTTGCACAAGGAGATGGCGCTTGCGGCGATCGCCCATGGCAAGCACGTCTATTGTGAAAAGCCGCTGGCGCCGACCGTCGCGGAATGCCGCGAGATGGTTGAGGCGGCCGAGAAGGCGGGCGTCGTGACCCAGGTCGGCTTCAACTATCTGAAGAACCCACTGATCTTCCTTGCCAAGGACATCATCGAAAGCGGCGAGATCGGCGAGATCCGCTCGATGCGCGGCATCCATGCGGAAGACTTCATGGCCGACGCGCAGGTTCCGTGGGGCTGGCGCCTGAACCCGGCCAGCGGCGGCGGTGCGCTTGCCGACATCGGCAGCCACATTATCGCCTCCATGCGCCACCTCGTCGGCCCGATCAAACAGGTGCTTGCCGAAACCATCATCCAGATCCCGGAACGCCCGGTGTCCGCTGGCTCCAGCGAAACCCGCGCCGTCGAGGTCGACGACATCACCCGCGCCTTCGTGCGCTTCGAAAACGGCGCCACCGGCAGCTTCGAGGCAAGCTGGATCGCGACCGGTCGCAAGATGCAGCACGATTTCGAGATCTACGGTTCGAAGGGCAGCATCGTCTTCACCCAGGAGCGGCTGAACGAAATCCGCCTCTACAAGACGGGCGATGATATCCGCACCCGCGGCTTCCGCACCATCTGGGCCGGACCGGAGCATCCGCCCTATGGCGCGTTCTGCGTAGCGCCGGGCCACCAGATCGGCTTCAACGACCTGAAGGCCATCGAGGTGAAGGAGTTCCTCGACGCCATCGCCGGCGGCAAGTCTCCCTCGACCGATTTCCGCGAAGGCTACGAGGTGCAGAAGGTGCTTTCGGCGACCTATCAATCGGCCAAGACAAACGAATGGGTGCGGATCTAGGCGGCTTCGACGGCCGGCGTCTCGTAGGAAAACCATCTATTTTTGCACGCACGTCGGGACGCTAAACCGCTACGCACTTTTGCTGGAAATGCCGCCCGTCTTGCTGCGCATTTCCGGACGGAAATCCGCTTCGCACTTTTCCTGGACATGCTCTCTGTTTTGGTGCGCATTCCGGACGGAAATCCGCTTCGCACTTTTCCTGGACATGCTCCGAGAAAAATAGAATGCCTGTTCTATCCCGTTCCCGACTAATCGATTAGGGTGAGGCCGAAAGCCAGACTGACATCGAGGGAGACGAGCGAGACATGGCCATGCCGGAAACGACGACAGAGGTGCCGCAGGATTTCGAGGCGCTGAAGGCCGCCATTCTGGAACGCAAGGCGGAGCTGCCGAAACGGCTGCGCCAGGTTGCCGCCTATTCGCTCGACAATCCCGATGAAATCGCCTTCGGCACGGCAGCGAGCATCGCGACTTCCGCCGAAGTGCAGCCGTCGACGCTGGTGCGCTTCGCCCAGTATTTCGGCTTCGAGGGCTTTTCCAGCCTGCAGCAGATCTTTCGCGCCCGGCTGCGTGAGCGCACGCCCGGCTATGAGGACCGGCTGAAGGCGCTCAGCGCCAACGACCACAGCAAGCTCGAAAGCGGTTCGATCTTCAACGGCTTCGTCGCTGCCGCCCACCGCTCGCTCGACAACATCGCCTCCTCGGTGGATCCTGAAGCCTTCGAACGCGCCGTCGATATCCTCGCCAAGGCCGACACCGTCTACCTGATCGCCAAGCGCCGCTCCTATCCGATCTCCAGCTACATGGCCTATGCCTTCGGCAAGCTGAAGGTGAAATACCAGCTCGTCGGCACCGCCGCCGGCATCGACGAGGACATGCTGGCGATGGCGACGAAAAACGATGCCGCCTTTGCCGTCAGCTTCTCGCCCTACGCCTCCGAAAGTGCGGCCCAGGCGCGGCTTCTCGCCGAACGCAAGGTCCCCGTCGTGTCGCTGACGGACTCGGCCTTCTCGCCCTTGGCAGAATCCTCGAAGGTCTGGTTCGAACTGGTCGAGGCCGACCATGCCGGCTTCCGTTCTCTTTCCGCCAGCATGGCGTTTGCCATGGCGCTGACGGTCGCCATCGCCGAGAAGCGCCAGCGCCTCGCCGAGGGCGGCTAGGCAAAACGGCACAGATAGAATGAAAATTCCATATTGACGAAACGTCGGAATTTATGTTTCATACGACCATCACCCACAGTACGGAAATGGTCGGGCCCGCCAAGGTGTCCGCGGGGAGGAAGCAGTGAGCCAGAACGTTTCGGCACAGGGAGCAAAGCCGCTCGACCTGATCACCATCGGCCGGGCCTCGGTCGATCTCTATGGCCAGCAGATCGGCACGCGACTTGAAGATGTTTCGAGCTTTGCGAAGTCAGTGGGCGGCTGCCCCTGCAACATCTCTGTCGGCACCGCCCGCCTGGGTCTGAAGTCAGCGCTTCTTACCCGCGTCGGCGACGAACAGATGGGCCGCTTCATCCGCGAGCAGCTCACTCGCGAAGGCGTCGAGACCCGCGGCATCGTCACCGATCCGGAGCGGCTGACGGCGCTCGCGATCCTCGCGGTCGAAAACGACAAGACCTTCCCGCTGCTCTTCTATCGCGACAACTGCGCCGACAACGCGCTTTGCGAAGATGACGTTTCCGAGGAGTTCATCCGTTCCGCCCGCGCAGTGCTCGTCTCGGGCACGCATTTCTCCAAGCCGAACACCGACGCCGCCCAGCGCAAGGCGATCCGCATTGCCAAGGAAAACGGCGCGAAGGTCGTCTTCGACATCGACTACCGTCCGAACCTCTGGGGCCTTGCCGGCCATGACGCCGGCGAAAGCCGTTATATCGCGTCGGATCGCGTTTCGGCGCATCTGAAAACGGTTCTTGCCGATTGCGACCTGATCGTCGGCACGGAAGAGGAAGTGCTGATCGCCTCGGGCGAAAGTGACCTGCTCCAGGCGCTGAAGACGATCCGCTCGCTCTCGAAGGCGACGATTGTGCTCAAGCGCGGACCGATGGGCTGCATCGTCTATGACGGTCCGATCACCGACGACCTCGAAGACGGCATCGTCGGCAAGGGCTTTCCGATCGAGGTCTATAACGTGCTCGGCGCCGGCGACGCCTTCATGTCCGGCTTCCTGCGCGGCTGGCTCAAAAACGAGCCGCACGCGACGTCTGCTACCTGGGCCAATGCCTGCGGCGCCTTCGCTGTCTCGCGCCTGCTCTGTGCGCCTGAAATCCCGACCTGGACGGAACTGCAGTTCTTCCTGGAAAAGGGCAGCAAAGAACGGGCCCTGCGCAAGGACGAGGCGATCAACCACGTTCACTGGGCAACCACACGTCGCCGCGATATCCCGCTTCTGATGGCGCTGGCGATCGATCATCGCAGCCAGCTCGAAGACATGGCCGCCGGCGACCAGGCTCTGCTTGACCGCATTCCCGCCTTCAAGGTGCTGGCGGTAAAGGCCGCCGCACAGGTCGCGGCCGGCCGCTCCGGCTTCGGCATGCTGATCGACGACAAGTACGGCCGCGACGCGCTTTACGCCGCCGGCGCCCATCGCGACTTCTGGATCGGCAAGCCGATCGAGCTTCCGGGCTCGCGGCCGCTGCAATTCGAATTCAGCCAGGATCTCGGCAGTCGCCTGATCGACTGGCCGGTCGACCACTGCATCAAGGTGCTCTCCTTCTACCACCCGGACGATCCGGCGGAGTTGAAAGCCCAGCAGGTGGCAAAGCTCCGCTCCGCCTTCGAAGCGGCGCGCAAGGTTGGCCGTGAGATCCTGATCGAGATCATTGCCGGCAAGCACGGCAAGCTCGACGACCAGACCATTCCGCGGGCACTGACCGAACTCTACGATGCCGGGCTCAAGCCGGACTGGTGGAAGCTCGAGCCGCAGGCGAGCCGCGGCGCCTGGGCAGCGATCGATGCCGTCATCGAGGCACGCGACCCGCTCTGCCGCGGCGTGGTGCTCTTGGGCCTCGAAGCGCCCTATGAGCAGCTCAAGGACGGCTTTGCAGCCGCCCGCACTTCGAAGACGGTCCGGGGCTTTGCCGTCGGCCGAACGATTTTCGCCGATGCCGGCCGGGCCTGGCTCGGCGGCACGATGAGCGACGACCAGGCGATCGCCGACATGGCCGGAAAATTCAAGGCCCTGGTCGATCTCTGGCTGCAACTGGGTGAAACAAAGGCGGCATAGGATCGACAGATATCAGTCGATAATGCCGGACAGGGCGGAACGGGACGATTCCGCCACGAGGAGGAAACAGATTATGAGCCAGAAGACCGTGCGCCTGACTATGGCCCAGGCCGTGGCGCGGTTCCTGACCCGCCAGATGACCGTCATCGAAGGCAAGAAGGTGCCGATCTTCGGCGGCGTCTTCGCCATCTTCGGCCATGGCAACGTCGCCGGCGTCGGCGAAGCGCTGCACGCGATCAAGGACACGCTGCCGACCTACCGCGCCCAGAACGAACAGGGCATGGCGAATGCGGCGATCGCCTTTGCCAAGGCGAGCTTCCGCCGCCGCTTCATGGCCTGCACCACCTCGATCGGCCCCGGCGCGCTCAACATGGTGACCTCGGCAGCACTCGCCCATGTCAACCGCCTGCCGGTCCTCTTCCTGCCCGGCGATGTGTTCGCCAACCGCCGCCCCGATCCGGTGCTGCAGCAGGTGGAAAGCTTCGGCGACGGCACGATCTCGGCGAACGACTGCTTCCGCCCGGTCTCGCGCTACTTCGACCGCATCAGCCGGCCCGAACAGATCATCCCGGCGCTGCGCCGCGCCATGCAGGTGCTGACGGATCCGGCCGATTGCGGCCCGGTGACGCTGTCGCTCTGCCAGGACGTGCAGGCGGAAGCCTATGACTATCCGGAAAACTTCTTCGACGAGAAGGTCTGGGTGCCGCGCCGCGTCGAGCCGGATCTCGACGAACTGGCGACGGCGATCGCGGCGGTGAAGGAAGCAAAGAAGCCGATCATCATCGCCGGCGGCGGCGTGCTCTATTCCGAAGCGAGCAAGGAGCTCGGCGATTTCGCCGAACGCCACGGCATTCCCGTGGTCGAGACGCAGGCCGGCAAGTCGGCGCTGCCGCATTCGCATTCGCTCAACATGGGCTCGGTCGGCGTGACCGGCACCACCGCCTCCAACGCGCTTGCCGAGGATGCCGACGTGGTTCTCGCCGTCGGCTCGCGCCTGCAGGACTTCACGACCGGTTCCTGGGCGCTCTTCAAGAACGAGGGCCTGAAGATCATCGGCCTCAACGTTCAGCCTTTCGACGCCGGCAAACACAACGGCCTGCCGCTGATCGCAGACGCCCGCGCCGGTCTCAACCGCATCTCCGGCGGTCTTGGCGGCCACAAGGCCGATCCGAGCTGGACCGCGAAGGCCAAGGCCGGCAAGGCGGAATGGCTGGCGGCGGCCGACAAGGCGACGGCCACGACCAATGCGGCCCTTCCCTCCGACGCCCAGGTGATCGGCGCCGTGCAGCGCGCCCGCGGCGGCAAGAACACGACGCTCGTCTGCGCCGCCGGCGGTCTACCCGGTGAGTTGCACAAGCTCTGGCAGGCGGAAGAGCCCGGCGGCTACCACATGGAATACGGCTTCTCGACCATGGGTTACGAAGTTGCCGGCGGTCTCGGCGTCAAGCTCGCCAAGCCCGAGAGCGACGTGATCGTCATGGTCGGTGACGGCAGCTACATGATGCTGAATTCGGAGATCGCCTCTTCGATCATGCTTGGCGCCAAGTTCACGATCGTGCTGCTCGACAATGCCGGCTACGGCTGCATCAACCGACTGCAGATGGGCACCGGTGGCGCCAACTTCAACAATCTCTTGAAGGACACCCATCACGTCGAACTGCCGCAGATCGACTTCGCGGCGCATGCCGGCGCGATGGGCGCCGTCACCCGCAAGGTCGGCTCGATCTCCGAGCTCGAAGCAGCGCTCAAGGAGACCGCGAGCGAGACGCGCACGACCGTGATCGTCATCGACACCGATCCGCTGATCACGACCGAGGCCGGCGGCCACTGGTGGGATGTCGCAGTGCCCGAGGTCTCGGGCCGCGCCCAGGTCAACGCGGCGCGCGAGGGTTATGAGAAGGCGCTCGCCGCACAGCGCTTCGGCTAAGATTGCCCTTTCGGCGCCCGCGTTTTCGCGCGGGCGCTTTTCCCGTTTATGCTCACAAAACATCCGCCTTCCGCGGATGGCATCAGAAAGTGAAAGACATGATCCGCTACGGAACTAACCCGATCGCCTGGAGCAACGACGACGATCATTCAATCGGCGCGCATTTGACGCTCGAGGACTGCCTGTCCGATTGCCAGAAGATCGGCTTCGACGGCATCGAGAAGGGCCACAAGATGCCGTCCGATCCGGAAGCACTGAAGCAGAAGCTCGGCTCCTACGATCTCGTCTTCGTCTCCGGCTGGCACTCGACCAACCTGCTCACCCACGACGTCGAGGCCGAGAAGAAGGCGATCCAGCCGCATCTCGATCTCCTGAAGCACAATGGCTGCAAGGTGGCAATCGTCTGCGAAACCTCGAACGCCATCCATGGCGACGACGGAAAGTCGGTCGCCAACGACAAGCCGGTGCTGCCGGCCGACCAGTGGAAGAAGTTCGGCGCCGACCTCGAAGCGATCGCGCAATATTGTGCCGACCAGGGCATCGACCTCGTCTACCATCACCACATGGGCACGATCGTCCAGACCGGTGAGGAAATCGATCTCCTGATGCAGAACACCGGCCCGGCGACCAAGTTGCTGCTCGACACCGGCCACGCCTGGTTCGGCGGTTCCGATCCGGCCGAGGTCGCGAAGAAATACATGCACCGCGTGCGCCACATCCATTGCAAGAACGTGCGTCCCGCTGTCCGCAAGGTCGTCGAGGGCGAAGGCCTCTCCTTCCTCGAAGGCGTGCGCCGTGGCGTCTTCACGGTTCCCGGCGACAGCGAAGGCGGCGTCGACTTCCTGCCCGTACTGAAGATCGCCGCCGAGCACGATTATTCCGGCTGGCTGGTGATCGAGGCGGAACAGGATTCGGCCGTGCGCAACCCTTTCGAATACCAGTCACTTGGGTTGAAGTCGCTGAAGGCCTTCGCAAAGGAAGCCGGGCTCGACAAGTAAGCCGTCACTTTCGGTCGCCGGACTTCGCGGGGCGTGCCCCTCATCCGCACGGTGAGGGAGGCCCTCATCCGGCTGCCGCCACCTTCTCCCCGCCGGCGGGGTGAAGGGATAGGCCGCGCCCTCCGGTCCCTCGCGACGTAGAGGTGGGGAGCGCGACGCAAACTCCGAAAATCCCCTCTCCCCGTAAGCGGGGAGAGGGCTAGGGTGAGGGGCAGGCCAACCATTCGGCGCGGCTCCAGAAAAAGTATCAGGGAGATCGACATGTCCAAGCTGCTCGTCAAACCGAAGGCCAAATCGGGCCTCATGCAAAACGTGACGCCGGAGAGCGCCGGCTGGACCTATGTCGGCTTCGCGCTGGAACGGCTGAAAGCGGGCGAGACGACCGAGGGCGAGACCGGCGACAAGGAAACCTGCCTGGTGCTCGTGTCCGGCAAGGCGAAGGTCGCCGTCGACGGCGAAAGCCTCGGCGAGCTCGGCGAGCGCATGACCCCCTTCGAGGGCCAGCCCTATGCCGTCTACGTGCCGAAGGGCAGCCGCTGGCAAGCAACGGCCACCTCCGACCTCGACCTTGCCATCTGCTCGGCCCCGGGCGGCGACGGCTTCAAGGCGAAGGTGATCGCACCGGGCACCCATCCGCAGATGACCCGCGGCAAGGGTACCAACACCCGCTACGTCACCAACATCATGCCGGAAGATGACGGCTCGGCGCAGTCGCTGCTCGTCGTCGAGGTGATCACGCCCGGTGGCCATACTTCCTCCTACCCCCCGCACAAGCACGACCAGGACGACCTGCCGGCCGAGAGCTATCTGGAAGAGACCTATTACCACCGGCTGAACCCGCCCCAGGGCTTTGCGATGCAACGCGTCTATACCGACGATCGCTCGCTCGACGAGACCATGGCAGTCGAGGACGGCGACGTGACGCTGGTGCCGAGGGGCTATCATCCGGTCGCTGCCGTGCACGGCTACGACGTCTATTATCTCAACGTCATGGCCGGACCGAAGCGCATCTGGAAGTTCCACAACGCCCGCGAACACGAGTGGCTGTTTACCGGCGTGTAAGCGGCGGCGAACCAAACGGTGGCGCTCCACCGCTCTCCGTCCATGCCGAACGGCGGGGCGAGACGCTGCGATCCTTGAGCCCGATCGCCCAATGAGGCTTCGGGCGGATGAGAGCGGCATAGCCTTTCGCCCGGACCGCCCTAGCTTTCCCGCTTTCAGGGAGGGCTCCATGCATATCGACGGGCAATGCCACTGCGGCTTCGTCACCTACGAGGCGGAGATCGACCCGGCCGATGTCGGGATCTGCCATTGCACCGATTGCCAGCAACTGACGGGATCGGCCTACCGCGTCACCGCGGGCACGGAACGGGAGAACTTTCGGCTGACCGGCGGCGAACCGAAGCTCTATGTGAAGATCGGCGCAAACGGGCGGCAGCGGCTGCAGTTCTTCTGCCCGAACTGCGGCTCGCCGATCTACACGACCGGCACCGACGAGGACGCGCTGGAGGTTGGCATCCGGGTGGGAACGATCAACCAGCGCCGGCAGCTCAGACCGCGGTCACAGATCTGGTGTTCCTCGGCGTTGCCCTGGATCGGCGACGTCAGGAAGCTGCCGGGCCGCGATCGCGACGAGGCGTCTCACGCTTAGCCATCTCGGCCTGAACCATCATGCGGCGACGAGCAGACGATCCTTGAACGGCGCCCATGCTTCGCCGATCACGGCCGATGCCGGCGTCGCCGTCATCTGCGATGGGCGCGCCTGCGGATTGACAGCAAGATAAGTCTTCACCAGATGATAGCCGATCGTGTAGCCGGCCCAGCGCGGCAGAGATCGATCGGTGCCAAAGAACCAGCCTGCGTGATCATAGGTCTCGGTCCAAAGCTCTCGTTCGGCGCGCTCCAACAAGCTTTCCCAATCCGCGGCGTTGAGCGCATGATTCCACACATGGCCGTCGCCGCCGTTGATCTCGGCATCGAAAGCATCGGCCAGCCCCTCGCTGACCAGCGCTTCGCCGAGCTTGGAACCATAGCCGCAGGTCGCGTGGCGAAAGGAATGATGCAGTTCGTGCGTCAGCAATTTGCGCACTTCTCCCGCACTAAGGCTCGCCTCGAAATTCTCGTTGCCGGGATCGACCGTGAAGAAGACCAGCGCCCTGCGGTAGCAGGCGCCCGCAACACCGAGTTCAGGGATCGTCTCGCCCGCACGATACTCGACGAGGACATCGATGGGGGCGGCGCTGTCCGAGGCAGAAACCGCCGCGCCGACACGCTCGGCGGTTTCCCGCACGGCCTCCCGTATTCGTTCGTGCCACGGCGCCAGAGACCCGTCCGCTTCGAGAAAGTGAACACGAAGATCCAGCATTTCGACCATCTCCTATTGTCTCAGCCGCCCGGCACCGCAACGTAAGGATGCGGCCGGTGATTGCAACGCCGGAAAGATGAAAGTTTCTGCGACCCACCGATGTCAGCCGGAGCAGGAGGCGTCATGAGGCGTCATTGCGATGGCCGGATGCGGCGCCGCGGTGTACAAGACAAAGCTGGAGAACGGAGCAGGCGCGCGGGATGGCGAAGGGCAAGATCAGTATGCTGCGCAGTGCCGCCGCGGGCATAGACGCTGTCGAGGCCGAAACGCGCCAGTCCTTCGCCCGCCACACGCACGATCAGTTCGGCATCGGTCTCATCTATCAGGGCGCGCAGAAGTCGCTCAGCGGCCGCGGCATGGTCGAAGCCGGCGCCGGCGACATGATCACCGTCAACCCCGGCGAGGTGCATGACGGAACGCCGATCGGTGATGCCGGCCGCGCCTGGCGCATGCTCTACTTCGATCCCTCGGTCATCGCGACTGCCGCCGAGGATATCAGCCAGGGCCGCGCGCATTCCGGCGAGTTCACTGCCCCCGCCTTCCACGACCGGGAGGTCGCAGATCACTTTCGGGCACTGTTTGCGGCCATCACTGATCCGACGGCCATGGGCGACGCCATCCGGCACGAGGAGCAGCTCCTGCTGCTGCTTGCAGGCGTTCTTGCCACCGGCAGGCGACACCAGCGTGAACGGCCGGCAACAGTCACGGCGGCCAAGACGATGATCGACGACGATCCGACGGCCGCGATCACGCTCGCCGATCTCGCCGCCGAAGCCGGGCTCAGCCGCTTTCAACTGGTGCGCAATTTCGCAAGCGCCGTCGGCCTGACGCCGCATGCCTATATCGTCCAGCGCCGCATCGATCTCGCCCGCCGCCTGATCGGCGGTGGCGTGCCGCTGGCGGAGGCCGCGTTCGCGGCCGGCTTCGCCGACCAGAGCCACATGACCCGCGTCTTCGTCAGCAAATATGGCCTCTCGCCGGGCATCTATGCCGAGGCCAAAAAGTAACGCCCGCAATTCCGTTCAAGACCCGAGCCCTCCCCCGGAGCATTGCTGCACCGGCTGCGCAGCGACAAGCGCGGCGGAGCAACGGAGAACGGACATGTTGGGAAAATTTCAAGGCTATCTCTATCTGTCGCTGGCGATGATCCTCGTCGGTAGTACGGTGATCGCCAGCAAGATCATCGCGACGGGCCTGCCACCGTTCACGGCCACCGCGCTGCGCTTCGCCGTCGCCTTCCCGCTCTTCCTGCTGTTGATGTGGCTCACCAGGACGTCATGGCCGAAACTTAAGGGCCGCGACTGGCTTCTCCTCATCGCCCAAGCCGGCGCTGGCAGCGTCGGCTATACGACGCTTTTGATCGCCGGCCTCAGCCTGACCTCGGCAACCGATGCCGGCGTGGTGATCGGTACGCTGCCGGTGGTTTCCGCCGCCATCGCCATCCTTCTTCTCGGCGAGCGCCCGGACCGCAAAGTGCTTGCGGCGATCGCACTTGCCGCAGCCGGCGTGCTGACCATCGTCTTCAAGCCCGGCGAAGGCGGCACCCATTCGCCGCTCGGCATCGCCCTCATCTTTGGCGCCGTCATATGCGAAGGCCTGTTCATCCTTCTCAACAAGCGCGTGAAGACGGAGATCTCGCCGCTGGCTCTTTCGACGCTGATGGCCGGCCTCGGCTTCGCGGTCGCCATCATCCCTGCGCTCTTCGAGACGCATGCGACGGCCGAGATCGACAGGGGCGCAATCGTTGCGGTTCTCTACTACGCCCTCATCCCGACCGTTGCCGGCTTCCTGCTCTGGTATGCGGGATCGGCCAAAGTAAGCGGCACCGAGGCCTCCGTCTTCACGGCGCTGGCGCCCGTTTCAGCCGTCGCCTTCGCCTTTCTCCTGCTCGACGAGCCGGTCGGCGCCCCTCAATTGCTTGGGATCGGCTGCGTGCTCGCCGCCGTCCTCGGCCTGACCCTACCCCAGATCCTCGCCGGCCGAAGGACGGCACGCGCCTTTCCGGTCGCGGAGGTTTGAACCAGAATGAACGCATCCAATTCGAGGACTTCCATGCACTTCCAGCACGCAGACGACATCTGGCGCGATTTCCCGGAGCTGAGCGCCGGCGCGCTTTTCATCGATGGCATAAATGGCGGCGTCTCGGTCGAGGACCATGTTCGCCAGTTCCAGGCGAGCGCAAATGATCGTCTCGGCGCGGGTTCGGAAAGCGACCTGCCCGAGATCCAGGCGTGGCGCCGGACCTTTGCCAAGATGGGATTGAAGCCGACACAATACCGCTCGGCAGCCGAAGCCTTGCTTCGCCGCTTCCGCAAGGAAGGCGACCTGCCGTCGATCCATCCGCTGATCGATCTTTGCAACGCCGCTTCGCTCGCCTTCGCCATTCCGATCGCCGTCTTCGACCTCTCCCACGTCAGCGGTTTTCTGCACGTCCGCCGGGCGGCCGGCAGCGAACGCTATCTGACGTTCTCAGGAGAAACGGAGAGCCCCGAACCAGGCGAAGTGATCTTCGCCGATGCCGAGGGGCGGGCGCATGCCCGGCGCTGGACCAACCGGCAGAGCGGTCTTTCGGCCACCCGGCCGCAGACGACGCATGCGCTGATCGTGGCGGAAGCGCTGCACAAGACGGCATGCGAGGACACCGAACGCCTGCTCACAGCACTTTCGCAGGCAATCGAACAGACCTGGGGTGCCCGCCCGAGCATCGCCATGCTCGATCGTTCGTCGCCGCGTTTCGATTTTTCGGTTTAGGGATTTCGTTCAGAAAACGGCGTTTGAGCGCCGCGAGACCGGCCGATGCCTGGGCACCGGCCGGACACAGGACAATCAGGCCGCCTTGGCGACGTGATATTCCTTGATCGCGACCATCTTGATCGCCGGATAGCGCTCGGCTTCGTAGCGCAGCGAGAAGCTGTCCTGCGCCAGGAACACCGGGTCGCCATCGAGATCGCGGGCGATGTCGCCACGACGGGCCGTGACGAACTTGTCGAGTTCGGCCGGCTGGTCGGACGAAATCCAGCGGCAGACAGAGAAGCGCGACATTTCGAACGAAACCGGCAGGCCGTATTCGGCACTGAGGCGCTCCTTCAACACGTCGAGCTGCAGCGCACCGACGACGCCGACGATCGCCGGCGAACCGTCTTCCGGCGAGAAGAGCTGCACGACGCCTTCTTCCGCCATCTGCTGCAACGCCTCTTTCAGCTTCTTCGCCTTCATCGCATCCTCGAGCCGCACGCGGCGCAGGATTTCCGGCGAGAAGTTCGGCACGCCCTGGAACACCAGCGGCTCGCCCTCCGTCAGCGTGTCGCCGATACGGAGCGTGCCGTGGTTCGGGATGCCGACGACGTCGCCGGCGTAAGCCGTGTCGGCGAGTTGGCGCTGCGAGGCGAAGAAGAACTGCGGGGCGCTGAGGCCAAGCTGCTTGCCGGTGCGCGACAGGCGCGCCTTCATGCCGCGCTCGAGCTTGCCGGAGCAGACGCGCGCAAAGGCGATGCGGTCGCGATGGTTCGGGTCCATGTTGGCCTGGATCTTGAAGACGAAGGCCGTCATCTTGTCGTCGGTCGCATGCACCGTGCGGATATCCGCTACCTGGTCGCGCGGTGGCGGGGCGATGTCGCCAAGCGCATTGATGAGATCGCGCACACCGAAGTTGCGCAGCGCCGAGCCGAAAAAGACCGGGGTCAGATGGCCTTCGAGGAAGGCCTTCTTGTCGAAGGGCTTGCAGGCCTCGATCGCCAGCATCAGCTCTTCGGTAAAGGCGTCGCGCTCGTTTTCCGGCAGGCGATGGGAGGCCATTTCCGGGCCGTTGACCTTGGTCGGGATTTCCTGCGTGTCCGAACCGCGCACGGTGTTGTCGGCGAGGTTGTAGGACCCGCAGAAAGTCTTCGAGCGGCCGATCGGCCAGGTCACCGGCGCGCAGTCGAGCGCCAGCTTCTCCTCGACCTCATCCAGGATCTCGAAGGGATCGCGGCTTTCGCGGTCCATCTTGTTGACGAAGGTGATGATCGGGATGTCGCGCATGCGGCAGACTTCGAAGAGCTTTAGAGTGCGCGGTTCGATACCCTTGGCGGCGTCGATGACCATGACGGCCGCATCCACCGCCGTCAGCGTGCGATAGGTGTCATCGGCGAAGTCTTCGTGACCGGGCGTATCGAGAATGTTGAAGACGTTGCCGCCATACTCGAAGGTCATCACCGAGGTGACGACCGAGATGCCGCGCTCGCGCTCGATCTTCATCCAGTCCGAACGGGTCTGGATGCGGTCCTTCTTGGCCTTGACCTCACCGGCGAGCTGGATGGCACCGCCGAACAGCAGCAACTTTTCCGTGAGCGTGGTCTTACCGGCGTCCGGGTGGGCGATAATCGCAAATGTGCGGCGGCGGGAGACCGCCTCGGCGAGAGTTTCAGCCATGTCGTAAAATCCTGTGAGTTGCCGCGTCCTTTACAGGCTCGGCCCCGATTATGCAATTGACCGAGGCGCCCGTGGCCCGGCTTATGCGGGCATGAGCACGCACACTTCCCTATCCCGCCCGACCCTCAACCTCGTTCGTCTGCCGCACGGCGAAGGCCTGGAGCTTCCGGCCTACGAGACCGCAGGCGCCGCCGGCATGGATTTGCGCGCGGGCGTCCCCGCCGATCGCCCGCTGATGCTCACCCCCGGCAAGCGCGCCCTCGTTCCGACCGGCTTCATTTTCGAAGTGCCCGCCGGCTACGAGGCGCAGATCCGCCCGCGCTCTGGCCTCGCCTTCAAGCACGGCATCACCTGCCTCAACACGCCCGGTACGATCGACAGCGACTATCGCGGTGAAGTGAAGGTGCTGCTCGTCAATCTCGGCGACGAGGAGTTCATCATCGAGCGCGGCATGCGCATCGCCCAGATGGTGATCGCACCGGTCACGCAGGTCACGGTTCGCGAGGCCGACGGCGCAAGCGAGACGGCACGCGGCGCCGGCGGCTTCGGCTCGACCGGCGTCTGATCGACCGACGGCGACCCCTTCGCACTTTTCCTGGGATTGCTTTTAAACCAAAGGCGGCAGGCGGCGCTTGACCGGTGTCGACTTGACAATCGAGGTGTTGGTCTGCGCCTTCTCGGCGATCCGGTCGAGGATCATGTCGAGCTGCGCCATGTCACGCACGTAGAGCTTGGCGATGAAGCAGTCGTCGCCTGTGACCTTGTCACATTCGACGAATTCCGGCGTCTCCTGGATCAGCCGCTCGACGATGTGCAGCATGCCCGGCATCGGTCGCACGCGGATTACCGCCTGCAGCGGGTAGCCGACCTTGGCGGGGTTGAGGGCGATTGTGAAACCGTCGAGGACGCCGCGCTCTTCCAGCTTGCGGAGCCGATCCGCAGCGCTCGGCGACGAGAGCCCGGCCTCCTGCGCCAGCTCCTTCAGCGACACCCGAGCATTGGCGGCCAGTATGTCGAGGATTCGTCGGTCAATCTCGTCCAGCATCACGACACCATAAGTCACAACAACAAACAGAACTTCGATAATTAGGCAACCTAGCACAATTGCCTTCGTTCATCTATGGGAAAGGCCATGAGCACCGGCTATTCTGCGATCACCAATAGGAGCAGAAATCATGAATACCGAGCTCAAACGCGGCAGCATCGAGATGACGGCAGCGATGCTGATATCCGGCACCATCGGCTGGTTCGTGCTGATGTCGGGGCAGCCGGTGACGAGCGTGGTGTTCTGGCGCTGCGTCTTCGGGACCATAACGCTCGTTGCCATTGCCTGGGCGCTCGGACTTCTCGACCGTCGCCACTTCAGCCGACGGATGCTGCTGCTTTCGGTCATCGGCGGCATCGCGATCGTGGTCAACTGGCTGCTGCTCTTCGCCGCCTATTCCCACGCATCGATCTCGATCGCGACGATGGTCTATAACACCCAGCCCTTCATGCTCTTGGGCCTCGGCGCCGTGTTCCTCGGCGAAAAGATCACCGTCACCAAGATCTTCTGGCTCCTGGTGTCGTTTGCCGGCATGCTCGCGATCATTTCGGCCAAGCCCGGCCAAGGCTTCGCGCCTGAAGATTATCTGATCGGCGTGGCCCTTTCGATCGGTGCTGCCTTCTTCTACGCGATCGCGGCGATTGCGACCAAGCTGCTCAAGGGCACGCCGCCGCATCTGATTGCGCTGATCCAGGTGATCACCGGCACCGTGATGCTGGCACCGATGGCGCTTGCCGCACCCGCCCCGTCAGGTGCAACGCAATGGTCGATCGTCCTGACCCTCGGCGTCATCCACACCGGGCTGATGTATGTGCTGCTCTACGGCGCGATCCAGCGGCTGCCGACGCACATGACCGGGGCGCTTTCCTTCATCTATCCGATTGCCGCCATTGTGGTGGACCGCCTCGCCTTCGGGCACCAGTTGCAGCCGATCCAGATCGCCGGCTCCGTCGCGATCCTCGTTGCCGCCGCCGGAATGACTCTCGGCTGGAAACTTCGCCTTCCCTCTTCTATCAGGAAGCGGGAACGCGAAGGGAGAACTGCATGATCACCTGCTACCTGAAATACATTATCGACCCCTACAAGGCGGCCGAGTTCGAACATTACGCCAAGCTCTGGATCCCGCTCGTCAATCGGCTGGGCGGCACGCATCACGGCTACTTCCTGCCGCATGAAGGGGCGAACAACATCGCCCTGGCGCTCTTCAGCTTTCCGACCCTTGCCGACTATGAAAACTACCGCCGGGAAATGGCCGCGGATCCGGAATGCCAGGACGCCTTCGCCTATGCCGAGAAGACGCGCTGCATCCTCAGCTACGAGCGCAGCTTCATGCGACCGGTTTTCGAGTAAGCCAGCTCCGGGGTTGAGGGCGGCATCGGCAAGCGCGCGTTAGCGCCGCGCTTCCGAGGCCATGCTCAGCGCAAAGCCGAAGAGCGCCGTCCCCATCGCCCAGCGCTGCACCACCATGAACAACGGCCGCCCGGCAAGAAAAGCGGCGATGCCGCTGGCGGCGAGCGCGATCATGGCGTTGACGGTGACGCTGGTCGCGATCTGGATCGAGCCGAAGACCAGCGACTGGCCGAGCACGTTGCCGAGCTCCGGCCGGATGAACTGCGGCAGCAACGAGAGATAGAGCACCGCTACCTTGGGATTGAGCAGGCTGGTCAGGAAGCCCATGACGAACAGCTTCTTCGGCCCATCCTTCGGCAGGTTCTTGACCTGAAAGGGCGAGCGTCCACCGGGCCTGACCGCCTGCCAGGCGAGATAGAGAAGGTAGGCTGCACCGGCGATGCGAAGCGCATCATAGGCGAGTGGCACGGCCAGAAGCAGCGCTGTGATACCGAGTGCCGCCGAGACCATATAGACGACGAAGCCGAGCGCCACGCCGCCGAGCGAAATCAAGCCGGCGCCCGGCCCCTGGCTGATCGAGCGCGAGATCAGGTAGATCATGTTCGGGCCTGGCGTCAGCACCATGCCAAGGGCCAGGAGGGCAAAGCCGATCATATCCTTCAACTCGGGCATGGAGAGGCGCCTTTCGCTCGTTTTCGCCAAGCTCTACGCATTTCGCACCAGCGGACAACGCCAGACTTGTCACCCGGTCAATTTCTTCAGCGGACGCCCGCCGGTCGCAGTTCGGTGATTTGCTTTTTCAGTCGCTTGAGGTAGAAATCGGCATCATCTTCGGAAGGACGTTCCATGACGCTCGCGGCCCTCATCGCCTATAGCGGCGCGCTCTTCATCGCCGCAGCCATTCCAGGCCCCGGCGTGACGGCGCTGGTTGCGCGCGCGCTCGGCTCCGGTTTCCGCGAAACCTTCTTCATGGGCCTCGGCATCGCGCTCGGCGACATGATCTATCTAACCGCGGTCATCCTCGGGCTGGCGCTGATTGCCCAGACCTTCACCACAGCCTTCCTGGTGGTGAAGTTTGCCGGCGTCCTCTACCTCGGCTACATCGCGTGGAAGCTGTGGAGCGCAGGGCTGCTGCCGGAGGACATCAAGGCGAAGCCGTCGACGAGTTCGGCCATGTCCTTTCTGTCCGGCCTGCTGATCACGCTCGGCAATCCGAAGACGATGCTGTTTTACGTGGCGCTCGTGCCGACGCTGATCGACATTCGGGCGATCGGACCCGGCGACTACGGCCTGCTCCTGACCGCCACCTTTCTGGTGCTCTTGAGCGTTCTCGTACCCTATATGCTGCTCGCCTCGCGTGCGCGTCTGCTGCTCAAGCAACCGAAGGCCCTGAAAGCGCTGAACCGGGTTGCGGCCAGCGTGCTTGCCGGCACGGCGGCCTATATCGCGGTTCGCGCCAGCTGAAAAAACTTTTCCCGAACAACGACTTCGCCAGTGGTTTTTCCTTCGGCGGATCGCTGCGCGGTGTTTGTCGTTCTGGAATTGCGCGATCATTGTTCCTATTCTCATAGCTCGACAATTTACGCCCAAGGGAGAAACCCATGTCCGACACACGCAAGCCCGGCCGCGGCCGCGTCTATTCCTCGATCACGGAAACGATCGGCGACACGCCCATCGTGCGGCTGGACAAGCTTGCCAAGGAAAAGGGCGTCAAGGCGAACCTGCTCGCCAAGCTTGAATTCTTCAACCCGATCGCCTCGGTCAAGGACCGTATCGGTGTGGCGATGATCGAGAGCCTGGAAGCGCAGGGCAAGATTACGCCCGGCCGCACGACGCTGGTGGAGCCGACCTCCGGCAATACCGGCATCGCGCTCGCCTTCGTCGCGGCCGCCAAGGGCTACAAGCTGATCCTGACGATGCCGGAGACCATGTCGGTCGAGCGGCGCAAGATGCTGGCGCTGCTCGGCGCCGAGCTGGTGCTGACCGAAGGCGCCAAGGGCATGAAGGGCGCGATCGCCAAGGCGCAGGAACTGGTCGAGACACTGCCGGACGCCATCATCCCACAGCAGTTCGAAAACCCGGCCAACCCGGAAATTCACCGCAAGACGACGGCCGAAGAAATCTGGAACGACACGGACGGCGCTGTCGACATTTTCGTCTCCGGCATCGGCACCGGCGGCACGATTACCGGCGCCGGCCAGGTGCTGAAGGCGCGCAAGCCTTCGATCAAGGTAATCGCCGTCGAGCCGGAGGAATCTCCGGTTCTGTCCGGTGGCAATCCCGGGCCGCACAAGATCCAGGGCATCGGCGCAGGCTTTGCGCCGGCGATCCTCGACACCACGGTCTATGACGAGATCGTCACGGTCAACAGCGCGGAAGCGATCGAGGCCGCCCGCCTTGTCGCCAAGCTCGAAGGCGTGCCGGTCGGCATCTCCGCCGGTGCCGCTCTAACCGCGGCAATCGAGGTCGGCCAGCGCGAGGAAAATGCCGGCAAGACCATCGTCGTCATCATCCCGTCCTTTGCCGAACGCTACCTCTCGACGGTGCTGTTCGATGGCCTGGGCGGCTGATCAGGCTGGGATAACTTCTGATCGGAAAGGGCGCCCACGAGGCGCCCTTTTTTTTTCCAGGCACGCCGCTATGCGGCGACGGGCAAGCGTTCCCCGGCGATCCGATAGGAAATCGCCTCGGCGAGATGGATTCGGCCGACCGTCGACGCACCATCGAGGTCCGCAAGCGTGCGCGCCACCTTCAGCACACGATGGTAGCCGCGGGCGGAGAATTTCATCTTTTCGGCGGCGTCCCGGAGAAGCTGCAGGCCGGCCGCATCGGGTGCTGCGATCTTCTCGATCATCGAGGTCGACGCGCGGGCATTGCTTGTCAGCTCTGGATGTCCGAGGGCGGCGAAACGATCGATCTGCAGCGCCCGGGCACGGGCGACGCGACGGGCAACGACCTCACTGCTTTCGGCTGCGGCGGGCTTCAGGAGATCGGCGGCGCTGACGGCCGGCACGTCGATGCGGATATCGATGCGGTCCATCAGCGGACCAGAAATGCGCGCCTGATAGTCGGACATGCAGCGCGGTCCACGGGCGCAGCTGCGGCCGGGTTCGCCGGCCATGCCGCAGCGGCAGGGGTTCATGGCCGCGACAAGCTGGATCGCGGCGGGATAGCTGACGCGGTGGTTGGCGCGGGCGATGATGCATTCGGCGGTTTCAAGCGGCTGGCGCAGCGCGTCGAGCACCTGCGGCGAGAATTCCGGAAACTCGTCGAGAAACAGTACGCCGTTGTGCGCAAGCGACGCCTCGCCGGGCTTGGCACGCAAGCCGCCACCAACCATGGCGGCCATCGTCGCGGAATGATGCGGCGTGCGGAACGGCGGCCGGTCCGAGAGCTTGCCGCCCGGAAGCTGCCCGGCGATCGAATGGATCATCGACACTTCGAGGAGCTCGGCCGGGTTGAGCGGCGGCAGGATCGACGGCAGGCGGGCAGCGAGCATCGACTTGCCCGAGCCGGGCGGGCCGACCATCAGCAGATTGTGGTTGCCGGCGGCCGCCACTTCGAGCGCCCGCTTGGCGCTTTCCTGACCCTTGATATCGGCGAGATCGGGCAGGTTAGATGCGCCTGAGCGGATCGCGGCCTCGGGTCGCGAAAGCACCTGCGTACCGCGGAAATGGTTGGCGATTGCGATCAGGCTGCGGGGCGCCAGAATGTCGATCTCGGCCCCGGCCCACGCCGCCTCGGGTCCGCTTTCGGCCGGGCAGATCAGACCCTTGCCGAGCGCATTGGCACCGATCGCGGCGGGAAGCGCGCCGGCAACGGCAGCGATGGTGCCATCGAGATTGAGCTCACCGATCACCACATAAGGCGCCAACACATCGCCGGGAATGGCGCCGAGGGCTGCCATCAGGCCGAGTGCGATCGCCAGGTCGAAATGGCTGCCTTCCTTGGGAAGGTCAGCGGGCGCAAGATTGACGGTCACGCGCTTGGCCGGCAGCGCCAGACCTGAAGCATGAAGGGCGGCCTGCACCCGCTCGCGGCTTTCGGCGACGGCCTTGTCCGGCAGGCCGACGATCTGCATGCCGACCTTGCCCGGCGCGACCATCACCTGCACATCGACAGGCAGGCCCTCGATACCCTGAAATGCGACCGTGCTGACGCGCGCGACCATGCTTGCCCCTCGCCCAGGCAGCCCAGTTATCGGGCGCCACAACCGCCCAGGGTTGCAGGCAGAAGCCTTGCACGGCTCGCGCACAAAAACAAGAACAATAACGGAACATTTGAGGAGGCGCGGGTGTGTATCCGGGACGCTTCGGCAAACGGCCGCGGGCGTAGGCCCGCGGCAAGCGCCATCGACCCGAGATGGATCCTAGGCCGAGATCTTGATCAGGCGCGCTTGCGCTCGATCGCATCCCAGAGCAGGCTCGCGACATCGGCGCCGCCGAACTTCTTCACTTCGCGGATGCCGGTCGGCGACGTCACGTTGATCTCGGTCATGTAGTCGCCGATAACGTCGATGCCGACGAAGAGGAAGCCGCGCTCCTTCAGCGCAGGCGCGATGCGGGCGCAGATTTCCTTCTCACGCGCCGTCAGTTCGGTCGGCTCAGGCCGGCCGCCAGCATGCATGTTGGAGCGGGCGTCGTGGTCTGCCGGAACGCGGTTGATGGCGCCGACCGGCTCGCCGTCGACGAGCAGGATGCGCTTGTCGCCCTTGCGCACCGCCGGCAGGTATTCCTGGGCGATGAAGGGCTCGCGGAACATCTGGCCGAACATTTCGAGCAGAGAGGACATGTTGCGGTCGTCGCGGGTCGAGTGGAACACGCCGGCGCCGCCGTTGCCGTAGAGCGGCTTCAGGATGATGTCGCCCATTTCCTGGCGGAAGCTGGAGATCTCAGCGGGGTCGCGGGTGATCAGCGTCTTCGGCATCAGGTCGGCGAATTCGGTGACGAAGATCTTCTCCGGCGAATTGCGCACCCAGGCGGGATCATTGACGACCAGCGTCTTCGGATGCAGGCGTTCCAAAAGGTGCGTCGAGGTAATGTAGGCCATGTCGAAGGGCGGGTCCTGGCGCAGCAGGATGACGTCCATGGTCGAAAGATCCACGCGCTCGGCTTCGCCAAGCGTGAAGTGGTCGCCCTTGACGTCGCGCAGCGTCATCGGCTGCACGCTCGCATAGACCTTGCCGTCGCGCAGCGACAGCTTTTCCGGCGTATAGTGGAAGAGGCGATAGCCGCGCGACTGTGCCTCGAGGCTCATGGCGAAGGTGGAGTCACCCGCAATGTTGATGCCCGACACATGGTCCATCTGGACCCCGACATTGACGATTTTCGCCATCTACCCATTCCCTCATGGATCACGCTTAGCGTGATCGATTTCAAACCGCCGGAGCGAATGAGGACGGGAAAACCGCTGCCCTCTGCCGCACTGGCAAAGCCCTCGACATGTAGAATGCGGGCGGGCCTTAGGCAAGGAGAGGCGAGCCTATTCGAAGCCTTCGATCACGCAGGTGATGAGATCGTGATCCGAAAGCGGCCGGCCGGTTTCGTCAAGCGAAGGAATGATCGTGGTCTCGCCGATCTTCAGCCCGCGCGACAGGAACCAGTCGAGCTTCATCGCCCGCTCTGGCCAGCGGGTGATCAGGCTCGGCCGCGTGGTCATCACGTCGAGCGGCCCACCATGGCGGGTAAAGCCTCTGATGGCGCTCATGGCAAACAGCCCTTCGGCCTCGAAATCGCCGCCGGCATGGTTGCCGGTATTGAGATCGCCACCGATCATCACCGGCAGGCCGGGGAAAGTCTCGTCGAGTGCATCGATCAATTCCTTGACCTGGCGCTCTCGGTAGACGGCAGTCGTCGCACTCTCGAGATGGGTGGAGACGGCGACGAAGGGTCCGGCTTCCGTCTCGATGACGGCGCCGATCGCACAGCGCTCGCCAAGGCGCGGCTGCTCGCCATCGGTGAACCAGAGGCGTCCGCCCCATAGGCGCAACATGAAGGGCCGGGAGAACGGCACCGCAGCCATCAGCGCATTGCCATGGAACCCCTTGGCGTTGAATTCGTCCTCACAGAACTCACGCTCCGTATCGGAGCCGAGACCCATCTCGATGAACTCGATGCCATACGCATAGTGCATGCCGAGTGTTTCGGCGACTTCGGCGGTCGGGTGACGCTGGCCGGTGCGGGCCATGCCGTTGTCCATTTCTGAAAGAAGGACGACCGGCGCGTTCGTCGCGGCGAGATGGGCGGCGCTTTCGGCCGGAAACAGGCAGCGCTCCAGGTTCCAGGCAGCAACGGTGAACGGGAAGGCGAGCGGCGTATCGGAGGCCGGTGTGCCGCCGACCTCCACGCTGTTCATCTCCGGCCGTGCGGCCATGGCTGCGTCATGGGCGGCAATGGTGCGCACGATCTCGGCAAAGCTGGCGCGCGTTTCAAGCGAAGGAACGGCAAGCTGCTCGACGGTCTTGGAGATCACGATGCGGTCTCCAGGCGTGGCGCTGCAACCGGCGCTTCATTGGCAAACGACGTGCCGCGCTCCAGCCGCTTGCCGGTCTCGGTCGAGAAGAAGTGCAGACGGTCGACGGCGATCGTCACTGCAAGATCACCCGAAAGTGGCGTCTCCGGAGACAGCGCGATGGTGAGCGCCTGGCTCTCGATGGTGCCGTGCACGAGCCGCTGCGCGCCCAGTTCCTCGACATAGTCGACCTGGAACAGCATGGCGTCCTCGCCGACGCCGGCGAGCTTGAGATCTTCGGCGCGAAGCCCAACCGTGACCGGGCCTTCGACCGGCGCACGGTCGCCAAGCGCGATCCTGTAGAGACCGATCTGCAGGTTGCCGCCTTCGATCACACCCTTGATCAGGTTCATCGCCGGCGAGCCGATGAAGCTGGCGACGAAGGTTGAGGCCGGGCGGTGATAGACGTCGAGCGGACGGCCGATCTGTTCGATGCGACCGCCATTCAGCACCACCAGACGGTCTGCAAGGGTCATCGCCTCGAGCTGGTCGTGGGTGACGTAGAGCGAGGTCGTGCCGAGGCGCTTCTGCAGGCGTTTGATCTCGCCGCGCATGGAGACGCGCAGCTTGGCGTCGAGATTGGAGAGCGGCTCGTCGAAGAGGAAGGCCGCCGGCTTGCGCACGATGGCGCGGCCCATGGCGACGCGCTGGCGCTGGCCGCCCGAGAGCGCACGGGGCTTGCGGGTAAGATAGGGCTCGATCTCCAGCATGCGAGCGGCTTCTGCGACGCGGGCGTCGATCTCGGCCTTCGGCGTCTTGCGGTTCTTCAGGCCGTAAGCGAGGTTTTCGTAGACGGTCATGTGCGGATAGAGCGCGTAGTTCTGGAAGACCATGGCGATGTCGCGCTCGGCCGGATCGACCTCGTTGATCACGCGTGAGCCGATCGTCACCGTGCCCTTCGAAATCGTCTCCAGCCCCGCGACCATGCGCAGAAGCGTGGACTTGCCGCAGCCGGACGGGCCGACCAGCACGATGAATTCGCCGTCCTCGATATCGATCGAGACGGATTTCACCGCCTCGACATTGCCGTGATAGATCTTCGAGACCTCGGCGATGGTAATGGCCGCCATGGCTGCCTCCGTAAGATTGATGTCGTTTCAGGAGCGGGCGGGACTTTTGTCCCGCCACGACCCCGTTTACTTGTCGCTTTCCGTCAGGCCCTTGATGAACCAGCGCTGGAAGATCACGACGATCATGACCGGCGGCAGCATGGCGAGAATCGCCAGCGCAAAGGCCTCGTTATAGTCGGGGATGTTCGAGCCGACCCAGACGAGCAGGATCTGCTTGATGCCGCGCACCAGGGTGAAGAAGCCTTCGTCGGTGGTCATCAGGGTGGGCCAGAGATACTGGTTCCAACCGTAGACGAACATGATGATGAAGATCGCCGCCATCATCGTGCGCGAGAGCGGCACCAGTACGTCGATGAAGAACTTGAAGGGGCCGGCGCCGTCGATGCGCGCGGCCTCCAGCAACTCGTCCGGCACCGACTTGAAGAACTGCCGGAAGTAGAAGGTGCCCGTCGCCGAGGCGAGAAGCGGCACGATCAGGCCGGTATAGGTGTTGGTCAGCTTCAGCGTGTTCATCACTTCATAGGAAGGAAGGATGCGCACTTCGAGTGGCAGAAGCAGGGTGGTGAAGATCACCCAGAAGAAGAAGGTCGCGAGCGGAAAGCGGAAATAGACGAGCGCATAGGCCGCCAGCATCGACAGCACGATCTTGCCGACGGCGAAACCCAGGCCGAGGATCATCGAGTTCAGCATCATGTTGAAGCCGGTGATCTTGCCGGTGAAGCCGCCCTCGCGCGTCAGTACCGTCTGGTAGGTCTCGACGAAATGGCCGCCCCAGCTGAGGCTGAGACCGTTGCGGTGAATGTCGGCCGCCTCGTGCGTCGAGGTCATGAAGGCGACGACGACGGGCGCCACCATGATGAAGACGCCGAAGAGCAGGATGATGTGGTCGAAAATCTTGGTGCGATACATCGGCCCCACCTCAGTTGTAATGCACGCGCCGCTCGATGAAGCGGAACTGGAAGATGGTGAGCACGAAGACGATCAGCATCAGGATCACTGACTGGGCCGAGGAGCCGCCGAGATCGTTGCCGCGGAAACCGTCCATGTAGACCTTGTAGACAAGGGTGATCGGGTTGTTGGCAGCCTTGTCCTTCACCATCACGTCGATGACGCCGAAAGTGTCGAACAGCGCATAGGTGACGTTGATGATCAGAAGGAAGAAGGCGGTCGGCGCGAGCAGCGGCAGGATCACCGTCCAGAAACGGCGGAAGCCCGAGCGGCAGTCGATCGCCGCAGCTTCCCGCACCGAGACCGGAATGCCCTGGAGCCCTGAGAGGAAGAAGATGAAATTGTAGGGGATCTGTTTCCAGACCGAGACGACCACCATGGAAAAGGCGGTGTCGAAGTAGTTCAGACCAACCTTGATGTCCCAGCCGAACCAGCGCGCAAGCTCGACGATCGGGCCGATATGCTGGTCGAAGAACATCATGCCGATGAGGCCTGCGACCGGCGGGGCAATGGCATAGACCCAGATCAGCAGCGTCTTATAGGCGGCGTTGCCGCGGATGACGCCATCGGCCTTGACGGCGAGCAGCAGCCCGATCGACAGCGCAAAGAAGGTGACCAACGCCGTGAAAACGGCGGTGAAACGGACAATGCCGAGATATTCGCCTGATTTCAGCACGTCGGTATAATTGGTCATCCCGACGAAGGTCGAGCCGAAACCGAAGGGGTCTTCAAGATAGAACGACGACTGGAGCGCCTGAACCGACGGCCAGTAGAAGAAGATGAAGATGATCGCGAGCTGCGGCGCGAGGAAGAGGTATGGCAGGAACGGCGAGGAGAACTGCACGCGCTTTGCAGCGCTTTCGCCTCCGCTATTCGACTGGCCACCGAAAATCCGGAAGGCGCCGAAGCGACGCCCCCCGGTCTTTGTTCCGGTCCCTCCCCGCGCTGCGGGGAGGAGATCTGTCGCGGTCGACATCGAGATCAGCCGGCCGTCTTGGCGAAACGGGCGAGCAGCTCGTTGCCTTCCTTCTCGATGGTGTCGAACGCGTCCTTGACGGTCGTTTCGCCCGAGAAGATGCGGCCGTATTCGCGTTCCATGATTTCGCGGATCTGCGGGTAGAAGCCGAGGCGGTAGCCCTTCGACCAGTCGCCGGCCGGCAGCATCAGCTGCTTGATGCCGACTTCGGCAACCGGCTTCTCCTTGTAGTAGCCATCCTTCTGGGCAAGCTCGTAGGCTGCCTTGGTGATGGCCACATAGCCGGTGGCCTTGTGGTAGAAGTACTGGATCTCAGGCGAGGTCAGGAACTGGAAGAAGTCGGCAACGCACTTGTTTTCTTCATCCGTCTTGCCGGACATGGCAAAGAGTGCCGCGCCGCCGATGAAGGAGTTGGTGCCGGCGCCCTTGATCGAGCCCCAATAGGGCAGGAAGGTTGCCGAGAACGGCATCTGCGCCGTCTTCTGCAGGCCGCCGAACGAACCCGACGAACCGATCCAGAACGCAGCCTTGCCTTCTTCGAAGACCTTCTGGTTGTCGTTCCAGCCGGCGCCGTAGAAGGCGAAGTAGCCTTCATCCTTCCAGGCCTTCAGCTTGTCGAACATCATGACGAGGTTCGGGTCGGTGACCTTCAGCTCAGTGTCGACGACGGCGTCGTAGCCGTTGTTGTTGGTGGCGAACTGGATGTTGTTGCGGGAGAAGAAGTTCTCCGTGAACTGCCAGGTGAGCTGCGACTGGACGAGCGGGATGTAACCGGCTTCCTTCAGCTTCGGGGCGACGGCCTCGAACTCTTCCCAGGTCTTCGGCGCTTCGACGCCGGCCTTCTTCAGGGCCTCGTCGTTGATGTACATGATCGGCGCGGAGGAATTGAACGGCATGCCGACGAACTTGCCTTCGCTGTCGGCGTAGAAGTAGCGCACGCCATCGATGAAGGCGTTGCGGTCGAAGTTGTGACCAGCCTTGATGATCAGGTCTTCGGCCGGGATGACCGCGCCCTTGGCGTTGATGATCGTGGCGGCACCGGCGTCGAAGACCTGCAGGATGTTCGGCTGTTCACCCGAGCGGAAAGCGGCGATACCGGAAGCGAGCGCTTCCTCGTAGGTGCCCTTGGAAACCGGGGTCAGCGCGCAGGCGCTCTGGGCTTCATTGAACTTCTTGGAAACTTCATTGATGACTTCGCCGTTGCGGCCGGCCATGCCGTGCCACCAGGTAATGTTGGTCGCGGCAAGCGACGAGGTCGCGGAAAATGCAAGGGTAAGGGCTGCGAGCGTAAACTTCTTGAACATGACTAATCCTCTCCACCGGGTTGCGGATGGCAGTGGACTAGTGACCTTCAATGACAGGCCCGTAACGCTTTTATGTCGGAACGATTACAAATTCGAGAATATGTTCCAATGAGGGGCACCCGCGGAACAACGCAATCATTTCCCTTCATTATGCGCCGATTCAGAACGCATCCGGCAGGTGCCGCGGCCAGCCCCAAGGGGTCACGGTGACGATGTCGTAGCGCACGGAAAGCCTGTTGAAATCAGGCTGTTTCGCCAGCCAAAGATCGCTCGCGGCACGGATACGCCTCTGCGCTGTCGCCGTCACGGCGAAGACGTCGTCTTCGGCCGAGCGACGGGCCTTGACCTCGACGCAGGCGATGAGATCGCCGCGCCGGGCAATGATGTCAATTTCGCCAAGCTTGGTGCGATGGCGCATCGCGACGATGCGGTAGCCCTTGAGCAAGAGACAGAGTGCGGCGCGATACTCGGCTAGGTATCCCCGCCTGAGTGCCTTCAGCTTCCGCCGATCACCCGCCTCAGTCGCCATTGCGTTCCTTCAACTGCAGCAGCCGGTCATAGAGTTCCTTGCGCGGCAGGCCCGTCTGGCGGGCGGCTTCGGTTGCCGCCTTGCCGGTCGGCATGTCGGCGACCAGGCTTTGCAGCAGCGCGTCGACGTCGGCCGCTTCCGGTTCGGGCGCGGCATCGGGAGGGCCGATGACGAGCACGATCTCGCCCTTGACCGGCCCCGCCTGTTCATAATGAGCAGCAAGCTCGCCGAGCGTGCCGCGGCGAAATTCCTCGAAGGTCTTGGTCAATTCGCGGCAGACGGACGCCCGCCTGCCTTCCCCCAAAACGTCGGCCGCCGCCGCAACCGTCGCAGCGATCCGGTGCGGCGATTCGAAGAACAGGATCGTTGCCGGCACGGCGGCGAGTTCCCTGAGGCGATCGCGTTTGGCCTTGTCCTTGGTCGGCAGGAAACCGGCAAAGAGGAAAGCATCGTTCGGCAGGCCGGACCCGACGAGGGCTGCAAGCGGCGCCGAGGCGCCGGGAATCGGCACGACGCGATGTCCGGCCTCGATCGCAAGCTGCCCCAGGCGGTAGCCGGGGTCAGAGACCAGTGGCGTGCCGGCATCAGAGACGAGTGCCACCGAACGCCCTTCGGCGAGCGCTGCCAGCAGCCGCGGACCGGCCTCGTCGGCATTGTGCTCGTGGTAGGCGTAGGGCCGATTGGTGATGCCGTATCGATCAAGCAGAACACGGGTGACCCGCGTGTCCTCACAGGCAAGCACATCGGCGCCGGCCAATGTTTCCAGCGCGCGCAGCGTGATATCGCCGAGATTCCCGATCGGGGTTGCCACCAGATAGAGCGCGGCATCAAGGGGGCGGGCCGGAACGCTCACATTGTGCAGCCGGTAGCTGCGCTCCCTCTGTCCGCCCGCCGGTTCCGCTGTCTTTTGCTTTTCCACCTGTAACGTCCTGATCGTGCTTACCGATGTGTCTGTCCGGTCTTTATGAGTGAGCCACCATCGCAGAGCAAGGGCAAGACGACGGGCCTACGTGCCGCATCTGGGGACAGAAGCCCTCAAACCCCTTGCTTTCCGGGCGCTCTTTCTGCCATTTTGCCGGTCCACATCTATCCGGTCGGTCGGCCGGGGCACTCGCAGTTGACGCTCAGGCGGACGTTTCGCCCGCCGGGCAATGGTTGAAAGCGGCATCCCATGCGCATTACTCTCGAGCGATCCAACCTCCTGAAATCGCTGAACCACGTGCACCGCGTGGTGGAGCGGCGAAACACGATCCCGATCCTCTCGAACGTGCTCCTGCGTTCCGACGGCGCCAGCCTCGAAATGAAGGCGACCGACCTCGACCTCGAAATCACCGAGGCGACCCCGGCCCAGGTGGAGCAGGCGGGCGCGACCACCGTGCCAGCGCACCTGCTCTACGACATCGTGCGCAAGCTGCCCGACGGTTCGGAAGTGCTGCTCGCCACCAACGCCGAGGGCACGGCGATGACCGTCGCCTCGGGCCGTTCCAAGTTCTCGCTGCAGTGCCTGCCGCAATCCGACTTCCCGGATCTGACCGCCGGCAGCTTCTCGCATTCGTTCCGCCTCAAGGCGACCGACCTCAAGATGTTGATCGATCGCACCCAGTTTGCGATCTCGACCGAGGAAACCCGCTACTATCTCAACGGCATCTTCGTACACACGGTCGAAAGCAAGGGTGAGCTGAAACTGCGCGCCGTCGCAACCGACGGCCATCGCCTGGCGCGCGCCGACGTCGAGGCGCCATCCGGCTCCGAAGGCATGCCGGGCATCATCATCCCGCGCAAGACCGTCAGCGAATTGCAGAAGCTGCTCGACAACCCGGAACTCGTCGTCACCGTCGAAGTCTCGGACGCCAAGATCCGCTTGACGATCGGCTCGATCGTCATGACCTCGAAGCTGATCGACGGCACTTTCCCCGACTACCAGCGCGTCATCCCAGCCAACAACGACAAGGAACTGCGCGTCGATTGCCAGTCCTTCGCCCAGGCGGTCGATCGCGTATCGACGATCTCGTCGGAGCGCGGCCGCGCCGTCAAGTTGGCGCTGAACGAAGGCCAGATGACGCTGACGGTCAACAATCCCGATTCCGGCAGTGCTACGGAAGAACTGCCCGTCGGCTACGACCACGATCCGCTCGAAATCGGCTTCAACGCCAAGTACCTGCTCGACATTACTTCGCAGCTGACCGGCACCGATGCGATCTTCATGCTGGCAGACCCGGGCTCGCCGACGCTCGTCCGTGATCTGGCCGCTGAAGATGCGCTCTATGTGCTCATGCCGATGCGCGTGTAGCCGGGCCTGACGCGGCGCGAAATGCCAACCCGTCACGCCCGCGCGTGACGGGTTTTTTGTTGGCCGCGGCATCTGCGGACTGTTGATAAGCGAACGCTTTCAGGCGCAGACAGACTTGTTTTTGCCGCAGATGGGGACACATTATGATCACCGCCGCCGCGGCCGGCCCGAATCACCGGGCGAGGAATTTTGAGCGGACGGCCTGTGCGAGGAGAGGACAGCGGTTTTGAGGGGTTCAATGAATTTGCGCGTGAAGGTGAAGGAACGGCTCGGACGGAAGTTCGACGAAGAGATTCGCTTTTTCAAGGGATGGATGAGCAATGCCAAGGCCGTCGGCGCGATCCTGCCGACCTCCTCCGTCACAGCGCGCCGAATGGCGAGCGTCATCAATCCGGCCTCAGGCCTTCCGGTTCTTGAGCTCGGCCCCGGCACCGGCGTCATCACCAAGGCGATCCTGGAACGTGGCCTTGAGCCGTCCAATCTCGTGTCGATCGAGTATTCGACCGATTTCTACAATCAGCTCAAGACCAACTTCAACGGCGTCAACTTCATCAACGGCGACGCCTTCGATCTGGAACACACGCTCGGCGAACTCAACGGCCAGACCTTCGACAGCGTCGTCTCTGCCGTGCCGCTTCTGAACTTCCCGATGCATCGCCGCGTCGAACTGATCGACGATCTGCTGTCGCGCGTTCCGGTCGGCCGGCCGGTCGTGCAGATTTCCTATGGGCCTTTGTCGCCCGTCGTTGCCATGCCGGACCGCTACAGCATCCAGCATCTCGACTTCGTCGTGCGCAACATTCCGCCGGCGCAGCTCTGGGTCTATCGCCGGGCGCACTGACGGGATGTTCGGCGTCTACGTCACCCATCCGCAGGTCCAGATCGATCCGGACGTGCCCGTCCCGCAATGGGGACTTTCCACTGTTGGCCGCGAACGCGCGGTCATCACCGCCCGATTGCCCTGGGTGCGTTCGCTCGGACGGATCGTTTCGAGCGACGAAACCAAGGCGATCGAGACGGCACAACTTTTGGCCGATGCGGCCGGCGTGACGATCGAGGTCCACCACGACATGGGCGAGAACGATCGCTCGGCCACCGGCTTCCTGCCGCCGCCGGAATTCGAGAAGGCGGCCGACTGGTTCTTCGCCAATCCCACCGAAAGCTTCGAGGGCTGGGAGCGCGCGATCGATGCCCAGAGCCGCATCTCGAACGCGGTCTTTCGGATCCTCGGCGATCACGATCCGAAAATCCCGATTGCCTTCGTCGGCCATGGCGGCGTCGGCACACTTCTGAAATGCCGCCTTACCGGCGCGCCAATCTCGCGCGCAGCCGACCAGAAGGGTGGTGGCGGCGGCAATGTCTTCGCTTTCCGCCTTGCGGATCGGACTGTTGCATGCGACTGGACCCCGATGGAACACTGGCAGGGGATTTAGACGATGACCGAAACCGCGCGCGACAGACTGATCGTAGGCCTCGACCTTCCGACGATTGCGGATGCCGAGAAGATCGTGTCGACGCTCGGCAACGATGTCTCCTTCTACAAGATCGGCTACCAGTTGGTCTTTGCCGGCGGCCTGGAATTCGCGCGCGACCTGGCCAAAAGCGGCAAGAACGTCTTCCTCGACATGAAGCTGCTCGACATCGACAACACGGTGGCCAAGGGCGTCGAGAACATCGCCAAGATGGGCATGTCGATGCTGACCCTGCACGCCTATCCGAAGGCGATGAAGGCGGCTGTCGAGGCTGCGAAAGGCTCCGACCTCTGCCTGCTCGGCGTCACCGTGCTCACCTCGATGGACGAGCAGGACGTGATCGATGCCGGCTATGAATACGATCCGCACACGCTGGTGCTGCGCCGGGCCGAACAGGCGCGCGCCGCCGGCATGGGCGGCATCGTCTGCTCAGCGGAAGAATCGGCGGCAGTGCGCAAGATCATCGGGCCGGACATGGCACTCGTCACCCCGGGCATTCGCCCGGCCGGCGCGGACAAGGGCGACCAGAAGCGGGTGATGACGCCCTCCGAGGCGCTCAAGGCCGGATCCAGCCATCTCGTCGTCGCGCGCCCAATCGTCGCAGCCGCCGAGCCGCTTGCGGCTGCCCGCGCCATCCTTGCCGAAATGAACGGTGCGCTCGCGCGCTGATGCCGGGCGACACCCGTCGGACCAACGCGCCCGGTCGATCCGCTTGACCTTGGCCCAAATTTGCCGGAAGTAACACTCCCGTCAGCCTTTCGTGCTGCAAGACGAGGAGCTCAATATGGCCAAGGGATACTGGATCGCACGGGTCGATGTCCGCGACCCCGAGCGCTACAAGGACTATGTAGCGGCCGCAAAGCCCGCCTTCGAGAAATACGGCGCCAATTTTCTGGCACGCGGCGGGCTGCATCATCGGTTGGAGGGTGGCGTTCGCGCCCGCAACGTCGTCATCGAATTTCCATCGCTGCAGGCGGCGATCGACTGTTATAACTCTCCCGAGTACCAGATTGCCGCCGCGATCCGCCAGGAAGTCGCCGACGCCGAGATGGTGGTCGTCGAAGGCGTCTGATCCCACCGCCCCCAACCTTCAGCAGGCTCTGCACGCAGGCGTCGATTGGCCTTCACCTCTCGCGGCTGTTGGGCTATGTAGCAATCAATTCTTTCCGATCCGATCAGGAGTGCACATCCCATGACCTTGTCCAACCTTCCGCCGCTGGTGACGATTTTCGGCGGATCCGGGTTCGTCGGCCGTCATGTGGTGCGCGCGCTCGCCAAACGCGGCTATCGCATCCGCGTCGCCGTTCGCCGGCCGGACCTTGCCGGTCATCTCCAGCCGCTCGGCAATGTCGGCCAGATCTCCTTCGTTCAGGCGAACCTGCGCTACCGTAAATCGGTCGACCGCGCCGTTGAAGGCTCCGATCACGTCATCAACTGCGTCGGCGTGCTGTTCGAGAGCGGCCGCAACACCTTCGATGCGGTCCAGGATTTCGGCGCCCGTGCCGTGGCTGAAGCGGCCCGCGGCGTCGGCGCGACGCTGACCCATATCTCCGCCATCGGCGCCGACGCCTCCTCTGCATCGAACTACGCCCGCAGCAAGGGCCGCGCCGAGGCCGCTATCCTTGAGACCAAGCCTGACGCGATCATCCTGCGTCCATCGGTCGTCTTCGGTCCAGAGGACGGCTTCTTCAACAAGTTCGCCAACATGGCCCGCTTCTCGCCGGTCCTGCCGCTGATCGGCGGCGGCGAGACGAAATTCCAGCCCGTCTACGTGACCGACGTCGCCGAAGCCGTGGCCCGCGCCGTCGACGGCACGATCGCCAAGGGCAAGATCTACGAACTCGGCGGCCCTGACGTCTTGAGCTTCCGCGACTGTCTCGAGATCATGCTCAACACGATCGACCGCAAGCGCACGCTCGTCTCGCTGCCCTTCGGCGTCGCGTCTCTGATCGGCAGCGTTTCGTCTCTGATCCCCTTCGTCACGCCGCCGCTTACCGCCGACCAGGTGGTGTTGCTGAAATCCGACAATGTCGTCTCCACAAAGGCCGTATCGGAAGGCCGCACACTTTCCGGCATCGGCATCGACCCGACGATGCTGGAATCGATCCTGCCGACCTATCTGGTGCGCTACCGCCCGCAGGGCCAGTACACCCGTAGCGGCCGCGCCGCCTGATCGGCAGCAGCCCAACGATTTTTTTGAACGGCCGCCGGAACCACCGGCGGCCGTTTTCTGTTGTATTGCGGTAACAGCGTTGCAGTTCTGCCGCAGTCGGAAAAGCGATTGGCATTTACCGCAAATTCAACATGTCCTGATATTGATCATGTCATATCCACCAACTAAACACCGCCTCGCGCCCCCGATCCCAAGGCATGACGGCGGGCGGCGGCATCAATCTCGAAAGGCATAGCGTCCATGGGCAAGTCGATCGCAATCTTTTTTGCGTGTGCGGCACTGATCATTCTGGCTGGCTCGTTCATGGCGCCGAACACGGTCGCCAGCAGCGGCAAGGATTGCGCACCGGCCTATGGCGTCGATCCGTGCACCACGGCATCGATCGACCTTTCCGGCCACTAAGGGCCGGCGCCTCGACGAGGCATCAAAAGTTATTGGCGGGGGCCAGTAGCCGCGTGCGTTTCACCATGAGACGCACGCGGCTTTGTTTTTAGGGCCTGACAACAGGTCAAAGAAAAAGGCGCGTCCGGGACGCGCCTTTTGTCATTCTGAGATCGTCGGTTCTGCTCAGCCAAGCAGCCACAGACCGATCAGGCCGGCGATCCCGACGATGATGCGCCAGATGGCGAAAGGCGTGAAACCGCGCCGCGAGACGAAGTCGAGCAATGAGCGCACGACGAAGATGCCGGCGACGAAGGCCGCAATGAAACCGACTGCAATCAGGGTAAAATCGTCAAAGGAGAGCGCATCGCGGTTCTTGTAGAGGTCCAGCGTAAAGGCGCCGACCATGGTCGGCATCGCCAGGAAGAACGAGAATTCGGCGGCCGAACGCTTGTCGGTGCCCATCAGCAGGGCGCCGGCGATCGTCGCGCCGGAACGGGACGTTCCGGGGATCATAGCCAGGCACTGGAACAGGCCGATCTTCAGCGCCAGCGACGGCGGGTAGTCCATCACGTCGGTATAGCGCGGCTTCAGCGGCAGATGGTCTATCGCATAAAGGATGACGCCGCCGACGATCAGTACGACGCAGATCAGGACAGGCGTCTCGAACAGCACCGTCTTGATGAAATCATGGGCAATGGCACCGATGACCGCCGCCGGCAGGAAGGCGAGCAGCACTGACACGACGAAGCGGCGCGCCTTGATGCTTGTCGGCAACGCCAGCGCGATCGACAGAAGCTTCTGGAAATAGACGAGCAGGATCGCCAGAATGGCGCCGAGCTGGATGAGGACGGCGAAGGTGTTGCCCGGCGACTTGAAGCCGAGGAAGTGGCCGGCGAGAAGGACGTGCGCCGTCGATGAGACGGGGATGAACTCCGTCAGGCCCTCGATCAGACCGAGGACAAGCGCACTGATGATCGATTGATCCGCCATATATGAGAATTTCCTGACAAGTTTTGGAGTGGGAGGAAAAGGCTGATTCGCTTGTGTTTGCCACCACAAATTTCTATAGCTCTAACACATGAGCCGTGGCCAGACGCTTGCGCCGCCACGCTGACGCCCCCAAGCCAAAGCCCTGAGAAGCCAGATCATCGATGCCGACACTGTATCACCACCCCATGTCCGCCGCTTCACGCTTCGTTCGCCTGATCCTTTCGGAATACGGCTACCAGACGGAATTGACGGACGAGCAGCCCTGGGAGAACCGGCGCGACTTCCTGGCTTTGAACCCGGCCGGAACGCTACCGGTCTATGTTGACGACAGTATGAGGGCGCTCTGTGGGGCGACGATCATCTCGGAATATCTCGACGAGACGAACGGCATCATGAAGCGGGATCGCCGCCTTCTGGCCGAGGATCCGTTCCAGCGCGCGGAAATCCGCCGGCTGGTCGAATGGTTCCTGCAGAAGATGGAAGCCGATGTGACGCGGCCGCTGGTGCGCGAGCGGATCTTCAAGCTGCAGATGACGCCGGACCAGGGCGGCGGCGCACCCGACAGCAAGGTCCTGCGGACCTCGCGCGCCAACATCCGCCAGCATATGAAGTATCTCTCCTGGCTCGCGGGCACGCGCACCTGGCTTGCCGGCGACCGGATTTCCTATGCCGATCTTGCCGCCGCCGCGACGGTGTCCGTGCTCGATTATCTCGGCGAAATCGACTGGTCGGACGCCCCGAGCGCCAAGGAGTGGTACCAGCGGCTGAAGTCCCGCCCCTCCTTCCGGCCGCTGCTTGCCGAGCGCGTGCGCGGCGTCACCCCCGTTCCGCACTATGCGGATCTCGACTTCTGAGGCGAATACCGTGCCCGGCATCGATGCCAAGGCAGACAGTGAGGAACGGCGCCGGCTGAAGCTGACGGCGTTCCTGAAGGCAGAGGCGGCAGACAAGGGCTTCGATCTCTGTCGCATCACCCGGCCGGATGCCATTCCGCAAGCACCGGCCCGGCTTCGAGACTTTCTCGACGAGAGCTTTCACGGCACGATGGACTGGCTCGAAGAGACAGCCGAGCGCCGTTCCGATCCGCGCACGCTCTGGAGCGAGGTGCGCTCCGTCGTCATGTTCGCGATGAACTACGGCCCGGAACACGATCCGCGTGGCATTCTTGAGCGGACCGATCGCGGTGCGATCTCGGTCTATGCCCAGAACCGCGACTACCACGACATCATCAAGGGCAAGCTCAAGGAAGTCGCGACCCGCTTTGCCGCGCGCGCTGGCGAGGACGTCAAGGTCTTCGTCGATACCGCCCCGGTGATGGAAAAGCCGCTGGCGGAGCAGTCCGGCCTCGGCTGGCAGGGCAAGCACACCAATCTGGTCAGCCGCGAATTCGGCTCCTGGCTTTTTCTCGGCAGCCTGTTCACGACGGCGGACCTCGCCTTCGACGAAGCCGAGCGCGACCATTGCGGCTCCTGCCGCGCCTGCCTCGATGCCTGTCCGACAGACGCTTTCCCGGCGCCCTACCGGATCGACGCGCGACGTTGCATCTCTTACCTCACGATCGAGCACAAGGGGCCGATCGATCCCGAATTCCGGCCGCTGATCGGCAACCGCATCTATGGCTGCGACGACTGTCTTGCCGCCTGCCCCTGGAACAAGTTCGCGCAGGCAGCCTCGGAAATGAAGCTCAGAGCACGCGACGATCTGAAGGCGCCGTCGCTCGAAACCCTGCTTGACCTCGATGATCCGAGCTTTCGCAGCCTGTTCTCAGGCTCACCGGTCAAGCGCATCGGTCGCGACCGGTTCGTGCGGAACGTGCTGATCGCCGCCGGCAATTCAGGCAGCCAGGCGCTGGTGCCCGCAGTCAAGGCCCGCGTCAACGACACCTCAGCCGTGGTGCGGGCGATGGCGGTGTGGGCGCTGTCACGATTGGTCGCGCCTGCGGCGCTTGCGGAATTTGCCGAACAATGCGAGCCAGAGACGGACGAAGACGTCCTCAACGAATGGCAGATCGCGGGAGTGAGCCGATGCATGTCCTGATCCTTGGCGCCGGTTACTCCGGTACGGCAATCGCAAAAGCGATGGCCCCAACGGCCACAAGCGCTATCGGCACCACCCGGAGCGAGGAGAAGGCGGCAAAACTCGAAAGGGCCGGCCTCCGCCCGGTGCTCTTCGACGGCGAGACGATCTCCGACGACCTAGCCGCCGCCCTCGGCAAGGCAACTCATCTGATCCAGTCGATCGCGCCCGGTCGCGATGGCGATCCCATGTTCCGCACCACGAGCCCGGACCTCACGCAGATCGCACCGAACCTCGAATGGATCGGTTATCTCTCAACGGTCGGCGTCTATGGCGACCATGGCGGCGAATGGGTCACCGAGGACATGCTGCGCAAGCCGGTCTCGGCCCGCTCTGTCGAGCGCGTGGAAGCGGAGGACGCCTGGATCGCCTTCGGCAAGAAGCAGGATATTCCGGTCGCGGTGCTCAGGCTCTCCGGCATCTACGGCCCCGGACGCAACGCCTTCTGCAATCTCGAAAACGGCACGGCACGGCGGCTGGTCAAGCCCGGCCAGGTGTTCAATCGAATCCGCGTCGAGGATATCGGCGCCGCAGCGCTGTTCCTCGCCAACAATGGCACCAGCGGCGTCTTCAACATCACCGACAACGAGCCGGCGCCGCCGCAGGACGTGGTCGCGGAAGCCGCCCGGCTGATGGGCGTCGAGCCGCCGCCGGAAACGCCCTTCGAGCAAGCCGAACTGTCACCGATGGCCCGCACTTTCTATGGAGAAAACAAGCGGGTTTCGAATGCCCGCATGCGTGCAACCGGTTTTGAATTTGCCTTTCCGGATTATCGCGTCTCGCTTGCACAGCTTTGGCAGTCGGGCGCGTGGCGCGGACAGTGAAATGCAATACGGCACCCGCCAGATAGCATAACCCGTAATGCTTATAGAACGTCGATAGTCAGTCCGTCAGTAATGGCCAGGGCTGGGCCACCGCAATTGTGACATTCTTTGGATAATCGTTCGATACTTGGTTAATTTCATACAACCTGCGCGCTAGTAACGAATTTTCGACCATCCGGATTCCGGAAAATTGGTCCAATTCGAAATTTTTAATGAAATTTTTCGATTACGGGCGGGTTCGGCTCGCGTGCGGAGGCTGGCGAACGCTCAACCCCTGATTCCAAAGAACTCCTGTCTGCGTTTAAACTATTTCAAACAATCTTCGTTTTTGAAATTTCGTCATTTTTTAATAAATCCTAATAGAGCGTAAATGGTTGAAGCACGTTTTTGCCATTTTTCGCCCCAATTAGCGGTTCTCAGAAGTTTTTAACCAAGTGTTTTGACCGAGGGGATCGCCAGTTTGACGCCAGCGAAGATCACGACTGCTGCCGCTGCAGCGCTATTCACGGCCACTATCGGTCTCGTCTCCGTTTCCGATAGCCATGCAGCCGGCGCCGGCTGCGGCGGCGCATCCTGGTATGCGCTGAGCTCCAAGACCGCCTCCGGCGAGCGCATGAATGCCGCTCACCTGACGGCCGCCCATCGCAGCCTGAAATTCGGCACCAAGGTGCAGGTCACCAACAAGCGCAACGGCAAGAGCGTTATCGTTCGCATCAACGATCGTGGCCCGTTTATCCGCGGTCGCGTCATGGATCTTTCCAAGGCTGCAGCATCGCAGATCGGCATGGTCCGCTCCGGCACTGCCAGCGTCTGCTATCGCGTCGTCAATTCCTGATCTTGAAATACTGCTACCCGGCCTGCGGGCGGGTGGATCTACTTCGCTAAAGGCCGTTCCCGGCGGTTAATCTTCTCCGCCGTCTTGCTCTTCGATGCCATCGCCGTTACCACGGCGAAAAAGGAGTTGATCGAAGATGCGTTTGGGCGGCAGGCTCGCTGGAGCCATTGAGGTTCTTGAGGATATCGAAAAGCGGAAGCGCCCGGTCGCCGACGCGCTCAAGGATTGGGGCCTTGGCCACCGTTTCGCCGGATCCGGCGATCGCTCGGCGATCGGCAACATCGTCTACGACGCCCTTCGCATGAAGCTCTCCCACGCCTACCTGATGGATAGCGACAGCGCCTCGGCCCTCGGCCACGCGGTGATGTACCGCCAGTGGGGCTTTTCGCCCGAGGCGCTGGCCGCCGAGCTCGATGGCGACAAGTTCGCGCCGGAGGCACCGGCCGAACAGCTTCAAGCCTTCAGGTCGCGCCGGATCGAGGACGCCCCGGCCCATGTGCAGGGCGACATCCCCGAATGGGTCCAGGCCTCCTTTGAAGAGAACTTTTCCGACGACTGGCTGGAAGAAGCCAAGGCGCTCGCCGGCCGGCCGACGCTGGACCTGCGCGCAAACACGCTGAAGGCGTCGCGCGCCAAGGTCCTGAAGGCACTGGAGCGTAGCGGTGCCGAGGCCGCAACGATCGCCCGTAATGGTATCCGCATTCCCGCCGGCGAAGGCGCCTCGCGCCTGCCGAACGTCACGGCCGAGCTTTCCTTCCAGAAGGGCTGGTTCGAGGTTCAGGACGAGGGCTCGCAGATCGTCGCCGATCTCGCCTATCCGCAGGAAGGCGAACAGGTGCTCGACTATTGCGCCGGCGGCGGCGGCAAGACGCTCGCCATGTCGGCGGCGATGAACAACAAGGGCCAGGTGCACGCCTACGACACCGACCGCAAGCGGCTAGCCCCGATCATCGAGCGGCTGAAGCGCGCCGGCACCCGCAATGTCCAGGTGCATGAATCCACCGACAGCCTCGCGCCGCTTGCCGGCCGTTTCGACCGCGTGCTGGTCGATGCGCCCTGCACCGGCACCGGTACCTGGCGCCGTCGCCCGGACACCAAGTGGCGGCTGAACCAGAAGAACCTCGAAGAGCGCATCTCCCAGCAGGAAGAAGCGCTGGCAAGCGCTGCCCAGTTCGTCCGTCCCGGCGGCCATCTGATCTACGTCACCTGCTCGGTACTGCCTGAGGAAAACGAGGCGCAGGTCTACGGCTTCTGCGAAGACAATCCGGAATTCGAGATCCTGTCGGCCGCCGATATCTGGGCGACGCTGTTCGGCACCGACAAGCCGCAGCCCTGGTCGGCGGACATGAAGACGGTGACGCTGACACCCGCTTCCACCGGCACGGACGGCTTCTTCTTCTGCCTGATGCAACGCAAGGGTTAACGCCGTTTGACGATCGGCAAAAGACGCGCATCAGATTGAAAGCGTTCTAAACTATACACTTTGACACAAGTTTGCTTTTGGTTCATGAGAAGCGAGCTCGGCGGGGCCTTTTCTGATGGCTCGACGGCTGAACGACGCCATGTTTTGCGGCTCGTTCGACGGCGCCGGGGGACGCAACAGGAGAGGGTCATGACCAAGAAATTTTTCCGGGGCGCCGCGCTGGCGCTGATGACGGCGACCTCGGCGATGGCCCTGCAGCCGGCCCATGCCGCAACCGATGCCGCCGCCGTGGTGAAGCACTACACCGCCGTCGCCCACGCCAAGTTCGAAGACGCGCTGACGACCGCAGAAGCGCTCGACAAGGCCGTTGACGCGCTGATCGCGACGCCGAGCGAAGAAACGCTGAAGGCCGCGCGCGACGCCTGGAAGAAGGCCCGCAACCCCTACCAGGAAACCGAAGTCTACCGCTTCGGCAATGCGATCGTTGACGAGTGGGAAGGCAAGGTAAACGCCTGGCCGCTCGACGAGGGCCTGATCGACTATGTCGACCCGAGCTATGGCACCGAGAGCGACGAGAACGCGCTGTTCACCGCCAATGTCATCGCCAACAAGACGATCAAGATCGACGGCAAGGACGTCGACGCCTCCAACATCACGCCGGAATTCCTGGCGGGCACGCTGCAGGAAGCCGGCGGCATCGAAGCGAACGTCGCGACCGGCTACCACGCGATCGAGTTCCTGCTCTGGGGCCAGGACCTGAACGGGACCAAGGCCGGCGCCGGCAACCGCCCCTACACCGACTACGACACCAAGGCCTGCACCGGCGGAAATTGCGACCGCCGCGCCGCCTACCTGAAGGCTGCGACCGAGCTGCTCGTTTCCGACCTCAAGGAGATGGTTGCCAACTGGACGCCGGATGGTGCCGCCACCAAGGCGGTCGAGGCCGATCCGAAGGCTGGTCTCGTCGCCATCCTCACCGGCATGGGCTCGCTCTCCTATGGCGAACTGGCGGGCGAGCGCATGAAGCTCGGCCTGCTACTGCACGATCCGGAAGAAGAGCATGACTGCTTCTCCGACAACACGCACAACTCGCACCTGCACGATGCGATCGGCATCCAGTCGGCCTATACCGGCGAATATACCCGCGTCGACGGCACGAAGATGACCGGCCCGTCGCTGTCCGAACTCGTCGCCGCCAAGGATGCAGCGCTCGACAAGGAAATGGCCGGCAACCTTTCGACCACGGTCGAGAAGATGCAGGCGATGGCCAAGCGCGCGGAAACGACCGAGGCCTACGACCAGATGATCGGCGAAGGCAATGCCGAGGGCAACGCCACCGTTCAGGCGGCGATCGACGGCCTGATCGCCCAAGCAAAGACCGTACAGCGCGTCATTGCGTCGCTGGATCTCGGCACTGTCGAGCTTGAAGGTTCCGACAGCCTGGATAATCCTAACGCCGTCTTCCAATAAGCTGAAAAGGCGGGCCGCATCGACAAAGACGCGGCCCGATCCTCCTGAGATGAAATCTGGCGCTTTCCGCCTTTGCGCGCTTGTTCTCGTTCAAGCGCTTTTCACGGCCCTGCCCGCCTTCGCCGGCGACGGCCTTTTGACCGAACGCTCCGACCTCAACGACAAGGACCGCCAGCGCGTCCAGGCGGTGACGCGGCCTGCGACCGATTTCTCCAAGGCAGAAACCTTCGAAGCAATGTCCGGCGGTGCCGCGACCTCGATCGCGCCCGTCAATGCCGACAGTTTTTCGCAATTCTCGGCCAATCTCACCTTCCAGGAGGAAGAGGGCTTCAAGCTCGGCAACGCGCTCTTTCGCAAGCTTTGGGTTTCCTCCCCCTCCTCCACACAGGCCTCCGACGGGCTCGGCCCACTCTACAACGCCCGAGCCTGCCAGAGCTGTCACCTGAAGGACGGACGCGGCCGGCCGCCGGAAGGTGCCGTCGATACAACCTCGATGTTCTTCCGCCTGGCGCGGCCGCCCCGCGACGACGAGGAGCGCCGGATGATTGCGGCGCACGAGGTGGTGAACTTCGGCGACGCTGTTTATGGCGCCCAGCTTCAGGATAGCGCCGTGCCCGGCCTTGCCGCCGAAGGCCATCTGAAGATCAGCTACACCGAGGAGCCCTTCACTTTCCCCGACGGCGAAACGGCCTCTCTGCGCCGACCAGGCTATTCGGTGGCCGATCTCGCCTATGGCCCGCTCGATCCGGAAACCACGCTCTCGCCGCGTGTGGCGCAGCCGATGATCGGCCTCGGCCTGATCGAGGCGATCCACGAGGCGGATATCCTCGCCCTTGCCGACCCCGACGATAGGGATGGCGACGGCATCAGCGGACGGCCGGCGCTGACGCGCGACGCCAGGACCGGCAAGCTCATGCTCGGGCGCTTCGGCTGGAAGGCGCAGAACGCCACCGTGCGGCAACAGAGCGCCGATGCCTTCGCCACCGACATCGGCATCTCTTCACCCGACGCCGACCGCCCGCATGGCGACTGCACCGCGGCCCAGGCACAATGCCTGACCATGCCGACCGGCGAGCAGGCACGCCTTGGCCCCACAGAAGCGCCCGACCCGGTGCTCAACCTCGTGACCTTCTATTCGGAGAACCTGGCCGTGCCGGCGCGGCGCAAGGCGAGCTTTGAGGAGACACTGCGTGGCAAGAAGGTCTTCTACGAACTCGGCTGCACCAGTTGCCACACACCGAAATTCGTCACCCGCCGGGACGCGGCCAACAAGGCGCAGTCGTTCCAGCTGATCTGGCCCTATTCCGATTTCCTGCTGCACGACATGGGCGAGGGTCTTGCCGACGGACAGCAGGTGGGTGTGGCCACCGGCCGCGAGTGGCGCACGCCGCCGCTTTGGGGCATCGGCTTGACGAAGACCGTCAGTGGGCACACTTTCCTGCTCCACGACGGACGCGCCCGCAATTTCACCGAAGCGATCCTCTGGCACGGCGGCGAAGGGCAGAAGGCCCGTGACGCCTTTGCCGCCCTTGCCGCAAGCGATCGCCGCGATCTCCTTGCCTTCCTGGAGTCACTCTGATGCCCCGTACGCATACGCTTACTCTCGCTTTTGCCCTGACCTTGACGGCCGTTTTCCCGGCGGTGGCCCAGGAAGGAAGCGCGCTCTCGCCGCGCGTCGTCAACGAGGCGGCCGTGCCGGCGGTCATGGCCAAAGCCGTCGACGACTTCATCATCCCCGGCTATCGCAACCTCACGGAAAAGACCGCTGCCGCCACGCAGGCCACGGCCAAGCTCTGCGCGGCGCCGTCGCAGGCGACGGTCGATGGCGCTCGCGTTGCCTTTTCCGAGATGGTTGGCGCCTGGTCGGCGATCGAGGTGGTGAGGCTTGGTCCGGCACTTGAGCAGAACCGCTTCGAGCGGTTCCTGTTCTACCCCGACCGCAAGAGCACGGGCCTGAAGCAGGTGCAGGCGATCGTTTCGAAGCACGATGAAAGCGCAACGGACGAGGCCAAACTCAAGGGCAAGAGCGTCGCCGCACAAGGGCTCGGCGCGCTCGAATACGTGCTCTATGGCACGGGCGCCGAGTCACTTCTGAACAAGGATGGCGATTTCCGCTGCCGCTACGGCCTGGCGATCACCAAGAACCTCGACACGATCGCCAACGAGTTCCTGGCCGCATGGCAGAAGCCCGATGGCATTCAGGCGGCCTGGAAACATCCGGGCCCTGACAATCCCGAGTTCCGCGACAACCGCGAAGCGGCAACAGAACTGCTCGGCATTCTCGTCCATGGCGTCGAGACGGTGAAGGACCAGCGGCTGAAGCCGTTCTACGAGAGCAAGGACGACAAGGGACATCCGAAGCTCGCGATCTACTGGCGCTCCGGCAACACCATGCCGTCGATCGCCGCCAACGTGCGAGGCCTGAAGACACTGTTCGACGTTGCCGACATGCAGAGCCTTTTGCCGGAAGACAGCCGCTCGGTCGCGGGTTCAGCCGACTTCGTCTTCAAGTCGGTGATCGGCATGGCCGGCAACATCGACGGACCGATCGATCAGGCGCTCGAGGACAAGGACAAACGGGCCAAGCTCGCCTTCCTGTCGCTCAATACCAACGACCTTCTCGATCGGCTGAACAAGGATTTCGGCGGCGCGATCGGGCTTGGCGCCGGCTTCTCCTTCGCCGACGGCGACTAGAGCGGGATGAGGAAACATGTGCGCGGTTTCCGCCCGCATCCCGGTTGAGCGCCGAGTGTTGACAATCAAGGTTTTTGGGCGCAAAGCGCTTCCCGTGTCCGCTCTCGCGGGCACGTTTCACCACAAGGACCAACTCCCAATGAACCCCGACAGTCGAAGTCGAGCCTTCACGCTCACGGCCGTCCGGTCCTGATTGATCAGGGCTTCAGGCGGTCGGATGACTCGCCCTATGGAGCCCAATATGCTGCGCATCTACAAAAGCCAGAACAGCCACCTCGTGCTTGTCGACATGATCGACGGCATCGCCCTGCCGACGCCGGCAATCTGGTACGACCTCTACAATCCATCGGCCGAGGAAACGCGGCTCGTCGAAGGCCAGCTCGGCATCGAGATCCCGACCCGCGACGAGATGCAGGAGATCGAGCTTTCCGACCGCCTCTACCAGGAGGCCGGCGCCGAATTCATGACGATGACGGCCGCCGCCAAGCTCGACAGCGATTATCCGGTCAAGGTGCCGGTGACCTTCATTCTCAAGGGCGCGACGCTGGTTACCGTGCGCCACGCGGACCCGAAGCCGTTCCAGAATTTTTCCAACCGCATCCAGAAGGCCAACGGCCAGATCTGCGAAAGCGGCGAACTGGTGATGCTCGGGCTGCTTGAGGCGATCATCGACCGTACGGCGGATGCGCTGGAGCGCGCCGGCAGCGAGGTCGACGGAATTTCGCGGGATGTGTTCCGCAAGACCAATGCCAGCGCCACCAAGAAGACGCGCGACCTGCAGTCGCTGATCGAGCAGATCGGCCAGAAGGGCGACCTTTTGACGGTCATCCGCGAAAGCCTGGTCAGCATCGGCCGGCTCGTCGCCTATCATGTGGCGCTCGAAGGCATGGGGCCGCGCAAGGCAGGCAAGGAAAGCCGGCAGCGGATCAAGCTGATCCAGCGGGACGCGACGTCGCTTGGTGATCACGCGCTGTTCCTGTCGAACAAGATCAATTTCCTGCTCGACGCGACGCTTGGCCTCATCAACCTCGAGCAGAACCAAATCATCAAGATCTTCTCGGTTGCCGCCGTCGTCTTCCTGCCGCCGACGCTGGTCGCCTCGATCTACGGCATGAACTTCGGGGTGATGCCGGAACTGCAATGGGAATTCGGCTACCCTGCGGCACTGATGCTGATGGTGATCTCGGCGATCGTGCCCTATTTTTACTTCAAGCGGCGCGGCTGGCTCTGAGCGCGCAACCTGCTGCATCGCAGCCCTGAGCGGGCACTCCGCCCAGGGCTTGCAAATTTCCATGACGAGCGAGGATGGCATGACAGCCGCCACGGGCCTGATCGACCGGCGCAGTTTCCTGAGGATGGCGGGCGCGGCCTGGGTGGCGAGCCTCGCGCCTGAGCGAGCCTTCGCCCTGACCAGGGCCGACGCCGTCTTTGCCTCGGCCTTCATGGCGCCGGACGGCAGCTATGGCGTCGCGACGCTGACGGAAGCGGGCGAGATCATCGACCGCACGGCGCTGCCGGCCCGTGCACACGGCATGGCCTATTCGCCCGTCAGCCGCCGCATCGTCGCCTTTGCCCGCAGGCCGGGCACCTATGCGATGATCCTTGCAACCGACGGCACGGCCGAGCCGATCGTGATCACCGCTGCCGACGGCCGGCATTTCTACGGCCATGGCTGCTTCTCGGCAGACGGCAAGCTGCTCTACGCCACCGAGAACGACTTTGCCGCCAATCGCGGCATGGTCGGCATCTATGACGGCAGCGACCACTTCACCCGCATCGGCGAATTCCCGACCTACGGCATCGGCCCACACGACATGACGCTGAGCGCCGACGGGAAACTGCTGGCGATTGCAAATGGCGGCATCGAGACCCATCCGGATTTTGGCCGCACCAAGCTCAATCTCGACCATATGGAGCCGAGCCTGACGCTGGTCGATACGCGAACCGGCGCGCTCGTACAGAAGCACGGTCTGCCGGATGATCTGAGCCGCCTGTCGACCCGGCATGTCGATATCGGTCCGAAGGGCGAGATCTGGTTTGCCTGCCAGTATGAGGGTGCGCGCAGCGACCTGCCGCCGCTCGTCGGCTCGTTTTCCCAGGGCGAAGACCTGAAGTTCCTGTCTCTGCCCGAGCGCACGACGGAAGCGCTGGCGAACTATGTCGGCGCCATCGCCGTCAACCGGAACGAGGGGCTGATCGGACTGACTTCGCCGAAGGGCGGCGTGGCGGTGATGCTCGATGCACGAACCGGTACCGTGCTGAAGGAAGAGCGCGTCGCCGATGCGGCGGGGGTCGCCAGTGCCGACCACGGCTTTGCCGTTTCCTCCTATGACGGCCACTTCAAGGCTAACAAGAGCCGAGTGGCCTGGGACCAGCACATCGTGCGGTTGGCTTAGGCCTAAGACGATCTCAGGCCGAAAAACGGCCGTCGCCGGAGAGTTTTGCCAGATCGTTCCAACGATAGGCGGTCTGGTCGTGGTTTTCGCCGCCGAGGCTCACCTGGCCCTGGCCAACGGCAATGGCGCCGAGATGCTCGTAGAAGCCCCGATTCGGGTTGCTGGAAAGCACCCAGGCAAAGAGCGACTTGCCGCCAAGCTCCCGGCAGTGACCGGCGACGCTGCGCACCAGTGCCGAGCCGATGCCCGCGCCCTGGAACTCTTTCAGGATGTAAAGCGCATAGAGCTCGCGGTCGAACCGCGGCGGCATCGAGCGCGCCTTGCCGTAATTGGCAAAGCCGATCACCTTGTTCGTGCTCACGTCAACCGCAACCAGATGGAAGACGTCGGCGATGCGCATGCGTCTTGCGTGGCGCAACGCCTGTTCCTCGATGCTCATGGCGTCGAGAAAGGCATCGGAAATCAGCCCGCGGAAGGTCGATCGCCAGGTTTCGACGATAACGGAGGCGATCATCATGATGTCATCCGGGCCGGCCGGCCGGATGTCGATACGTCGGAAGGTCTTCATGGCAGCTCATATAGGTGGTGCATGATGGCTTCAAAACGGCGGCCCCGCTGGAAAGACGGAAAGTCTGTTCTATCTGGCGAGATCATGAACAGAACCATCTTATACGTAGTCTTCATCGCCGCCGTTCTCGGCCTCGGCCTTCTCATCGGCACCAACAACATCCCCGGCGAATGGTACCGGTCGCTGGCAAAGCCAGCCTTCAATCCACCGGACTGGATCTTCGCGCCGGTCTGGTCGATCCTCTACGTGATGATCGGCGTTGTCGGCGCCCGCATGTTTCTCGATCATCGGCGCAGCGCCGCCATGCGCCTGTGGCTGGCGCAGATGATCCTCAACTTCCTCTGGTCGCCACTGTTCTTTGGCATGCAGGATATAGCGTCGGCGCTGATCGTGATCATCGCGCTCGTGATCGCGGTTGCCGGCTTCGTCGTCGCAAGTTGGCAACGGGATCGCATTTCAGCCCTGCTGTTCCTTCCCTATCTCGCCTGGGTTGCGTTTGCGACGGCGCTCAACAGCGCGATTTTGCTCATGAATTGAACTTGTCCGACCTTCACGACCGTGCCACTGTCCCGCGGTCATAATGATGCCGCCCGACACAAAGGCCCATGGACTGATGGACGACCGTGATCCCCCCGATTTCCGGAAGCGCATTCGCGAGAGCTTCGCGCGGCAGGCGGCAATGCGCACGATCGGAGCCGAACTGACACTTGTCGAGCAAGGCACGGTCGAAATCGAGCTGCCCTTCGACGACAAGCTGACGCAGCAGCACGGCTTCCTGCATGCCGGCGTGATCTCCGCGGCGCTCGATTCAGCCGGCACCTATGCGGCCTATTCGGTGATCGACCCGGATGCCTCGATCCTGACGATCGAGTTCAAGGTCAACCTGCTTTCGCCCGGGCGCGGCGAACGCTTCCTCTTCCGCGGCGAGGTGACAAAGCCCGGATCGACGATCATCGTTTCCGACGGTCGCGGCTATGCGATCCGCTCCGACGGACCGGCAAAGCTGATCGCCTCGATGACCGGAACGATGATGGTTGTGCGCGGACGCGAAGGGATCGAAGGATGAGTTTTGCCGTCAAGGACGTTGCCGGACACAAGGTGCTCTACGTCATGGCCGTGGATGCCGAGTACGGTCCGCACCTGAAAGGCCGGATCAAGCCGCTGATGACCGGCGTCGGGCCGGTCGAGGCGGCCGTCGTGTTGACGCGCACGCTTGCCGAACTCACCGCCGAGCGGGCCCTGCCCGATCTCGTCGTTTCGCTCGGCTCGGCGGGTGCCGCCACGCTCGAACAGACCGAAGTTTACCAGGCGGTTTCCGTCGGCTACCGCGACATGGATGCCTCGCCGCTCGGCTTCGAGAAGGGCGCAACGCCGTTTCTCGACCTTCCGGCCGTGGTGCCGCTGCCGCTACGCATCCCCGGCGTTCCGGAAGCGCGGCTTTCGACCGGCGCCAACATCGTCTCGGGCGCTGCCTATGAGACGATCGACGCCGACATGGTCGAGATGGAGACCTTCGCGGTGCTGCGCGCCTGCCAGTCCTTCGGCATTCCTTTGATTGCGCTTCGCGGCATTTCCGACGGCAAGGCCGAACTGAAGCACGTCAACGACTGGACGGAGTATCTTCACGTCATCGACGAGAAGCTTGCAAGCGTGATCGACCGGTTGGAGAATGCGGTTTCGAGCGGCGTGATCCCGCTCTAGACCCCGATGGCTTCGGGTCTGGTCGACCCAAAGCCATAAACGTGATCGATGCTCACAAGTCAGAGCGGGATGCGGGCGGAAAACCGCACGCACTTTTCCTCATCCCGCTCCAAAACCCCGGAATTGTCCGGGTGCAATTGAATCGTTGCGTCGATGGCGGGCTTTCATTAAAGGCTCGCCATGATCAAGCTTGTTTGAAGGCACCCAATGACCCAGACAGCCCATCCCGACACCGTTCTCATCGTCGACTTCGGCAGCCAGGTGACGCAGCTCATCGCCCGGCGCGTGCGCGAATCCGGTGTCTATTGCGAAATCGTGCCGTTCCAGTCGGCCGAAGAAGGTTTTCAGCGGCTGAAGCCGAAGGCCGTCATCCTTTCCGGCAGCCCGGCCTCGACGCTCGATATCGGCTCGCCGCGTGCGCCCTCGGTGATCTTCGATTCCGGCCTGCCGGTGTTCGGCATCTGCTATGGCCAGCAAACCATCTGCGCCCAGCTCGGCGGCAAGGTCGAGAGCGGCCATCACCGTGAATTCGGCCGCGCCTTCCTGGAAGTCGAAAAGGAATGCGCGCTGTTCGACGGTCTCTGGTCCCTCGGCTCGCGCCACCAGGTCTGGATGTCGCATGGCGACCGCGTCACCGCGATCCCCGAAGGCTTCGAGGTCGTCGCGACCTCCGCCAACGCCCCCTTCGCCTTCATCGCCGACGAGAAGCGCAAGTACTACGCCGTGCAGTTCCATCCGGAAGTCGTGCACACGCCCGATGGCGCCAAGCTGATTTCCAACTTCGTGCACAAGATCGCCGGCATCAAGGGCGACTGGTCGATGTCGGCCTATCGTGCCAAGGCGGTCGAGGCGATCCGCCGTCAAGTCGGTGACAAGAAGGTGATCTGCGCGCTCTCGGGCGGCGTCGACAGCTCGGTTGCGGCACTGCTGATCCATGAAGCCGTTGGCGACCAGCTCACCTGCATCCTCGTCGACCACGGCCTGATGCGCAAGGACGAGGCGAAGAACGTCGTTGCGATGTTCGAGGAGCACTACAACCTCCACCTCCTGCACGTCGACGCTTCCGACCGGTTCATCGGCGAGTTGGAAGGCCAGAGCGATCCGGAAACCAAGCGCAAGATCATCGGCCGCCTGTTCATCGAGGTGTTCGAGGAAGAGGCAAAGAAGCTCGGCGGTGCGGACTTCCTCGCCCAAGGGACGCTCTATCCCGACGTGATCGAAAGCGTCTCGTTTACCGGCGGCCCGTCGGTGACCATCAAGTCGCACCACAATGTCGGCGGCCTGCCGGAGCGCATGAACATGCAGCTCGTCGAGCCGCTGCGCGAACTCTTCAAGGACGAAGTGCGCGTGCTCGGCCGCGAACTCGGCTTGCCCGACAGCTTCATCGGCCGCCACCCCTTCCCGGGTCCGGGCCTTGCCATCCGTTGCCCGGGCGGCATCACCCGCGAGAAGCTCGAGATCCTGCGCGAAGCGGATGCGATCTATCTCGACGAAATCCGCAAGGCCGGCCTCTATGACGCCATCTGGCAGGCTTTCGCTGTGCTTCTGCCGGTGCAGACCGTCGGCGTCATGGGCGATGGCCGCACCTACGAGTTCGTCTGTGCACTTCGCGCCGTCACCTCGGTCGACGGCATGACGGCGGACTTCTACCACTACGACATGGAATTCCTCGGCCGCGCGGCGACGCGTATCATCAACGAGGTCCGCGGCATCAACCGCGTCGTCTACGACGTCACCTCGAAGCCGCCGGGCACGATCGAGTGGGAATAAACGCGCGGACGCATCTGCTGCGTCGGTGATAAAAAATGTTAAAGGGCGTGCTTCGGCGCGCCCTTTTTGCTTCCCGGCACAGTCGCGGCCCGGGTGCAGCGCTACTTCACCGCGTCGCGCATGCCATCGCGGAGTTTCCGCACCCGCTCGTTCAAATCGATCATTTCCGGCACCGTGAAGCCGGAGTTTTCCAGAAGCGCATCGGTCAGGCAGCCGGTCTTCACGTGGAGGCCGCGCCCTTTCGCGGTGAGGTGGACCTCGACCTGCCGCTCGTCGGTGACGCTGCGATGCCGCCCCAGGAAGCCGGCAGCTTCGAGCCGCTTCACAGCCGGCGTGATCGTGCTCGATTCCAGACCCAGCCGATCGGCAATCGCCGAGATCGTCAACCCATCCCTCTCCCAAAGCGTGCTCAGGACGAGATACTGCGTGTAGGTCACACCGAGCGCATCGAGCATCGGCTTGTAGACGCGGTTGATGGCGATCGACGCCGAGTAGATCGAAAAACAGAGCTGGCTGTCGAGCGGCAGCGTTGTCGGTTCGTCAGGCATTCCAACCTCCTTGTGGCGCTTTGCGGCTTCTGCCGCGAAAATAGATATCGCGATAATTAATATCTTTACAAGAAATCGGAGTCGCCGTATATGATTGTTATCGCGATAATGAATATCGCGCAAAACAACTCAACGAAGGAGACCCGAAATGCTCAAGTCCCTCATCACCGCCGCCGCTTTCGCCCTCTCCGCAAGCGCGCTGACGCCGGCCCAGGCCGCCCCCGCCACCAAGAATGTCGTGCTCGTTCACGGCGCCTTTGCCGACGGCTCCGGCTGGCAGGGCGTCTACAACATCCTGAAGAAGGACGGCTACAACGTCACCATCGTACAGAACCCGACCCTGACGCTTGCCGGCGACGTCGCGGCCACCAAGCGTGCGATCGCCGCTCAGGACGGCCCGATCGTGCTCGTCGGCCACTCCTATGGCGGCGTGGTCGTTTCGGAAGCCGGCACCGATGAGAAGGTGAAGTCTGTCGTCTACATCGCCGCCTTCGCGCCGGATAAGGGCGAGTCCGTTTCCTCGCTCATCGCCAACCCGCCGGCCGGCGCGCCCGTTCCGCCGATCCTGCCGCCGGTCGATGGTTTCCTCTCGCTCGACAAGGAAAAGTTCGCCGCCGCCTTCGCGGCCGATGTCGATCCTGAGATTGCCGCCTTCATGGCCGACTCCCAGGTCCCGTGGGGCGTCGAAGCGGCAGCCGGCGCCGTCACCGCTCCGGCCTGGAAGGAGAAGCCGAGCTTCTATCTGGTCGCGACCGACGACCACATGATCCCGCCGGCCGCCCAGCGCCAGATGGCAAAACGCGCGGGCTCCACCGTGGTCGAAACATCCGGCAGCCACGCCATCTACGTCTCGAAGCCGGAAGCGGTCGCCAAGCTGATCGAGCAGGCAGCGCAGGCGAGCGAATAAGCGATATCAACCGGCAACGAAGGCAAAAGGGCGAAGCGCGACGCGTCGCCCTTTTGCTTGTCCCGAAGACAATCCGGAAGATCCTGGTGGACGCCATTGCCGGCCCTGTTGCCGCCAGATCTTTGGTTAGAATTTCTGACCGCCCCATGCTCGATCGGCACCTCGATCGAACGGGTCGCCCTTTCTATCTTCTGTCTCACCGGCGCTCAGGCCCAACGCCCGAGCCGGACTCAAACAGAAACGCACCTTTCGAAAGGGCATATCCATGGAAAATGTTCACGGAAAAGTCGTGGCCGTGACCGGCGCAAGCAGCGGCATCGGCGAAGCCGCTGCGAAGCTGCTGGCGGCTGCCGGAGCCAAGGTCGTGATTGGCGCACGCCGGTCCGACCGGCTGGAACGCATCGCCGGCGAAATCGCCGGCGCCGGCGGCGAGGTCCGCTTTCGCGTGCTCGACGTTACCGACCGCGGCGACGTCGCCGCCTTCGCCCGCTTTGCCCAGGCCGAATTCGGCCGCCTCGATGTCATCGTCAACAATGCCGGCGTGATGCCGCTGTCGCCGCTGGCAGCGCTCAAGGTCGACGAGTGGGACCGCATGGTCGACGTGAACATCAAGGGTGTGCTCTACGGTATCGCCGCGGCCCTGCCGATCATGAGCGCGCAAGGGGACGGGCAGATCATCAACATCTCCTCGATCGGCGGCCATTCCGTGTCGCCGACGGCCGCCGTCTATTGCGCCACCAAGTTCGCCGTCCGGGCGATCTCGGACGGCCTGAGGCAGGAGACCGACCGCATCCGCGTTACCGTCATCTCGCCCGGAACGACGACCTCCGAACTCGCCTATACGATCAGCGATTTGACCGCACGAGAAACCATGAAGGAATGGCGGGCCGTCTGCATCAGTCCTGACGCCATCGCGTCGTCGATCGCCTACGCCATCGGACAGCCCGACGATGTCGACGTCAGCGAGATCATCGTGCGCCCGACGGCGAGCCCGCATTGAGGCAATGTGCTCCGGGGATCAAAGCGACTGAAGGCACGCCTCGAGCGTGCCTTTTCGTTCTGCAGCAGCATTCAAATCAATAGCGTTGACTAATCAATTAGTATCCGCTATTTATTTATCCATGATGATCGAAACCGCTCCCATCACCGCCGTCATGCGCGCCCTTGCCGATCCGACCAGGCGCGCCGTGTTCGAGCGCATCGCCAATGCCGACGAGATCACCGTCGTTGAACTGACGCGCGGCAGCGGCGTGACGCAGGGCGCGGTTTCGCAGCACCTCAAGTCGCTGAAACAGGCGGGTCTCGTCGCCGAGCGTCCGGAGGGCCGCAACGTCTATTACCGCGCCGAGCCCGAGGGCCTGGCGCCGCTCGTCGACTGGATGAGCCACTACGGCACCTTCTGGCGTGACCGCTTCGCCAATCTGCGCACCCTTCTCAAGGAGATCGATCCATGACCGACGCAGCAGCCTTGAAACTCGAGACCCAGGATATCGTCGTCGACGAGGTCTTTCCGCATACGCCCGAGACGATCTGGAGGACACTGACCAACGGCGAATTGATGGGCCGATGGATCATGCCGCCGACCGGCTTCCAACCGGTGGAAGGCACCCATTTCACCTTCCGGACGACGCCCGCCGGCGCATGGGACGGGACCATCCGTTGCCAGGTGCTGGAGGTGCGCCCGCATGAGCGTTTCGTCTACTCCTGGAAAGGTGGCGACGAAGGCAACAGCGGCTATGGCTCGCGTCTCGATACGGTCGTCACCTGGACGCTGACGAAGGTCGACAACGGCACCCGCCTCCGGCTCGTTCATTCCGGCTTCGTCACGCCGAAGAACGACAGCGCCTATGCCAACATGAGCAATGGCTGGCCGAAGGTCCTGTCGCGGCTCGGCACCATTACCGACGAACAGCATTGAAGCCCAGGCCGGGTCGCCATAGCGATCCGGCCCCCCCGAAACAGGCAAAGTGATTGGTCGGCGTCGCCCTCGCAGCCACGCGAAAGGCTTTGCCGTGCCCGAGACTGGAGCGAATGTATGAGCAAGTCCTATATCGGCGGATGCGCCTGCGGCGCGATCCGCTACGAGATCTCAGGAGAACCGGTCTTCTCCAACGACTGCCAGTGCCGTGATTGCCAGCACGAAAGCGGGACCGGGCACGGATCGCATATGACGTTCCGCCGCGAGGGCGTGAAGCTCGAAGGTCAGGCCTCGCATTGGGACATGGTCGCCGACAGCGGCCATGTGAAGACGCGCGGCTTCTGCCCCAGCTGCGGCTCTCCGGTCTACATGACCTTCTCAGCCATGCCGGAGTTCTTCAGCGTTCGCGCTGCAAGCCTCGACGATCCCAGCCGTTACAGACCGCAAGCGGTGACCTACGCCGTGCGCGGCCTTGCCTGGGACCGCCTCGATCCGAATTTGCAGAAATTTGGCCGGATGCCGACGGAGTAGCGAAACAACAGCGTCAGCCAACGGGTGAAGTCTTCCATTCCCCGCCGGATGTCCTTGGCATTGTCAGCCGGCATCCCCATCTCCGGTCGAGACCACATGTCGTGGCGCGCGACCCGGGCGGCGGAGGGTACCATGTCGTCGAACCAATTCGCATTCGATCTCGGCTGTCCCCAGCCAGCGCCGGCAATCGACATCCTCTACTTCGCGCTGCTTCCGGACGAGCCGGCTGCCACGAAGGCACTGGCGATTGCCGAAAGGGATTTCGCCGACCAGATGGCGGATGGCTTCATCTATCGGCCCGATCGCCTGCACGTCTCTGTCGACAAGCGTTGGCAGGGCCGCGGCTTGCCCGACTTCGCGGTTGCGGATGCGCTGCGGCAGGGTGACCGCGTCGACGTGCCAGCGGTCGAGATCCGCCTCGACAGGTTGGTCAGCAACGGCAATGGCCGCGACCGGCCGCGCGCCCTGACGACGCGCGACGCCGCGCCGGGCTTCAGCGCGCTGGTCCGGCAGATCGAGGCGCTCAAACGCCCGCTCATGGCAATCCCCCATATGACGCTCTACCGGAACGATCGGGTCGCGCCGGATCTCCGCGTTTCCGAACCGGTCTCCTGGGTGGCGCGCGAACTCGTTCTGATCCATGCCCGCCAGGGGGCGGGCTCTACGAAGATCCTCGCCCGCTGGCCGCTATTGCCGTCGCGCTGAAGTCCAGGCGGAAGGTAGCCGTACACCTTGGTGATGTGCCAGCCCGGCTCCGACGGGGAGCCCCCCTTACGCGGGCGGAATGAAGGGCTGGCTGATCGTCTGGAACACCGGAAGCGCTTCAAGCATGTCCGCATGCGCCTGCAGACGCGGATAGCGCCCCATCGCGACCAGATCGGGATGCACCTCCTTGAGGAAGCGCAACACGGCCGCAACGGCGATATCCACATGGCCGATGCGCTCGCCGAACCAATAGGCGCCCGTGCTTTGCGCGCGGCTCGTTTCGAGCACTTGAAGCGTCTCTTCGATCTGGCGGCGGCAGCGGTCGACCCAGAGTGCCGAGACCGCCCCGTGCAACCGCTTCTCGTAGAACAGGCTGACGGCCTTGTCGCCGAGGCCCGTGGCAAGCGTCGCGATTCTCAGCACCCGGTGGCGCGCCGGTTCCGTTCGCGGGAACAGGACCCGGTCGTCGGAAACGAGACTGTCGAGATAATCGAGAATGATATGGCTGTCGGTAAGCACCGTCCCATCGTCCAGCACCAGCGTCGGCACGCGCGTCAGCGGATTGTAGGCCCGAAGCTCGTCGGCATTGCCGAAGGACGACCAGGGACGGTGTTCGAACGGGATGTCGTAAAGGCTGAGCGCGATGCCCACGCGTCGCACGAAGGGGGAGTCATATTGGCCGATCAGGATCATCTTGCTGTCTCCCACCTGTGCTGGATGCTTCACGGAACAATAGGCCTGCCGATCATGTCAAAGCCAGAGCGACGTCGGCGCAACCCGAAACCGCACCCTAGTTCTTAGCGACTTGCGGAGCGCCTTGGGAATGCCGATAAGCGCGACCAACGAACGATACGGGAGGAGCCCATGGACGTTTCCGAAATCATCATCGCCGGCGATACGCCCGGTATCGAATGGCGCCTGCCGGTTTTCCGTTTCAAGGGCAGAACGGCCGCTGCACCGAAGACCTACATCCAGGCGGCGCTGCACGCCAACGAACTGCCGGGCACCGCACTTGCCCATTTCCTGCTGCAGCGGCTGCAGCAGGCGGAGAAAGACGGCGCCATCCTCGGCGACATCACCGTCGTGCCCCAGGCAAATCCGATCGGCACCGCGCAGTCGCATTTCGGCGAGTTGCAGGGCCGCTTCGACCTCGGCTCACGCACGAACTTCAACCGTGATTTTCCGCTGATCACGCTTGGCGACCGTGACCGGCTGATCGACGATCTCGACCGCTACTCGGCGACGGATCGGCTGAAACGGCAGCTGCTGCATATGGCGCTCGGCGCCGACCTGATGCTCGATCTTCATTGCGACGACGAGGCGCTGCAATACGCCTATATCGACGACGCCTTCTGGCCGGAAGCGGGCGACCTCGCCTCGGCGCTCGATATGGAGGCGGTCTTCCTTTCGGACGGCGAAAGCTCCGCCTTCGAGGAGGCTGTCGCCTATGCCTGGAAATACGAAACCGGGCAGAAGAAGACACGCCTGCCGGGACGCCTCTCGGTGACGGTCGAGCTTCGCGGCACGCGCGACGTCTATCCGGAGCTTGCTCGCAAGGATGCCGTAGGGGTCTTCCGCTTCCTCGTCGCCCGCGGCGTCATTACCGGTGACGAAGAAACAATTGCACCCTTCGCTGGCATCATCGCACCGCTCGACAACATCGAGATGATCCGGGCCCCTGAGGCCGGCGCCATCCTGTTCCACCGGGATATCGGCGAGAGCGTGAAGGCGGGCGATCTGCTCGCAACGATCCTTACGCGCCCCGGCCAGGCGGACGGCGCCCTCGAGGTGCGCGCGCCGCAGGACGGGCTGATTGTCACCCGCGTCTCGACCCGCCTTGCACGCCGGCGCTCGGACTTGATGAAGATCGCCTGCGCTGCGCCGTCGAGCGCCGGGCGCAAACCCGGGTCGCTCGAAGCCTAGGACTTGGGATTGAATGTTCAAGCGGCCGTCACGCCCCCGTGGCGGCCGTCATCTTTGGGCTGTCGAGCAGAATGGTCGAGCGCAACGTCTTGATCTCGGCGATCTGCTCGAATTCGCTCCAGAGCAGGCGTTTGTAATCCGCGACGTCGCGCACCGCGATCTTCAGAAGAAAATCGAAATCGCCGGCGACCGTGTGGCATTCCACCACCTCCGGCATGCGCGACACCAGCTCGATGAAGCGCTGGCCGACCTTGCTTGCGGTGCGCTCCAGCGTCACCTCGACGAAGGCCTGGAAGCCGATGCCGGCTGCCTTCGGATCGACGACCACCGTCTGGCGGATGACGCCGGCCGCATAGAGCCGGGCAAGGCGGCGCGACAACGGCGCCGGCGAGAGCCCGACTCTCGCCGCCAGCGCGTTGTTGCTGAGCGATGCATCCTCCACCAGAAGGCGGATGATCCGCCGGTCGATCTGATCCAGTTCCACCGCCATCTTCTCGACCATCATCGCCCCCAACGCTTCGATTTCGGCTTCAGGAAATATGCCGCAGCACGCAAATCAGCAAATGAATTGCAGAATTTTGCGCAAATAGCACGCTGTCGATATTGTCTCTGTGGCAAATATCGCATCGATTTTGCGCTTGCGCTGACTTAAGAAGAAAGCCGCAGGGCAGCCGGAGGAACGGCGGCCGGCAGGCTTTCTCGACCGATAACGCATCGCTGCCACTCAAGGGGGAATTTCCGGCATGTTCGACGCTCTGACCCGCCAACCCGATGATCCGTTGCTGGCCCTGATCGGGCTTTACCGCAAGGACGAGCGCCCCGGAAAGGTCGATCTCGGCGTCGGCGTCTACCGCGACGAAACCGGCCACACCCCGATCTTTCGCGCCGTCAAGGCAGCGGAGAAGCGCCTGCTCGAAACGCAGGACAGCAAGTCCTATGTCGGCCCCGAGGGCGATCTCGTCTTTATCGATCATCTCTGGACGCTGGTCGGTGGCGATACCATCGATCGCAGCCATATCGCCGGCGTGCAGACGCCGGGCGGTTCCGGCGCTCTCCGGCTCGCGGCCGACCTTATCCACCAGATGGGCGGCAAGCGCATCTGGATCGGGCTGCCGAGCTGGCCAAACCATGCCAGCATCTTCAAGACCGCTGGCCTTGAGCCCGCCGGTTACCCGTTCTTCGACGTGCCGACGCAAACCGTGCTCTTCGACACCATGATAACGGCGCTCCAGAGCGCTGCCGCCGGCGACGCCGTGCTGCTGCATGCGAGCTGCCACAACCCGACGGGCGGCGTCATCACGCAAGCGCAGTGGATGGAGCTTGCCGCCGTCATCGCCGAGCGCGGCCTGCTGCCGCTCGTCGACCTTGCCTACCAGGGCTTCGGCCGCGGTCTCGACGAGGATGTCGCCGGTCTCCGCCACCTGATCGGCGTCGTTCCGGAAGCGCTGGTTGCCGTTTCCTGCTCCAAGTCCTTCGGGCTCTATCGCGAGCGCGCCGGCGCGATCTTCGCGGTGACGGCCTCCTCGTCTTCGGCCGATACGGTCCGCTCCAACCTCGCCGGCCTTGCCCGCACCAGCTACTCGATGCCGCCGGATCACGGTGCTGCAATCGTGCGGATGATCCTTTCCGACGCCGAGCTCAAGCGTGACTGGCAAGCAGAACTCGAAACCATGCGGCTGCGCATCACCAACATCCGCCGCGCGCTCGCCGAAGGCTTGCGCGATCGCTGGCAGGCGCTCGGCGCCGTCGCCAGCCAGGAAGGCATGTTCTCGCTGCTTCCGCTTGCCGAGGCCGACGTCATGCGGCTTCGGAACGAGCACGGCATCTACATGCCCGGTTCCGGCCGCATCAACATTGCCGGCCTGAAGACGGCGGAAGTCGACGGCGTCATCGCCAACTTCAAGAACCTCTGAGGACCATGATGGCCGAGCACAGCATCGACGCGACAGAAACCCCGACTGAACGCCATCGCCTCTACGAGGATGCGCTGGCGATCCTGACGGGCACGCTGATCATGTCGCTCGGCATCATCATCTACAGCAAGGCGATGCTGCTCACGGGCAGCACGTCGGGCCTGGCACTGCTTCTGCAATATGCGACCGGCGCCGAGTTCTGGCTGGTCTTTTCGCTCGTCAACCTGCCCTTCTACGTCCTGGCGGTCAAACGGCTCGGCTGGATGTTTGCACTGCGCACCTTCATCGCCGTCAGCCTCGTCTCGCTGTTTTCTCGGCTGACGGCCGGCTGGGTGGAGATCGCCCGGCTTGACCCGATCTATGCGGCGGTTGTCGGCGGCGGGCTGATGGGCATGGGCCTGTTGATCCTCTTTCGCCATCGCACCGGGCTTGGCGGCATCAACATCGTCGCGATCTATCTCCAGGAAAGGTTCGGCGTCCGTGCCGGCTATTTCCAGCTGGCGGTCGATCTCACCATTCTGGCTGCCGCCTTCTTCGTGTTGCCGCCATCGAACCTGGTGCTCTCGGTGATCGGGGCCGCTGTCGTCAACATGACGCTGGCGATCAATCACAAGCCGGGACGCTACGCCGGCGTGACCTGACGCAAGGTCTCGGTCTTCCCTCCCGCGCATCGGGCGGCTATCACTCCTGCCACGCTTTGAAATTGCGCGATTCCCAGCGGCGCGGCCGTTCGGAATTGCTCGCTGCGGCTGGAGCATGGGAATGACGGTTACGATTTACGGCATCAAGAACTGCGACACGATGAAGAAGGCCCGCACCTGGCTCGACGGCCGGGGCATCGCCTATCGCTTCCACGACTATAAGGCCGAGGCCATCGACCGCCCGCATCTCGAGCGCTGGTGCAAGGAGGCCGGATGGGAAACGGTGCTGAACCGCGCCGGCACGACTTTCCGCAAGCTCGACGAGGCCGACAGGCAGGGCCTCGACGAACAGAAGGCGATTGCGCTGATGCTCGCCCAGCCCTCGATGATCAAGCGTCCGGTGCTCGAAGCGGACGGCAATCTGCTGATCGGCTTCAAGCCGGACCTCTACGAGGCCGTACTCGCCAAAGCCTGACCCCCATTTGGAGCGACGACGATGTCGAAGACCACGCGCGCCACGCAGATGCTTTCGAAGGCCGGTGTCACCTTCAGCGTGCATGCCTATGACTATGATCCCAATGCGGAGCGCGTCGGCCTGCAGGCGGCCGAGGCGCTCGGCGAGGATCCGAGCCGGGTGCTGAAGACGCTGATGGCTGAAGTCGACGGCAAGCCGGTCTGCTGCGTCGTTCCCTCGGATCGTGAGGTCAGCATGAAGAAGCTCGCCGCCGCCTTCGGCGGCAAGTCGGCGGCGATGATGAAGCCGGCGGATGCCGAGCGGCTGACCGGTTACCATGTCGGCGGCATCAGCCCGTTCGGCCAGAAAAAACACGTGCCGACGGCAATCGAGGAGGCCGCACTTGCCGAAGTGCAGGTCTACATCAATGGCGGACAGCGCGGTCTGCAGGTGCGGCTTGCACCCCGCGACGCCCAGGCCACGCTAAAGGCGATCGCCGCACCGCTCATCGCCTGAGGCGCTGCCATCAAAATATCACAGATGCCTTATACGAGCCGCTGATGCGGGGACGAAATGTGCAATTTTTGCATGCACGCCCGCCTTCGAACGGCGTCGGGTCTCTCACATGGCATTTGCAAGATTTCCCAGCGCGAAGCGTCTTTTGAAGCGCCTCGCCGTCGGCACGGCTGCGCTCGTCGCGGCCCTGGTCATCTACCTCGTCGGTCTTCAGTGGACCGGCAATTTCCATACGCTCGTGGCCGGTGAGGTCTACCGTTCGGCACAGCCGACGCCGGAGGCGATCGCCGCCTATTCCAAGGCCTACGGCATCCGCACCATTCTCAACCTGCGCGGCGAAAAGCCGGACGAGCGCTGGTATCGCGATGAGGTTGCCGCCGCCGAGCGCAACGGTATCCGGCTCATCAACTTCCCCATGTCCGCTTCGGCCGAGATCGACCGCAAGGAAACCGACGCGCTGATGGCGATCCTCAGGGACGCGCCAAAGCCGCTTCTGATCCACTGCAAGGCCGGCGCCGACCGCACCGGCCTCGTCTCGACGATCTACCTGCAGCAGATCGCAGGGGTCGACGAGGAAACGGCCGAGTGGCAGCTTTCGCCGCTCTATGGACACGTGGCCATTCCCTATCTCTCCGGCACCTTCGCCATGGACGAGACCTGGGAAGCGCTGGAGAAGTCGTTCGGGCTGAGCAGCTAGGCGACGACGGCGTCCTAGATTGACGCTCGTTCCGTCGGGGTCCCTCATCCGGCCTGCCGGCCACCTTCTCCCCGCGAGCGGGGCGAAGGAGACGCATGGTCCCGTTCGTCTCAGCAACGACGACCTCCCTCTCCTGTGACGGCTCCGGTCGGCGGCGCTACGAACAGCACGCCAGCACGCCCCCTCTCCCCCCTGCAGGAAGAGCGCTAAGGTGAGGGGTAACTTGCCTGGAAGGCGCTATCCGATCGTTCGCCGGTACCCTGTTTGAGAACTGACGTGCTCTACCTGAGCTTCGCCAGCAGCCCCGCGAGCTGCCGCGCCTCCGCTTCTGTCAGCCGGGCGCCGACATGGGCCTCTATCGAAGGCCCATAAGTCTGCCACATGCGCACGCGCAGCGCCCTTCCGGCCTCGGTGACGACAACCCATTGGCCGCGACCGTCGGCGTCGAAGGCTTCGCGACGGACCAACCCCTCTTTGACCAGGCGATCGATCAGGCGCGACAAGTTATACTGCGCGAGCAAGGTGCGCGCCTCGATCTCGAAGGGCCGCAGCCGGCCGTCTTCGGCCTGAACCAGTTCCCACAACACGTCGTACCAGCCAAGCGGTGGCAGGCTGGCCCCCTTGAAATCGGCCTCGATCCGAGCAAGCACGCATTCCCGTGCGCGCATCAGGCCGATCCAGGCCGCGGTCGTTTCGGGGCCAGGGCCCTTCTCGTCGATTTTCGTCTCTTTGCTCATAGATGCAATTACATCCATCTTGAAAGTCGAAGCAAGCCCACATACATGCATATGCATCTACTTTACCTCAACCGGGAGATTGCCATGCTTACCCTCGTCAGCCACCATCTCTGCCCCTATGTGCAGCGTGCCTCGATCGCGCTCGACGAAAAAGGCGTTCGCTTCGAGCGGACCTATATCGACCTCAAGGCCAAGCCCTACTGGTTCCTGAAAATCTCGCCGCTCGGCAAGGTGCCGCTGTTGCAGGTGCCGCAGCAGAGCGGCGAAAAGGTACTGTTTGAAAGCTCCGTCATCGCCGAATATGTCGAGGAAAGCCAAGCCGGCCCGAAGCTTCACCCCGAAGATGCGCTGGAGCGCGCCCGTCATCGCGGCTGGATGGAATTCGGCTCGTCGATCCTTTCGGATCTCTGGGGCTTCGAGACTGCTCAGGACCGGGAAACCTACGAACAGAAACGCCAGGCGGTGGCCGGCAAACTTGTGACCATGGAAGCGGCACTTGGCGAAGGTCCCTACTTTGCCGGTACACAATTTTCGCTCGTCGATGCGGTCTTCGCACCGATCTTCCGTTACTTCGATCTCTTCGACACGCTTGCAGATCACGGCATTTTCGACGGACTCGATCGTGTCGGCGCCTGGCGCAAGGCGCTCGCCGAGCGGCCGAGCGTCAAGGCGGCCGTGACGCCGGATTACGGTGAGCGGCTGATGACCTTCCTCAGGGAGCACGACGCCTACCTGCTGCGCGCCGGACAGGCATAGCGAAGAGCGCGAGATCACGCCGTCCTTCAGTTTGGCGCGCGCCTGCTCTATGACAGGGCGCAAGCCATGCTGGAGGAGCGCCTTGTGACCGACATGATCTCGACCCTTACGGTTCTTGAGCCCTATCCCGGCGTCTATGCCTACTATGACGGGCGCGTTGCCGGAGTGCGGCTCTATTCGCAGGCGGCGAACTGGCTCGATGACGGCGCCTACGAACTCGGCGTCGCCTCCTATGCCATCGTCGACGGCACGCAAGCGCTGGTCTACGACACGCATATCTCGCTCGATCACGCCCGGGCGATCCGCAACCATCTCGAAAGCCTTGGCGTCACCGCGATCCGCGTCGTGCTCAGCCATTGGCATAAGGACCATGTGGCCGGAAATGCGGTCTTTGCCGATTGCGAGATCATCGCCCTCAAGCTGACGGCAGCGAAACTTGAAGAAAACCGCGAGAAGATCGAAACGGCGACGCCGCCGATCCAGCCCCTCGTGATGCCGAACCGCCTGTTCGACGAGACGCTTGCACTGACCGTCGGCGCACGCCGGGTCGAACTGCATCACTTCGCCATCCATAGCGCCGACGGCAACGTGATCTGGCTGCCCGAGGAGAAGTTGCTGCTGGCGGGCGATACGCTCGAGGATACGACGACCTTCATCAGCGAGGCTGATCAGACGGCGACGCACATCGCGGAACTCAAGCGCCTGCGGCAATGGCCGATTGCTCGGATTCTACCCGCCCATGGCGACCGCGAACGCATCGCCAGCGGCGGCTACGGACCGAAACTGATCGATGCCAATCGCGGCTATCTCGAGCGGCTGACCCGCGCGATCGCGACCGGTGCTGCCATCGGCGCACTCAAGGAATTCGCCGCCGAGGATATCGCCTCCGGCGCGATCCTCTATTTCGCGCCTTATGAGGCTGTGCACAGGAGCAATGTCGAGCGGGTGCGTGCGGGGCTCGGCGCGCGCTGATTGCACTAAACCTCCCGGGCTCAGCCTTCATTTTCGCCGCAAAGCGCTCTAAGTCTTCTTCTTCCGATTTCAGAAAGACAGGTAGATCATGACCTTTCCCGCCAATACGCCCGATCCGATCGACCCGGTGAAACTCGACAAGCTCGCGGAAGTCGCGATCCAGGTCGGCCTGCAGCTTCAGCGCGGTCAGGACCTTGTCATGACTGCGCCGGTCGCGGCGATGCCGCTTGTTCGCCTTATCACCAAGCACGCCTACAAGGCCGGTGCAGGCCTCGTGACGACTCTCTATTCGGACGAGGACACGACGCTTTCGCGTTATGCCTATGCACCGGACGAGAGCTTCGACCGGGCAAGCGACTGGCTGTTCAAGGGCATGGCCGAAGCTTTCGCCGGTGGTGCAGCGCGGCTTGCGATCTCCGGCGACAACCCGATGATGCTTTCGGCGCAGGATCCGGCCAAGGTGGCGCGGGCCAACAAGGCAAATTCCATTGCCTATAAGCCGGCGCTCGAAAAGATCTCGAACTTCGACATCAACTGGAACATCGTTTCCTACCCGAACCCGTCCTGGGCGAAGCTCGTCTTCCCGAACGACCCGGAAGAGGTTGCCGTCGAGAAGCTCGCCAACGCCATCTTCGCCGCCTCGCGCGTCGATGTCGCCGATCCGGTGGCCGCCTGGAAGGAGCACAACGCCAACCTCGCCCGGCGCTCGGCCTGGCTGAACGGCGAGCGCTTTGCCGCGTTGCACTTTACCGGCCCGGGCACCGATCTGACCGTCGGGCTTGCCGATGGCCATCTCTGGTGCGGCGGCGCATCGGAGGCCAAGAACGGCGTCACCTGCAACCCGAACATCCCGACCGAGGAAGTGTTCACGACGCCGCATGCGCTGCGCGTCGAAGGCCATGTCTCCTCGACCAAGCCGCTGTCGCACCAGGGCACGCTGATCGACAACATCCAGGTGCGTTTCGAGGGCGGCCGGATCGTCGAAGCCAAGGCATCGCGCGGCGAGGAAGTACTGAACAAGGTGCTCGACACCGACGAGGGCGCGCGCCGGCTCGGCGAAGTGGCTCTGGTGCCGCATTCCTCGCCGATCTCGGCAAGCGGCATCCTGTTCTACAACACGCTGTTTGACGAAAACGCCTCGTGCCACATCGCGCTCGGCCAGTGCTATTCCGGCTGCTTCGTCGACGACACCAAGCTGACGCCGGAACAGATCCGCGCCCAGGGCGGCAATTCCAGCCTGATCCACATCGACTGGATGATCGGTTCGGGCCAGGTCGACATCGACGGCGTGCGCGCCGATGGTAGCCGCGTTCCGGTCATGCGAAAGGGTGAATGGGCCTGATCACGGCCCCTCCCCGGTCTCGTCCGACCTGAAAGGCTTGTGGCCGCCGCAACACATGCGGCGGCCTTTTCTATTGGGGAAATTGCCCCTTCAGCCGTTGGCAGCCCGCTTCAGACGCGGCATCTCCGCCGATTGGTAGAGGGACAGCACGTGGCCATCGGGATCGGCGAATTCTGCCGACCAGCCGCCGGGCGCATGGCTCACCGGCGTGACGATGGTGGTTCCCTTTTCAGCGAGGCCCGCGACCACATCGTCGATGCCGCCCTCGGCGAGATCGAACACAACGATCGGTGTGTTGCCCGGCTTGCTCTCCACGACGAAGAAGATCAACTCGACCTCGTCTTCTATCTTCGCCATCAGCCAGGAGCCGGCTTCGTCGTCCTCCATGCGCTGGACGTTGAGACCCAGAACATCACGGTAGAAGGCTTCGGTGCGGGTGAGATCCGAGACGAAGTAGCAGATGGCCCCGATACGTGGTTTCGACAACATTGGTTGCTTCCCTTGTGTTTGTTACGCCGGCTTGTTGCCGCCGGTTGCCGTTTCGTGAGACACGCGCGGCGAAAAATTGATCGCGAAGAGATGGCCGTCCGGATCGTGGCTGGCAAAGGCGGCGCGGCCGCCGCGGGTGACCGGCAGCAGGGCCTGACGAATACGGCCGCTTTCGAGCGGATAGCGAAGTCCGGTCAACTCCAGATTGGTCTCGACATGGCCGGCATCGCGCCAGGCCCGGCGCAGCATCAGGATGCGCTGGCGCAGCGCTTCATCGGAAATGCCGAGGAGATGACGGATTTCGAGGCGATTGTGGCCGCCGATCGCCAGCAGCATCACGATCCTGAGGCTCGGGGAAAGCGTGACGGCGAAGGCCAGCGGATCGCCAGAGCGCCGCTCTTCCGCTTCGGAAACGTCCGCTTGCAGCTCCCGGCGCAAACGGCGAGCAGCGGTGCGCGCCTGCATCGCTGCGAGCTTGCGGAGAACACCGCAGAACCAGGCGCGATCGCCGCCGGTTGGAAAACGCCCTGCCTTGAGCGCGACGATCAGCGCCTCATGCAGCAAATCCTCCGCTTCGGCCGCACGGCGGCTTTGCCGCCTCGCGAAACGGAGGAGATCGGAATAGAGCGCTGGCGTCAGATGCTCGGTCATCAGGGCGTGCGCTTCTTTGAGGATTGACGTTGCCGGCAATGTGAAGCGCATGCGCTGTGGTTGCAAGCCCTGCTTTCAGGCCCGCGCCGGTCGCACCTTGGGGGCGAGTTGCGCGCGCTGGCTGAGCCAGACGCTGACGAAGACGACAAGGATGCCGAGCGCCTGCACCGGCGTCAGTTGCTCGCCGAGCACGCCCCAGCCGAGCAGGATGGCAACGACCGGGCTCAGGAAACCGAGCGGCGAGACGGCAGAAGGTTCGAGGCGCGACAGGCCGCGGAACCAGAGCAGATAGGTGAAGGCGGCGCCGACCAGGCCGAGATAGGCGAGACCGAGGACGTTGGCGGTGGTCAGCGGCGGCAGCGACGGCTCGAAGAACAGCGCCGCCGGCACGAGCATGAGGCCACCGGCGGCCAATTGCCAGGCAGTGAAGGTGAGCGGCGGAACCGGCGGCGCCCAGTGGCGGCTCAGCACCGTGCCGAAGGCCATGGAGACGGCTCCGGCGAGACCAGCGAGCACCCCGAGCGGATCGAGCGCGGCGCCCGGCGTCAACACCAGCAGGGCGACGCCGGCAATGCCCGCAAGGCCGGCAACCACGCTGAGCAGGCGGATCGGCGAGCCCAGGAAGACGCGCGACAACAGGATGACGATCAGCGGCTGAACGGCACCGACGGTTGCGGCGACGCCGCCTGGCAGCCTGTAAGCGGAAACGAACAGCATGGCCCAGAAGAAGGAGAAGTTGAGCGCGCCGAGCACGAAGGTCCGCGGCCACCAGATACCGTCCGGCAGGCGCCGCACAATCAAGAGCAGGAGCAACCCCGCCGGCAGCGCCCGCAGCATGGCGACCGTCAACGGATAGCCAGACGGCAGGTACTCTGTGGTGACAAGATAGGTGCTGCCCCAGATGGCCGGTGCCAGCGCGGTCAAGGCAAGGTCGACGGTGCGGCTCGAACTCATATCTTTACCTCAAGAATCTCTATATCAAGATAAAATGAGGATAACGCGGTTTATCTCTAAGTCAAGATACTCTATGCTGAGATAAATGCATGGAGGGTTTGATGGATCGCGTCGACAGGATTTTGGCCCAATGGCACCGGGAGCGGCCGGACCTCGATGTTTCGGCCATGGGCCTGCTTGGCCGGCTCTCACGGGTTTCGACACATATCGCCCGGGAAATCGAGAAGTCGTTTTCCGAGCGCGGATTGAATGCGTCGAGCTTCGACGTGCTCGCGACGCTTCGTCGGTCCGGACCGCCCTATCGGCTTTCGCCCGGAGACCTTTTGGATACGACCATGGTCAGCTCCGGCACCATGACCAACCGCATCGACCAGCTTGAAAAGGCCGGGCTCGTCGAACGGATCGCCAATCCCGAGGACAGGCGGGGGGTGATCATCGCCTTGACGGACGAGGGCTTGCGCCGTGTCGACGAGGCCGCGACCGCGCATGTGGCCAACCAGCATCGCGTCGTTTCCGCGCTGTCGCCCGAGGAACGCGTGGTGCTCAACGCACTGCTGCGCAAATATCTCGCGACCTTCGAGTAGCCGCGATCACAAACTGGAGGCAAGCCGACGGACACGCTGCAGATGCGCTTTGCGCTTGGCGTCGGTCGCCCGGTCCATGTCGTGCAGCGCGAGCATGCGGAAGTTCAGTCCCTTGGCGCAGAAGGCGGCGATGCCGCGCTTCAAGAGCCGCTTCACCGGATTGCCCATGTAGAGATGCACCACCCACCAGGGCGAGCCGGTCGTCGTCAGCGCCCAGAAGAGCTTGATATTGTGGAGCCGCGGGATGATGCGGCCGCCGGCCGGGTCGTTGTCGAAGGCGATGCCCGGCGCAAAGACGCGATCGAAGAAGCCCTTCAGGATCGCCGGAAAATTGAACCACCATTGCGGGAAGACGAGCACCAGCCCATCGGCCGCCTGCAGCCGGCCGATCCAGTCTGCCGCGCCTGACCGATCATAGGTGTCGGAGAAGTAACTGCCGCGCTCGGCGACGCTGAGGCGCGGATCGAAATCCTCGCGATAGAGATCGAGCAAGTCGACCGAATGTCCGCTCGCCTCCAAGGCGGCGCGCGCCTCACGCGCCACGTTCGCGGCAAAACTGTCTTCGAGCGGGTGGGCAAGCACGAGCAGGATGCGCATGCGGTGTTCCTAACATATCGATCTGGAATCAAGATCCGTCGCCGGGAAAATGAGCTTAAAAATCAACCGAATACAATGCCGTTTTTCGCGACCGTCAGGCCGCGCCGAGGAGGCAGTCATGCGAGCGGACACGCTCGCTCCCTAGACCGCCAGCAGCCGCCTTCTTCAGAACGGGGATTTGCCCGATCCTGGCCGGGCTTCCAGCGCCAGTGTGTCAAAGACGGAGGGCGAGCGGCGCACCGACCATGCGGAAATCAACTGCGCGGCGGCGTCATCGGCGGCCTGTCCCGAACCAAGCTCCAGATCGTAACACTGTCCGACGTGAATGCGGTGAAAATCATCTGCGGCGCTGCCGATCGGCCGGTCGGCGCGAAGCCGTTCGCGCCGGACCAGTTCGTCGAGTTCACAGTGAAGCGCGACAAAAAACACATCGAACGGCTGAAGCATCACCGCGAGCTCAGACGCCCAGCCGGGCTCTTCGAGAATGTGCTCCAGCAGGAGATTGTTGCCGGCTGACGCATAGGCGACCAGCGAGCGGTGAAAACCGTCGAAGAAGCGCGCCCGGTGTTCCTTCCAACGAAAATCGCCGCGGCGGAACCGTTCCATTGGCACCATCCCCGAATCGCGAAGATGGTCGATCGAAACATGCCAGAACGGCGCGCCGATCTGCGCCTGGACCGCCCGCGCCAGCGTCGATTTCCCGCTGCTGGAAGCGCCGTGGATGAAGATAATCTTGGCTCGCTCGACCATGCCGGGCTCCGTCACTCTCTTGCGAACGCTGGCGCTACGTCGTCGGCATGACAGCGGGATGACGCGCTAGAACAGGTTACCCTGTTTCGGCGGCTCTCCCGCCGGGTCTGCGGGCTTCGGCTGCTTCTTGCGGGGCGCCGTCGGCGGAGAACCTGGCTCGCCCTCCCCGTCGCCGGCAATCGCCGACACGCGACCGTCGGCAAATTCCAGGCTGAGCGTCATGCCGACCGAGACGGATGCAGCCTGGCGCACCGGCCCGCCTTCGGCATCGCGCACCAGCGCAAATCCGCGCTGCAGGACGTTGCGATAGGAAAGCGACTGCAGGATGCGATCCTGGGCGACGATGACGCTGCGCAGGCGTCGCACGTCTGCGCGCACGGCCGCATCGGACCGGGCAGCAAGCCCGGCGACGCGATCGGATGCCCGATGGATCTGGCCGATGAGGCGCGAGGGTAAGGCGCGCAGCGCAGCGTCGGCCGCAGAAACCCGCGCCTCGCCGCGATGGACTTGCCGCTCGACGATGCGGTCGGCCTTGTTCATGGCGTCGACCAGGCGCTGGCGACGCTCGGAAAGCTTGCCCTTGAGAAGGTCGGCACGCAGCTCGGCAGACACGCGTTCGAACTGACGGCGCTTGTTGGCCGTGTTCATCGTGAGCCCGCGCCCGAGCCCGAGTGCAGCCTCGTCGAAACGGCGGCGCGGCAGCGCCAGCAACTGGTCGAGCGACGGCAGCGCCCGCGCCAGAGACCGCACCGCCTGGCGGCGATTGTCCATCTGGCGTCCGACAGCCGACTTGAGGCGTGCCGACAGGCCGGAGAGACCGGCTTCGAGATCGGCCCTGACCGGCACCGCCATTTCCGCTGCACCCGTCGGCGTCGGCGCGCGCTGGTCGGCGGCATAGTCGATCAGCGTCCAGTCGGTCTCGTGACCGACGGCCGAAATCAGCGGGATCCCGGAGGCGGCGGCGGCGCGCACGACGGCCTCGTCGTTGAAGCCCCAGAGGTCTTCGAGGCTGCCGCCGCCACGCGCGACGATCAGGACATCCGGCCGCGCAATCGGCCCGCCGGGCTCGATCGCGTTGAAGCCGCGGATCGCCGCTGCAACCTCGTCACCCGAGCCATCGCCCTGCACGCGAACCGGCCAGACGACGACATGGACGGGAAAGCGGTCGGCGATGCGGTGCAGGATGTCGCGGATGACGGCACCGGTCGGCGACGTCACGACACCGATCACCTTGGGCATATAGGGCAGCTGCCGCTTGCGATTGGCGTCGAACAGCCCTTCGGCGGCGAGCTTGCGCTTGCGCTCTTCGAGCAGCGCCATCAGCGCGCCGGCGCCGGCCGGTTCCATCATCTCGATGACGATCTGATACTTCGACGAGCCCGGGAAGGTCGTGACCTTGCCGGTCGCGATCACCTCCATGCCCTCTTCCGGACGGAAGCGCAGGCGCGAGAAGGTACCCTTCCAGATGACTGCATCGATGCGCGCCCGATCGTCCTTGAGCGCGAAATAGGCGTGGCCCGACGAATGAGGGCCGCGATAGCCGGAGATTTCGCCGCGCACGCGCACCTGGTCGAAGGCCTGTTCGACCGTTCGCTTGATCGAGCCCGAAAGCTCGGACACCGAGTATTCGGTGAGGTTGCTCGGAGAATCGCTGTCGAAGAAAGAGGCCATCGCCTCTTTTACCGCACCCTTCGCCGAAGGCCAGCACATCCCTCACGCTTTCCACGCGCCAGGGGCGTGGCGCTCAAGGCGCAAGCATATAGAGCCGGATGGGCGAGCCTTCCGAAACCGGCAGGGGCGACAGGAATGCCGGCACGCGCCCGGCGGCGAGATCCGCATAGAGACCACGCGGAGCGCGGGCAGCTATGACCTGCGTTTGAGCGTCAACGGCGCAGAAGGCGAGCACTGGCTGCCCGAGCTGGCGCAACAGGACGGCGGCGGCTCCAGGCTCGGCCAGGCCGATCTTCAGCTCGCGGAGCATGCCGGCGGCATTGCGATGATAGGGCGCGCTGAGCACGCGGTGTTCGGTGCGGCGAAGCAGCGTCGCGCCGATATCCGACGGTCCGACGACCAGCGACGGCGCCAGCCGCCCAATATCGGCAAGGGCGGCGTCGGTCAGGCACGCCTCGCCGTTCGTGACCGCTGCTTCCGCGGCAGCAAACCCGCTGATCCCCTTTTCCGCAAGCGTTCCGGCAACGGCCCACATCGCCGGAACGGAAACGAGCAGTGCTCCGACATAGAGAAGGGAGGCGCGGGCGCCAGCCGTTCCGCCGCTCGACCGCGCACGCAGGTCGGTAAGCAGCAGGGCCATCGGCACGATGGCGAGCAGGTTGGAAAATGCCATGCCGCGGACCTGGACGAGGGCGATCGCCAGGCTCGAAAGCACCAAGGCAAGGAGCACCAGATGGAGATCGATCCGGTCGCGACGCAAGATGCGCCAGAGGCAGATGGCCGAGGCAAAGGCGCCGGTGAAATAGTAGGCGCCGGTATTGGTCGGCTCCTGCACAGCGATCAGCGTGACGGAACGGGCTTCGGAGATATGGTCGAGCCAGAGCTCGATGAGCAGCGGATCGAGACCGGCCAGTGGATTGCCGAGGCATTGCGGCGCCACAGACAGGGCGACCGCGGCGACGACGAGACCGCAGAGAGCGAGCGCGCCGAAGCGCAGCGCTGGCGCGCGGTGGCTGACAGTGGCGGCGGCGAGCGCGAGGAGGACGCCTCCCGTCAGCGCCAGCGAATAGAAGGCGATCGAGAGATTGTCGCAGGTCGCGACGAAATAGAGGCGCGGCGGCACGGTCGAAAAGAAGATGACGCTGAGGCCGGCTGTCAGCGACAGGCCGAAGGCGACGGTCGAACGCGCGGCCGTCTGGCCGGCCCAGAGCCACTGGCAGGCAACGATTGCGCAGACGACCGCCACGAGTGGCGTGGTTTCGGCACCTACGGCGATCGCGAGTGCGGCCGCCGCTCCCGCAAGCGCATAATTTAGGGCACGATACCGTCGATCGACGAGCATCGCCGCCATGACCGCGGCCAGCACCAGTTGCACATTGTGGTGATCGATGGCGCCCCCGAGGAAACGGTTCGAGGTGGCGATGAAGATCGCGGTCAGCCCCAGGCAGAAATGCATGGCGACCGTGCCGCCGGCACGGCGTCCGGCGAGCCCCATCGCCGCAAGCAGCCCGACCGCGAGCGCCATCGGCCAGATCGCAAGCGCCAGGACTTCCGCCTGCTCCACGCCGACAAAAGGCCGAAAAATCGACATGAGCCCGGCGATCGGCAGATCGATCAGGCGCGACCAGTGCATCAGCGTTCCGCCCTCGAGCCCCAGGCGGGGCTGGGTGAGGTCGAACCAGCTCTGTCCGGCGAGGAGGTCGCGCACCTCGACCAGGCGCATGGCATCGTCATTGTCGCGGCCGAGATAATCCGGCGCCCGCATGAACTGGGTGACGAGGAAAAGAACCGTGGGCACGCCATAGGCGAGCACCATCCCAAGCAGGCTCGACGAGAGCCGCCGCTGCCTGGGCGTAGTCGCCATTTCCGGTAGTGCCGCCATTCCGCTCGACATAGGTTCCCGCCCACTAGATCGCGTGGATCTTACGTCCCTGCGATCAAGAAAGCGTAAAGCGCGCGGCGGCGAGGCCGGTCGCTTCGACCGGCCCGCGCGGCGCACCTTGGCGTCTTGTTAACACCCTGATCCTATGATGGCGCGATCCAACAGCAACCGAGCCACCTTGATGTTCGACCGCTTCAACATCGCCGTTCTCCTGCCTTGCTACAACGAAGCATCGACCATCGGACAGGTGGTCGAGGGTTTCCAGACGGCACTGCCGACGGCGCGAATTTACGTCTACGACAACAACTCGACCGACGGCACGGCGTTGAAGGCGATGCTTGCCGGCGCGACCGTCGTACGTGAACGCCGGCAGGGCAAGGGGCACGTGGTGCGCCGCATGCTCGCCGATATCGACGCCGACATCTATGTCATGGCCGACGGCGACAGCACCTATTGCCCGACCGATGCGGAAGACCTGATCCGCACCTTGATCACCGAGCGCGCCGACATGGTCGTCGGCACGCGGCGCGGCGTTCACGACGATGCCGGCAGGCAGGGTCACGCCTTCGGCAACAGGCTTTTCAACATTCTGTACCGGGAAATTTTCGGTACCGATTTCAACGACATCTTCTCCGGTTACCGCGTGCTCTCGCGCCGCTTCGCCAAGAGCTTCCCGGCGATTTCCAACGGCTTTGAAATCGAAACGGAGATGTCCGTCCATGCCTCGCGTCTCAAACTGCCGGTCGCGGAGCTTGAACTGGACTATGGCCGGCGCCCGGAAGGTTCCCATTCCAAGCTGTCGACGTACAAGGATGGCGCCAAGATCCTCTGGACCTTCGCCATGCTCATGAAAGAAACGCGGCCCTTCACGTTCTTCGGCGTGATCGCCATGGCGTTCTTTGCGACGAGCATCGGCTTCATGATGCCTGTCTTGCTCGAATATTTCGCCACAGGCCTCGTGCCGCGCATGCCGACCTGGGTCCTCGCGCTGGCCATGCTGATGATGTCGATCATCATGTTCACCGCAGGCCTGATCCTCGATTCGGTCTCGCGCGCCCGCACCGAGCAGCTCCGGCTGCACTACATCGCGACACCGGTACGGGCTGCGCCGCTGGAGAAGGTCGATAGCGGCGTCGCTCTGCCCCGGGGCGAGGACCAGGAAGCCGGCTTGCAGTCGGCACCACGCATTGTGCGGGAGCGCCGCGGATGAACCGGGAAACGACCAACCGCATACGCTTCCTGATCGAAGACGTCATGCCGCCGATCCTCAGGGATTCGCGCCTGTTCAAGGGTATGGCGAGCCTCGCCTGGGGCAAGCACATCGCCCATCTCGCCGACTTTCGCGCACGGGCGCCGTTCCTGTCGGCGAACGAGTACGAGGACCTCTACCGGCAGCACCCAAGAGTGCACGAGGGAACGGACAATTCCGAAGCCTGCGTGCGCAAGATCGCGGCAAGCGTCGTCGGCGACAGCGTCTGCGACGTCGGTTGCGGCACCGGCGTTCTGTTGAAGCGTATCCGGGAAGCCAAGCCCGACCTTAAACGCCTCGCCGGTGTCGACTTCGCCATCGACGATGCGGCCCGGATCGAAGGCATCGAATATCACGCCGCGATGATCGAGGACGTGCCCTTTGCGGACGGCGAATTCGACACGGTCGTTTGCACGCATGTGATCGAGCACATTCTCGACTACCGCAAGGCGATCGCCGAGCTTCGCCGGGTCACTCGCCGGCGCCTGATCATCGTCGTGCCGCGCGAGCGCGAGTACCGCTACACCTTCAATCCGCACTTCAATTTCTTTCCCTATACCCACTCCTTCCTGCGGGCGATGCATCCCGTTCCGGCCGAGCACACATGCGTCGATATCGGCCGCGATATCTTCTATTGCGAAGACAGAACTGCCGCGGCGGAGTGAGGCATGGCGATGAACCTCAATCTCACGCCCACCGTCTGGTTCGGGCTGTTCTTCACGCCGGTGCTGATCTCGGCCGGGCAGATCCTCTTCAAGCTGACAAGCGCGAAGACCGGGAATGCCAGTGCCCAGGGGCTCCTGGCTCTGGCCCTCAGCCCCACCCTGCTGATTGCGCTCGCCGTCTATGGCATCGGCACGATCATCTGGATCTTCACGATCAAGTCGGTGCCACTGACGATCGCCTATTCCTTCATGGCGCTTACCTTCTGCATCGTGCCGCTGCTTGCCGCCGTCTTTCTCGGCGAGGCGGTGACGCTGCGCTACGCCTTCGGCGCCGCGCTGATCATCAGCGGCATGATCATCATCAACTCCTAAGGGGATAAGCGGGCCTCATGATCGTCACCGCATCCTTCGTCCTCGGCATTGCCGTATGCGGCCTCAAATCCGCCCGCGCCTGCCTGTTCGCCGGCACGGGGCTGCTGGCGCTTGCCGGCGCAAACGGCGACTGGATCCAGGCGGCGGCAGCGATCGGCGCTTACAACATGGGCGTCGCGCTGATGATTTGCGGCGCGATTGCCATCGGCCTGGAGCGCGACCGATAGCCGATCATCCCTTGCGTTCGAAAAACGCCCTGGTCTCCTCGTCGGCCGGAAAGAAGGATTCGATCAGCACCCCCTCGACCAGCGCATCCTGGGTCGAGCCGAAGGTCTGAAGCGTGGTGATGAAGCTTAAGCGCAAGCCGCCGATGTCGAGCTCGATCGGCAGCACCGGCAACCGGTCAGTGTCCGGATGGTTTTCGGTCGCACGCGCCACGGCCGGATTGGACGCCGCTTTTTCCAGGCGCTTGCCGAGGCGGCTGCGGGGACCCTGCAGCCAGGCTTCGGTTCTGACCCGCTGCACCAGATCGGCGGCCGCGGCCTCCCAGTTGACGACCAGCTTGCGCACATTGTCGTCACCGAGAAACGTGTCGAGAAAGTTCTCGCCGGGCTGGAACGGAATGTCGGCGGCAACCGCCAAGCTCGCCAGCGCCGGATTAACGACCAGCAGCGTATACTCGTGATCGAGCACCAGCCCCGGATAGGGATCGTGGCGCGCCAGGATCAGCCTGATGGCATTGGCAACGACCGGCGGCATGGCGTCCAGCCCGGCGGCGGGCCGCGTCGCCATGCGCGGTCGATAGCCGGCTGCCGAAAACAGCGTGCCCTGGTCGCGAGCGGGGACTTCCAGCACGGAGGCCAGCCGCAGGATCATGCCCTCCGACGGTTTCGAGCGGCCGGTTTCGAGAAAGGACAGGTGGCGCGCCGAGATGCCGGCGGCAACCGCAAGATCAAGCTGGCTCATGCGGCGATGCCCGCGCCATTCCTTCAGATGTTCACCAAACTGCATGGATCGTGATTCTCCGTTCTGCCGGAGAGTGGCGCGCGCCGGTCGTAAAATCCATTACCTCAGAGGTAATTGGTTTGATGACACCGAACCGGCAATCTCCGGTCATCGACAAACCGATGGAGCCGACGATGAACCTCTCGAACCGCAGCCTGCTCAACAAGACCTTCCTTGCCGACGGCGTCTACTCTCTTGCCGTCGGCGCCGTGCTGATCCTTTTTGCCGCCCCGCTTGCTTCGCTCTTCAGCCCCGCCGCGACAGCGCCGATGATGAAGATCCTCGGCGTCGGGTTGGTATTTTGGGGGATCTTCCACCTTGCCGCGGCGCGCAACGGCGGGCCGGTCGCAGCAGCGGCACGCGTCAGCATCGCTGGCGACATCCTTTGGCAGGTGGCAAGCGTAGCACTGCTGGTCGCGGCTTACCCGTTCCTCACTGTCGCGGGTATCGGCTTCATCGTCATCGGCCTGATCACGGTCGCCGACTTTCTGATCTTCAAGCTGCGCGGCCTTGCGCGGGAACAGGCAGCGATTGCCTGACGGGATGATCGCTGGAGATGAAGAGGAAGGGGCCTGCCGGCAAAACCAGCGGGCCCTTTCCGTTGATCAGATGGTCTCCCAACCGTCCTTGGCGCTGGCGCGGTAGATCGCGTCGATGAATTTCTGATTGAGGCGGGAGTTTTCCAGCGTCACCACTTCCTCGTCCTCGCCCTTGGCCGCGCGGGCGAAAGCCTCCGCCTGGAGCTTGTACTGGCGCGCGTCCTGGAAGCGGAAAAGCTGGGATTGGGCGTGGTTCTGGTTCGTCAACTCCACTTCCTCGCGGCCATAGCGGTCAGCGTTGAAGGGCGACTTCACCTCGATGAAGCCCTTGTCGCCATGGAAGACCATGACCTGGCGGGCCGCCAACTGGGTGGAGATGTAGAAGCTCAGCTCGAAGTCGCCGAAATCGGCGCGCACGCTCGAATAGATATCCGTGCCGAATTCCGGATCGCGATCGGTGTTTGCCTGAACGCGCACCGGCTCCTTGGCCGTGACGAAGCGGGTGGTGATCGTCGGGTATACGCCGATATCCGGCAGGCCGCCGCCACCGAGCGCCGGGATGTTGCGCATGTTGTTGGGGTCGCGGTTGAAATAGGTGAAAGCGCCCTGGACGTGGCGCAGCCGGCCGATCGCGCCTTCGGCGATTAGGGAGCGGACCTTTCGCCAGACCGGGCTATAGGTGACCATGAAGGCTTCGGCGATTACGACGCCGTTGCGGTCACGTGCGGCGATGAGCTGGTCGATCTCAGAGGCGCGCAGGGCAATCGGCTTTTCGCAAAGCACATGCTTGCCGGCATTGGCGGCCTTGACCGACCATTCCACATGTTGCGCCGTCGGCAGCGGAATGTAGACCGCATCGATGACATCGGAAGCGAGCATCTCTTCGTAGGAACCGAAGGCGTGCGGCGCGGAGAAGCGATCGGCCATTGCCCGGGCCTTGGCGAAGTCGCGGCTGGCGACAGCCGAGACGACGGCGTTTTCCGCATCCTGAATGGCCGGCACGACGAGGTCGCGGCCGATCCTGGCCGTGGACAGAATTCCGAAACGTAACATGACAAGGCTCCCTGATTTGGTGGCAGAGACTAGCGCCGAGGTACGTACCTAGCAAGCGGCAGTGAGCGGTTTGGCGAAGAAGTACGACGTGCAGAAAATTGCCGAAAGGCGGGTGACAATGTCAGCTTTTCTGCCCTATCTTTCCTTCGCAATCCTCCCGATCGCAACATGCCCTCATCCAGTCCAATGGAGCGAAACCATGGAAAAACTGAGACTTGGCCGCACCGACCTGACAATCGCGCCCCTCGTCTTCGGCGGCAATGTCTTCGGCTGGACCGCCGACGAGAAGACCTCTTTCGCGCTGCTCGACACCTTTTTCGATGCCGGCTTCAATGCCATCGACACCGCCGATGTCTATTCCTCCTGGGCGCCCGGCAATCAGGGCGGCGAGTCCGAAACGATCATCGGCAAGTGGCTGAAACAGTCGGGCCGGTCGCGCGACAAGGCCGTCATCGTCACCAAGGTCGGCTCGGAGCTCGGCCCCGACCGCAAGGGGCTTTCGCGCCGCTGGATCCTGCAGGCGGTCGAAGATTCGCTGAAGCGGCTACAGACCGACCATATCGATCTTTATCTCTCGCACTGGCCAGACCCCGACACGCCTTACGAGGAGACGCTTGCGGCCTACGACCAGCTGCTGTCCGAAGGCAAGGTGCGGGCGATCGGCGCCTCCAACCTGAACTCGCTGCAACTGCGCGAGGCGCTCGACGTGTCCGCCAACCAGGGCCTGCCCCGCTATCAGGTGCTGCAGCCGGAATACAATCTCTACGACCGCGACGCATTCGAAGGACCGCTGCGCGACCTCTGCATCGCCGAGGAGATCGGCGTCATCAGCTATTTCGGGCTGGCGCGGGGCTTCCTTTCGGGGAAATACCGCACCCACAAGGACCTCGAAGGCTCCGTGCGCGGCAGCGGAGTCGAGAAATATCTCGACGGACGCGGCATGCGCATCCTTGGCGTTCTCGACGACATCGCGGCCGACACGGGCGCGACCCAGGCGGAAATCGCGCTCGCCTGGATCCGGACACGCAAGGGCGTCACAGCGCCGATCGCCAGCGCCACCAGCCTTGAGCAATTGCAAAGCCTCATTCGCTCCGCGGAACTCAAGTTGTCGGACGAGGCGGTGCAAAAACTCAACGACGTCGGTGAGTGACGGGAGCAAAAACCACACAATGGCATTGACGATACGCGCCGCGACTGGCGGCGACGAGGCGGACTGGCGCCGCCTCTGGGCTGGCTATGTCGCCTTTTCCGGCACCGATCTCGCCGAAGACATCATCGACCTCACCTGGAAGAGGCTTATGGATCCCGCCGCACCGCTCTTTGCGCGGCTGGCGATGCTCGACGGGCAGGTGGTCGGCTTTGCGATCTGCCAGGAGCAGCTCGCCACCTTCTTTCGCCGGTCGATATGCTACATCGAGGATCTCTATGTCGATCCTGCAGCGCGCGGCCAGGGCGTGGCGCGGGCGATGATCGACGGTCTCATTGCGCATTGCGAGGAGAAGGGCTGGGACCGGCTCTACTGGTACACCGAGGCCGACAATGCGACGGCGCGGCGGCTCTATGACCGCTACTCCGGCACCGACGAGCACGTGCGCTACAAGGTGAATATCGGCGCGGCCCTCAAATCCGGAAACCCGGCATAGGCCTCGGCGTGGCGGCCGGCCTGGTTCTCCATGCCGGCCTTGGTCAGGACACCGCGCGGCTCGACGAAGCTCATGATCCGGCGCGCCGGCCGCTCGTGCCACTGGATGTTGAAAGCCCATAGCTTTGGGAAAAAGCAGAGCGAGGCGTAGGGCAGATGGTCGTGGATCCACCAGGCGATCGACTGCCAGCCGCCGATCTCGCCGCGTCGATCCCAGACCCAGGGAATGACGATGCAGGCGGTGGCGCCGATGCACCCGTCGGCATCGCGCATGTCCCAGATGTGGTCGGCGGCAGAGGCCGCATTGGTCGAGCAGTTGAGCCCATTGGCATTGCCGAAGCCGTTGACGGCGCGGTTGCGGTAGCCCGAGCGGATGACGAGGCGGCCGAAGGTCGCTTCCAGCGGTTCCAGCAGTTCCTCGCAGAGACGCCGCCCGGCCTCGATCGCCAGATCCGGATCATCGGGAATGTTCGGGATACGGTAGAAGTCGGCGATTTCCGAATGCAGGAAATCGCGAAAGAAGAAGTTTCGAGAAAGCCGCACCCGGCCGAGATCTTCAAGACCCTTCATCGAACCGGGCTTTTTCATAGGCCTTCCTCTCATCAAGACACGAAACCAATGGCATTCCAGATCCGGTCCCGTCCCGCCACCCGATTTTGCGCCGGCTGCTATCCGCTGTGCCGGAAGAAGTCGATGAAAGCGCGCAGTGCCGGCCGCATCTGCCGGCGGCTCGGATAGTAGAGATAGGGGCCGGCATAGGGCGCGCACCAGTCCTCCATGACGCGCACCAGCTTCCCTTCGGCAATCGCGGTCTCGACCCGTGAGAGGAAGAGATAGGCGAGACCGGCGCCGCCCATTGTCGCCTTGATGATCGGCCGGTCCTCGCCAAGGATCAGCGGTCCCTCGACCGATACCGTCAATTCCTCGCCATGCTTCTCGAATTCCCAGCGATAGAGCGTGCCGTTGGAGAAGCGCCGGCGGATGCAGCGATGCTGCGCGAGGTCGCGCGGGTGCTGCGGCCGGCCATAGCGTTGGAAATATTCGGGAGACGCGACGACGGCGCTTTCCAGCTCCGGGCCGACCTTCACCGCGATCATGTCGGCCTCCAGGCTCTCGCCGAGCCGGATGCCGGCGTCGAAACCTTCTTCGACGATATCGGTGAAGCCGTCCTCGTTGGCGATTTCGAGCACGATCTCGGGATACCGATCCAGGAAGGCGCCCAGGCGCGGCGCCAGGATCAGATCGGCAGCGAACCGCGGTGCGGTGATGCGCAGATTGCCGGCCGGGCGCTCGCGGGCGTCGGCGGCTGCCTCCAGTGCATGGGCGATCTCGTCGAGCGCCGGCGCCAACCGTTCGAGCAGCCGGCGCCCCTCCTCCGTCGGGGCGACGCTGCGGGTGGTGCGGGCAAGCAGACGAATGCCGAGGCTCGCCTCGAGGCTGCCGACGGCGTGGCTGACGGCCGAAGGTGCGACGCCCAGTTCGCGCGCGGCACCACGAAAGCTGCCGTGGGCGGCGACGGCGGCCAATACCGCGAGTTGGGAGAGCTGTGTTCTGTTCATTGATCGAAATAATAGAACAGCCCGTGAGAATTGACAGTGATTTTCAGCCGCCCCATCGAGCCCTATTCTTCACATGTCGCCAGCGTCAGGACGAAGCGAGGAGCTCGTCTGGCGATGAGGCAGAGGAACCCGTCGCGCCGCCACAAAAGGGCGTGGGCGGCGGTGCCACCCACCATTTCATGCCTCGGACGATAGACGTGCGCTCCCAACGCGCTAGCTCCGACGCATGGCAGCCATAAAGGACACGACATGAAGACCCGCAAACTCGGAAGTGAGCTTACCGTCTCCACCATCGGCCTTGGATGCATGGGCATGAGTTTCGCCTATGGCGCTGCGGACGAAGCGGAATCGATCCGCACGCTGCAGCGCGCCGTCGATCTCGGCGTCACCTTCTTCGACACGGCCGAAGTCTATGGTCCCTTCGAGAACGAAAAGCTCGTCGGCAAGGCGCTCGGCCCGGTGCGTGACAAGGTGGTCATCGCCACCAAGTTCGGCTTCCGCATCGAGACCGGCGTGCCGAGCGTCCAGGCGATCAGGGGCGTCGACGGCCGGCCGGAGCATGCGAAGGCGGTAGCGGAAGCCTCGCTCAAGCGGCTCGGCACAGATGTCATCGATCTCTACTACCAGCACCGCGTCGACCCTGACGTACCGATCGAGGACACCGTCGGCGCCATGGCCGAGCTGGTGCGCGAGGGCAAGGTGCGCGCGCTCGGTCTCTCGGAAGCGAGTGCCGCCACCATCCGCCGCGCCCACAAGGTTCATCCGATCGCCGCGGTGCAGAGCGAGTATTCGCTGTGGACGCGCGATCCGGAAGAAGACGTGCTTGCCACTTGCCGCGAACTCGGCATCGGTTTCGTGCCATACAGCCCGCTTGGACGCGGCATGCTGACCGGCGCGATCCGCAAAGCCGAGGATCTGGAAGCCGACGATTTTCGCCGCTCGCTGCCGCGGTTCCAGGCGGAGAACTTCGACGCCAACGTCCGACTGGTCGAGACGCTGCAGGCGCTGGCCGAGGAGAAGGGCGTGACCGCCGCCCAGCTGGCGCTCGCCTGGGTCATCAACCAAGGCGATTTCATCGTGCCGATCCCGGGTGCCCGCAAGCTCGACCATCTGGAGCAGAACGCCGCCGCTGCGGAAATCCGGCTCACGGTCGAAGAAACCACCCGGCTGTCCGACGCACTCTCGCCGACCCTGGTCGCAGGAAAACGCTACACCGACGCCTCGCTGGCACTCACCAATCGTTGAGCCAAAATTTCTCTCCGCTCCCGCAGCGGAGAGAATGCCCATCGAAATTCCCGCTGAACGCACTACCTCTGAGCAACAAGCAACTGGGGAGGAGCGGGATGTCCGACGAGCAGGCGATCAGTGCAGTGGTGCACCTCTATGTGGACGGCATGGCATTTGCCAACGAAGGGGCGCTGCGCAAGGCGTTCCATCCCGATGCGGCGATCATCGGCAACTACCAGGGCGCGCTCGAATGGATGACGCGTGACGGCTTCATCAAGGCGATCCTCGATACCGGTGCGGCACCACCCGGAACACAGCCGGAAATGGACGTGCAGATGATCGACATCACCGGCGACGCCGCCACGGTGAAGGTCATCGACAGCTTCGCCGGAGAGCGCTTCTCCGATTACCTGTCGCTGGTGAAGATCGACGGCCGTTGGCTGATCGTCAACAAGATCTATCACCTGCACGCGCAGTGACGGACGGCGGACCCGAGTCCACATCGACCGGCCGGCTGCTTGCCATCGACCATGTGCAGCTTGCGATACCGGAAGGCGGCGAAGACTTGGCGCGCGGCTTCTATGGCGGGTTGCTCGGGCTGACGGAGGTCGCCAAGCCCGCCAATCTGCTTGGCCGTGGCGGCTGCTGGTTCGAGCGGGGCAGCATCCGCCTGCACCTCGGCATCGACCAGGATTTCGTGCCGGCGCGCAAGGCCCATCCGGCCTTTTTGGTCGACGATCTCGAGCGGATGATCCTCAGGCTCGAAGCCGGCGGCGTGACGATCGCCGAGGACGAGCCGCTTGCCGGCTACCGCAGATGTTATGTCAACGACCCGTTCGGCAACCGCATCGAGTTGATGCAGCGCGCGCAATAGGCCGCAACGAAAAGGGCCGCTGCGGTGGCAGCGGCCCTTTCGGTATCCGTTTTGTCGATCGGATCAGGCGCGCAGTACGCCGCCGGTCGTCTTCGTCACATTGGCGACGATCTTGGCGGTGAGCGCCTCGAAATCCTCGTCGGTGAGCGTACGCTCGACCGGCTGGATGGTCACCTCGATGGCGATCGACTTCTTGCCTTCGCCGAGCGACGAACCCTCGAAGACGTCGAAGACGCTGACGCCGGTCACCAGCTTGCGGTCGGCACCCGAAGCGGCGCGCAGGATTGCGCCGGCTTCCACCGCCTTGTCGACAACGAAGGCGAAGTCGCGCTTGACCGCCTGGAACGGCGAGAGATCGAGCGCCGGCTTGGTGCGGGTCGCCTTCTTCTTCGGCTCCGGCATGGCATCGACATAGATCTCGAAGCCGCAGAGTGCGCCGGAGACGTCGAGCGCTTCCAGCGTCTTCGGATGGAACTCGCCGAAGGTGCCGAGAATGATCTTCGGGCCGAGCTTGATCGTGCCGGAGCGGCCCGGATGATACCAAGCGGGACCGCCCGGCTCGAACTGGACGTTGCCCATCGGCACGCCGCAGGCTTCGAGCACGGCAATCGCGTCGGCCTTGGCGTCGAACACGTCGACCGGCTTGCCGCCGCCCTTGGCGGCGTTCGACCAGAGACGACCTGCACCGTTCAAGGAAGCCGTGCCGCGACGAATGCCGCCGGCTACGCGGCGCTGCGCGTCCGCCGTATCGCCTTCATAGGTGCCGGAGACTTCGAAGATCGCGACGTCGCCGAAACCCTTGTCGGCATTGCGCTGGGCAGCCGTCAAAAGGCCCGGCAGCAGCGACGGGCGCATGTCCGACATGTCGGAGGCAATCGGGTTCGCAAGCTTCAGTGCCGGTGCGCCGCCGCCAAAGAGCTTTGCCTGCTCTTCGGAGATGAACGACCAGGTAACGGCTTCGAGCATGCCGCGGCTGGCAAGCGCGCGCTTGGCAAGGCGCGTGCGGATCTGCAGCGTCGTCAGGATCTTGCCGTTGACGGTACCATGGCTCGGCAGCGGGGCAGCAACGATGTTGTCGACGCCGTGGATGCGCATGACCTCTTCGACGAGATCGGCCTTGCCGTCGACATCGGGACGCCAGGAAGGAACCGACACCTTGAAGCGGTCGCCAGAACCTTCCACGCCGAAGCCGAGCTTTTTCAGGATCGAGACGCTTTCCTCGGAGGAAACCTCAAGGCCCGTCAGGCGCTTCACTTCGGAAACCGGGAAGTCGACGATCTTCGGCTCATGGCCGGCATAACCGACCACTTCCGCCTTGGCGGCGGTGCCACCGCAAAGCTCGAGCACCAGTTCGGTGGTGCGCTCGAGACCGGGCACCATATATTCCGGGTCGACGCCACGCTCGAAGCGGTAGCGCGCATCGGTGATGATGCCGAGCGTGCGGCCGGTCTTGGCGATGTTCATCGGGTCCCAGAGAGCCGATTCGATCAGGACGTCGGTGGTGTTCTCGTCGCAGCCGGAATGTTCGCCGCCCATGACGCCGCCGATCGACTCGATCGCCTTTTCGTCGGCGATGACCACGTTGTTGGGACCGAGCTTATATTCGCGCTGGTCAAGCGCCAGCACCGTCTCGCCGTCCTTGGCGCGGCGGACCGTCAGGTTGCCCTCGACCTTGGCGGCGTCGAAGACGTGCATCGGCCGGCCCTGGTCGAAGGTCATGTAGTTGGTGATGTCGACCAGCGCATTGATCGGGCGGAGGCCAATTGCCAGCAGGCGCTGCTGCATCCACTTCGGCGACGGGCCGTTCTTGACGCCGCGCACCAGGCGCAGCGAGAAGCCCGGGCAGAGATGCCTGTCTTCGCCGAGATCGAGCGTCAGCTTGGTAGGCGTGTCGCCTTCCACCTTGAAGGCCGGCGCCTTGCGCGCCTTCAAGGTGCCGAGGCCGGAAGCGGCGAGGTCACGGGCAATGCCGTAGACGCTGGTGCAATCCGGCCGGTTCGGCGTCAGGTTGATCTCAATCATCGGATCGTCGAGGCCGGCATAGGCCGCATAGCTGGTGCCAACGGGTGCGTCGGCCGGAAGGTCGATGATGCCGTTGTGGTCCTCGGAGATCTGCAGTTCCTTTTCCGAGCACATCATGCCGCGGCTTTCGACGCCACGGATGGTGCCGACGGCGAGCGTCACGTCGATGCCGGGAACATAGGTACCGGGGGCTGCAAAGGCGCCGATAAGGCCGGCGCGCGCATTCGGTGCGCCGCAGACGACCTGGATCGGAGCGCCGGCGCCGGTGTCGACCATCAGTACCCGCAGCTTGTCGGCGTTCGGATGCTGCTCGGCCGAAACGACCTTGGCGATGACGAAGGGCTTGAAGGCGGCCTTGTCGTCGACGTCTTCCACTTCGAGCCCGATCATCGTCAGGCGCGCGCAGATGTCTTCCAGCGAAGCGTCGGTTTCAAGGTGGTCCTTGAGCCAGGAAAGCGTGAATTTCATGATTTCACCTGTGTCCTAAATATCTACGCGCGATCAGGCCGAGAGACCGCCGAACAGCGTCGGCATGTCCAGCGGGCGGAAGCCGTAATGGGTCATCCAGCGAACGTCGGCGTTGAAGAAGTCGCGCAGGTCCGGCATGCCGTATTTCAGCATGGCGATGCGATCGAGGCCCATGCCCCAGGCGAAGCCCTGGTACTCGTCCGGATCGAGCCCGCCCGAGCGCAGCACGTTCGGGTGCACCATGCCGCAGCCGAGGATCTCCATCCAGTCGGTGCCTTCGCCGAACTTCACGATCGGGCCGGAGCGGTCGCACTGGATGTCGACCTCGAAGGACGGCTCGGTGAAGGGGAAGAAGGACGGGCGGAAGCGCATCGTCACCTGGTCCACCTCGAAGAAGGCCTTGCAGAATTCTTCCAGCACCCAGCGCATATTGGCGACGTTGGCCGCCTTGTCGATGACCAGGCCTTCGACCTGATGGAACATCGGCGAGTGGGTCGCGTCCGAATCCTGGCGGTAGGTCTTGCCGGGGATGATGATGCGGATCGGCGGCTTCTGCGCTTCCATCGTGCGGATCTGCACCGGCGAGGTGTGCGTGCGCAGCACCTTGCGATCGCCGTTCTCATCCGGGTTGAAGAAGAACGTATCGTGCATCTCGCGGGCCGGATGACCTTCGGGGAAGTTCAGCGCCGTGAAGTTGTAGTAATCGGTCTCGATGTCCGGACCTTCGGCGATCGAGAAGCTCATGTCGCCGAAGATCGCGGTGATCTCGTCGACGATCTGGCTGATCGGGTGGATGCGGCCGCGCTCGGCCGGCGAGGAGCGGACCGGCAGGCTGATATCGACAGTCTCGCGCGCCAGGCGCTCGGCGATCGCCTGGTCCTTCAGCGCCGACTTGCGGGCGGCGATCGCTTCGGCGACCGTGTTCTTCAGCGCGTTGATCTGCGCGCCGCGGGTCTGGCGCTCTTCCGGCGTCATGGTGCCGAGCGTCTTCAGGAGCTCGGAGATCGAGCCCTTCTTGCCGAGCGCGTTGACGCGCACCGCCTCGATCGATCCTTCGTCGCCGGCGGCGTCGATGTCCGCCAGGAGTGTCCGTTCCAGTGTTTCCAGTTCGCTCATTCTGTCCTGCCTCGATGCGGGAATGGGTTCGGTTCTATATCGGTTCTTGTCTTCAGGAATGTGATCGCGTTGCACCCGCCAGATAGTCCGTCGCAGCGATGAAACGGATGATATCGTTGCCCTTGCGGAAGCGCAGGACGAAGCGCGCCAGCGGCAGGAAGCGGATGAAGAGCGGCATGATTTCGGTGAGCGCCCGGCTGGCTTCCGCCGGCGCTGCGCGCCTCCAGGCGGCAAAGGCCGCGGCCGGGGTTTCCGGCTGCACGGCCCGGCTCGCCACCTGCAGGAACAGGAGCCAGAGGTCGCGCGCCTGGGCGGTCGCCAGCGGCATGACGCTCGCAGGCACCTCCTCGAAATCAAGGAAGCCGAATTCGCCGTTGTCGATGATGAAATCGCGCGGATGCGGACGTCCGTGGCAGAGACCTGCGCGGTGCAGGCGCCCGAGTTCCGCAGCGCAGCGCACCAGCAGCTGATCGTGCGCGGCGGCGTCGCTGTTGCGCAGCGGCCCCATATGCTTGCTGACCGGCAGACCAAGATGGGAGAGAACCAGCACCTTCGGCCCACGGTAGACGACCTCGGGCGTCATGAAACCGGCCGCGGAGAAGGTCGCGATCTGGCGAACTTCGCGCTCGATCATGCCCTCGATGTCGAGAAGCGGGGACGGCAACAGCACCGGAAGGCCACAAATCCGCGCGACAAAGGCTTGCGTGCGCAGCCAAAGACGAGGGCCCTGACGACGATAGCGCTTGATCCAGACCATACGATCCTTGAGCTCGCAGCGCTCAACGCGCTCCCGGCCGGCTGCAAGCGCTGCCAGCAGAGACGTCATATCGTCGTCATCAAGCTCCGGGACCGCGCATGGTCCCCTTCGATCGTGGTACACTTTCGTCCCGTAAAACAAGAAAAACCCGCGCCAGCCCTGCCAGCGCGGGTTTCCCAACTAATTTCAAAAACGATTTTGGGAAAACGCTGGCTTAACGAACAGCGCTTTCAAACTCGTTTGCCGTGCCGGCTTCCTTGAGATAGGCGAGCGCCTTCTTGGAAGCTTCGACGAGGGCGCCGAATGCTGCCGGCTCATGGATAGCCATGTCGGACAGAACCTTGCGGTCAACTTCGATGCCAGCCTTGTTCAGGCCGTCGATGAAGCGGCCGTAGGTCAGGCCGAATTCGCGGACGGCAGCGTTGATACGCTGGATCCAGAGAGCGCGGAAGTTGCGCTTGTTGACCTTGCGGTCGCGGTAAGCGAACTGCTTCGAACGGTCAACCGCTGCCTTGGCGGCGCGGATGGTGTTCTTGCGACGGCCATAGAAGCCCTTGGCTGCCTTGAGCGTCTTCTTGTGCTTGGCGTGAGCGGTTACGCCGCGTTTTACACGTGCCATGTCATGATCTCCTTAACGTGTCCAATATGCCTGAAAGTCTTAGAGACCGTTGGGCAGGTAGTTCTTGATGACCTTCTTGCCATCAGGCTCCGCGAGAACCATGGTTCCACGTGCGTCGCGGATGAACTTGTTGGAACGCTTGATCATGCCGTGGCGCTTGCCAGCAGCTGCTGCACGAACCTTGCCGGTCGCGGTGATCTTGAACCGCTTCTTGGCAGACGATTTCGTCTTCATCTTGGGCATTTTGCTACTCCATTGTTCTTAAGAATCGAAACGGACAGACGAGGTCCATTTCCAGCGTTAAGAACGGCCACGGCATGCCCTGCCGGACCGTTCGGACGGGGGCTTATAACCGCACATCCCGAAAAGCGCAACTGGGGAATCGAAAGAGCGGGCTGCAAGCGGCGATCCAGTGCCCTCGCCGCCTGCGCATGCCGCTTTTTTTTGCGACGACGCATTGCGCCTCAGGTCGGATCGCGCGGGCGCCGGCTGCCGCCGCCGACGTCGAAGATCAGTGCGACCTCGAGACCGCCCAGGGCCGACTGCCCGAGCGACATGGTCGCGCCATAGGCCTCCGCTATATCGGCGCTGATCGCAAGCCCCAGGCCATTGCCGGAGGCGTGGCCCGGCGCTGCATTGGCACTATGCCCCCCGCGGCGCATCGCCTGCTCGCGGTCGCCCTCGGCAACCCCCGGCCCATCGTCACCGACCGTGATCCGCACGCGCCCGTCGACCACCTCGGCCGATAGGCGGATCCGTGCCCGCGCCCATTTGGCGGCATTGTCGAGCAGATTGCCGAGACATTCGGCAAGGTCGGCCGGGTCGACGTCGAGTGAAATCGACGGATCGATGTCGACCTCCCAGACGACGTCGCGCTCCGCGGTCACGGGACGCAGGACGCTGACCAGCTTGTTGCCGAGATCGGCGAGCAAGGTCGTTGCCATGCGCTCGACGCCCATGCGGGCCGCCTGAAGCTGGCGGTCGGCTCGCTGGCGTACGAGGTCGACCTGTTCGAGCGCGATGTCGCGCTGGTGTTTCGGCAGGCCTTCGGCGAGTTGCGCCAGCACCGTCAGCGGCGTCTTCAGCCCGTGGGCGAGGTCGCTGGCGCGCGCCCGGGCTTGCGCCAGCGCGGTCGCGCGCTCCGCAAGCAGTAGATTGATTTCGCTGACGAGCGGCTGCACCTCGCGCGGCCCGGCCAGGCCAAAATCCTTCTCCTCGCCCGACCGGACGCGGGCGGCTCGTTCCCGCAGCCGCACCAGTGGCAGAAGGCCGAGGGCACCCTGCAGGAATGCGGCGCCGGCAAGCACGACGGCCGTCGCCAGCAGCATCAGCCGGATACGGCCGTGAAAGGCGGAAAGAGCGTCATCGAGTTCGCTGCGCGCAAAGCCGGCAGTAACCGCGAACTGCCTGGCATCCGCGCCTTCGCCAAGCGTCAGGGCCTGGCGGTAGACAAGGATCGGCGCGCCGTCCGGCCCCTCCGCTTCGAGGAAGCCCAGGTGGTGCGGCGCCGACGGTCGATCGGCATCGATCACCGTGTCCCACAGGGAGCGCGAACGCAAAGGAGTGCCGCCGTCGCGGTTGAGTTGCCAGTAGCGGCCGCCGGCCGGCAGGCTCAGGCGCGGATCGGCCGGCGCGCGCGGCAGCACCAATTCACCGTTGCGCACCCGCACCTGGGCGGCAACCGTATCGACGAGCGTTGCCATTTCGGCGCGGTAGCGCCCGGCAACGTAGTCGGTAAAAAGCCGGCTCAAGGAGAGCCAGACCACCAGCAGAACCAGGCAGATGGCGACCGATGCGCCGATTGCCAGCCTCAGCCGCAACGAGCGGATCATGCGCCACCGTCCGGCAGGACATAGCCAAATCCACGCCGCGTTTCGATCGCACCGCTCTCCGTCTTCTTGCGCAGACGGGCAATCATCGCTTCCACTGCGTTCTTGGCGGCATCATCGTCGCGGCCCTGAACGTGGCTTGCCAGCTCGAGCGGCGTGACAACCTGCCCCTTGCGCTCCACGAACAGTGCAAGCATGCGGTATTCGAGCGGGCTGAGGTCGAGCGGCAGCCCGTCGAAGGTCACCCGGCGCCCCGCCTCGTCGAGGGTGAAGCGTCCGGCAGCACGCACCGACGCAACACGCGGACCGGCGCGCCGCAGAAGGGCGCGCAGCCGCGCCAGAAGCTCCTCGGCCCGAAAGGGTTTCGGCAGATAGTCGTCCGCCCCGGCATCGAAACCGTCGACGCGCTCCATCCAAGAGCCGCGCGCCGTCAGAACCAGAACCGGCGTCTCCAGCCCCGCCTGCCGCCAACGCTTCAGGATCGACAGCCCGTCCATGCCCGGCAGGCCGAGATCGAGGATGACCAGGGCGTAGTTACCGCTCTCCCCTTGCTCCCAGACATCCGGGCCATGGGTGAGCGTATCGACGCCGTAGCCTTCCGCCTCCAGCCGGCTTGCCACATGGGCCGCGATGTTGGGATCGTCCTCCGCCAGAAGAATCCGCATGTCGTTCCTCTAGAACCCGAAAATGTTCACGAACTTGCCGGTTCGAGCATTGATGCGCAGGTTGCGGATCGTGCCCTGCTCGTCGCGGGTGCGGAGCCGGTAAATCTCGCTGCCACCCGATCGCTTGAGATCGACCGCAATGACCTGGCCGTATCTGTCTTCGTCGACCAGCCGGAGAACCTCCTTCAGCGGCAGGATGTCGCCCTTTTCGACGCCGTCGCGCGCCCGCTCCTGATCGCTTCGACGGATACCGCCGGCATCATCCGGCCCTAGGTCTTCGTCGTCATCATCATCATCATCGTCTTCGTCATCATCGTCGTCATCGTCGTTGCCGTGCCCGCCACCGCCATGCGAGCCACCGTCATCATCGTCGTCGTCATCCTTGGCGAGAGCCGCCATGCCGCCGGGCTGCGGCGCGAGCGAAAGCAGGAGCGAGCAGCAGAAGAGCGCGATCAGGTCTCGTCGTGTCATCGCCATGGCTTCATCCTGTCGCAACTGCTCCTCAGCGTCGGGTCCTTCCAAATGCGCTTGCGCAAGCATCCGCCAGGTGCTTCGTCTGCGGCGACGCCGCGGGCATCGTTCGGGGCGAGCCTATGCCAGCCTTGACGAGAACGCCAGCGACGCGCATGCCCCCGGCGCCGTTTCGGGCACAGGGGGCATGCGCTTGCCGGGTCGGGCCGCCGGGCGGGCTGGTGACGGCCGACCATCGCTCCGGCGCATGGTGTGGGGCGAATGCGCCGGGCAAATTGTGACCTGATCAGAATGCCGGCCGGATGGAGACGCTGCCGACCGGTCCCGGATTGCGGCGGATATCGCTGTCGTGCGGCTCGACCGTCACGACGCGAACGCCATGTTCGTATTCCACCTCGACCTCGAGCACCCGGCCGAGATTGTCGACGGCAACCAGCGAACCATTGCGCAGGCCCCGGAGATTTTCGTCGGTCACCCGCAGTTCAATCTCATGATCATCTCGGGCATCGTCGAAGTCGTCGTCGATGTCGTCGAAGCGGTCATCATCATCGTCGTCGCGATGACCGGGGCCACGATCATCGTCATCGTCTCGATCGTTGTGACGACCGTCGTCCCGATCGTCGTCGCGGTCGTCATTGCCGCCACCACGACCGCCGTTATCGTCACCGTCATCGTCATCGTCGGCGAGCGCCATGGTCGAGAAGGGATGCGACGCTCCGGTGGCAACGAGGGAAGCGCCAATCGGCGCCGAAACGAGGCCGCAGACGGCGACCGTAGAAACGAGCAAGGCCTTGCGCAGTACTGAAGTCATGATCTCGGCTCCTTCTCCCGATGCGATGCGGAGAGAATGGCACGGGACGCCTGACAGCTCGCTGAGGGCGATTGTCAGCATTCTGTCAGCAAAGCCCGAAGGATCCCGCAAACGAAAAAAGCCGCCCGGAGGCGGCTTTCGTAATCTCGACGGATGGGCGGCACGCGCTTAGCGCGGCGCGAGAACCATCATCATCTGGCGGCCTTCGAGCTTCGGCTCGGCTTCCACCTTGGCAATCGCCTGGGTGTCGTCCTTGACCTGCAGCAGAAGCTTCATGCCGAGTTCCTGGTGGGCCATTTCGCGACCGCGGAACTTCAGCGTGACCTTGACCTTGTCGCCGTCCTCGAAGAACCGGTTCATCGCCCGCATCTTCACGTCATAATCGTGCGTGTCGATGTTGGGACGCATCTTGATTTCTTTGATTTCGACGATCTTCTGTTTCTTGCGCGCTTCGGCCGCCTTCTTCTGGTTGGCGAACTTCAGCTTGCCAAGATCGAGGATCTTGCACACCGGCGGTTCGGAGTTCGGCGCGATTTCCACCAGATCAAGACCGGCTTCCTCCGCCATACGGAGCGCCTGGTCGATCGGGACGGCGCCGATGTTCTGGCCTTCGGCGTCGATAAGCTGAACCCGGGGCACCCGGATTTCCTTGTTTGAGCGCGGCCCCTCCTTGACGGGGGCGTCCGCTTTGAACGGTCTGCGAATGGTCGTACTCTCCTCGAGCTATTTCGAAAAATGTTGTTTAATTCGTTCGCCGGCGCGATCCCAAACGAAGCGCCTGAATCTGTCACCGACGGCAATGTGTGAATTGCGACGGGAGAGTCAATAGCACGGCTTGCAAGGAAAATCACCACCTGTCGATAGCAAGACGAATCTGTTTTAGAAAGAAAATCGCCAGCGAAACGGGCCCTTGGAGAGAATTTGCATGCAGAATACGCCAGCAGAGACGGAAATCAGCTTCATCGAGGTCGGCGCAGCGGAGGCCGCGCGCAAGATCGCGATGCGCGTGCGGCACGCCGACAAGCCGACGGATGGACAGCCGACGCTGGTCTGGCTCGGCGGCTACCGCTCGGACATGACCGGCACCAAGGCGGTCGAAGTCGAGCGCTATGCCATGGAACGGGGGGCTAGCTGCGTGCGCTTCGATTATTCCGGCCATGGCTCCTCCGGCGGCGCCTTCACCGACGGCACGATCTCGCGCTGGCTGGAAGAAAGCCTCGCCGTCATCGATCAGGCGGCACCGGGGCGCGTGGTGCTGATCGGTTCGTCGATGGGCGGCTGGATTGCCTTGCGGGTCATCCAGGAGCTCAGGCGCCGGGGCGACGGAAACCGGCTCGCCGGTCTCGTCCTGATCGCGCCGGCACCCGACTTTACCGCCGAACTGATCGAGCCCAACCTGACGGAGGCCGAGCGGGCCTCGCTTTTAGAACGCGGCTATTTCGAGGAGCCTTCCGAATACAGCCCCGAGCCGAACATCTTTACCCGCGCGCTCATCGAGGACGGCCGGGCCAACCGGGTGCTCGACGGCACGATCTCCACCGGCTGCCCGGTGCACATCCTGCAGGGCATGCGCGACCCCGATGTCCCCTACTCCCACGCCCTGCGGCTGATGGAGCACCTACCCGCCGACGACGTCGTCATGACGCTCATTCGCGACGGCGACCATCGCCTCTCGCGTGAAGAAGACATTGCTAAAATGAAACAGGCGATCGGCACGATGCTCGCCTGAGCCCATGCCGGAATAGCCCTCCCTTTTCGACCGAATCCCAAGGACAAAACCCGTCCCGTGCCGCAGATCCCCTGCGGCGCAACGGTTCGCGTGCGCCCGGTTCCGGTTTTAACCATAAAGTCCGATGCCCCGATTCCGGAGATTGACTCCGCAGCCCCGACGTTATTAACTCTTTATTAACGATTAGAGCAGCGCCGGGGACGAACCTAAACAAGCTGCCTTCAACTCAGGATTGCGCGAATGCGTCCGGACAAAGAGCGTCCGGCATACCGCGCCGCAGGGGACTTGTATGGCGTCTTGGACTGGGGTTAAGGGAAGTATCGCGGCGTTCTGCGCACTTTTCATTTCAGCAAACACGGCAATCCCCGCGCAGGCGGGATCGCCTCCCTGGATGCAGACCGGCTCCGCGACCTCGCAGCCGATCGGCCACTACGAATTCTGCCAGAAGTACAAGAGCGAGTGCAACGTACGCTCCAAGGGAACCGTCGCTGCGCGCGTGACCGAACGAGGCTGGGCAACGATCCGGCAGGTGAACGCGGCGGTCAACCGCGAGATCACGCCGATGACCGACCTGGAACTGCACGGCCGGGACGAAGTCTGGTCCTATCCGGACGGCGCCGGCGACTGCGAAGACTTCGTGCTCGAAAAGCGCAAGCGCCTGATGAGCAGGGGCTTCTCGGCAAGCGACCTGTTGATCACCGTGGTGCGCAAGCCTGACGGCGAAGGCCATGCGGTTCTGACCGTTCGCACCTCGCAGGGCGACTTCATCCTCGATAACCTCGAAAACGGCGTCAAGCTCTGGACCAACACGCCCTACCGCTACCTGAAGCGCCAGGCGTCGAACCACAGCGGCCGCTGGGTCACCATCCAGAACGGCGCGGAAGTCCTCGTCGGCTCGGTCGGCAACTGACCTCAAGGCGACAGAAGAGTTTCAAAAAAGGGCCGGTCGAACCGGCCCTTTTTCGTATCTCCCGCTCGCCCGTCAGGCGTTGCCGATCAGGATGCCGGCCGCGAGCACCAGACCGCCGCCGAGCACCACCTGGAATGCGGCCCTGAGGAACGGCGTTTCCATGTAGCGGTTCTGGATGAAGGCGATCGCCCAAAGCTCGACGAAGACGATTACCGCTGCAGTCGCGGTCGCCGTCCAGAAATGCGGGATCAGATAGGGCAGCGCATGGCCGAGACCGCCGAGCGCGGTCATGATGCCGGAGGCAAGGCCGCGCTTGATCGGTGAGCCGCGACCGGAAAGCTTGCCGTCATCATGGGCGGCTTCGGTGAAGCCCATGGAGATGCCAGCGCCGACGGAGGCCGAGAGACCGACAAGGAAGGTCTGCCAGGTATCCTGGGTGGCGAAGGCAGCGGCGAAGATCGGGGCCAGCGTCGAGACCGAGCCGTCCATCAGGCCGGCGAGACCGGGCTGAACGTAAGTGAGGATGAACTGGCGGCGCGCGGTCTGGTCCTCCTCGGCGCGCACGTCCTCAGGCGTATGCTCTTCGCCAAGCCGACGGGCGAGCGATTCATGCGACTTTTCGGCGATCGCGAGATCGCCGAGCAGTTTGCGGGTGGCGGCATCCTGGGTTCTGGTGGCGGCCTCGACATAGAAGCGGTGCGCCGCCTCCTCCATCGCTTCGGCCTCCTCGCGCGCCTTTTCGATCGGCATTTCGGCAATCAGCCAGTCAGGCTTGCGCTCGGGGAAGTCGCGCACATGTTCGCGCCGGATCAGCGGAATGCGGTTGCCGAAGCGCTGGACGTGCAGATCGATCAACCATTGCCTGTGGTGGCTTTCCTCCTCCGCCATCTCCTCGAACACTTTTGCCGAGTGGGGATACTGTGCCCGAAGCGCATCGGCATAGGCGAGATAGATGCGCCCGTCGTCCTCCTCGGAGGAGATGGCGAGCGCCAGGATTTCCTGTTCGCTGAGAGACAAAAACGGGCGTTTGGAACGGGAGAAGAGACGGGAAAAAATTGGGAGGAAACCTTCTTTAGAATAATTCTAAAATAGAAATGCAGGATCGCACCGTCAAGCCCAAAGCTATGCAATCATGTAACAATCACTCGACAGAGTGTCGCGGCTCGGCCACCATGCCCGCCAGTTTCGAATCCCCATCCCCTCCCCGGAGCGATCGCCTCGATGAGGACCATCTATCCACTTTCCGAAAGCAAGGACACGCTGCTCGATCGTCTCGGCGCCAGGCTCGCCGCACGCCTGCAGGCGCAGACGTCGGGCTACGAGCCCTACACGCCATCCGATCAGGAAACGCTGGCGCGCACGCTGCGCCCGGGCGACATTCTCCTGATCGAAGGCAACCAGAAGGTTTCGGCAGCGATCAAGTATCTGACGCAATCGACCTGGTCGCATGCCGCCTTCTTTGCCGGTGACCAGATGCCGCTGACGCTCGATCAGGCGACACTACCCGTCATCGAGCGGCCGCAACTGATCGAGGTAAACATCGGCGAGGGCTGCGTTGCCGTGCCGTTGAAGAAATACGCCTCGTTCAACACCCGCATCTGCCGGCCTATCGCGCTGACGCCGGATGATCGCACAGCACTCGTCGGCTTCATGATCTCGAGGCTCGGGATGAAATACGACCTGAAGAACATTTTGGACATGCTGCGCTATTTCATGCCGACGCCGCCGGTTCTGGTGCGCTGGCGGCGGCGCCTGCTTGCCTTCGGTTCCGGCGACCCGACGCGCGCGATCTGCTCGACGCTGATTGCGGCCGCCTTCGAGCAGATCCGCTATCCGATCCTGCCCGAGGTTACCCGCGCGCCCGGACGGGCGTCCGCGACCTCGACCTATTCACGCGAGGAGATCCTGCATATCCGCCATCATTCGCTCTACACGCCCAGGGATTTCGACCTCTCGCCGTTCTTCGCGATCGTCAAGCCGACGCTGGAGTTCGGCTTCGACTACAAGCGATTACTCTGGCAAGGTGACGGAGAACACCCGTTCAAAGGTTGAGAGCGAGCGCCTGTTCGCGGGCCATGTAATCGCGCTGGCGGTCGGTGATGTAATCGCGAACGATCGGCGCCGCATCACGCGAGCGCGACAGCTGCATGTGGAAGACAAGCTGGCTGCCGGTGCGGAACATCATCTCGGCACTGATCAGATAGAACTCCCACATGCGGGCAAAGCGCTCGTCGTATAGCGCGATCACCTTGTCGCGGTTCGCGTCGAAGCGCGCGCCCCAATGGGCAAGCGTCGTCGCGTAGTGCACCCGCAGGAATTCGAGATCGCTGACCCAGAGGCTGTTGCGCTCGACGACCTCGAAGACCTCCGACAGTGCCGGCGAATAGGCGCCCGGGAAGATGTACTTGCGAAGCCACGAGCTCGCCATGCCGGGCGGGCTCATGTGGCCGATCGAATGCAGCACCGCCAGGCCGTCGTCCGGCATCAGCGCGTTCAGCTTCTTGAAGAACTCGTCATAGTGATGGACGCCGACATGTTCGAACATCCCGACCGAGACGATGCGGTCGAACGGCCCCTGCACATCGCGATAGTCCTTGAGCTCGAAACGCACCCGGTCCGACAGGCCCGCCTTGCGCGCCCGTTCGGTGGCAAGCGCCTGCTGCTCCTTGGAAAGCGTGACGCCGAGCACCTGAACATCCGCCAGCTGCGCCAAGTACATCGCGAGATCGCCCCAGCCGCAGCCAATATCCAGCACCTTCATGCCGGGCTCCAGGCAAAGCTTGGAGGCAAGCAACCTCAGCTTGTTGCGCTGCGCCGTCTCGAGCGTCTCGTTGGGCTCGCGGAAGTAGGCGCAGGAGTAGAGCATGTTCTCGTCGAGGAACAGCTTGTAGAACTCGTTGCCGAGATCGTAGTGATGCGCGACGTTCTGCTGGGCCTTGCCCTTGGGGTTGGCCTGCTGACGCTTGCGGAAACGCATTTTTACCGCGCGCAGCAACTTCTGGATCGGGTAGGAGCCGAGCGACAGGCGGTTGATCGAAAACAGCGTCAGGAAATCGCGGAGGGTGGAGCCCTCCTCGAAGCGCATGGTGCCGTCCATATAGGCTTCGCCGGCGGCCAGTTCGGCATTGAAGACGAGGCTGCGATAAAGCTTCTTGTCGGTGAGACGCATCGTCACTTCCGGTCCTGGCGTCCCGGAATAAACGTGCCTCTTGCCATCGGCATCGATCACCGTCAGGCGACCCTTGCGAATGAACGACTTCATCATATGCGACAATGGGAACATGCAGGCCCTCTCGTGACACGTCGTATCGGCGCCGCATCCTAGCACCCGTTTTTCGAAATGCGCCCCTTAAATTTCTGGTTGCTCATGCGGTCTGCCCGAAACGAAAACGGGGACGGCAACCTTCGCTGCCGTCCCCGTCCAAACTGACCTGGTCGATGCCTCAGTCCTTGGCGCGCTCGACGTAGGAGCCGTCTTCCGTCGCGATGATGACGCGGGTGCCGGCCTGGATATGCGGCGGAACCAGCGTGCGGACGCCGTTCGACAGAATGGCCGGCTTGTAGGACGACGAAGCCGTCTGGCCCTTGACGACCGGCTCGGTCTCGGTGATTTCGAGCGTCACGTGGCGCGGCAGGTCGATGGCGATCGCCAGGCCTTCGTGGATCGAAAGAATGACGGCCATGCCTTCCTGCAGGTAGGCCTTGAGATCGCCGATGTCCTCGGTGGTCATGACCAGCTGGTCATAGCTTTCCGGGTTCATGAAGTGGAAGCCTTCGGCATCTTCATAGAGGAAGGTGTGCTCGCGGTCTTCGACGAAGGCGCGCTCGACCTGTTCGGTCGTGCGGTAGCGTTCGGAGACCTTCACGCCGTCGGAAATGCGGCGCATGTCGACCTGGGTGACCGGCGTGCCCTTGCCCGGGTGGAAGTTCTGGGCGGTAAGCACGACATAGAGCTTGCCGTCGACGTCGAGAACGTTGCCCTTACGGACAGATGAAGCGATGACCTTGACCATTAGTCTTCCTTGTAACAGAGGTATGCGCGACACCGCGGGCCGGAAACACGGGCCCTGAAGGACGCGGAAAGAAGGATTTCGCGCCGCCACTACCCTAATTTCGCGCAAATAGCCAGCCTGAGCCGGTATCTGCACGAAGAAAGCCTGGACTGAACCGATCATGTCGCATGCCTCACCCTGGTGGACACCCGATGTCCATGCCGACCGGCGCCCGTTTCTTCTCGGCCGCAACCGGATCCAATCGGTATTGCGCCGGTTCTTCGAGACACGCGACTTCATCGAGGTCGACACCGCGACCCTGCAGGTCTCGCCCGGCAACGAGGCGCACCTGCATGCCTTCGCGACCGAGGCGCTCAACCACGACGGAACCGACCATCCGCTCTATCTGCACACCTCGCCGGAATTTGCCTGCAAGAAGCTGCTGGCCGGCGGCGAAGAGCGCATCGCCTGCTTTGCCCATGTCTACCGCAATCGCGAGCGCGGGCCGCTTCATCACCCCGAGTTCACCATGCTCGAATGGTACCGCGCCGGCGAAAGCTACGAGGCGTTGATGCGCGACTGCGCCGAGATCCTGGCGCTTGCGGCGGAAACCACCGGCACCAAGCAGTTTATTTTCCAGGGGCAGGCCTGCGATCCCTTCGCCGCTCCGGAGCGCCTCAGCGTGGCGGACGCCTTCGAGCGCTTTGCCGGCATCGACCTGCTGGCCTCGATCGCCGCCAATGGCGAGACCGACCGCGACCATCTGGCTGCCACGATGGCGGCAGCCGGCCTTCGGGTCGCCCATGACGACACCTGGGCCGATCTTTTCAGCCGGGTGCTTGTCGAAAAGGTCGAGCCGCACCTCGGCTTCGGCCGCGCAACGATCCTCGACGAATATCCAACCGCCGAGGCGGCACTGGCGCGTCCTGCCGCACGCGACCCTCGCGTTGCCGAACGTTTCGAGCTCTATGCCTGCGGCGTTGAGCTTGCCAATGCCTTCGGCGAGCTGACGGATGCGCCGGAACAACGGCGTCGATTCGAAATGGAGATGGCGGAGAAGGCCCGCGTTTACGGCGAGACCTATCCGCTCGACGAGGATTTTCTTGCAGCGCTCGCGATCATGCCCGAGGCAAGCGGCATCGCGCTCGGCTTCGACCGGCTGGTGATGCTCGCAACCGGAGCCTCACGCATCGACCAGGTGCTCTGGGCGCCAGTGGCGGAGACACGAGCGTGAACGCGCACCGCCCGATCAAGACCGCACGCGAACTGGTCGAAACAGGCCTCATCGACAGCGCCAAGGAGGCGGCGGTTGCCGCCGTTGCCGAGCGTTATGCCGTTGCGATCAGCCCCGTCATCGCCGGTCTCATCGATCCCAACGACCCCAATGACCCGATTGCACGGCAGTTCGTGCCGGATGCCGCCGAGTTGACCCTGCTACCCGAAGAGCGCGAGGACCCGATCGGCGACAAGCCGCACAGTCCCGTGACCGGCATCGTCCACCGTTATCCCGACCGGGTGCTCCTGAAGGCCGTGCATGTCTGCCCGGTCTATTGCCGCTTCTGCTTCCGCCGCGAAATGGTCGGGCCCCAAGGGCTCGGCACGCTGACGCCAGCCGAACTCGATGCCGCGATCGCCTATATCGCAAGCCACGAGGAAATCTGGGAGGTGATCCTCACCGGCGGCGATCCGCTGGTACTGTCCCCGCGGCGGCTCGCCGAACTCATGGAACGGCTGAAGCCGATCCCGCATGTAAAGGTCGTCCGCTTCCACACCCGCGTGCCCGTGGTCGAGCCGGCACGCATCGACGCCGACCTGATCGCTGCACTCAAAGCCAGCGGCAAGGCGACCTATGTGGCGCTGCATGCCAACCACCCGCGCGAGCTGACGGACGAGGCGCGTGCCGCCTCTGCCCGCCTGATCGATGCCGGCATCGTCATGATCAGCCAATCGGTGCTCTTGAGGGGCGTCAACGACGATGCCGAGGTGCTTGCCAGCCTGATGCGCGCCTTCGTCGAAACGCGGATCAAGCCCTACTACCTGCACCACCCGGATCTCGCCCCCGGCACCAGCCATTTTCGCCTGACGATCGAGGAAGGCCAGGCGCTGGTTGCCGCCCTGCGCGGCCGCGTCTCCGGCCTCTGCCAGCCGACCTATATCCTCGACATTCCCGGCGGGCACGGCAAGGCGGTGATCAGCGCTGCCTCGATCGCGGACGAGGGCGGCGGCTGCTACACCGTCACGGATTTTCGCGGCGGCGAGCACAGCTATCCACCGAAAGCCTGATGCACGGCGAGAAATCGCGACTCTCCAAATTATTGAAACTTCTTCAAAATAATCAGCTCATGCATTTTTCTTCGCATCCTGCGAGAAAAATCATCGTGCCCGCGTCACAGCTGTCCGGCGTCGATCGTCAATTGGTCATAAGCAACACGACAACGATGGAGTTGAGACCATGACCGATACCAAGGCCGTCCGCTACGAACAGGAAATCTCCGACGTGCTCGGCGCGCTCGCCGACGTGCACAAGACCATGGACCTGCACGGGCTCGACCGCACGATCCACAATCTCGTGCAGCTGCGCGCCTCACAGATCAACCGCTGCGGCTTCTGCGTGAAGATGCACACCAAGGAATCCCGCACCGAGGGCGAGAGCAACGAGCGGCTCGACCGCATCATCGTCTGGGACCAGGTCAATGATTTCACGCCGCGCGAGAAGGCAGCGCTTGCCTGGACCGAAGCTCTGACCGAACTCGAGCCGCGCACCGACTTTGCGCCGCTTCGCGCCGAGCTGCGCCAGCATTTCAGCGAAAAGGAGATCAGCGTCATCACCGCGACGGTGGCGATGATCAACCTTTGGAACCGCATCCAGATCTCGAGGCACTGACATGAACGACCGGCAGCACATGCAGATCTTCGAGGAGGCGCGCCCGCGCCTTCTCGGCCTTGCCTACCGCATCCTCGGCTCGCGTGCCGATGCGGAAGATGCGGTGCAGGATACGTTCCTGAAATGGCAGGAGGTCGACCGGACAACGATCGAAACGCCGGCGGCGTGGCTGACGACCGCCTGCACGCGGCGCTGCCTCGACCTCCTGAAGGCGGCGCACCGCAAGCGCATCGATTATGTCGGCGCATGGCTACCGGAGCCGATCCATACGGCGAGCGATGACAATGCCGAGGAGAAGCTTGCGCTGACATCCTCACTGACGACGGCCTTCCTGCTGATGCTCGAACGGCTCACACCGAAGGAGCGCGCCGCCTATCTGCTGCACGAGATCTTCGGCCAGCCCTATGAGGAAGTGGCCGAAACGCTCGACATGCAGGAAACCGCCGCCCGCAAGCTGGTGTCGCGCGCCAAGACCAATATCGGGCTCGAAAAAGCCCGGCACCAGACGCCGCGTGAGCGACAGGACGAACTGCTTTCGGCCTTCCACCAGGCAATCCACGGCGGCAATGTCGCTAGCCTCTCGGCCCTGCTTTCGGCCGATGTGAAGCTGACAGCCGACGGCGGCGGCAAGGTGGCGACCGTGCTCGGAGTGCTCTCGGGCAAGGAGACGGTGCTCGCCTTCATCATCGATCGGCTTACCGAATACTGGTCGCATTACGTCTGGGAAATCGGCGACATCAATGGCGGCCGCGGCATCGTGCTTCGGGACGAAGCGAAAAACGAGATCGCGGCAACCGTCGCCTTCGGCTATGACGGCGACGGAAACGTCAACGACATCTTCATCATGCGCAACCCGGACAAGCTCACGCATTTCGGCGAGGCTGCGCTCCACTGATACTGGCGGCATCGCCCTTGCAAACGTGATCCTCCCCACCGGCCAGGCCGGTCGCACGTTTTCGGCAATACCGCTGCATGAGGTACTGACATGCTCGAAAAAACATCCGCAGCCCACCAGGAAACCGGCTGGCGCGCGCTTTTGACCGGCGGGAACGCCGTGCATTCGCTGGTGCTCAGCGGCGGCGTCGCGCTGCACGCGCTCAACATCTACGTCGTGACGACGATCATGCCGTCGATCGTGCGCGAGATCGGCGGGCTCGAATATTACGCCTGGAGCACGACCGTCTTCGTCGCCGCCTCGATCCTCGGCGCGGCCCTGTCGGCCCGGCTGCTTGGTGCCGTCGGCGCCGGCGGCGCTTATGCGATCGGTGCGCTGGTCTTCGGGCTGGGCACACTCCTCTGCGCTGCGGCCCCCTCGATGGCGATGCTGCTCGCCGGCCGCGCGATCCAGGGTTTCGGCGGCGGGCTGCTCTATGCGCTTGCCTATGGCGTGATCCGTGAGGTCTTCCGGCCAGAGCTCTGGACCCGCGCCATCGGCCTGATTTCGGCCACCTGGGGTACGGCGACGCTGGTCGGTCCGGCGATCGGCGGTATGTTCGCGGAGTTTTCCACCTGGCGAGTCGCCTTCTGGTCGCTCTTGCCGCTGACGGCGCTGCTGGCGACCCTCGCCTTCTCGACTTTGCCGCGCAAGGCTGCCGGCGAAGGCGCACGCACGCCGCTTCCCTTGGTGCAACTGACGCTGCTCGTCGCCATCGTGCTTGCGCTTTCCATCGCCAGCACGCTGACCACGGCGGCGGCGCAGGTAGGCTGCGTCGGCGCGGCGATATTCATGTTCCTGGCGCTGCTCGTCGTCGAGAAGCGGGCAACCGGCAAGCTGCTCCCCTCCGGCAGTTTCACCCCGACCTCCCCGCTGGCAGCCCTTTATGCTACGATCACCCTGCTGATGGTCGGCCTGCAGCCGGAAATCTATGTGCCGTACCTCCTGCAGGAGCTGCACGGATTGTCGCCGCTGGTAGCCGGCTACATTGCGGCGCTGATGTCGATCGGCTGGACCGCCGGGTCGATGACAAGCGCCCACTGGCATGGGGAAAGGGCAAAGCAGACGATCTTTGCCGGCCCGGCCTTCGGCTTTGTCGGCCTGGCACTGATTGCGCTGTTCATGCCGATGGCAGGATCGGAATTCATGGTGATCGCCGCGCCGCTCAGCCTCGGCATCATGGCGGTCGGCTTCGGCATGGGCTTTGCCTGGCCGCACATCGTGACGGCCGTCTATGAATTTGCGCCGGAAGGCGAAGCGGAGAAGGCGTCGAGCTCGATTACCACGGTCCAGCTCTTCGCCGCAGCACTCGGCGCGGCGCTGGCCGGGCTTACCGCCAATCTCGCCGGCATCGAAACGCCGTCGACGGAAGGCGTGGCGATGGCGACACGCTGGCTCTTCTGGCTGTTTGCGCTGATGCCGGCGCTGGCCGTTCTGACAGCCGGACGTGTCTGGCGGGCGCGCCGAACGGCGAAATAGGCGCCTTTGCGGGCCTTCCCCGGGGTGGAGGGCCTGCAAAATGCAAGCTGTGCGGCGGGGTGCATCACGCCCTTGGGAGGAGAGGATGGAAGCCGAGGAGATCGGCCTTCACGGCGTACGGGAGACCTTGCTGGTCACGCTCCAGGCCAAAGCCGCAGAGAGCGCGTTCCCGGATTCCCTGCTCAACGATCACTTTGCCGCCGATCTCATGCGGCGGCTCGCCGGCAGGCCGAAACCGCCCGATGCCGGCCACGACATGACCATCGGCATTGCCGTGCGCGCCCATATGCTCGACCGCTGGGCGCGCGCCTTTATCGGGCGCCACCCGGACGCAATCGTGCTCAACCTCGGCTGCGGTCTCGACACACGTATATTGCGGCTCGATCCGCCCGCGTCCGTCGGCTGGTTCGATGTCGACTTTCCCGATGTGATCGCCTTGCGGCGACAGCTTTTCCCGGCGCGCGCCGGCTGCACGACGATCGCCTCCTCGATAACGGAGCGCGAGTGGATCGACCTCGTTCCGGCGGACCGCCCGGCGATCGTCGTCGCCGAGGGCGTGTTTCCCTATCTCTCAGAACACGAGGTCCGCGACGTCTTGCGACGGCTGACCTCCTGCCTTGCCGGCGGGGAAATCGTCTTTGACGCCTACAGCCATCTCGGTATCGAGCTTTTGCGGCTGAGCCCATCGCTGCGGGCAACGGGGGCGGAGCTTCGCTGGGGGCTGGAAAACGCGCAAACGCTGGAACGCGACGTGCCCGGGCTGACGTTGCTCGACGAGATCAGCGAGTATGATTCAGGCCAGGTCGCACGCCTGTCGCCGATGGCGCGGATAGCGGCGCATGTCGTCAGCGCCCTGCCGATGCTGCGCCGGATGGGCCGCCTGTTGCGCTACCGTTTCTAGCCCGGCAAGGCATGAAAAGGGCCGCGCCTTGCGGCGCAGCCCCTTCGATTGCAAGCGGTCGCTTTCGGCCGATCAGGCCTTGATCGGCGCGATCGAGATTTCGACGCGGCGGTTCTGCGCGCGGCCGGCTTCGCTTCCGTTGGAGGCGATCGGACGCTCCTTGCCGTAGCCCATGGCCGACATGCGGCGCTGGTCGACGCCCTGGCCCGCCAGGTAGTTGGCGACCGAAGCGGCGCGGCGCTCGGAGAGGCCCTGGTTGTAGGAGGCGCTGCCGGTCGCGTCGGTGTGGCCATCGACGTCGATCATCGTCTTGTTGAACTTGCGCAGCACGATCGCCACCGAGTTCAGCGTGTCGTAGAAAGCCGGGATCACCTGGTCGCGGTCGGTCGCGAACGTGATGTTGGACGGCATGTTGAGGATGATGCGGTCGCCGGCGCGGGTGACCGATACGCCGGTGCCCTGCAACTGGGCGCGCAGTTCGGCTTCCTGGTTGTCCATGTAGTTGCCGATCAGGCCGCCGCCGAGACCGCCAATCGCGGCGCCGACGAGTGCGGAGTCACGCCGTCCTGCGGCACTGCCGCCAACCAGCAGACCGGTCGCCGCGCCGAGGCCTGCGCCGATCAGCGCGCCACCGGCCGTGTTCGACATCTTCTGCTCGCCCGTATAGGGATCGGTGGTGGTGCATCCCGAAAGATAGATGGCCGCGACAGCCAGAATGGCGCATTTCTTGATCATGGAATCAGTTGTCCCCATTGGTGCTCGAAGTTGCTTCATACTAGCGATTGCGGCAGGAAGATGAAGAGGCGTCCCATTCACGCCAAGGTTTACCGGCAAATCCAGCTTCGCCAGCGGCTGGCGTGGCCATCAGGGCACACATAAACCGATCCTTCACACGCTCTTGATAGGACGGGCACCAAAGAAAAGAGAGGCAAGCTCCAATGGCAATCGAGTTCGGCGACACGCAACGCAGTCTCAGCGACACGCTCAACGGCATGATTGCCTCGATCCGCGGCGAGACGATCACGCTACGCGAGCTGATGACGGAAATCGGCGAACAGGGCTTCCTGCTGCTGTGCGCCCTGCTGACGCTGCCGTTTCTGCTGCCGGTGTCGATCCCGGGCGTCAGCACCGTCTTCGGCGCAGCGATCATCCTGATTTCCGTATCGGTCACGCTCAATCGCCTGCCGTGGATGCCGCAGCGCATTCTCGATCGCCGGATCGAAACCGAGAAGCTGGTGCCGACGCTGCAGAAAGGCGCGAATCTCGTTTCCAAGCTGGATCGTTACGTCCGTCCGCGTCTCGGCTTCCTGACGAAGGGCGCGCTGATGAACCGATTCAACGGCCTGATGATCATGGCCGGCGGCATTCTCCTGATGTTCCCGCTCGGCCTGATCCCGCTGTCGAACACGCTGCCGGGGATCGCGATCCTCTTACTCTCGCTCGGTATCATTCAGCGCGACGGACTGATGGTGGCCGGGGGCTATCTCTTCCTGATCGCGACCACGGTCTACTTCACCGTGCTTGCCTATATGGCCTTTGCCGCCGGTCAGGGCCTGTCGTCGTTCTTCGTCTCCTGACACCTCATCAGGCGTGTGGATCGGCCCGGCCAACTGCCGGGCCTTTTCGTTCTGACCATCTGTGGCACGCAATTCCGGACCGAAACCGCTGTACACGTTTCCTGGAATTGCTCTAGGCAGCCAGACCGCCGAAAGCCCGGTAGCTGGCAAAGTCGGTGCGGATGCCGAGTGTCTTCATCAGCGCCTCGCGGTTAAGGCCGAGCTGGCGGTCGAACTCGACGAGGGCGGCCGCGACCTTCGGCGCGACGTCGGCGCTCGCAAACTCGATCAGGGTGATGAAGTCGAACTGGCCGGGGCCGGCGTGCTGCTCCAGAAACAGGTCCTTCACATAGCCGTCCTGCTTGCGGATGACTGCGAGCGTCTTGTCGACGAGTTCGACGAACTGCTGGCGTGCTTCCAGCGGCACGGTGTACTTATTGATACGGTAAAGCGGCGCCACGACGGCCGGCTTCGATTGGCTGCTCATTGCTCTTTCCTCTTCGTCTCTTTTGAACAGGAGCAGTCGTACGACCTCAAGTAAAGTTGAGGTCAATAGCGGTGATCGCGCTTTTACTCGCGCCGGCGCCGTCAGCCGGAAAGTCCCTTCAGCACATTGGCGACATTGAGCCCTATCTCCGGCACGCCGTAACCGCCCTCCATGCAGACGACCACCGGCAAGCCCGTGCGCTTCAACGCCGCGCCCATGCGGATGTAATCGTCGGATGTCAGCCGGAAGAACGAGATCGGATCGCGCTCGAAGGTGTCGACGCCGAGCGACACGACCATGGCCTCCGCGCCGAAGGCCGCAATACGGGCAAGCGCGTCGGCCATGGCGGCCGACCACACGTCGTAACCGGTGCGGCGCGGCAGCGGGTAGTTTTTCGTCGTGCCCAGCCCCTCGCCGGCCCCCTCCTCGTCGGCAAAGCCGAGGAAATAGGGGAAGGCGTCAACGGGATCGCCATGCAGCGATGCGAAATAGACGTCGTTGCGCTCGTAGAAGATGTCCTGGGTGCCGTTGCCGTGATGGAAGTCGACGTCGAGCACCGCCACCTTGGCGGCACCCTGATCCCTCAGGCGCTGGGCGGCGCAGGCGGCATTGTTGATGAAGGAATAGCCGCCATAAAGGTCGATAGCCGCATGATGGCCGGGCGGACGGCAGAGTGCGAACGCCGCACGGTTTCCGGCATGGATATGGTCGGCGGCAGAAAGTGCGCAGTCCATCGCCGCCCGCGCCGCGGCATAGGTACCCTCGGTGATCGCCGTTTCCGCCGCAAAAGAATAGTAGCCGAGCGCGCCATCGATATCGCGGGGCGGATGCTGGCGCATGCGCCTCGCCGGAAAGCAGGTGGCGATCGCTTCGCCGCGATAGCCGTCGGCGACCCAGCGCGACCAGGCGGTTTCGAGAAAGTCGAGATAGTCAGGCGAATGCAGTTTGAGGGCGACGTCGAGGCCATGGTGGTCGGGGGCAACGACATCGCGAAACCCCGCTTCCTTCACCGCCGCAAGGATCCACTCGGCCCGGAACGGCGCCTCGAAGGGCGCAACGAGCTCGCCACCGAACAGCTCGGTCTTGGCGTCACGGAGCTTGTGGTCCTCGGAGTAGAAGATGTGCATGAACGTATCCTGAAGAGGCAACGGAAGGGTGCTGGTACCCTACCCGCGGTTTCAGGCTTGGCAACCTGCCCCTCATCCGCCCGGTGAGGGCTCGCCCCTCATCCGGCCTGCCGGCCACCTTCTCCCCGCAAGCGGGGCGAAGGAGACGCGCGGCACCCGCTCCCCATACGTCGCACGCTCGCGGTCTCTCCAATCAGGCGTACGTGAAGTGGTCAGCCGACGCATCGTACACGTCTCCGGCCTGCCGGGAGAGGGTGAGTCCTCGGGTTAAACCCGATGGGGGGGGCAATTGGGGTAAGGGAGACGACTGAGGCAGCCGGCCACCGTGCTGCGGTCACCCCTAAGCAGCGATCCGTTTGTAAAAGAACGTGGTGGCGCACAGGCCGCCTTCCGGCCACATGGCATAGTCGGGGATGACGCCGACGCGTTCCCAGCCGAGACGGGGATAGATCGCCTCGGCCTCGCTGCCGGTGGCGGTGTCGAGCACCAGCAGGGTCTTGCCGCGGGCGGCCGCTTCGCGCTCGACCGCTTCCATCAGCCGCCGGGCAACGCCCTTGCCGCGGGCGTCGCGGTGCACAAGCAGCTTCTTCAGGTCGCCGCGGTGCGGCTGGTTCGGCATCTGCGCGACGCCCACCTGCACCGTGCCGAGGATGCGGCCCGCCTCCTCCGCCACCATCAGCAGCGTGTCGCCGACCGCGACCGCTCCGGCAACTCCCTGCCAGTAGCCACGCGCACTTTCCGGCGGGTATGGCTGCATGAAACCGACCGACGCGCCACCTTCCACGCAATCGGACAGCACATCCGAAAGCGCCGGGATGGCGGTCACAGCTCCATTTTCATCAAGCAGGCGGATACGAAGATCGGACATGGTCAAGCCTTGGTGCGGCAGAGGACGACGGCGTAGCGTGCCGGCTCATCGTGCGGATTGTGAAAGATGTGGCCCGCCTCCAGGCCCATGAACAGACAGTCGCCGGCTTCGAGCGAATGGGAGCCGGATTCGGTCGTGAGTTCCAGTCGCCCGGAAAACAGCCAGAGATGCTGGGTGATGCCCCGGTCGGACGGTTGCCGCTCGAAGACGACGCGCGCACCCGGCGGAAACTCGACCTCGACGATATCGACGGGGGAGCCAAGACCATCCGGCGAGACGGAGCGGCGCAGATAGCCGGATTCCGGATCGCGCCAGAGGCGCTGGTCGGCACGCCTTGCAACCGGCGACGCCACCCTCGCCTCGAAGGCAAAAAGCGCCGAAAGCGTGGTCGAGAGCGCGCTGCACAGCCTCGCCAGAAGCTGCGCCGTCGGGCTCGCCTCGCCGCGCTCGATGCGCGAGATCATCGCCCGACTGACGCCGGAGCTTAAGGCAAGTTCATCGAGTGTCAGCGCCTGCTTGAGGCGTAACGCCCGGACGCGCTCGCCGATCGCGTGTTCAAGAGGGTCGGTTGGGTTTTCCATTATTTGAGATTGCATTTCTCATATAATGGAGTCAAGTCTGCTGGAACTGAAAATATGGGCATGCGATGCCGCTTTGGCGACAGCGCGACACCAGTCTTTCGGCTATGGTGTCGGCCGAACCGACGAAATCGAGAAATGCTTACGCTTCAATACTTTAGATAGTTCTCACGCGCTTTGCCCTGCGCGGATCCCATTCACAGGTTGCACATGACCAAACAGCCCTCCTCGCTGACCTCGATCGCCAGCATTGTTGCCTCGATGACGGCCGTGGCGATCGGCAACGGCATGATGCTCGCCTATGTGCCCTTCGCGCTGACGCGTTCCGACGCGCCGGACTGGGTGCCGGGGGCAGCGGTGACGATGATCGCCTTCGGCGGCTTGGTCGGCTGCGTCATCGCCGGGCCGATGATCCGCCGCGTCGGCCATGCGCGCGCCTTCTCCTGCTCGATGGCGCTCGTCATCCTCTCGGCCCTGGCAATCGCGCTCGGCATGCATCCACTTGTCTGGGTGCTGGCCCGTGGTCTCTACGGTGCATCCGGCAACACCAATTTCATTATCGCCCAGAGCTGGCTCAACCACGCAAGCGCGAACCACTGGCGCGGCAAGGCGATGGCACTGTTCTACATGGCCTATGTCATCGGCCTTGGCACCGGCGCCTGGCTGTTCGGGCAGATCCCCGCCGATGGCAACCTGCCGCCACTCGTGACCATCTTCTTCACCGCCCTTGCGCTCCTGCCGATCGGGCTGACGCGGCTGCCGACGCCGCCCGCGCCCGCCAAGGTCAGCATCGATATCCCGATGGTCTGGCGCAATTCGCCGGTCGCCTTCATCGGCGTGCTTGCCGCCGGCGGCCTCTCCATGGTGGTGCAGGGCTTCACGCCGATCTACGCCGCCGCCAACAATGTCAGCCAAGGCGATGTCGCCAACCTGATGTTCGTCATGCAGTTCGGGCTGATCGCCATCCAGTATCCGATGGGAACGCTGTCGGACCGGATCGACCGCCGGCTCGTGCTGATCGGCACCTGCCTGTTGATCCTCGTCGCCGGCTTCCTCGCGCTCTCGGCCACGTTCAGCAACCTGATCCTGTTGATGCTGGTTTTCGCGCTCTTTGCCGGCGCGGTCGAGACCGTCTATTCGATTGCCAATGCGCATGCCAACGACCGGACGGATCCGGCCGATTTCGTGCCGCTTGCGAGCACCATGCTGGTCGCCTGGTCGGCCGCCGCCACGGTGGTGCCGCTGATGGTGACGGTGCTGATGCCGGTCTTCGGGCCGCGCACCTTCATCTATGCGGCGATGGCGGTTGCCGCGCTCTATGCGCTCTTCGTGCTGGCAAGGCTCAGGAAGCGGGACGAGGTGCCGGCGGCCGAGCGCGAGAGCTTCGAACTCAAGAGCGCGCAGATGCCGAATGCAGGCGCGCTGGTCGAGGCCGAGGCAAGGGCCGAATAGGCCGATTTATAGTGAACGAAGCCTTCATTTCCCGCTTTGCGGCGATTGAAGGCACTGCTATATGCGGCCCATGAGCACAACATCTTCGAAAACGCCCCTTTCGCATATCCGCAACTTCTCGATCGTGGCCCACATCGACCACGGCAAGTCGACGCTTGCCGACCGGCTGATCCAGTCCACCGGCGGCCTCGCCGAACGCGAGATGTCCGAGCAGGTGCTCGACAGCATGGATATCGAACGCGAGCGCGGCATCACCATCAAGGCCCAGACGGTGCGTCTGCACTACAAGGCCAATGACGGCGAAACCTATGTGCTGAACCTCATCGACACGCCCGGCCACGTCGACTTCGCCTACGAAGTCTCGCGCTCGCTGTCGGCCTGCGAAGGCTCGCTGCTGGTCGTCGACGCATCCCAGGGCGTCGAAGCCCAGACGCTCGCCAACGTCTACCAGGCGATCGACAACAACCACGAGCTCGTCACCGTGCTCAACAAGATCGACCTGCCGGCGGCAGAACCCGACCGCATCAAGGAACAGATCGAGGAAGTCATCGGCATCGACGCATCCGACGCGGTGCTGATTTCGGCAAAGACCGGCCTCGGCATTCCCGATGTGCTCGAAGCGATCGTCACCAGGCTTCCGGCGCCGAAGAGCGACGGCGGCGATACGGCGCCGTTGAAGGCCCTGCTCGTCGACAGCTGGTACGACACCTATCTCGGCGTCATGGTTCTCGTGCGCATCATCGACGGCACGCTCAAGAAGGGCATGACCATCCGCATGATGGGCACCGACGCCAAGTACACGATCGAGCGCGTCGGCGTGCTGACCCCGAAGATGGTGGCGATGGATGCGCTCGGCCCGGGCGAGATCGGTTTCATCACCGCCTCGATCAAGGAAGTGGCCGACACCCGCGTCGGCGATACCATCACCGAGGACAAGCGCCCGACCGACAAGGCGCTGCCGGGCTTCAAACCGGCGCAGCCGGTGGTCTTCTGCGGTCTCTTCCCGGTAGACGCCGCCGACTTCGAGGACCTGCGCTCGGCGATGGGCAAGCTGCGCCTCAACGACGCCTCGTTCTCGTTCGAAATGGAATCCTCGGCAGCACTCGGCTTCGGCTTCCGCTGCGGCTTCCTTGGGCTTCTGCATCTTGAAATCATCCAGGAGCGGCTCGAACGCGAGTTCGACCTCGACCTGATCGCGACGGCCCCTTCGGTCGTCTACAAGCTGTTCATGACCGACGGCTCGGAGCGCGAACTGCACAACCCGGCCGACATGCCCGACGTCGTCAAGATCGCCGAAATCCACGAGCCGTGGATCCGCGCGACGATCCTGACCCCCGACGACTATCTCGGCGGCATCCTCAAGCTCTGCCAGGACCGCCGCGGCATCCAGATCGAGCTGACCTATGTCGGCACCCGCGCGATGTTGACCTACGACCTGCCGCTCAACGAAGTCGTGTTCGATTTCTACGACCGCCTGAAGTCGATCTCCAAGGGTTATGCCTCGTTCGACTACCAGATCACCGAGCACAAGGAAGGCAACCTTGTGAAGATGTCGATCCTCGTCAATGGCGAGCCGGTCGACGCCTTGTCGATGATGGTGCACCGGATGGCGGCCGAAAAGCGCGGCCGCGAAATGTGCGAGAAGCTCAAGGAGCTGATCCCGAAGCACATGTTCAAGATCCCGATCCAGGCGGCGATCGGCGGCAACGTCATTGCCCGCGAAACCATCTCGGCTCTGCGCAAGGACGTGACGGCCAAGTGCTATGGCGGCGACGCCACCCGCAAGCGCAAGCTGCTCGAAAAGCAGAAGGCCGGCAAGAAGCGCATGCGCCAGTTCGGCAAGGTGGAGATCCCGCAGGAAGCCTTCATCGCCGCCCTCAAGATGGGCGACGAATAAGCGGCAGCGCTGCATGTTTCAACGTTTGAAAGGGCGGCCCTCGGGTCGCCCTTTTTGGTTTGTGAAGGTGAGGCGATGCTGGAGCAGCAGGATTGGTCGCACGCAGGCGTGGTTTCCCGGACTAGCTACTCCGTTATTCTGGGCCACGGCGTCTCACAGTGACCTCTCACGACGGTTACTCCGGCAGCTTCTTCGGCAGCCAGAGCCAGGCGATGATGCCCAATGCGAGCAGCGACAGGGCGCCGACGCCGGTCGCGATGTGAAGACCGGTGAGGAAGGCTTCCTTGGCCTGCAGCACCGTTTCAGAAGCAAGGCCCGGATGATCGAGGGTTTCGTTCAGCGTGCCGGCCACGCCGGGGCCGAGCAGCCGGAAGCTGAGTGCCGCCAGTGAACCCAAAAGTGTGATACCGAGCGCATTTCCGAGTTCGTTGCTGGTCTCGGCGATCGAGCCCGCGGCACCGGCGCGTTCCGCAGGCACCGCCGACACGGCGATCTCGGCGACGAGGCTGAAGGAGAGGCCGTAGCCGATGCCCGCAACCACAGTCGAGGCGATGAGCGCTGCCACGCCCGCCTCGGTGCTCGTGAGGAGCAGTAGAAAGAGGCCGGCTGCGATCAGGAAATGCGTCGCAACAAGCGCCGTCTTGCGGCCGACCACATCGACGATGCGCGCTGTCCCGACACAAGTCGCCATCAGCACGACGGCGCCGGGCAAGGTCAAAAGTGCTGCGGTAAAAACATCGAAGCCGAGGACCGATTGCAGATAGATGCCCGAGAGGTAACCGACGGCGGACCAGACGACCAGCGGCAGGAGGCCGGTGAGAATGGCGATGGAAAAGATGCGGTCCCGGAACAGGCCGAGGTCGAGCAGCGGATAGGCGATCCGCGTTTGCCTGCGAATAAACAACGCGATGGCGAGGACGCCGACGATCCCGGCAAGCGTCTGCAGCGGCGTGAAGCCGTAGGCGGCCGCGGTCTTCAGCGAATAGGTGGTGAGCAGGATACCGGCAAAGGACAGGACAAGGCTTGGCAGGTCAATGCGGCCATAGGTCGTGGAGCGCACCTCGCGAAGCAGAATGGGTGCGGCGACCAGGAAGCCGAGCACGACGGGAACGTTAATCAGGAACACCACGCCCCACTCGAGCCGCTGCAACAGGATGCCGCCGATAACCGGACCGATGGCGAAGCCGGCTGCAAAGGTGGCGGCGAAGATGCCGATCGCCTGCGCCCGCAGTCGCGGATCCGGAAACAGCGCGCTGACGATTGCCAGCCCCGAGGGCAGCAATGTCGCGCCGCCGAGCCCCATCAGCGCCCGGGAAGCAATCAACGCCATGGGCGACTGCGCATAGGCCGCACCGAGCGATCCTGCACCGAAGATCACCGCGCCGATCATGATCAGCTTCAACCGCCCGTAGCGATCGCCGATATTGCCGAAGGCAATCAGCAGCGAACCGACGACGAAACCGTAGATATCGAGGATCCAGAGCGCCTGGTCGGCGGTGGGCAAGAGAGCCGAAGTCACGCGCGGCATGGCGAGATAGAGGATGGAGCCATCCATGGCCACGATGAGGACCAGTGGCAGCACGGCGATGAGGCCGAGCCATGCGCTTCGGCCTTGGGAGTGAGGGAGTGAGACGTCAGTCATTGGGCACGAATCCTTTGCAAACGGCACGCGTCGGCATGCCGCTTCGGCCGCCGCCCGTGAGGAGGCGGATGGTTGCGGTTGGGAGATATCTTCTATATACTTAAGGTAAGTTACTTTTGGTATATAGTGATGTCAAGCACCATGGAAAGAGACACGGTCACCGCCAAACGCGTTCGCCTCACCCGCGAGCAGCGGCTACGCCAGCTGCTGGACGTCGCCTGGAGGCTCGTTCGCGAGGAAGGGACCGATGTGCTGACGCTGCCGCGCCTGGCCGAGGAAGCGGCCGTCGCCAAGCCGGTCGTCTATGATCATTTCGGAACACGCAACGGACTGCTCGCCGCGCTCTACCAGGATTTTGATGTGCGCCAGACGGTGGTGATGGACGCTGCCATTGCCGCGAGCGACCCAACGCTGGAAGCGACAGTCAGGACGATTGCCGCCTCCTATGTCGACTGCGTGCTCACGCAGGGTCGCGAGATGCCCGGCGTGCTGGCGGCCCTCGCCGGCTCGCCCGAGCTTGCGGCCGTTAAACGGGACTATCAGCTGGTCTATATCGAAAAGTGCCGAAAGGTGCTGGGCCCGTTCATCGGGCAGAGGGGCATCGCACAGGCCGGTTTCTGGGCAATGCTCGGCGCAGCCGATGGCTTGTCCCACGCTGCAGCGACGAGCGAAATCACCGCCGACGAGGCTCAGGACGAGCTTTACGAGACGATCATTGCCATGGTGAACAGAAGCTGCCGTTAGAGCGGCACGCTTTCAAGAGATGCCCTTGGCGAGCGTCGACGCTCTTTTATCGCCGACGCCTCTCGCCAAGGCGTGGGGCCGATCTCCTCAAGACGGATCCATCCTATGATGTCGGCTGCCTCCCCGGACTGAACTTCAGGCCCGGGGATGAAGACCGGGAGGGTGGCGCTGCCAGAGCGGCAGTGCTCGCCTCATCCGTCCTCAAGCACGTACCGCTTCGAAATGCGATCCACCAACTGCCCGTCCTTCAGCGGCACCGCCTTGTCGACCTTGTAGTCGACGAAACCCATCTTGCCGTAATAGCTGAGCCCGCTGACATTGTCCGCACGGATGGTGGCGTTGAGGGCTTTCAGGCCGATCGAGCGGGCGAAGTCGCAGGTGGCCTTAAAGAGCGCCGTGCCGGCGCCGGGCACCTTGTTGTCGGGGCGCGAGAACGTGCCGATGTCGGCCCAATCCTGCGGTATGCCGTCCCAGCGGTCGAGCGCCTGGAAGGCGCAAGGCTCACCCGCCTCGTCCTCGGCGACGAAACAACTGACGAAGCCCGGGCCGGCGAGATAGTGCGCCACGAAGCTCTCAGGCGTGAACGGCGTCTGATGGGCCGTGGTGCCACCGATCGCGATGATCTCGTTGAGGAAAGCGCACAACGCAGGTGCATCTTCTGGCCGCGCCGGGCGCACGTGGATCGTCTTCATCTCAATCGTCATCAAAAATCATTCCTCCTGAAATCGCCTTACGTAGACACGCGGCGGAGCGGCCGCGCCGGGTTGCCGGCGACCACGGCGCCGGCCGCCACGTCCTTCGTCACCACCGAGCCCGCACCGACGATCGCGCCATCCCCGATCGTGACACCGCCGAGAATGATCGCGCCGCCGCCGATCCAGACATCGGCACCGATCGTCACCGGCTTGGCGACTTCGAGGCCTTGGCCGCGAAGCACGGCATCCCTGTGGTGCTCGGCGCAATAGATCTGCACGTTCGGCCCCAGCATCGTCCCCGCCCCGATCGCCACGCGGCCGCTGTCGAGGATCGTGCAGCCGGCATTGAGATAGACGCGGGCGCCAAGGTGGATGTTGATGCCGTAGGAGCAATGGAATGGCGCCTCGATGAAGACGTCGTCAGCGACCGCACCGAACAGCACCCGCAGCGCCGACGCCATGTTTCCACGCTCGATCGGCGCCATGGCGTTGTGCTGATGGACAGCATTGCGTGCCGTCATCCGAAGCGCCTCGAGTTCGTCGACGAGGCAGGAGTACCATTCTCCGGCTGCCATCTTGTCGCGTTCGCTGGCTGTCACGCTTTTGCTTTCGCTTCCGCGGCTTCGCGCCGTGCCAGGCTTTCCGGCGGCCACATCGTCTTCATGTCGTAATAAATCTCGAAAGCCGGTGCGCCGCCCTCGAGCGACAGCCAAGCAACCTTGGAGCGGGTGAAGATATGCGCATCCGGCGGGAAGTCCGACGGGCGGTCAAGGCTTGCGATCCGGACGAAGGAAAGCCAGCCGCGCCGGCCGTAGTCGCTCCAGAGGGCCGTCTGGCATTCGGCACAGCGGTAGACATCATGCGGACGGCCGCTGTCCGTCGGAAGCGTCACGACGACCGGCTCGCCCTCAATGAGTTCGATATTGTCGCGCTCGATCACGCCGTTGACGACGAAGGCGCTACCGACCTGGCGCTGGCAATCGCTGCAATGGCAGCAGTTGACGAACATCGGCGCCGCCTTCAGCCGATAGCGGATCCTGCCGCAGAAGCAGCCGCCGTTTAGTGCCTCGTTCATCCGGTAACCTCCTCCAACGCCGGTTCCTCATTCACCGCGCCGCCCTGATGGCGAACGATCGTCGCGACCCAGGCGCGGGCAAGAGACAGGCCCGCGGCATCCGCCTGCCGGCCGTGGCGCGCGGCGTGTTCGCGATAGCGCGCAAGCCAGGTCGGATCGAGCCGCTTGATGGTGTCCGGGAAAGCGCGGTTCCAGTCTTCGACGAGGTGTGTGTCGGCCTCGAAGTGGAATTGGGTGCCGTAGGCGGCGCGGCCGACGCGGAAGGCCTGATGTCGGGTGACGGCGTTTTCGGCGAGATGGACAGCCCCCTCGGGCAGCGTGAAAGTATCTCCGTGCCACTGGAAGATCGGGAAGCTCTCACCGACGCTGGAAAGGACCGGGTCCTCGGCGCCTTCGCCGCGCACCTCCACCTCGCACCAACCGAACTCCTTGGCCTCGCCCAGCAGGTTCCGGCCCCCATAGGCGCGGGCGAGAAGCTGGCTGCCGAGGCAGATGCCGAGCACGGAACGGCCGCTGTCACCGAAGCGGCGCATCAGCGCGGCAAGATCAGGCAGATAGGGATAGGCGGCATCGTCGAGCGCGCTCTGCTCGCCGCCAAGCACCACCAGTGCGTCGTATCCTTCCGGTGTTTCAGGAACGGCCTCGCCGAGATAGGCGCGGCGGATCTCGATCTCGGCCTTTGCCTCGCGAAGCGCCGTGCCGACCTGGCCGAGCTCGGTCTTCGCCATGTTTTCAACCACCAGCACCCGCATCATCGCATTCCCTTCGCATCGACCGTGGAGATTGACCACGAGCGCGGCCACTGTTCAAGAGGTCACATAGCGATGCGATGATGCGGACGGGTTCATGCGGGCCTTGACTTCGTGAGCGAACTTTCCGACCCTTGGGACATGATGATGCCGACGATTTCTTCTCATTGCTGCTTCCGGGTGTGCCCGATCGCAGGAACCTGACCCCAGCCCGGACGCTTGCGCTCTCCGGGTCAGGGGAGCCTTTCGCGTCGGCAGAAGAAATTTCCGAGCGCGGCTGAACGAGCGCCTAATCTCCAGAAAACCTATTCGATTGCGCCCTGTCGTGCGCTTCGATTGAACGTGTCAGGTCCCATCATGGCGGCAACCCGCAAGAAACTTCCCCCGATCATCATCAATGCCGAAGACCACAAGCGGCTGACGGCGCTCGCCTCCTCCGCGCTCGAGCGCGTGCCTGATGTGGCCGAGGCACTGCTCTTTGAACTCGACCGCGCCCGGGTCGGCGCGCCCGACGCGCTGCCCGCCGACAGCGTGCAGATGGGCTCCACCGTCGCCTTCGAGGCGGACAATGGTTTTGCCAAGCAGGTAACGCTCGTCTATCCCGGCGAGGCCGATATCGAGGCCGGCCGCATCTCTGTGCTGACCCCTGTCGGCGCGGCGCTGATCGGGCTCTCCGTCGGCCAGTCGATCGACTGGCAGGACCGGTCGGGCAAGGTCCACCGGATGACCATTCGCAGCGTGACGGCGAAGGAAAGCGCCTGAGAGGTCGCGACGGCGAAAGCCTCACCAGCTGCAAGACGAAAACGGGGAGGCCGGTTTTCACCGCCTCCCCGTTTTTCTAAGCGTCGTTCGTTCGATCAGAACTGCTTGCCGAGCTTGGCGTCGACAGACTGGCTGTTGGCGCCGCGGATGGCGAAGAAGAACAGGATCGCTGCCCAGAGGATCGACTTCTCTGCGCCGAAGAGGCCCTCACCCTGCACGATGCCATGGAAGTAGACGGTGACGAGCAGAACGATCATGCCGGCAAAGGCGGCCGGGCGCGTCAACAAACCGATCGCGATCAAAATGCCGCCGAAGAATTCGGTCGCGGCGAGCAGCGGCGACCAGAAGACGCCGGGATAGAAGCCGAGGCCCTCGACCATGCCAATCGCGCCGAAGGGATTGGTGATCTTGCCAAAACCGTGAACCGCAAGCAGAGCGCCGGCGAGCACACGCAACAGCGTTTCGGCGGATGTATTGAGCGGCAGATAGATCTTTTCCAGCGCCGGCAGGATGGCGCGCGGGCGGGAACTGGAAACGGTGACGTCGGTCATTAAGGGGCCTCTCCGGCGGTTGGGTGCGACAATTTGTGCAATGCCGCATTGTCTCGCCGCGACGACCGCGCAAAGCAAGCTATCCGCCGATAAAAACATGACTAAATTGGTTGACAATCGTGTGAGCGCAGCGTGAGCATGAGCCCCGGAACGCAGTTGTTTCCAACTGAGGCGACCGCTATGGTCGCCGCCCGAAGCACATCCGAGACACCCGATGGACCAGAAGCCGCGCATCACCATCCTTTACTGCACCCAGTGCAACTGGCTGCTTCGCGCCGGCTGGATGGCGCAGGAACTGCTGCAGACGTTCGGGCAGTCGCTCGGCGAAGTGGCGCTCATTCCCGGCACCGGCGGCAATTTCGAGATCCGCGTCGATGACGCGCTCATCTGGGAGCGCAAGCGGGACGGCGGTTTCCCCGGGCCGAAGGAACTGAAGCAGCGCATCCGCGACATCATCGAGCCGGAGCGCGATCTCGGTCATACGGACAGGAGCTGATCCTGGATTTCGGAATTCTTGCCGGCGTCTTTTCCGCGGCCTTCCTGTCGGCGACGTTGCTTTTCGGCATGTCGGAAGCTGCGATCGTGGCCGCCGCCCTGCACGGCGAAACGAGCCGCCCTGCCCTCTTCATCGCCGCGACATCAGGCAACGTGCTCGGCGCCGTCGTCAATTTTGCGCTCGGGCGTTTTCTGATCCGCTTCGAGGGGCGCCGGTGGTTTCCAGTTTCGCCGACCAATCGGCAAAAGGCAGAGGCGCTCTTTGCCCGCTACGGCCAGCCGGTGCTGCTTCTTTCCTGGCTGCCGGTCATCGGCGACCCACTGACGCTGGTCGCCGGATTGCTGCGCATGAAGCTGCCGCTGTTCCTGCTGTTCGTCACCATCGGCAAGGCCGCACGTTATGCGGTCGTCCTTTACCTGACGCCATAACAGCCCCGCACAACTCAGCTGTGCGCGAAGATATCCGTCTCGTCCCAGCCAAGCAGGTCAAGCTTGGAGCGCGTCGGCAGGAAGGCGAAGCAGGCTTCGGCATGCTCGATGCGACCATCGCGGATGAGGCGCGCCGTCAGCTTGTCGCGCAGCGCATGCAGGTGCAGCACGTCGGAGGCGGCATATTCGAGCTGCGCCTGCGACAGGGTCTCTGCTGCCCAGTCGGACGACTGCTGCTGCTTGGAAATGTCGACGTCGAGCATTTCCTTGAGGTTGTCCTTGAGGCCGTGGCGATCGGTGTAAGTGCGGGTCAGCCGCGAGGCGATCTTGGTGCAGAAGACCGGCGTCGTCGTCACCCCGAAGGTATGGAAGAGGACGGCGATATCGAAGCGGCCGAAATGGAAGATCTTCTGGCGGGCCGGATCGGCAAGCATGGCGACGAGGTTCGGCGCTTGCTTCTGGCCGGCTGCGATGCGGATCACGTCGGCCGTACCGTCGCCCGGAGACAGCTGCACCACGCAAAGGCGATCACGGCGGGGGATGAGGCCGAGCGTTTCCGTGTCGATCGCGATTGCGCCTCGATAACGGTCGGCGTCGGCTGCGGAGATATCGCCTTCATGGAACCGTATTGCATTCGCCATCGAAAATCCCCAGATCAAACGAAGTGGTGTGGCCTATAGCGCAAGTTTGGCGTCGGCGATACCGTTGTCACGTTCCGCCCGCCGGCTGCCCTTTGAAAGTCCTGACGATGACGTCTTTTCAACCCGCCCTCGCTCTCTCCACGCTCGCGCTGGCGATCGGGCTGACGGCCATGCCGGCACCGGCGCAGACCTATCGGGACCTGCCGGGCGTGCGCCAGATGGATCCGTTGAATGGTGGTGGCGACCAAACCGTATGCGAGCAGACCTTTGTCGACCGAAACTATCCGTTCGAATCGTCGGCCCGCGGCGGCCCCATCTACGACACGATCTACAACTGCCGCCGTGGCGACGGGCCGGTCTTCCAGGGCAGCGACCTGCCGCCTTCGCTCTATCGGCAGAAGCGTGGTCTCGGCTACTAAGCAAAAACACGACAAGCAATCCTCGTGCGAAGACAGCATCGGGACCGCCACGCCGCTTGGCAAGCGGTGGAGCTGTTCCTAGCCTCACGGCCAGAGCATGGGCGTCCTCCGTCTCAGCGCCGCGCAAAGGTCACGGTAGCGCTTTGAGGTGCTGCATGTTTTTATCCTTCGATCGACCCGATCAAAGGAAACCTGCAGTGGGAGGAACCATGCCCGACAACCGGCCGCTTGCCATCAGTGCACCCGCACCACGCACGCTCGATCTCATCTTCACACCGGAAACCCTCAAGGACCTGCATCGCCGCTACCGCATCGTCGAAGCGGACCCGGAGGATATCGCCGGCCTTGGCGACGACGTGCTCGGCAACGCCCACTACATCATCGGCCAGCCCCCGCTCGACCACGCCACCCTCAGGCGCATGAGCCAGCTGAAGGCGATCCTCAACGTCGAAAGCAACCTGATCAACAACATGCCCTATGAGGTGCTGTTCGAGCGCGGCATCCATGTGGTGACCACCGGGCAGGTCTTTGCCGAGCCGGTGGCGGAACTCGGCCTCGCCATGGCGCTCAACATCGCCCGCGGCGTCGTCGACGCCGACCTTTCCTTCCGTGAAGGCCGCGAACTCTGGGGTGGCGATGGCAACCGTTCGGCGCGCCTGCTTTCCGGCTCCGAGATCGGCATCATCGGCTTCGGCGATCTCGGCAAGGCCCTGAACCGCGTGCTCTCCGGCTTCCGGGCGAAAATCCGCGTCTTCGACCCCTGGATGCCGGCCTCGATCCTGCGGGACAATGGCGTTGAACCGGCATCGCTCGAGACCGTGTTGGGCGAAAGCGACTTCGTCTTCGTCGTTGCTTCCGTTACCAGCGAGAACGAAGGCTTCCTTGGCGAGAAGGCGTTTGCCCGCATGCGTCCGGGTGCTGCCTTCATTCTCCTCAGTCGCGCCGGCGTCGTCGATTTCGAGGCGCTGATGGCCGCGGTCGCAAGCGGCCATATCGTGGCGGCGAGCGACGTCTTTCCGGAGGAGCCCCTGCCGCTCGACCATCCCGTTCGCCGCCTGCCGGGCTTCCTGCGTTCGGCGCACCGCGCCGGCGCGCTCGACAGCGCCTTCAAGAAAATGGGCGACATGGTGCTCGAAGACATGGACCTGATGGATCGCGGCCTGCCACCGATGCGCTGCAAGCGTGCCGAGCGCGAAACCGTCGCGCGCATGCGCTCGAAGCCGGTAACGATGAACTGAGACATTTTTCGCTGCGGATCTCGGCGGGATCGTGCATCCCGCCGATTAACGTGTTTTATGGGATTCGCATTTAACTTTTCTTGCACATGCGATCAACCTTGCACGTTAAGGTCGTCGCCGAGGCATCGTTACGGGATCAGAGAAACGCGATGGTAGACACGGCGCCCGGCGCTCGACAAGGCAAAGCACGCGATGGCTGGAACAGTTCGCTGCGATCGCTGTTCAGCCTCGTCATGGTCGCCATGCTGATCGTCGTTTCCGCGACGCTTGTCGGGCTTGACTACCATCGCTCGCGCAACGCCGCGATCGCTGATGCCGAGGCCAACATGCGCGGCTTCATGAACCGCCTTGTCGACCGGCTGGGCGTGCTCTCGGGCGACACTTCCGCCCTCGTCAATCTCGTCTCCTCCGTCGCCAATTCCTTCCTCGTGCCCCCGCCTGAACGCATGAACGACAAGGTGGCGGTGCTTCGTGAAGGCATCACCCGCTCGCCGCACATCGATGGGGTGTATGTCGGCTATCCCAACGGCGCCTTCTTTCAGGTCGTCGACCTCAAGCAGGTTGCCTGGCGCATGGCGCTCGACGCGCCCCGTGGCGCCGCCATTGCGGTGCGCTCGATGGAAAGGGACTCAAACGGCAAGCCGCTCCAGCGCGTTCTCTTCGTCGACAAGGACGGCACGCAATTCTCCGAACGGCGGCTACCGCCATCGAGCTTCGACCCGCGCACGCGGCCCTGGTATCGCGCGGCCGTTAACGGCAAGGCCGCGGTCTCGACCGGCCCTTATGAAAGCGCCACCACCGAAACACTGGGCATGACCATCTCGCAGGCGCATCGCGGCAATCCGCAGATCGTCATCGGCGCCGATGTCGTGCTCGATACGATCACCGACTTCCTCGCCCGCGAACGGCTGACTGCTGGTTCGGTGTCCTTCATCCTCGATGCCGTCGGCCGGCCGATCATCCATTCCGACCGGGTGATGATGCGACGCATCATGGCTGCCAAGGACAAGGACGCCCCGCTCGTGCAGGCCGACAGCGAACCGCTGATCCAGAGCATCCGCCAACATCCACCAGCGCCCGACAAGGCCGACTTCGTCCAGGTCGGGGACCGCACCTACCTCGTCATGGTAACGCCGCTCGAATCCGCGCTGCTTCTCTCCGGCAACCGCGCCGTGGTGGCCGCACCGCTCGACGAATTGATGGCGGACGCCAACAAGACGCTCGTTCAGGGGCTGGCGATTTCCGGGGCCGTGGTAGCCTTGGCGGTACTCGCCTCGCTGGTGCTGGCGCATCTGATTACCAAGGGGCTCAACCAGCTGACCGCCAGCGCCAACCGGCTGCAGGACCTCGACTTCACCACCCCGATCGATGTTTCCTCGCATGTCAGCGAAATCTCGACCCTCGGCGGCGCCATGAACCGGGCCCGCGATGCAATCTTCACCTTTGCGCTCTATGTGCCGAAGGAACTGGTGCGCAAGGGCATCGAATCCGGCCATTTCAGCGGCCGCTCCGCCTGGCGTCAGGAAGTCACCGCGCTCTTCACCGACATCTACGATTTCACTACGCTCAGCGAACGGCATTCGCCCGAGGAGGTGGTGGCGATGCTGTCGGAGTATTTCGATATCTTCAGCGAGACGGTCGGCGAGCACGACGGCACGATCATCCAGTTCCTCGGCGATTCGGTCTTTGCGATGTGGAACGCCCCGGCACCGGACGACAAACACGCCGAGAATGCCTGTCGGTGCGCGCTCGCGGTCCAGCAGCGCCTCAGCATCTTCAACGAAGCACAGCGCAAGAAAGGACTGCCGGAGTTCCGCACACGCTTCGGCATTCACACCGGCACCGCCGTCGTCGGCAATGTCGGCGCCAAGGAGCGGCTGCAATACACCGCCATGGGCGACACGGTGAACGTCGCCTCGCGCCTCGAGGGCATGAACAAGAACTACGGCACGATGATCATGGCGAGCGGCGCGGTCGTTGCCCATACGGGTGGCACGATCCACTTCCGGCCGCTCGGCACAGCGCAGGCCAAGGGCCGAGCCTCGGCCCTGGAGATTTACGAAGTGCTGGGCGCGGAGCCGAAAGAGCCGGAAGCCCTCGATGACGGCCCGAAGACACACGACAACTTGTCGGCCGGCTCCGAAAGCCGCGAATAGACGTCAGGAGCCGAGGCGGCGGTTCTGCCGGGTGACCCAGCGAATGCCGCCGACCACGGCGAAGGCGAGCAGTGGCCAGACGGCCCAGAAGACGCCGCGCCAGGTCAAGAGATTGATGGTGAGAAGCACCAATCCCGAGAGCACCAGTATGCCGATGCTGCGGTCCACCCACGGGTTGGTCTTGATCCAGGCAAGGCCGGCAAGGATGGCGAGGCCAAGCAGCGGCCAGACGGACCAGAAGGTTCCGTTCCAGGTCAACAGGTTGAGAGCGACCAAGCCAGCGGCAACGATGTAGAGAACCGGGAGCGATCCGCTCCTGATTGCCGCAATCACGCCCACCGGCTCCGGACGCGGCTTGGCCGCCTCGGCAGCGGCTGCTTCAGCACGGCGGCCGAAGGTCTCTGCGGCAAAGGTCGGACGGGGATCGTCCGCGCCGATGCGCACGGCATAGCTCGGCACACCGCCATCGATGTTCTTGACCTCAAGAGGCCCCAGAAAATCGAAACCGACGGCGACCTTGTTGCGCACCTGGTCGTACACGGTATTGGAGATGACGATGCCGCCAGCCGGCGCGGACGCCTGCAGCCTGGCTGCAACATTGACGCCGTCGCCGTAGAGATCGTCGCCCTCGGCGATCACGTCGCCGAGATTGATGCCGATGCGAAACAGCATCTGCTCGTCGGCCGCGCATTTCTCGTTGCAGCCGGCGAGTTCGTTCTGCACGTCGATCGCGGTGCGCAGCGCTTCCACGACGCTCGGAAACTCGGCGATCAGTCCATCACCCCAGGTGTTGACGACACGGCCCTCATGCGCCTCGATGAGCCTTCCCATGGCATCGCGATGGCGCTTCAACGTGGCGAGCGTGCCCTCCTCGTCGGCGCGCATCAGCCGCGTGTAGTCCTGGACGTCCGCGGAGAATATGGTCGTCAGCTTGCGACGTGTCTCAGACATCGCTTCGTCCTTCTCAAAGCCGCCGCCCCGGCGGACGATAACATGGGACTGCCCTCACGCGGAAAGCCTGCCCTTCATAGCCGATAGAATATCAATGCTGCCGGCCCAAGCTTCAAGGCGCACCACGCGAAAATATCCTGGGCATGCAACCATCCTGGTCGAAGAGCGAGGCTCGGAAGGCAGGAAATCGCCACGGAATCCGGCCAAACGCCAGAAACGAAAAAACCCCGGCGAACCGGGGTTTTTCAGAACCAAATCAAAGATTTGGTTTGGGAATTTGGTGCCCAGAAGAGGACTCGAACCTCCACACCCTTTCGAGTACCAGCACCTGAAGCTGGCGCGTCTACCAATTCCGCCATCTGGGCGACGAGCGGGTGTGTAAAAGGCTCGAGTCGAAGTGTCAACAGGCTTTTTGAAGTTTTCGTGTCGGAGGACAAAAAACTCAGTTCGAGGCGGTTTTTGCCCAATGCCGGATTGTGGATAGACCGCTCGACAGCAGTCCCTCGGCCGCCTCGGCCGTGTCCGCCTCGACATAGCAACGCATCTCCGGTGCATTTCCGGAGGGGCGGAAGTGAATGATGCGACCGTCGTCAAGCGTCACCCGCAGCCCGTCGATGTCGCTGACGGCGACCGGCCGGCCGATCGGCGCCAGGAATGCCGCGAGATTTTCGTCGCCGCCGCGCAAATGGGCCATCAGCCGGGCGCTGGTTTCGACCGGGAAGTTTTCGAGCCGGTCGCTGAGCGCCACGGGAAGCCGATAGGAGGCGGCCAGCACCGACAGCGAGAGTTTGGCCTCTGCCGCCGCAGCCAATGCGGCGACGATCGGCAGGACGCAGTCGCGGGTGGGCAGCGGCTGGAGGGTTGCGCCGTTGACGACGAAGGGGCTGGCCGTCAGCGTGCCGCCATTGGCCTCGAAGCCGGCGACCTTGGTCGACCCCTCGTCCAGGGCCTCCTGCATTCCGGCGATCACGAAGGGCGACCCGACACGGGTGCGCAGCACGGAGAGCCCTTCCCTGCGCTCCAGGCCCGAATTCGAGGTGACCGGCGTGACGGCAAGCGTAGCACCGAGGAAGCCGCAGGCAATCAGCCCGAGGAGATCGCCGCGCAGCGGCAAGCCGTTCTCGTCCGCGACCAGCGGCCGGTCGCCGTCGCCGTCCGCCGATACAATCGCATCGAGCCGGTGTTCGCGGGCCCATTCCTGAAGGCGTTCGATCGTGTCGGTGGACACCGCTTCGGTATCGACGGGGATAAAGTGTTCCGAACGTCCAAGGGCGACGACCTCGGCGCCAAAGAAGGCGATCAGATCGGCGAGAAGATCCCGCGCGACGGTGCTGTGCTGGTAGACGCCGACCTTGAGGCCGGCGAGCGCGCCGGCGGGCAACAACTGCCGGTTTCGCTGGATGAAGAGCATGGCTGCGCGGGACGCATGGTCCTCACCAATCCCCTGATTGGCGACCGGCTCGATCTGCCCGGCGATTTCATCGGCAATCCGGCTGATGGCGACCTCATCTTCCTTGTCGATCTCGCCGTCCGGCCGATAAAACTTGATGCCGTTTCGATCAGCCGGGATATGGGAGCCGGTGATCATCAGACCAGCGGCTCCGCATTCGCGGCCATAGAGCGCAAGCGCCGGCGTCGGCACCGTGCCACAATCGAAGACGCGCAGTCCTTCGCGCGCGAGTGCCGAGGCACAGACTGCCGCGATTTCCGGGCTCGAATCGCGAAAGTCGCGGGCGATCACGATCGGGTCACCCGGCTGGCTGCGCCCGGACGTCAGAAGATAGCGCGCAAACGCGGTCGCGTAGCGGGCCGAAGGCTCACCCTTCAGTTCCTCTGAAAGGCCACGCAGGCCGCTGGTACCAAACTTCAACTGCATCGCATTCTCCGCTGCCCAGTTTCGGGGAAAACAGGGCAAATATTACAGTGACGCGCGGCACGGACCGGCGCATTCTGGACATGACAACGCACGGACGGAAATCCGGTGGCTCTCCGCCACGCGCTCCTTGCCCGTTGCCATGAATAAACCAAGAAAAGAAAACGTAATACAGGCAGGGACACAACCGGAAGGCAGTGCTTTCCGAAAGCGAGGACAAAATGACGGGATTTCGCAATTTCGTTATCGGCTGCAGCTTGGCCGCCGCCTCCCTGATCACCCCCGTCGGACCTGTGCAGGCGATGCCGCTTCAGGCGCCCGACCTTCAGATCAAGGCACAAGGCGACGTCCAGAATGTGCAGTATTACCACCGCCGTTACGGCGGATATGGCGGATACGGCTGGCGAGGCGGTTGGGGAGGCCCCTATTACAGACGCGGATGGGGTAGCCCCTACTATGGCGGCTCCGGCCTGACCCTCTACTTCGGCTCGGGCGGATACTACGGCGGCGGTTACTATGGCGGCGGATACTACCCCCGCTACGGCTACTATCCCCGCTACGGCTACAATCGCGGCTATTATCCCCGCCGTTACTACGGCGGCAACTACTACTATCGCGATCGGTATGTCGGTGGCGGCAACGCCCATGTCAGCTGGTGCCTGTCGCGCTACCGTTCCTACAATCCGGCAACCAACCGGTTCTTGAGCTACGGCGGCGCTTACAAGGTCTGCTATTCGCCCTATCGCTAGAGCGCGGCGCGTCCGCATGAACGCACGAGAAACGCTCTAGCGCCCTAATTGGGGCGCGGCCTGGCCATACCGCCTGCGCACCTTCTCTCCGCCCCGCATTAGCGGGAGTTAGAAGTTTTGCGCGCCATCACCGGCGCTTGCGTGCCCCAACATCTCGGCAGCGCCAGTTAAACCGGCATTAACTGCAAGAGCCTACCGTTTCAAAACGATCCACTGTGCTGCCAGGATGAATCATGCTGCTTCCGACCCAGCAATCTGCCGCCACCGCGACGACCAATCTGGTCGGCTCGATCCTCAAGGACATCGAAAAGCGGCAGACGGAGGAAGAAGAAAAGGCCAAGAGCACAAAGGACGACCGGCTCCTGAGGGCGCAGGTCGAGCCCGATGGCGCTCAAAAGGCCGCCAACGAGAAGATCAACGGCTATTTCTTCGATCATGCTCGCAACGACGCCAACAACAACCGCGCCGTGCTCATCCGTGAGGTCGGAAAATTTTTCGACATCGAGCGTGAAACGTTCAAGTCCGATTCCGCCTTTGCAAGGGAAATCGAGAACCAGCTGAAGCAGCTGGAATCGCCCGCCATTGCGAAAATCGAGGAAGAACTGGGGCTCGACAAGCTCGGACTGTCGCTTACGGAGCTGGTCGAGGCGCTCAAAAACCCCGGCGGCCCGGAAAACGACGCACTGAAGGTTGCGCTCGGCGAGACGAGTGACAAGGGACCTCAAAGCGCTGCACAAGCCGCAAATGCCGTCGACCGCCTGAAGAGCGCGACGGAGCCTGCGTCGACCGAGGAAGCCCAGCTCAACAGCCTGCGCGGTGACCCGACGCGCAGAACCGACAAGCTGTCGCTCGACGAAGAGGAGCAGCATCTGCGGGCGCTCCACCTCAAGGACGAGATGGAAGATATTGCCGACCAACGCACGGCAGCCGACCCCTTTTTGCGCTTCGACGACAACGGCCTCTATAGGCTCGCTGCGCTAAGCCTCTGACGGCGTTCGGCGCACGATGCCGAGCCGCGCCATGACCTCCTTGGGTATGCCATAGCGGCGAACCACATCGCGGCTGTCACGCAGGCCGCAAATCTCCCGCTGAATGAGGAAGGCCCATACGGCATCGGCCGCCTCGTCGAGCACCCGCTCGCGTAGATCCCTCGCCACATCTCCCTTCAATGCCGCAAGCGCTGCAAGCGCCTTTTCGACCTTGAGGCCATGCCGGCCAAGCGCATCGGCGCGCTCGGACATCAATTCGCATTCGAGCACGTTGAAGGCGCCGGCCGTCGAGAAGTTCGGGCCTAGGGCTTTTGGGGGACGGACTGTCATCCGAAACTCCTGGCACAGACACCATTCGAGCCTGCAGAGCGGCTCCCTTAAAGATAGGCCTTGCAGACCCGTCCGCAAGCCGGGCTGCGACATGCCGGGCGCCGAAACATGGTTAAGAATTCATAAACCTCTTTGCCCTAACCTCAAACCATCATGCCGATTCTCCTATCCGCGGCCGAGCCGCGGCTGTCTGGCCATTCGCCACGACGCGCATGAGGCGCCAACCCGCAAGTGATGAACAGAAAGTCGCGCGCAAGCCGAAAAATCGGACCGCGCCCGAGCGCGTTTCGTCGTTCCACGACGAATGGTCAAACCGAGGTCAAGCGAGATGGAGACCAGAATGCTGATACCCATCCAGGCGGCTCGAACCGCGGCCGCCACGGAAGAGACGAGCGCAAGGACGCTGCAGCCTGCAGCACCATTGACCGCCAGCCAGCGTGGCGAAGCCATACAGAAGATCCTCGATGCGCTGACGCGGCATCTTTCCGGTCGTGAGATCCTTTCGAAGGACGCGCTGGTGCGCCTGATGGAGGATCTGGCACGCATCCTGAAGTTCCCGCCACTCCCGCAGGAGGGGGGGCGCGATTTCGTCCGGCGGTTGGTGGCCTTCCTCGAATCGATGCCGACGTCCGACCGGCTGCTTCTGGAGCGTCAGCTTGGCGGGCGCAATCTTTCAATCCGCGTCGGCCTGCTAGCGGACCTGCCGGCGATCCGCAACGGCACGAGCGCGCCGGGCGGCACCGCGACACCCATGCCGGCGCAGGCGCGCGACGTCATCCTGCGCAACCCCTCGCTCCAGCCGGCGCTGCCGTTCAGCCAGACCGCGGCACGAACGCCGCTCGGTGGTGAAGTCGCACTTCTACAGGCTGTGCTGCGGAAGACCTTTAGCGTCGGCAACGATGTGACCGAGCCGCAGGGCGAGGATCTGGACGCGGCCGGAACCGAAGCGCCATCAAAGAGCGGAAGCGAAAAGCCCACGGAGCGGGGTGAGGCGCGCGCGAACGCCGCGAAGAGCGCTTCATCGGGCGACACGCCGATCGGGAGCGCTGCCTCGCTGCTTGCGGGCGAAGGCGAGATCGCGGAAGCGGCATCGCTGTCTGGCCCCATCGCCGAGGCCGAGCAGGACCTGCAATCCGGCGAAGTCGGACACGGCGAGACGGAAGCGCCCGCCGGAGACAGTGCCGCAACACCGCTTGAAGCGCATGGCGCCGATGAAATGGAGGCTGCCGACACGATCGAAGGCGAGGATCCCGACGGCACCTACGGCCCGCTGCCCGATGCCGACGAAGAAGACGGCCATAGGACCACCGCCGCCGGTCGCAACGATCCGGAGGTGCGCTCGGCACGCGTGCTCTCCGAGGCCATCAAGACGCTCATCCGCGACAGCTTGGCCTTGCCTGCCGGCGCGGCCGATGGCGATCCGGGATCGGCGACGCAGCAGACGGACGAGCCGGCTACGCAGCCCCAGCCCGCCGCCAAGGAAGCTGGAATGCGCATCGCTGATGCCGCCGCCCGCCAGCGCGCCGTAATGGACGCCGGCACGACCTTGCCGTCGCTGCTCGACGATCGCTCCGAGGAGACCGCTGCACCACCGCGCGGACCCACGGACATTCGCCCGCAACGCGCCACGGACGAGCAGACGGTGCAGCAGATGATCGCCAGACTGGTGGAAAACGGCCTGCCGCGCGAGGCCATCCCCTTCGCTATGATCCCCTATCCAGTGGCCGCCGGCGAGGTGGAAGGCGAAGACCATTCGCGCGGCATGCCCGGAGGCTCGGGCGAAGATGCAGCGAGTGAGGAAGAAACGGCACAAGAGGGAGGCGACGGAAATCCGGAAGACGGAGAGCCGACCGGCGAAGCCATGCAGGAGGGCGAGGCACAGGAAACGCCCGACGCCTACGATCTTTACCGCAGGCTCGGCGGTCTCGGCTAAGACGCCGGTTCAGCCTTAAGCGCGGGCCTAGCCCCATCCAGGGCTGGGGGCCGATTTCACAATTCGGACTTGGTTGGAAAGAAAAACCCGCGGAGATCGCTCTCCGCGGGTTTTCCAATTCAAACGTCAGGCAACGATTACTCGTTGTTCTGGCGGTTCTTCAGAGCAGCGCCGAGGATGTCGCCGAGCGAAGCGCCCGAGTCGGACGAACCGAACTGAGCAACGGCTTCCTTCTCTTCAGCGATTTCCAGAGCCTTGATCGACAGCTGGATCTTGCGGTCCTTCTTGGAGAAGTTGGTGACGCGAGCGTCGACAACCTGACCAACCGAGAAACGCTCCGGACGCTGTTCGTCACGATCACGCGACAGGTCAGCGCGGCGGATGAACGAGGTGATGTCTTCGTGGTTGACGAGCTTCACTTCGATGCCGCCATCGTTGATCGCGATGATCTCGGCCGAAACAACGGCGTTCTTGCGCAGTTCACCCGAAGCAGCGGCGTCGCCGACTGCATCCTTGCCGAGCTGCTTGATGCCGAGCGAGATGCGCTCCTTCTCGACGTCGACGTCAAGAACAACAGCGCGAACGACGTCGCCCTTGTTGAACTCTTCGATGACCTGCTCGCCCGGACGGTTCCAGTCGAGGTCGGAAAGGTGAACCATGCCGTCAACGTCGCCGTCGAGGCCGATGAACAGGCCGAATTCGGTCTTGTTCTTGACTTCGCCTTCGACTTCGGTGCCAGCCGGATGGCTATGCGCGAATGCCTGCCACGGGTTCTCGAGCGTCTGCTTGAGGCCGAGCGAGATACGACGCTTGGTCGGATCGACTTCGAGAACGACAACGTCGACTTCCTGGCTCGTGGACAGGATCTTGCCGGGGTGTACGTTCTTCTTGGTCCAGGACATTTCGGAGATGTGGATCAGGCCTTCGATGCCCGGCTCCAGCTCGACGAACGCACCGTAGTCGGTGATGTTCGTGACGGTACCGGAGATCTTCTTGCCGACCGGGTACTTCGCACCGATGCCATCCCACGGATCCGACTCGAGCTGCTTCATGCCGAGCGAGATGCGGTGGGTTTCCTGGTTGATGCGGATGATCTGGACCTTGACCTGCTGGCCGATGTTCAGGATCTCCGACGGATGGTTCACGCGGCGCCATGCCATGTCGGTGACATGGAGCAGACCGTCGATGCCGCCGAGGTCGACGAACGCACCGTAGTCGGTGATGTTCTTGACGACGCCTTCGACAACCTGGCCTTCTTCAAGGTTCTGAACGATTTCAGAACGCTGCTCGGCGCGGGACTCTTCGAGAACCGTACGACGCGATACGACGATGTTGCCGCGGCGCTTGTCCATCTTGAGGATTTCGAAGGGCTGCGGGTTGTGCATCAGCGGGGTGACGTCGCGGATCGGACGGATGTCGACCTGCGAGCGCGGAAGGAAGGCAACGGCGCCGTCGAGATCGACGGTGAAGCCACCCTTGACCTGGTTGAAGATGATGCCTTCGACGCGTTCGCCGGCTTCGAACTTCACTTCCAGGCGCATCCAGCTTTCTTCGCGGCGAGCCTTTTCGCGCGACAGAACAGCTTCGCCGAGCGCGTTTTCGATGCGCTCAACGTAGACTTCGACTTCGTCGCCGACCTTGAGCGAGCCGTCCTTCGCCTTCGCGCCGAATTCCTTCAGAGCGATGCGGCCTTCGACCTTCAGACCGACGTCGACAACGGCGACGTCCTTTTCGATGGCCGTGACAATGCCCTTGGCAACATAGCCTTCGGCGAGATCGGTCTTCGCGAAGGATTCTTCGAGAAGCGCTGCGAAATCGTCACGGGTTGGGTTGGTAGCAGACATGGAATCTCCTGCATGCATCTCACGGGGGAGACGCATATGCGCCGGGGGCTGGTGTTGAACAGGCCTGAACCCAGTCCGCCCCATCGAAGGGACAATCCGGCGCGTGGACGGAATTTCAGGCTTATGCAAGAGGAGCGATCCTGACAGTGTCGGGGATGGGCTCTTCTTCAGATCTTCTTGATCAGGGCCGCATCGATCAAAGACTTCGCGGCCTGAAACGCCGCCTCTATACTCATTTCAGACGTATCAAGCAAGTGCGCGTCGTCGGCCGGGCGCAAAGGACTGTCGGCGCGGCCCATATCACGCTCGTCGCGCTTCTTCACATCTTCGAAAATCGTCTGGTAGTCGGCCGGCTGACCATTGCCGGTGATCTCGTCGTAGCGGCGCTGCGCCCGTACTTCCGGCGATGCTGTGACATAGAGCTTCACCGGCGCATCCGGGCAGACGACCGTGCCGATGTCGCGGCCGTCGAGCACCGTACCGGGCTCGCGCAGCGAAAAAGCCTGCTGCGCCTCGACCAGCGCCCGGCGCACGGCCGGCATGACCGCGATCTTCGAGGCGGCCTCGCCGATCGCGTGGGCGGAAAGCACCGAGCGATCGAGCCCGGCCAGTTCAACCTCGCGCGCCACCTTCTCGGCGACCGCCTCGTCGTCGAGCGGCAAGCCGCCATCGAGCAGCGCCTTGGCGGTGGCGCGGTAGGTGAGGCCGGTATCGAGATGATGGAAGCCGTATTCCTCGGCGATGCGGCGCGAGAGCGTGCCCTTGCCGGCTGCGGCCGGTCCGTCGATAGCGATGGTGAACGTCATTTTCCAACCTGCATATGTATGTGGTCGTCGTGCCTGGCGGCCCGGCAACCCTGAAACCGAATGGACTCCGCTTCGACGCCAAGTCTCTGCGCCAGATGCGGCTCCACGAAAATCTTCTCGATGCCGAAACCGCTCCCCTCGGCCGAGAGCCAGCGGAGCGCCTCTGCGGTCCGGCCTTCTTCCAGCGGCAAGGGCCGCCACAGCGATTGCAAGAAGTCCAAGTCCCAGCGCAAGGTCAAGAGGTCTTCGCGATCCCGGCATGGGAGAATGCTGTCCGGTCGCGGCTGCTCGAAGGCAAAATAGCCGATCGGCGAGCGGGTCGCCTTATCCTTATAGCTGCCCTCGGCATCCTGATAGAAGAACGCGACATCGAGCTTCCGACCGTCCGAATGGGACAAATGCGGGAAGAGCGGAAAACCGTCGAAGAACGGAAAGTTGGCGTCGAGCGCCAAGGTGGTCGTTCCGGGGAATACCTGATCCACATGGCGTGACAGGGCAGCGGCCGCTTCCTTCAGTTCCGGAACGACATATTGGCGGTTCAGGACACAGAAGAGCGGCGACTGCATTTTCAGCCGCGACGTGCCGTCGTCGAAACAGGGCAGAGGAACGCGGCCGAAGATCGGCGCAATGGCATAGCTGAGCGCGGTCCCTGCCGCATAGAGGCCGAGAAAGAGCGCCAGAAATACGGCAACGCCGGCTCTCCTTCGACGCAGGAGCCCAAGAGTGACGATCCAGACGGCGCCACCGATCTGCGTCAGCAACGTCAGAAGAACCACGACCGCGAGTGTCAGCAGCCATCTCATTGTTACCGCCGGAATCGTGGGTCTCACGCGATCCTCGCGCCGAGGCTGGTCATGAGGTGCATGAATTCAGGAAAGCTTGTCGCGACCATCGACACGTCGTCGACGGTGACCGGATGTTCGGATGCAAGCCCGAAAATAAGGAAGCTCATGGCGATGCGGTGATCGAGATGGGTGTTTACGGTCGCGCCGGCAGCGCTTCCGAGCCCCTTACCGTCGCGACGGCCGCGCACGACCAGCGACGAGGCGCCCTCCTCGCAATCGACGCCATTGCGCTTCAGGCCCGCGGCGATGGCGGCGAGGCGATCGGACTCCTTCACACGCAGTTCGTCGAGCCCGGCCATGACGGTATTCCCCTCGGCGAAGGCGGCGGCGATGGCGAGAGCCGGGTACTCGTCGATCATCGAGGCGGCGCGCTCTTCGGGAACGGTGACACCGCTGAGTTCCGAGTGCCGTACGCGCAGATCCGCCACGTCCTCCCCGCCAACCTGTCTGCTGCCGATCACCTCGATATCCCCTCCCATCTCCTTAAGCGTCAGGATCAGGCCCGTGCGCGTCGGGTTCATCAGCACGTTGGTGATCGTGATGTCCGAGCCTGGGACGATCAGGGCTGCGACCAGCGGGAAAGCCGCGGACGAGGGATCGCCGGGCACGTCGATCTCCTGGCCGGTAAGCTTGCCGCGACCGTCAAGGCGGATCGTACGGACGCCGCTGACGTCGGTCTCGACAGAGAGCGCGGCGCCAAATGCCTCCAGCATCCGTTCCGTATGATCGCGCGTCATGACCGGTTCGATGACAGTGGTGATGCCGGGCGCGTTGAGACCGGCAAGCAGCAACGCCGACTTCACCTGTGCCGAGGCGACGGGCACGCGATAGGTGATCGGGGCAGGCGTCTTCGGTCCGCGTAGGGTCACCGGCAGGCGATCGCCTGCGGCGGCCCTCACCTGCGTGCCCATTTCACGCAAGGGCTCGAGAACCCGCGCCATCGGCCGGCGGCCGAGCGAAGCATCGCCAAGGAATGTCGTTTCGAAGTCGTAGACGCCCGCCAACCCCATCGCCAGACGGCAGCCTGTGCCAGCATTGCCGAAATCGAGCGGCGCTTCCGGCGCAAGCAGTGCACCGTTGCCGACACCATCGACGATAAAGGTATCGGCCTCCTTACGAATGCGGGCCCCCATCGCCTGCATCGCGCGGCCGGTGGCCAGCACGTCCGCGCCTTGTAGCAGGCCGGTAATGCGCGTCTCGCCGCTAGCAAGCCCGCCCAGCATCAGCGCCCGGTGCGAGATCGACTTGTCGCCGGGGATGCGGATCGAGCCGCGCAGATCGGCGGACTTTCGGGCAGTGGCGGGTCTCGGGCCCGATCCATGAGACATGCGGCATCCTCTGGCCCGAAAGGGCGCTCTCACCGAAGGGCACAACCGCGCCCGCACCGCGGCACTCCTATCACACCCTCGCTGCGTGTTTCCATAAATTGCGGCCGCTCGAGGAGCGCCACAAGGGGCGGGCAAGAGCCGGAAAGCCAGCAACGCCGGGGCTTTGGCGATTTGTCTTTGACAGATGCGGCCAAGACGATTATGGGGACCGGCTAATCATCATAAGCTTGATACCCTTTCCACCCGCCGGCTTTCCGGCAAGCGCCGGCTCGGCCGGCCATTCAAGAGGCTTTGACTGTGGCAAAACCGGAACTTGGAACAAAGCGCATCGACCCGGAAACGGGGCGCAAATTCTACGATCTGAACAGTGATCCGATCGTTTCGCCTTACACCGGCAAGTCCTATCCGCTGTCCTTCTTCGAAGAAACCTCGGTCGCCAAGGTGCTCGAGAAGGAAGAAGAAGAAGAGGTAACGGAAGTCGACGCAGAGAACACCGAAGTCGAACTCGTTTCGCTCGAGGATGCCGATGATGAGGCAGCGGGCGGCGACGACCTGCCGGATCTCGGCGACGACGACGTCGAAATCGACGGCGACGACGATGACGACACCTTCCTGCAGACCGACGACGAAGACGATGACGACGACATGAGCGACCTCATTGGCGTGTCGGACGACGAAGAAGACGTCTAAGCGCTTCAAATGACAAAGAAATGCTCCCGTCCTCGGCCAAAGTGGCCCGGACGGGAGAAAAACGGCCCGGACAAAAAATAAATCCACGGGCCACGCATTTTTCGGCTTGCCATCCTCAAAAAGGGGAAGTAATAAGCCGCCACTCGCCGAGCACAACAGCTCGACGAACTTCCCGGACCGGCCTAGCCGGAACCCGATATGGGGCTATAGCTCAGCTGGGAGAGCGCTTGCATGGCATGCAAGAGGTCAGCGGTTCGATCCCGCTTAGCTCCACCAAAACCTTCCTTCGATTGATCAGTACCCAGTCCTCAGGGACCCTCGTTCGCGGCCATTTCGTCCAGCGAATCCAGGATCATCGTCAGCAACCGGATGATGTCGGCGGATTCGAGCAGAGCATTGCGGATTTCGCGCTCGGACCGTTTGGGTATGGAACCGGCAATGTCCAGCAGGATGTTGGTCACGTCCGGCGCTTCGGTGTTCGGTTCCATGCCCGTCTGCTCGCGCATGCAGCGGATCAGCGCCACTGCGCCTTCAAGCAAACGCTGTGCCTGCACCGGGGTGAGGTCATGGACCTCGTTGGCGGCACGAAACAGCTGCGATCGGAAGCCGGCTATCGTGGTCATCTCGCGGATGATACTCCTTTCGGCTTCAAATGAAAGTGGTGGCCGGGGCCGCCCACGCAACGTTCGGATGAACATGGTGCATGCGTTACCTTGCGCGAACGCGAACAGCCGTTTCGCGCGCAACATCCGGCCGCGCGCCATGCATTCATGATTTGTTAAGCAGCGGAACGCAGAAGCTGGTGCCATGTTTCTGATCTCGAAAATCTTCTGGCTCATTGTGCAGCCGCTGTCGTTCTCGCTGCTCGCCGTCATCGCCGGGCTGCTTGCGACGGCCATCGGCTGGCGACGCATCGGCGCCGTTCTCGGCAGCCTGGGCGCGCTGGTTCTTTTCGTCAGCCTGTTCACCACCGCTGGCCCCTATGCCCTGCAAGCGCTTGAGGATCGATTTGTGCGCCCGACGCCGCCGACAGCGCTTTCCTGCATCATTGTGCTCGGCGGCGCCTTCGAAAACGAAGTCATGGCAAGCCGCGGCGGCACGGAGCTCAACCAGGCAGCAGACCGCTTCATCGAGACAGCGAGCCTCGCCAAGCGCTATCCCGAAGCACGAATCCTCGTCTCCGGCGGCGATGGCTCGATCAGCGGCGCCTACGAGGGCGATGCGCTGGCCTCGAAGGCGTTCTTCGACATCTTCGGCATTGCGGCCGATCGGGTGATCCGCGAGGAAGATTCGCGCACCACCTTCGAGAACGCGCGCTACACCAAGGATCTTCTGGCGGCAAACGGGCTGACGCAATGTGCGCTCGTCACCTCGGCGTATCACATGCCGCGCTCCGTCGGGCTGTTCCGCGCCAACGACATCGACGTCCTGCCCTGGCCGACCGACTACCGCACCAGCGGCAAGGTGCGGCTTGGCTTCGATTTCACCCAGCCCTCACTGAACGCGCAGCTGACAACGACGGCCGCCAAGGAATGGACCGGGCTCGTCGCCTATTACCTGCTCGGCCGCACTCAGACGGTGCTGCCGCGCTAGACGACCATGACACGCCCCAGTGCAGCAAATGGCAGCGCGCCTCCTGACTTCATCCCGACGGTGCGCTAATGATCTGCGGGAGCCAATCGGGCTGAAACGGAGCGCCCATGCCGATCCTCGAAATCCTCGACTATGCCGGTGTGGCCGTGTTTGCCGCAACCGGGGCGCTGTCGGCCTCGCGCAAGCAACTCGACATCATCGGCTATCTGTTCCTGGCCTCGGTCACCGGCATCGGCGGCGGCACGATGCGTGACGTCGTGCTCGGCGCAACGCCCGTCTTCTGGGTCACCAATCCGACCTATCTTCTGGTCTGCGCGACGGTCGCCGTTCTCCTGTTCTTCACCGCCCATCTCTTCGATTCCCGCTACCGGGTCCTCGTCTGGCTCGATGCGATCGGGCTGTCGGCCTATTGCGTGATGGGTGCGGCGAAAGGCTATGCAGCGACGGGGTCGCCGAGCGTCGCGCTCGTTACCGGCATGCTGACGGCGACGTTCGGCGGCGTGCTTCGCGATCTGCTGGCCGGAGAACCCTCGGTGCTGCTGCGGCCGGAAGTCTATGTGACGGCAGCGCTGATCGGTGCCAGTGCCTACGTGCTGGCGACGATGGCGGGACTACCACTTGTGGCCGCCTCAACGCTCGGCGTGGCCTCGGCCTTTGCCGTGCGTGCCGGTGCGCTCAAGTTCGGATGGACGCTGCCGACCGGCAAGGCGCTGCCGGGCCGCGATCCGGACGACGTGATGTGAGCCTTTCGCACGTGCGTGCCTATGACAGGCGGCGGACAGCGCCGGTATCGTAGTTGATGCGGTGTCGGCCGCCACCCGGGCGGCTTCAGCGAAAGGGATACCGCATGCGTTTCTTCAGCAACAAGCTTGCCGCACTCGCCCTTCTTTGCATGGCCTCGCCGGCATTTGCCGCCACGACCGTCAAGGTCGTCGAAGGTGGTGAAGCGGGCGGCCCGATGACACTGACACTCGACCAGTCGACGATAAAGGCCGGAGAGACTGTCTTCCTGGTGCACAACGACGCCATGACGGAAGAGCACGAGATGGTGCTGGTGAAGCTGAAATCAGCCGACCAGAAGATCAATCTCATCGCGGCCAAGCATCGGGTCGACGAAAAGCAGCTCAAGAGCCTCGGCGAGGTTTCCGAGCTGAAGCCCGGAGCCGACGGCCAGCTGAAAGCCAAGCTCGCGCCGGGCAGCTACGTGCTCCTTTGCAACATCAAAGGACACTACGAGGCCGGCATGCGCGCCAATCTGACGGTGACGGAATAGCGGCGATCGATCGCCATCGCGGCCACCATGACGGTGGCCGCCGGATCAGCGGTCGTTTTTACGGCGCAGACGAATGACCACGTCGACATGGGCGATCTCCATGCCCTCGGGCGGTTCCGGCAGATTGTCGATGTGGATGTTGCTGACCGGAATATCGAGAACCTCGTTCTGGCCCTCGACGAAGAAGTGATGATGGTCCGACACGTTGGTGTCGAAATAGGTCTTGGCGCTTTCCACCGCCAGCACGCGGATCATGCCGGCTTCGGTAAACTGGTGCAGCGTGTTGTAGACGGTCGCCAGCGACACTGGCACGCCGGCCATGACGGCCTCTTCGTGCAGTTCTTCGACGGTCAGGTGGCGATCACCCTTGGCAAAGATCAGATCGGCGAGGGCAACGCGTTGACGGGTCGGACGCAGGCCTGAGTGGCGTAGCCTTTCTTCCGAACTCACTTCTGTTGCTTTCGTCATCAAGGGTCGTTCCATGTATCCCGGCGAAATTCACAATACTTCCTCCGCGATATAACTTTTACGTCCTCGCCTTTCAATAGATTCCAGCCCTGACAGGCGTTGCAAAGCCCGAAAAACCGGTCAAACTCGGGGAATGCTGGCAATTAACTCTGGTCGCGCCCACATTGATCCTGTAAGCGACGGCGGAGTGAAATCGCCATCAGAAGCGATGGAGACCGGACGGAAAACCGCAAGATCCGGGTCGCCACGCTTCATTTCAAGCCGAACTTGCTCTAAAGCAGGTCGGACAACACAATTTGTTACGCGGGGAAACATCTATTCATGACGACCAGACAATCCAGCTTCAGCTATGAGGAAATCCTGGCCTGCGGCCGTGGTGAGTTGTTTGGCCCCGGCAATGCCCAGCTGCCGCTGCCGCCGATGCTGATGGTCCACCGCATCACCGAAATCTCCGAGACCGGCGGCGCCTTCGACAAGGGTTACCTGCGCGCCGAGTACGACGTGCGGCCGGACGACTGGTATTTTCCCTGCCACTTCCAGGGCAACCCGATCATGCCCGGCTGCCTCGGCCTCGATGGCATGTGGCAGCTGACCGGTTTTTACCTCGGCTGGCTCGGCGAGCCCGGCCGCGGCATGGCGCTTTCCACCGGCGAAGTGAAGTTCAAGGGCATGGTGCGTCCCCATACCAAGCTTCTCGAGTACGGCATCGACTTCAAGCGCGTCATGCGCGGACGGCTCGTGCTCGGCACGGCCGACGGCTGGCTGAAAGCCGATGGCGAGACTATCTATCAGGCAACCGACCTCCGCGTCGGCCTGTCGAAGGATAAGGCCGAGTAAAATTCAGGCCTTTCCGCAGCCAACGAAATAAAGAAAAGGTCAGTACCATGAGACGGGTTGTTGTCACGGGCCTCGGCATCGTTTCCTCGATCGGGAACAATGCAGACGAAGTTACGGCGTCGTTGCGCGATGCCAAGTCGGGCATCACGTTTTCTCCCGATTTCGCCGAGAATGGCTTCAAGTGCCAGGTCTGGGGCGCGCCGTCGCTCGATCCGACCGAACTCGTCGATCGCCGTGCCATGCGCTTCCTGTCTCAGGGCGGCGCCTGGAACCACGTGGCGATGAAGCAGGCGATCGCCGACTCCGGTCTGGAAGAAGCCGTCATCGCCCGCAACGAGCGTACCGGTATCATTATGGGCTCGGGCGGACCGTCCACCCGCACCATCGTTGAAGCGGCCGACATCACCCGCAAGAACGTCAGCCCGAAGCGCATCGGCCCGTTCGCCGTTCCCAAGGCGATGTCTTCGACGGCGTCGGCGACGCTTGCCACCTGGTTCCAGATCCACGGCGTCAACTACTCGATCTCGTCGGCCTGCTCGACCTCGGCCCATTGCATCGGCAACGCCGCCGAGATGATCCAGTGGGGCAAACAGGACGTGATGTTTGCCGGGGGTCACGAAGACCTCGACTGGACCATGTCCAACCTGTTCGACGCCATGGGCGCCATGTCGTCGAAGTACAACGAAACGCCGGCGACGGCTTCGCGCGCCTATGACGCCAACCGCGACGGCTTCGTTATTGCCGGTGGCGCAGGCGTTCTCGTTCTCGAAGAACTGGAGCACGCCAAGGCCCGCGGCGCGAAGATCTACGCCGAAATCGTCGGCTACGGCGCCACCTCCGACGGCTACGACATGGTGGCTCCGTCGGGCGAAGGCGCAATCCGCTGCATGCGTCAGGCGCTCTCGACCGTGAAGGGCGAGGTCGACTACATCAACACCCACGGCACCTCCACCCCGGTTGGCGACAGCAAGGAAATCGGCGCGATCCGCGAAGTGTTCGGCAGCAAGATGCCGCACATCCAGTCGACCAAGTCGCTCACGGGTCACTCGCTCGGTGCGGCCGGCGTGCAGGAATCGATCTACGGCCTGTTGATGATGCAGGCGGGCTTCATCGGCGAAAGCGCGCATATCAGCGAGCTCGATCCGGAATTCGATGGCGTTCCGATCGTTCGCAAGCGCATCGACAATGCCAAGATCGATACGGTTCTTTCGAACTCCTTCGGCTTCGGCGGCACCAACGCAACGCTCGTCTTCCAGCGCTACAACGGATAACACCATGACGGGACTGATGACTGGAAAGCGTGGCCTCATCATGGGTGTGGCCAACAACCATTCTATTGCCTGGGGCATCTCCAAGGCGCTTGCAGCGCAAGGCGCGGAACTGGCCTTCACCTTTCAGGGCGAGGCGCTGGGTAAGCGCGTCAAGCCGCTGGCGGCCGAGCTCGGTTCCGACTTCCTGCTTCCTTGCGATGTCGAAGACATTGCGTCTGTCGATGCGGTCATCGATGCGATCAAGGAACGCTGGGGCAAGCTCGACTTCATCGTTCATGCCATCGGCTTTTCGGACAAGAACGAGCTGAAGGGCCTCTACGCCGACACCTCGCGCGACAACTTCAGCCGCACGATGGTGATCTCCTGCTTCTCCTTCACCGAGATCGCCAAGCGGGCTGCCGAACTGATGGATGAGGGCGGCTCGATGCTGACGCTCACCTATGGCGGCTCGATGCGCGTCATGCCGAACTACAACGTCATGGGTGTCGCCAAGGCAGCGCTCGAGGCGTCGGTGCGCTATCTCGCCGCCGACTATGGCGTTCGCGGCATTCGCGTCAACGCGATCTCGGCGGGCCCGATCCGCACGCTTGCCGGCGCCGGCATTTCCGACGCCCGGGCGATGCTGTCCTGGCAGCAGAAGAATTCGCCGCTGCGCCGCACCGTCACGATCGACGACGTCGGCAGCTCGGCCCTCTACCTTCTTTCGGACCTTTCGCGCGGCGTGACCGGCGAAATCCACTATGTCGATTCCGGCTACAACATTACGTCGATGCCGGCACTCGATGCGCTCAGGACCGCCGACGCAGAGTGACGGCAGCGGCAAAGCCGCTGACTGACGACCCAGCTTCTATAGAAAACCCCGGCGAGACACCTCGCCGGGGTTTCTTTTTTGAGGTCGACAGGGCCCGACGGCCCGAGAAAACATCAGTCCGGAAGGCCGGCCTTGTGGAATCCGTCCACGAAGTGCGCGAGCGTCGCTGCGTCACGAAACGGCTCGGTCGTCGCCCAGAAACCGGTCGTGAAATGCGGGTTGGCGACGAGGAACAGGTCGACCTCGGCGCGTGCCTCGTCGAACCGCCCCAATTGCGCGAGGCTCGCCGCCAGGAAGCGACGCGAGCTGGTGCGGTAGGTCTCGTCCTTGCGCAGCGTCTCGACCGCGGCTTCGTAGTCTCCGGCCGCATACTGCGCCTGGCCGAGTGTCAGATAGTACCAGCTTGCCGGATAGGGGTTCAGCCGGAACGCCTTGCGAATGTGCTCCAGCCCTTCCTCGACCCGGCCTGCCAGGATCGTGATGTCGGACAATGTCGCCCAGGTGTCGGCTTCGTTCGGGTCAAGCTCGATGGCCCTGGCAAATTCCGCGTCGGCCTCGGCGAAGTTGCGCTCATAGGCAAGCAGATTGGCCAGCACCCAGCGGCAACCGGCGTCGTTGGGATCGATCGCGACGGCTTTGCGCGCCAGATCCAGGGCGATGCCGCGGGTCGGTACGATCGGCTCGCCCCAGTGCACCCACCCCATCCAGTGGTTCATGGCGAGCCAGCGATAGGCCTCGGCATAATCAGGGTCGAGCGAAACGGCGCGAGTGAGCATCAGATGCGCTTCCCGGGCGGTCTGCGGCGAATCGTCGATCAGCTTGCGCGCCCGAACGCAGAGATCATAGGCCTCGAGGCTCCTGGGGCGATTGCGTGACGGCGGGGTGCGCAGCCGACCGAGCAACGCCTCGACGATCTTGGCCGTCACCTCGTCCTGAACGGCAAAGATGTCTTCCAGGTTGCGGTCGAAGCGTTCTGCCCAGAGGTGCTCTCCGCTCAGCGCATCGACCAGCTGGGCGTTGATGCGTACGCGTCCGGAGGCGCGCCTTGCGCTTCCTTCCAGGAGGTAGCGCACGCCGAGGTCTTCGGCGATCGCGCGTACATCCATCGCCCTGCCCTTGTAGGCAAAGGTGGAATTGCGGGCGATGACGAACAGACCACCGCTCCGGGAGAGATCGGTGATCAGATCCTCCGTCAGCCCGTCCGCGAAGGAATCCTGATCGGGATCGTTGCTGAGATTGACGAAGGGCAGCACCGCGATCGAAGGCCGGCCCGGCAACGGCAGCGGCTTTCGCCCGCCTGCCAGCCGCTCGATACTGCCCATGAAACGGTAGCCGATGCGCGGAACCGTTGAAATCCACTCGCCGCCGTCGGCAGCCCGGCCGAGCAGCTTCCTGAGCTGTGCGATCTGTACGGTGAGATTGCCTTCCTCGACGGCCGTACCAGGCCAGGCCGCGTCCATCAGCTCGGTCTTGGCGAGGATTTCGCCCGGCCTTTCCACGAGCGCCGCAAGCAGCTTCACGCCGCGATGCCCGACCGCAACCGGATCATCGTTCCGCAGGAGCGTTCCCGCACCCGGATCAAGCACGAACGGACCAAAGGCAAACCGTGTATCCTGCATGCGGCGATCTATAGCCCGTTTGGAAGTTTTTGAGAACTTTTTGGAAGGGCTTAAGTACGGCACCGATCCTATTCCGCAGAATCCAACCTCCTTCAGATCGAGGGTCCCCCCGACCCTCAAAGCCGATAGCGAGGTTGTCATGAACAACGCCCCCTTTTCTCCCATTGCATCGCCTCAGGCCGCGGCGCCTGAGGCGCCGAGGAGCCCGACGCTTTCGCATTCCCCTGTCGAGACGCTGAAACGGATGGTCGCCGCCTGGCGTGAACGGAACCAATTTCACCTAGAACTCGATCGAAAGCTCAAGGGCGATCCGCATCTGATCGACGATATCGGCCTGACGCGACGTCAAGTCGAGGAGGAGCTCGCCAGGCCCTTCTGGCAAGTGCTTTGAGGTGAGCCGCGCAATGACATCGGACCAGCGACCGCCACCGGCGCCGACCCTTGGCGAGGTGATCACGACGTTCCGCGAGGATCAAGCCCCCTGGGCGGCGATGGCGGGTATCATCGCCACCGTTACCGTCTTTGCGGTGGCGCAAGGGCTCACCTATCCGCTGCTCAGCTTCATCCTGGAGCGGCAGCGAACCGCACCCGCCCTGATCGGCCTGTCGGCGGCCATGACGCCGCTGGGGTTCATCCTGTCGGCGCCTCTGATCCCGATGCTTTCGCGGCGGCTGGGCGGTGCCCGGCTCGCGATCCTCTGTTCGGTGCTGGCCGCCAGCACGCTTGCCGCCATTGCGTGGACTGACGACGTCTGGGCCTGGATGCCGCTTCGCTTTCTGCTGGGCGTCTTCGCCAATCCGCTTTCCGTGATCAGCGAGACCTGGCTGGTGGCCATTACGCCCGCGTCCCGCCGGGGCCGCATCATGGGTCTCTATTCCTCCGTCGTTTCAGCCGGTTTCGCCATAGGGCCGCTGTCGCTCGGGATGGTCGGAACGGCGGGCTGGTCGCCGTTCCTGATCGGCATCGTGGCCTTTGTCGCCTGCGGCCTGATCTTGCTTGCCCTGGTGTCGCGCCTGCCGGAGATGCCGCAGGATGGGGAAGCAACGTCCGTCGCCGGGTTTTTCGCGCTAGCGCCTTTGTTGCTGTTTGCAGTCGCAACGGCTGCGGCCTTCGAGCAGACCCTGCTTTCGCTGCTTGCGGTCTATGGCGCAGCGCTTGGCAGCAATGAGGAGCGCGTCGCGCCGCTCATCACCTGCTTCATTGCCGGCAACGCGTCGTTGCAGATCCTGCTCGGGCGCCTCTCCGAACGCAGGGGATCGAGGCAGACGATGCTGTTCTGCGTGCTTTCCTCCCTGGCCGGCTGCCTGCTGCTGCCATGGCTGTTCGAAAGCTGGCTCATCTGGCCGCTTGTTTTCGTCTGGGGCGGGGTGACGTTCGGGATCTATACCCTGTCGCTGATCCAGCTCGGCGAGCGATTCAGCGGCCTGACCCTGATCGCCGGCAACGCCGCCTTTGCCTTCGCCTGGGGCCTCGGCGGCATGGTTGGCTCGCCAGCAACGGGCCTTGTCATGCAAGTGACGGGACACCACGGGTTGCCGTTGTCACTCGGCCTGCTCTGCGCCGTCCTTGCGGGGGTATTGGTCGTTGCGAGAAGGCGCGGTTGAGGCGCGCCGGTCCGCCTGCCTTTTGCCGGCAAGCTCAAATCAGGACGAACAGCACGAGCAGAGCCACGATGACCGCCAGCACGACGAAGCCCGTATGGGTCCGGCGTGCCGGGTCAAGCGGCGAGCGATAGAGGCTCTGCAAGAACGACATGGGCACCTCGGAGGTCGCGCCATGTCCCTCGCCCTGCTTGATGTCCTTGGCAATAGCTTCGGCCGCATCCTCGCTCAAGGGCGGCCTGTTCACTCCCGACGTCATGGAACTCATCCTCCGGCAGTAAAACCGGGCACATGGTGAGCCGGATCTGCGACGAAGGCAACGGGCTAACTCTGACTTGCAGCCAGATGCAAAAAAGCCGGGTCATCTGCCCGGCTTTTTCCATTCTCGGATGGCGCAAAATGCGTCCTGCGGCGTCTCAGCGCTTGGCCCAGAGCACCTTGAATCGGGCGTTGCGGCAGGTCTCGCCATATTCCTTGGAATTTTTCGCCAGCACCTGCTCGTAGGGAAGGCCACGATTGGCGACCATCATCAGCTTGCCACCCTGCTTCAGCGCCTTCAGCGCCGTCTTGATGATGGCGACGCCGAGCGACGGCTCAGCCGCGTGGCCTTCATGGAAGGGCGGGTTCATGACGATGAGGTCGTACTTGTCGCGCGGCTCTTCGCTCGTCAAGTCGAACCAGTAGAAACGGGCCGGCATGCGAGGCGCGTTTGCCATCATGTTGACGCGGGCCGCCTCGAGCGCCTCGTGATCGGCCTCGAAGAGATCGACCCCCTTGGTGCCCGGTGACGCTTCAGCAAGCTTGGCTGCGAGATAGCCCCAGCCAGCGCCGAAATCGGCGGCGTGGCCATGGAAATCGTTCGGCAGACGCGACGCCAGCAGCTCGGAGCCGGCATCGATGCGGTCGTGCGAGAACATGCCGGGCGACGCCTCGAACAGACCGTCGACGCGTACCGGCACCTTGGCAAGCTTTTGCACTGCGTCGGTGACATCTTCCGGGCGGGTGAACCAGAAGGCGACGCCGTGATACTTCGGCAGATGGTCGCCGTCCCATTCGAACTTGGCGATGCGCTTCTTCAGCGACTGGATGCCGTCTTCCTTGCCGCCGGCAACGACGATCAGACCGCCCTCGCGCGTGCGCTTCAGCGCCTCGGCGATCCGGTCTTCGTTCTCGCCCTTGTGCTTGCCGCAGAGGATCAGCGTGACGTCGTAGTCCTCGCCGGTGATTTCAGGCGCCACGTCGGCGCGGGCGGCTTCCAGGGCGCGATAGAGCGGCCGCAGCGGCTGCACCGCCGAGATCGACGCCTCGAAGCCCTGCGGCAGCCTGTAGCCCGCCTCGGCGCCGAGGAACAGCACGCGCTCGCTCTCGCCCGGCGGGTCGATCACGCCGCTGTCGAACGGGTAAAACAGGGTCTTCAACGAATCTCGGCTCATCGGTCTATCCGTCATCTTCCTACAAGAAAGGGGCGCGGAGCGATCCGCCCCGCGCCCCGAATGCATTCGGGTGAAGCGCGCTTATTCAGCGGCTTCGCCGTCGCCCTTCTTTTCAGACTTTTCGGCAACGATTTCCTTGCCGGTGGCTTGGTCGACGACCTTCATCGACAGGCGAACCTTGCCGCGCTCGTCGAAGCCCATGAGCTTGACCCAGACCTTGTCGCCTTCCTTGACGACGTCGGTCGTCTTGGCGACGCGCTCGGAGGCGAGCTGCGAGATGTGGACGAGACCGTCACGGGCACCGAAGAAGTTGACGAAGGCGCCGAAGTCGGCGGTCTTCACAACGGTACCTTCGTAGACCTGGCCGACTTCCGGTTCGGCAACGATCGAGTGGATCCACTTGCGGGCCGCTTCGATTTCCTTGCCGGACGAGGAGGCGATCTTCACGGTGCCATCGTCTTCGATGTTGATCTTGGCGCCGGTCTTTTCGACGATTTCGCGGATGACCTTGCCACCCGAACCGATGACTTCGCGGATCTTGTCGACCGGAATGTTCATGACTTCGATGCGCGGGGCGAACTCGCCGAGCTGGCCACGGCTTTCGGAAATGGCCTTGGCCATTTCGCCGAGGATGTGGAGACGGCCGCCCTTGGCCTGGTTGAGCGCGATGCCCATGATCTCTTCGGTGATGCCCTCGATCTTGATGTCCATCTGGAGCGAGGTGATGCCGGCGTCGGTACCGGCAACCTTGAAGTCCATGTCGCCGAGGTGGTCTTCGTCGCCGAGAATGTCGGAGAGAACGGCGAAGCGCTCATCTTCCTTGATCAGGCCCATGGCGATACCGGCAACCGGCTTTGCGAGCGGAACGCCGGCGTCCATGAGAGCGAGCGAGGTGCCGCAGACGGTGGCCATCGAGGACGAGCCGTTGGACTCGGTGATCTCGGAAACGACGCGCAGCGTATAGGGGAACTGCTCGGCTTCCGGGAGCATCGGGCGGATAGCGCGCCAGGCGAGCTTGCCGTGACCGATTTCGCGGCGGCCCGGGGAGCCCATGCGGCCGGTTTCGCCGACCGAGAAGGGCGGGAAGTTGTAGTGCAGCATGAAGCGTTCTTTGTACATGCCGGTCAGGCTGTCGACGTACTGTTCGTCTTCGCCGGTGCCGAGCGTGGCAACGACGATCGCCTGCGTTTCGCCGCGGGTGAACAGCGCCGAACCGTGGGTGCGCGGCAGAACGCCGACTTCCGACACGATCGGGCGAACGGTTTCCAGATCGCGGCCGTCGATGCGGCTCTTGGTGTCGAGGATGTTCCAGCGAACGATCTTGGCCTGCAGGTGCTTGAAGACGGCGCCGATTTCTTCGGCCGAATGGGCTGGGTTCTCGATGCCCTCAGGCAGGAAGTGTGCCTTCACCTTGGCCTTGACGGCGTCGACGGCAGCGTAACGGGCAGCCTTCTCGGTGATCTTGTAGGCGTTGCGCAGCTCGTCTTCGGCAAGCGAGAGCATGGCGTTTTCGAGAGCGGAATGATCTTCGGCTTCGAATTCGCGCGGCTCCTTGGCAGCGACTTCAGCGAGCTTGATGATGGCGTCGATGACCGGCTGGAAGCCCTTCTGACCGAAGACGACGGCGCCGAGCATGACGTCTTCCGGCAGTTCCTTGGCTTCAGATTCGACCATCAGCACCGCTTCCTGGGTGCCGGCGACGACGAGGTCGAGGGTCGATTCGTCCATCTCGTCGAGATGCGGGTTCAGAACGTACTGGCCGTTGATGTAGCCGACGCGCGCGCCACCGATCGGGCCCATGAAGGGGATGCCCGACAGCGTCAGCGCTGCAGAAGCGGCGACCATCGACAGGACGTCGGGGTTGTTTTCGAGGTCATGCTGCATGACCGTGACGATGACCTGGGTGTCGTTCTTGTAGCCATCGGGGAAGAGCGGACGGATCGGACGGTCGATCAGGCGCGAGACGAGCGTTTCGTTTTCGCTCGGACGACCTTCGCGCTTGAAGTAGCCACCCGGGATCTTGCCGGCGGCGTAGGTCTTTTCCTGGTAGTTGACGGTCAGCGGGAAGAAGTCCTGGCCCGGCTTCGGCGACTTGGCCGAAACGACGGTGGCGAGAACGACGGTTTCGCCGTAGGTGGCGAGAACGGCGCCGTCAGCCTGACGGGCGATCTTGCCGGTTTCGAGCTTGAGCGGACGCCCAGCCCATTCGATTTCAACCTTGTGGGTATCGAACATGTTCTGTCCTTCGTGTGCGGCGGACCTCTCCGCGGCTGTTACAGCGCGGGCGGTCGAAGGGCCGCATGAAATGGCGCATCACGGGCAAGACAACGGGAGGCTTCACGCTATAATCGGCTGTTTTCCGCTTTGCCCGACCATCCGCTTTCAGCGGCGTTTCCGACAAGCAGGGGCCGAAGCATCCTGCAATCCTGCCCCATGACGGGCCATCGGTTGATCCGCGATACCGGCCCATCCGGCTCGCTGGATTCTCTCGTTTAGCCACGTTTCCTATGCGGCTGGAGAGTTTAATCGTCGAGCGTTCAACGCTCCATAAAAAAGCCGGCGGGCCGCAAAGACCCGCCGGATAAGTCGCTTAGCGACGGATGCCCAGGGCACCGATCAGCTTGGTGTAGCGCGCTTCGTCTTTCTTCTTCAGATAGTCGAGGAGCGAACGACGGCTGGAAACCATCGCGAGCAGACCACGGCGGGAATGGTTATCCTTCTTGTGGCCCTTGAAGTGTTCGGTCAGGTTGTTGATCCGTTCCGTCAGGATAGCAACCTGGACTTCCGGAGAACCGGTGTCGCCTTCAACGGTTGCAAATTCCTTGATGAGCTGAGCCTTACGCTCTGCAGCAATCGACATCGGATGATCCTTTCGATTTCGAGGATTTCGGGACGCCGTCAGCCGGGATGTCGTCCAGCTGCGGCCGTGAATGCAACGGGCATGCGCCTTTTGCTGGCGTGCCTATAAACGAATTGGATGAAAAAGGAAAGGGTCATGGACCGGCGCCCGGGAGGGCCGGCGGAAGGCCTCAATTGCCGGTCGGGAACGGGTGCATCGGCGGCGATTTCATTCGGCCGCGATCGGGAGGAGTTCGGCCCCGATCGAGGGAGAAAAAGTGACGGCGGCAGGTCATGGCACGTCATCCCCTTCGGCCGGTCGCGGCACGGTGATCCGCCACTCGATGCCGTCGGCATGCATCATCCGCTCGAGCCCCGCATTCAGGGCCATGCCGAGCATGCGTTCGAGCACGAGCGTGCCAAACCCCTTGCGGATCGGATCTGAGGGCTTGCCCGCGAGATCGGCCCCCTCCTCCCGCCAGCGTATGGCAATGCCCTCATCCTCCAGCGACCAGCTCAGCTTGACGACGCCTGAGGTGTTGGCGAGCGCGCCATATTTGGTCGCATTGGTCGCGAGCTCGTGCAGCGCCATGCCGAGTGTCTGGGCGATCTGGGTCTCGAGCCGCAAAGGCGGGCCGGACAGGATCACCCGCCTCGGATCGTCAGGCGTGAATGGCTGAAGCTGGTTCTGGGCCAGTTCCCGGAAATCGACCCCTTGGGCGGCGTTGGCGATCATAAGGTCGGTGGAGCGGGCGAGCCCGGCGATGCGCTTGCGGAAACTGTCGGCGAAATCAGCGGCACTCTCGGCCGAATAGACCGACTGGTTCAGCATGGACTGGATCACCGTCAGCTGGTTCTTCGAGCGGTGCGCCACCTCGCGCATCAAGAAACGGATTTCGCTCTCCGCCTTGGTGCGCGCGGCCGCCGCACGGGCCAGAGCTGCCGAGACCTGTTCGACCTCGGCGATCATATGCGGGCGCGGCTCGATCCGCTCGCCGGCGCCAAGGCGGCGGGCATCCTGCGCCACGAGCTTGACGCCCTGCGACAACAGCCGCGCGATTGCCAGCGAACCGGCGATCGCGATGCCGGCAAAGATGATGCCGCCGAGCGAAAGCCACAGGAACGACCAGACGGCCGGAGCATCGACGATCGCCCGCGGTGCCCAGGCGATGATCCGCCAGCCGGTGATCACCGAGAATTCGGTCGCCACCCGGTACTCCGTGCCGTTCTCCTTGATGTTGCGAACGCCGATGCTGATCGCCGGAACCTTGTCGAGGAAGAACGGCTCCCCGGCCTTGACCGCCGCGTCCGAGGAGATGATGACCTTTCCCGCGCCGTCGACGAGGGCCGCGTTCCAACCAGGCGACAGCGTATCGCGGTTGACGGCCTTGGCCATGTTCTCGGCGTTCTGCGTCAACGCCAGCAGATACTCCTCACCGGTCGAGAGTTTTGCCGGCAGATAAACGTTGAACACCCATTTTCCGGCGGTCTTGCCGAAGAAGACGTTGGAGACGAGCGGCGCGCCGCTATTGGTGAAGGCGCGCTCGATGGAGTCCGCATCCGACCCCTTGCCAAGCTCAGTGCCGAAGGGGACGCGGGTGTTAAGCCGCTGCTCGTGCTTGCGATCCATGACGATCAGGTAGGAATCCGTCTGCGCGAGCGCCGTCGAGGCTCTCTCGTAGAAGGCTTGCAAATTGTCGTCCTCAATCGCCCGCGAGGTCGACAGCACCTTCAGCGTCGTCAACATGCCCTCGATATCGCGCTCGACGATGCGCGTCACCGATCCGGTCGAGGCCTGCAGCAGCGAGGTGATGACCTGTTCCTGCGCGTCGACGCTGCGCTTCAGCACGACCAGCGAGAAGATGAAGGCCGGAACGATGGCGACCAGCAGCAGCGACGTCAGATAGAAACTGAACGGGCGGGTCAGCCGATGACGGGCGCGATCAACCATCGCCGCCAGGCCATCGCTTGCCCTGCGCTTTCCTTCCTCCGTCACACCGGTCACCTGCAACGTCCCTTGCGGTTCCCTGTCGGCGGCATCAACGCCTTCGGCGCACGCCGCCGCAAGCGGCGCAACCGCCAAACGGCAACGAAACGCGATACGGAAACGGAATCACCTCGGATGGACTGGGAACCCATGCCGGGATCATGCGTCAAGGATAAAGCAAAGGCAAATGGTTCCGGGTGCTTAGCTTCCGGCGAAGACGCGCTTGGGGCGGAATTCGCCCTCGGCGATCTCACCGATCGCGACCAGCTTGCCGCGCGCCGTGGCATAGGCCTCGGGCGTCGCCAGCGGTGCGTCGCGGCCGCGCAGGATAATGGGATTGCCCATCCTCAGACGGTGCGCCTGGTCGTCATTGACAGGCACGTGCGGCAGGCTGGAAAGCGCCTCGCCGGTCTCGATCAGATAGGCATCGAGTGCCGCCAGACGTTCCTGGTCGTCCTCGATCTTTTCCAACGCCACCAGGTCGGCAAGCGGCACCATGTCCTCTTCGCCGAAGGGCGCGACGAAGGTGCGGCGCAGCGACGCGATGTGGCCGAAACAGCCGAGGTCGCGGCCCATGTCGCGGGCGAGTGAGCGCACATAAGTGCCCTTGCCACATTCGATTTCGAAGTGGGCCAGGTTGGGTGCGGCACCCAGCAGAGTCAGCCGGTGGACCTCGACCTCGCGGGCCGGGATTTCGACCGTCTCGCCGTCGCGGGCGAGATCATAGGCGCGCTCGCCATCGATCTTGATCGCCGAGAACTGCGGCGGCACCTGGCTGATGACGCCGGTGTATTTCGGCAGAAGCGCGCGGATTGCCTCTTCGTTCGGCCGTTCGGCCGAGGAATGGGTTACTTCGCCTTCGAGATCGTCGGTGGAGCGTTCCTCGCCCCAGGCGACGGTGAATTCGTAGATCTTGCGGCCGTCCATGACGTAAGGAACGGTCTTCGTCGCATCGCCAAGCGCGATCGGCAACATGCCGGAGGCCAGCGGATCGAGCGTGCCGGCATGGCCGGCCTTCTGGGCCTTGAACAGCCACTTGATCTTCGAGACAGCTTCGGTGGAGCCGAAGTCGAGCGGCTTGTCGAGGATCAGCCAGCCCGAGATCGGGCGGCCCTTGGGCTTACGCGGTTTGGACATGAAATCTACTATTCTTCGTCTTCGCTGGTCTGGTCGAGATCGCGGCTAACTTCCGGCGAACGCAAGAGCTCGTCGATCTTCTTGTAATTGTCGAAGCTCGTATCGTCGCGGAAACGAACGTCGGGCATGTATTTCATCTGTCGCAGCTGCGGGCCGAGGCGGCCGCGAATGTACTTGGCATTGCGGTTGAGCGCGTCGATGACCTCGGCATGGTTGGGCACGCCAAGCGGCGTGACATAGGCCGTGGCGATCTTCAGATCCGGTGACATGCGCACTTCCGAAATCGCGATGACGGTCTTCTCGATCACCGGATCGCGGACCTCGCCGCGTTGCAGAACCTGGGTGATGGCAGCGCGCACCTGTTCGCCGACGCGCAGCATGCGCTGTGAGGGGGCAGAGGATGTGGCTTTGCTCATGGTCGTTGCTTTCCAAGGTATTGCGCCCGCTCGGGGCGGCAAACCGTTTTACTCTTCAGCGTAATATACCTTCCGTGCCTCAGGCACGGGTAGCTCTGATTGCCTGCGCCCGCTTTCTTCGACGCAGTCCCAGAAAGACGCCCGTAGCCGTCAACACGAGCGCGGACAGCAATTGGATCAGTTCGAACTGCGGATGTGCGCAACCCTCATTGATGGCCGACTGCCATACCTGGTGCTCGGCATCTCCCCAGGACATGATGGCCACCAGGAGGAGGAGGCCGCCGAGAAGGCTCCCGACCCAAAGCAGCGCCCGAAGGCGCAAAACCGCTGAACCGGTAACCAGACAGAAAAGCGCCGCCAGGCCGACCCAATTGGTCAGAAAAGCGGCCACCTCGTTGAGAACCGAGAATTTCTGACCATCCCATTCGGGATAGATCTTGTCGCAGACTTCCGCGAAGACCGGCGTCCACCAAAACGACACAACAGCGGCCAGGGCCGCCGTTGTGCAGATTTGCCGGGCTTTCAGGCCCATTAGAGCGTCCGGGTGATATGCTCGACGCGGAAGCACTCGATCGTATCGCCGGCGCGGATGTCTTCGTAGTTCTCGAAGGCCATGCCGCATTCCTGACCGACATTGACTTCCGAGACTTCGTCCTTGAAGCGCTTGAGGGTCTTGAGCTTGCCTTCGTGGATAACGACGTTGTCGCGAACCAGACGGACACCGACGCCACGCTCGACCTTGCCTTCGGTGACGCGGCAACCCGCGACCTTGCCGACCTTGGTGATGTTGAACACCTCCAGGATCTCGGCGTTGCCGAGGAAGGTTTCGCGACGCTCCGGCGAGAGCAGGCCCGACATCGCCGCCTTCACGTCATCTACCAGATCGTAGATGATGTTGTAGTAGCGGATTTCGATGCCGGCACGCTCGGCGGCCGAACGGGCCTGCGAGTTGGCGCGGACGTTGAAGCCGATGATCGCGGCGTTCGATGCCTCGGCGAGCGAGATATCGGACTCGGTGATACCGCCGGCACCCGAATGCACGATGCGCGCACGCACTTCGTCGGTTCCGAGCTTGTCGAGAGCACCGGCGATCGCTTCGATCGAACCCTGCACGTCGCCCTTGATGACCAGCGGGAACTCCTTGAGACCGGAGGTCTGGAGCTGGGTCATCATCTGCTCGAGCGAACCGCGCGAGCCGGACTGACGGGCAACCTGCTTCTCACGGGCGAGACGCTGGCGGTACTCGGAGATCTCGCGAGCACGGCTTTCGTTCTCGACGACGGCGAACTTGTCGCCGGCTGCCGGCGTACCGGACAGGCCGAGAACCTCGACCGGCATGGACGGACCGGCTTCCTTGACGTGTTCGCCCTTGTCGTTGACGAGCGCGCGCACACGGCCCCACTGATCACCGGCGACGATGATCTGACCCGGACGCAACGTGCCCTTCTGAACGAGGACGGTGGCAACCGCACCGCGACCGCGGTCAAGCTCGGCTTCCACGACCGTACCTTCGGCCGTCCGGTTCGGATTGGCGCGCAGGTCGAGGATTTCCGCCTGAAGCAGGATCGCTTCGAGCAGCTTGTCGAGGTTGGTGCCGTTCTTGGCGGACACTTCCACGTCGAGGACTTCACCGCCCATGGATTCGACGAAGACTTCGTGCTGCAGCAGTTCGGTGCGAACCTTCTGCGGATTTGCCGACGGCTTGTCGACCTTGTTGATCGCCACGATGATCGGAACACCGGCCGCCTTGGCGTGGTTGATCGATTCGATCGTCTGCGGCATCACGCTGTCGTCAGCCGCAACCACCAGGATCGCGATATCGGTCGCCTGGGCACCGCGAGCACGCATGGCGGTGAACGCCGCGTGGCCGGGGGTGTCGATGAAGGTGATCTTGTTGCCGTTCTGCTCGACCTGGTAGGCGCCGATGTGCTGGGTGATGCCACCGGCTTCGCCGGCCACCACGTTGGCGTGGCGGATCGCATCGAGCAGCGAGGTCTTGCCGTGGTCGACGTGACCCATGATCGTGACGATCGGCGGACGCGGTTCCATTTCTTCGTCCGTGTCCGAAACGTTGAAGATGCCCTCTTCGACGTCGGATTCCGAAACGCGCTTGACCGTGTGGCCGAATTCGCCGGCGATGAGTTCGGCCAGGTCGGCATCGATCAGATCGCCGGGCTTCATCATCTGACCTTCCTTCATCAGGAACTTGATGACGTCAACGGCGCGCTCAGACATGCGCTGCGACAGCTCCTGAATGGTGATGGTCTCGGGCAGGATGACTTCGCGCGAAATCTTCTCGCGGGTTTCCTGCATCTGGCTGCGCTTGAACTTCTCCTGGCGGCGACGCATGGCCGACAGCGAACGGGCGCGCTGGCCGCTATCCTCGTCGGCAGCGGTGGTCAGTGTCAGCTTGCCCTGGCGGCGGCCGTCGTCGCCCTTCGGGCGGGCCGGAACCTTGGCAGGCTCGGGACGCACGACCTTGCCGCGCGCCGGACCTGCGCCGGGACGCGGACCACGATCGTCATCCTTTTCGTTGTCGACCTTACGGCCGCGCAGTGCGCCGGCCGGAGCCGGGGTCGGAAGTCCACCTGCCTGGTCGGCGGGCCGTCCTGCCTGCGGGCGGCTGTCAACGCGACGCTCGGTGGAAGCCGGTGCGCGAGCAGCCACGGGGCGCTCTTCAACAACCTCTGCGGCCTTAACTTCGGCTTTGGCTTCGGGCTCGGCCGCCGCGCGGGCTGCTTCCTCGGCAGCGCGGCGTGCGGCTTCTTCCTTCTCCTGCTGGAGACGGGCTTCTTCCTCACGCTTGCGGCGTGCTTCGTTCTCAGCGCGGATGACCGCTTCTTCGGCGTCCCGGATCTGGGCTTCGGCCAGAGCACGGCGGCGCGCATCGATCTCACCGGCGGATAGCTGGTTCAGAACGACACCGACGCGCGGACGATTGGCCTGGTTGGCTTCCTGACGCGTCGAATGCTGCTGCGGCTGCGGTGCCGGGCGACCCGAAGGCTGCGGCTGAGCCGGGCGCTGATCGGCCGGGCGCGCAGCGGGAGCTGCAGCAACCGGTGTGATCGGACGCTCGTCCTTGGGGCGGTGGAAGGGGCGTTTCTTGGTTTCGACCACGACCGCCTTGGTGCGGCCACGGCCCATGTCCTGACGCACGGTCCCCTGCGAAACCCCGTGGGGCTTCAGGGTCAGCGTCTTCTTGCCCGCTGCGCTGCCTGTCTTGTCGTCGTTGTTGTCGGTCATTCCGTTCCGTTCCTAGCGATCAGGGCCGGATGCGTATCACCTGACCCTGTCTTCCAAATTGTCTCAAACAATGTACGCGATGCCAGACTGTGCCGGTGACGCGGGTCATTGCTGTGGCTTGCCAGCGCCGCCGTCGGCCCGGACCGGGACGGATCCTCGGTACTTTTCGAGCATGATTGCGCGCTTCACTACACCTTCACCCGCCTGCCCTGCAAGCGCTGCGGCATGGATAAAAGCATTACTTCCTAAAAGGCCCTCCATTTCCGCCCCGGTGAAGGGACGGAACGAAGGTATTTCCATTTCATCGTCGGCCACAAAGCTCATCGCCTTGCGGGCCTGGTCTATCTTGCGCACGCCGTCGGCCGCAGCGTCGGACGCGTGAAACACGGCGAGTGCCGCCAGTCCCCTGACGGCCTGCTCCGTCTTCGTTGCGCCGGAGATGAACTGGGCCGCCTTGCGCGCCATGTTCATCATTCCGGCCAGTTGCTCGGCGAGCAGCCGGTCGACATCGTCGGCGAGCGTCGCGTCGGCCTTGACGTCCGCCTTCAGGGCGCGGGCGAAGAACTTCTTCGCCACCGCCTTCTCAATCAGCGCCCGCTCGGCCTTGACCCAGCAGCCGCGCCCCGGAAGCTGACGCTTCAGATCGGGAACGACGCGACCGTCTGGCCCAGCCACGAAGCGGATCAACTCGTCTGGCGAACCGCTTTCACGGGTGACGATGCAGGTCCGCGTGCTGCCGTTGCGATCCTTCGGCCCCCCATCCGTGGGCAGGGCGTCCGAAGGCAGGCTGTCGGCATGATCAGAGGCGATCATCGTCCTTAAGCGTCCTGCTCGGCGCCTTCGGCAACGTCGATCGGCTCTTCACCTTCGACCTCTTCGCTTGCCAGGTCCTCTTGCGTGATCCAGCCGGCTGCGAGGCGGGCCTGAACGATCATGGCTTCGGCTTCGGCGCGCGAGACGTCGAACTTCGAGAAGGTGCCTTCGAAACGCTTGGTCTCGCCGTCCTTGCGTTCGCTCCAGCCGACGAGATCGTCAGCGGCGCAACCAGCAAAGTCCTCGACCGTCTTGATGCCTTCTTCGCCCAGCGCAACGAGCATCTGGCTCGTCAGGCCGTCGATTGAGCGCAGTTCGTCGGCAACGCCGAGTTCGCGGCGCTTGGCATCCATTTCCGCCTCGATCCGGTCCAGGTACTCGCGAGCGCGGGTCTGGATTTCGTTGGCGGTCTCGTCGTCGAAACCGTCGATCGACGCAATTTCGTCGAGATCGACATAGGCAAGCTCCTCGACGGCGGCAAAGCCTTCCGAAGCCAGCACCTGACCGACCATTTCGTCGACGTCGAGCGCATCCATGAAGAGGTTGGTGCGCTCGGTGAATTCCTTCTGGCGGCGTTCGCTCTCTTCCTGCTCGGTCAGGATGTCGATATCCCAGCCGGTCAGCTGCGAAGCGAGGCGAACGTTCTGGCCGCGTCGGCCGATGGCGAGCGACAGCTGCTCGTCGGGAACGACCACTTCGATGCGCTCGGCGTCTTCGTCGAGAACGACCTTGGCGACTTCGGCCGGCTGCAGCGCGTTGACGATGAACGATGCCGGATCCTGCGACCACGGAATGATGTCGATCTTTTCGCCCTGCAACTCGCCAACGACGGCCTGAACGCGCGAACCGCGCATACCGACGCAGGCGCCGACCGGATCGATCGAGCTATCGTTGGAGACGACCGCGATCTTGGCGCGCGAACCCGGGTCGCGGGCAACCGACTTGATCTGGATGATGCCGTCGTAAATTTCAGGCACTTCCATGGTGAAGAGCTTCACCATGAACTGCGGATGGGTACGCGACAGGAAGATCTGCGGGCCGCGCTGTTCGCGGCGAACGTCGTAGACGAAGGAGCGGACGCGATCGCCGTAGCGCATGTTTTCGCGCGGGATCATCTCGTCGCGACGGATGATGCCTTCGCCACGGCCGAGGTCGACGATGACGTTGCCGTATTCGACGCGCTTGACCGTGCCGTTGACGATCTCGCCGACGCGATCCTTGAACTCGTCGAACTGACGGTCGCGCTCGGCTTCACGCACCTTCTGCACTATGACCTGCTTGGCCGACTGGGCGGCGATGCGGCCAAAATCCATCGGCGGCAGCGGGTCGGCGATGAAGTCACCGAGCTTGGCGTCCGGATTGCGATCGCGAGCAAGCTCGAGCGGGATCTGCGTGGAGTAGTCGTCAGCCTTCTCGACCACTTCCAGAAGACGCTGCAGGCGGATTTCGCCAGTCTTGGAGTTGATGTCGGCGCGGATGTTCGATTCCGACCCATAGCGCGAGCGGGCGGCCTTCTGGATCGCGTCGGCCATCGCGGCCAGAACGATCTCGCGGTCGATCACCTTTTCACGCGCGACAGCATCCGCGATCTGCAGAAGCTCGAGCCGGTTAGCACTGACTGCCATGTCTTGTCTCCGTTGGGTTGCAGGGGGCTTTCAAGCTCCGCCCGACTTATTCCTCAATAGGTGAATCTTCGTCTTCGAAATTCTCGTTCGCGGCACGCGCAGCCTTGGCCTTCTTGTCGGCCGTCAGCGCATCGCGGATCAGATCGTCGGTCAGGATCAGCCGCGCTTCGGAAAGCGTGGTGAACGGGATCACGACGACGGGCTCCTCGCCATAGGCCACCTGGTCGCGCTCAAGCCGGAAACCGTCGTCATCGACAGAAACGATCTTGCCGCGGAACCGCTTGCGGCCATCGACCAGAACCGACGTCTCGCATTTCAGCAGGTGACCCTGCCAGCGGAAGAAGTCGGACTTGCGCACCATCGGGCGGTCGATGCCCGGCGACGACACTTCGAGATGATACGCCTTGTCGATCGGATCTTCCACATCGAGCACCGGCGAAATGGCCTTGGAGATCTCTTCGCAGTCCTCGACGGTCATGGTGCCGTCGGTGCGCTCTGCCATGATCTGCAGCGTCATGCCGTTCTGGCCCGACATGCGCACCCGCACGAGCTGGTAGCCCATCGGCACGATCACCGGCTCGATGATGTCGGCGACGCGCTGGTCGAGACCGGTTTCGGTGATCAGGCGGGGTTCATTTGCATTTTCAGCCGTTGTCGTATCGGACAAACGATCATCTCCTCATCGGACCGGCTAATAAAAAAGAGCGGGTCCTGACGGGCCCACTCTTCATCTACCGATCAAGAATTTGAGGCTCATATACGCCCCATCGCCGCAAATTGCAAGGCATTGGGCCGTCCGACGCAAATGGCCGGACGAACCGCCGGCGAGCATCTTCGCCAACAAGGTCAGTTTCAGCGGGTGGCACTTCGCGTTGTCGGGCCTATAACAGGAGACGAACCGCTTCGAGACGACAATCAAGAAACGAAGAGAGAAGACGAGGTGCCAACCCGTATTTCGCCGCTTGCCCCCTTCAAGCACGACATCTTCCGCACGATATGGATCGCGAGCCTCGCCTCCAATTTCGGCGGCCTTATTCAATCGGTCGGGGCCGCCTGGCTGATGACCTCCATTTCCTCATCGGCGAACATGGTGGCGCTGGTGCAGGCTTCGACCTCGCTGCCGATCATGCTTTTCTCGCTTGTCTCTGGCGCGCTTGCCGACAATTTCGACCGGCGGCGGATCATGCTGGTGGCGCAGTGTTTCATGCTCTTCGTCTCGGCGCTCTTGACGATCTGTGCCTATGTCGGGCTGATCACGCCCTGGCTGCTCCTGCTCTTCACCTTCCTCATCGGCTGCGGCACGGCGCTCAACAACCCGTCCTGGCAGGCGTCGGTCGGCGACATGGTTCCGCGCGAAGACCTGCCGGCAGCGGTCGCGCTCAACAGCATGGGCTTCAACATCACCCGAAGCGTCGGCCCGGCGATCGGCGGCGCCATCGTCGCGGCACTCGGTGCGGCGGCTGCCTTCTTCGCCAATACGCTCAGCTATTTCGCCATCCTCTTTGCGCTGGTGCGCTGGCGTCGCGAGGTGCCGACGAGCACGTTGCCGCGCGAGACGCTGGGGCGCGCCATTTCGGCTGGCCTGCGCTACGTCGCGATGTCGCCGAACATCGGCAAGGTTCTCTTGCGCGGCTTCCTTTTCGGCCTTTCGGCAAGCGCCATCCTCGCTCTTCTGCCGCTCGTCGCCCGCGACCTCGTTCAGGGTGGGCCGCTCACCTACGGTCTGATGCTCGGCGCCTTCGGCCTTGGCGCGATCGGCGGGGCGCTGCTCTCCGCCCGCCTGCGCGAGAAGCTTTCGAGCGAGGCGATCGTGCGCATCGCCTTCACCGGCTTTGCCGCCAGCGCCGCGATCACGGCCTGGAGCACCTATGCCTGGCTGAGCTGTCTCGTGCTGCTCATCTCCGGCGCCTGTTGGGTGCTGGCGCTATCGCTGTTCAACACCACGGTGCAGCTGTCGACGCCGCGCTGGGTGGTTGGCCGCGCCCTTTCGCTCTACCAGACCATGACCTTCGGCGGCATTGCCGGCGGCAGCTGGCTCTGGGGTACGGCCGCCGAGCAATATGGCGCGGCCAACGCGTTGATGGGCTCCTGTCTGCTGATGTTCGCCGGCGTCGTGGTCGGCTTCCGCCTGCCCTTGCCGGAATTCACCTCGCTCAACCTCGATCCGCTGAACCGCTTCAACGAGCCGCCGCTCGAACTGGACCTGAAACCGCGCAGCGGCCCGATCGTCATCATGATCGACTACGAAATCGCCGACGACGACATCCCGGAGTTCCTGACAACCATGGCGGAACGGCGGCGCATCCGCATCCGTGACGGCGCCGGACACTGGGCGCTGATGCGCGACCTTGAAAACCCGACCACCTGGACGGAGACCTACCACGTGCCGACCTGGGTCGAATATGTGCGTCACAACCAGCGGCGCACCCAGGCGGACGCGGCCGTCGGCGACAGGCTGACGGCGCTGCATAGCGGCAAAGCACCACCGCGCGTGCACCGGATGATCGAGCGCCAGACGATCGTGCCGACCCATTACGAGCGCTACAAGCGCCAGGTGAATGTGGACATGCACTAGCTTGTGCCGGCCCTCGCGCCGGTCTCGAACATGCAACGAAAAAGGCCCCGATGACGGGGCCTTTTCTTTTCGGCAGTCGGCACACCAGTGCCTCCGGCTGCAATTGGCTCTATCGCAGCTTCGCCTTCAGCGAAGCATCGGGGAAGCAGGTGGCGGCAAGGCCGCTCTTTGCCTGCCAGTCGCCGAGCGAACGGCGTGTCTTGTAGCCGGGGAGACCATCGACCTTGCCGACGTCGTAGCCCTTGGCAACCAGCGCCTTCTGCATCTTCAGAACGTCCGAGCGCAGCATGTTGCCGACGTCGCCCCACGTGCCGCGGAACGCGCCGCCGCCCGTCGCAATGCGGTCGGCGAGGTTGCCGATGAAGAGCGCGTAGAGGTCGGAGTTGTTGTATTCCTTGAGCACGTAGAAATTCGGCGTGACGATAAACTCCGGCCCATGGCGACCAGCGGGCACCAGCATCATCGAAGATGCGGACAATTCGTGCGACGGAAAGGCCTTGCCGGAAATCCTGACGATCCCCTTGTTTGCCCAACTCGACAGGGGCTGGGCGAGGTCCGGCCCTTCCTGCGCACAGGAGACGGCTTCGGGAATCGATACTTCGAAGCCCCAGTCACGCTCGCGCTGCCAGCCCTTCTTGACCAGATAATTGGCGATCGACGCCAGGCTGTCTGGCACCGAATTCCAGATGTCGCGGCGGCCGTCGCCATCGAAATCGACGGCATATTGCAGGAAGCTCGACGGCATGAACTGCGGCTGACCCATCGCGCCGGCCCAAGAGCCGCGCATCGCCGCCTCGTCGACATCGCCGCTGTCGAGAATGTGCAATGCCGCGATCAGCTCGCGGCGAAACAGGTCTGGCCGCGTCGACATAAACGCCTTGGTCGCGAGCACGTCGACCACCGGATAGGGGATCTTGGCGCGGCCGAAGCCGGATTCGCGGCCCCAGATGGCAACGATCACCGAGCCCGGCACGCCATAGGTGCGCTCGATCTTCTTCAGGGTCGACGCATGGGTGGAAGCCAGGCTGCGGCCGGTGGCGGCGAGCCCCTGCAGACGCTTTTCCGAGAAGTAGTTTCCGGGCGAGGAAAACTCCGCCTGGCTCTGCTTCTGTTCCTTCGGCTTCGGGAAGCCGGGCGGCGCCAGATCCGGCAGGTCCCAGTTGAGCTTCACGTCGGAAAAGGCCGCCTTGAAGGATCCGGCGGAAATGCCGGCCTTCTTCGCCTCCGGCCAGAGATCATTCTGCAGCCAGGTACGAAACTGCGCCTCGACGTCGGCTTTGGTCGCGGCTTGCGCGAGCCCCAGCCAGCCACAGAGCAGCAAGGTCGTCAGTGAAAGAAGTCTCAGCATAAGGCTTCCCCATCGGTTGGATTGCAGCGTCCGAAATGACGCTCAGATCGACGTGCGGGCGCGAAGGGCAGCCGCCAAGGTGCCTTCGTCGAGGTAGTCGAGCTCGCCGCCGACCGGCACGCCATGGGCAAGCCGGGTGATCTTCACCTCCATGCCTTCGAGCTGGTCGGTGATGTAGTGCGCCGTCGTCTGGCCCTCGACGGTGGCATTGACGGCGATGATCAGCTCGCGGACGCCGCCATTGGCGACGCGCTGGACGAGACCCTTGATGTTGAGATCGTCGGGGCCGACGCCGTCGAGCGGCGAGAGCGTGCCGCCGAGCACATGATAGGCGGCGTTCATCGCGCCGGCGCGTTCCAGTGCCCAGAGATCGGAAACGTCCTCGACAACGATGAGCACGGAGTGGTCGCGACGCTCGTCCGAACAAACGGTGCAGGGATCGATCGTATCGACATTGCCGCAGCAGGAACAGATGCGGACCTTGCGGTGCGCTTCGCCCATCGCGTCGGCGAGCGGACCCAGCAACTGGTCCTTCTTCTTGACGAGATGCAGGGCGGCGCGGCGCGCCGAACGCGGTCCGAGCCCCGGCACTTTCGCCAGGAGTTGGATGAGTTTTTCGATTTCGGGGCCGGTGACTCGTTTTGCCATGCGGCGCTTTTAGCCCATATCGCGCCGAAACGGAATCGCCTTCGAAACGCCCGCACGCGAAGCGGCGGGTATCGACGCGGTACCCGGCGGCTACCACCGCCGGCGCGCAAATGCTGCGGGCGGCAGACCGCCCTGCTTCCCGAACCTACTGCCCGGAGACGATCAGAAGGGCAGCTTCATGCCGGGCGGGATCGGCAGGCCGGCGGTCAGTTCGCGGGTCTTTTCCGCCTGCACGGCTTCGGCCTTGTCCTTGGCGTCCTTGTGGGCGGCGACGATCAGGTCTTCGAGGATCTCGACGTCGTCTTCCTTGAACAGCGAGGGATCGATCTTCAGGCTCTTGAGGGTGCCCTTGCCGTCGAGGCGAACGGTGACGAGGCCACCGCCAGAGGTGCCGTCGACTTCGAGCGCGGCGATTTCCGCCTGCATCTTTTCCATCTTGGCCTGCATTTCCTTGACCTTGCCCATCATCCCCATGATGTCGCGCATCGTCGTCTCCTGTCTTTCTGTTTCTGCTCGCAGACGGGACTATTCGATGTCGTCGCCAGGGACGATATCGCCGTCGGCGGATTCGGCTGTAGCCGGAGCCTGGCTCTCGGCCTCTTCTTCAACGGCGCGAATGCGCACGTCGGTGATCTTGGCGCCCGGGAACCGGGCGAGAATGGCGGCGACATCGGGGTCCTGGCGCGCGTCGTTGACGCGCTGCTCCTGCGCCCGCTGTTCCGCCTCGATCAGCGTCGGCTCACCGGCCTCGCGGCTGTAGCTGACGATCCAGTGGATGCCGGTCCATTCCTTTAGCTTGACGGCCACTTCGCCAAGCAGCGTCTTCGGCGCGTCGTCCGAGACGTTGACGTCGAGACGTCCGGGCTCGATCCGCACGAGCCGCAGAAAGCCGCGCACCAGCGTCTTCAGCTTGATGTCGCGGTTCTTGGCGCAGAGATCGGCGATGTCGGCGATCGAATTGACCGGCACCGACGGCTGCGGCTTGGCCGCAGGCGCCGCCACCGGGCGTTCTTCGATGCGGCCAACGGCAACCGCCTGGGGCGGCACGTCCGGGACGGCGCGCAGCATGGTCGCGCCATTGCTCGTCGGGCGCTGCACCGGCATCGGCTGCGATGCCTGCGCCGACACGGACACGGAAGCCTGGGCCTGTGCGCCGCCGCCGTTGCCACCTGAAGGGCCAGGGCGAGCGCCGCCGCCTTCATTGCCGGAAAGTTCCAGCAAGCGCCGCGCGGCCTCTTCAGGCGCCGGCAGATGTGCCGCATGCGCCAGGCGGATCAGCACCATTTCGGCGGCACCCGCCGGGCGCGACGAGCTTTCGGCTTCCGGAATGCCCTTCAGGAGCATCTGCCAGATGCGCGAGAGCGCCGTAACCGCCACGCTCTCGGCAAAGACGGCGCCGCGGGTGCGCTCGATCTCGCTCAAGGACTGGTCGTTGACCGCCTCCGGCACGTATTTCATCCGGGTGACGAGATGGGTGAAATCGGCAAGGTCGGTCAATACGACCGTCGGATTGGCGCCGGCCTCGTATTGTGCGGTGAATTCCTTGAGGGCCGCGGCGACATCGCCTTTGACGACGTGCTCGAAGAGGTCGACGATGCGGGCGCGGTCTGCAAGGCCGAGCATCGAACGCACGGTTTCGACTTCCACAGCGCCGCCGCCGTGGGCGATCGCCTGGTCGAGCAGCGACAGACCGTCGCGCGCCGAGCCTTCGGCAGCGCGGGCCACCATCGCAAGCGCTTCCGGATCGAAGGATACGCCTTCCTTGCCGAGGATCGTCGAAAACAGGCCGACGAGATCGGACGCGCTGATGCGGCGCAGGTCGAAGCGCTGGCAGCGCGACAGAACCGTGATCGGCACTTTGCGGATTTCGGTGGTCGCGAAGATGAATTTCACATGCTCTGGCGGCTCTTCGAGCGTCTTCAGCAGGCCGTTGAAGGCCTGGGTCGAGAGCATGTGCACTTCGTCGATGATGTAGACTTTGTAGCGGGCCGAAACCGGGCGGTAGCGCACCTGTTCGATGATCTCGCGGATATCGTCGATGCCGGTGTGTGACGCCGCGTCCATTTCGATGACGTCGACGTGACGCCCATCCATGATCGCCTGGCAATGTTCGCCGGGAACGCGCAGGTCGATGGTCGGCCGATCGATATCCGGTGTCTTATAGTTCAGCGCGCGGGCGAGAATGCGGGCGGTGGTGGTCTTGCCGACCCCGCGCACCCCGGTAAGCATGTAGGCTTGGGCGATGCGGCCGGTTTCGAACGCGTTGGTGAGCGTGCGCACCATCGGTTCCTGGCCGACCATCAGGTCGGAGAAATCCTTGGGGCGATACTTGCGCGCCAGAACACGGTAGGCGGCTGGTTTCTCAACGGATGAAATGGACGTATCGTCGCTCATCGACCCTGCCGCTGTTCGAACTCTTGTCCCGACAGGACGGAGAAGGTGGGAGGCTGGCACGATGACCCGTGCCGGAGCTCGTTGGGGCTGCTTCCTTCCGGACCTGACCCGGTTGGCGAGTGGCTCGTCCACCACCAACCTCCCGGCTTCCATATCGGCAATATCGAAAGCAAATGCAAGCCAAGCCGTCAAAAAACTGATATCGATATGCAAAACAAGGCGAATCCGCCATTCTCAATAGCCGAGGAGACCCAGTTGACGACCTTCACCCTCGACGAGCGGCTCGAGCGCGACGGCATTCCGATCGCCTCGATCGGGCTTTGCCAGATGCGGCTGATGAACGACCGCCGCTGGCCGTGGCTCGTGCTCATTCCTCAGCGTGAAGGCATTTCTGAGATCTTCGACCTCACCCCGCTCGACCAGACGATGCTGACCTTCGAGACGACCATGGCAGCGACGGCGCTGAAGAAGGTCACGGGCGCCGAGAAAATCAATATCGGCGCATTGGGCAACATCGTCCGGCAGCTTCACGTGCATATCATCGCCCGCAGCGACGGCGACCCGAACTGGCCGGGGCCGGTCTGGGGCTTCGGCAAGGCGGAGCCGTGGGACGAAAAAGAACATCAGGCCTTCGCAGCCCGCATTCTGGAAAACCTCTGAACATGACGAAATCGATCTTTGACCTTCGCAGCCCGCATCCAGAGCCAAGCACCCTCGTCGCCTTCTCGGAGAATCATCTGGATCGCCAGTCGGAGCACCGGGCCGACGATTGCGTGCAGGTGGCACTGAAGCACCCGGGTGCGCATTTCCTGGCCTTCTCCGGACCGAAGCTGATCGTCAAGCATGACGAGAAGATCATCGACCCACTGTTTGCGCCTTATGAGCTCGAAGGTCTCGAACCCGTTCTCGACGAGACGATCCTGCTCGGCTACCTCGCCAACGGCGAGCCCCGGCTGGCCGTGCCGACGGGCCTGACGGACGAGACGATCACCGAGCCCTTCAAGATCGCCGACGGCCGCACCCTCTATCGCCAGCAGATGCTGCCGGAGGAACTGCTCGGCCAGTTCGCGCAAGGCTCGAGCTTGATTACCTGGAATGCCAACAACCGCTTCTGCGGTCGCTGCGCAGGCCCGATGGAAGGCAAGGCTGGCGGCTATCGCCGGGTCTGCACCGCCTGCGGCCATATGGTCTTCCCGCGCACCGACCCTGTCGTCATCATGATGACGATCGACCTTGAGCGCGATCTTTGCCTGCTCGGCCGCAGCCCGCATTTCGCGCCGGGCATGTATTCTTGCCTTGCCGGCTTCGTCGAGCCGGGCGAGACGATCGAAAACGCCGTGCGGCGGGAAACGCTCGAGGAGTCCGGCATCCATATCGGCCGGGTACGCTACCATGCCTCGCAGCCCTGGCCGATGCCGCACACGCTGATGATCGGCTGCTATGCGGAGGCGAAATCAACCGTCATCAAGCGCGACGAGCACGAGCTGGAAGACGTGCGCTGGTTCACGCGCGATGAAACGATCGCGATGCTCGAAAGGTCGACCGGGGTCGCCGACACCGGCGACGCGCATATTCCGCCGCCGAAGGGCGCGATTGCGCACCAGCTGATGCGTGACTGGCTCGCCTGGGGCGAGCGGACATAAGGCGACGGATACAGGGAGATCGACCGTGTCCCGCTCCGAACGGCTGCTCGACCTTCTGCAGGTGCTCCGGCGCTACCGCCAGCCGGTGAGCGGCCAGCGACTGGCGGAAGAAACCGGCGTCAGCCTCAGAACGCTCTACCGCGATATCGCCAGCCTCCAGGCGCAGGGCGCTGATATCGAGGGCGAACCGGGGCTCGGTTATGTGCTCAAGCCCGGCTTCATGCTGCCACCGATGATGTTTTCCGCCGAGGAGATCGAAGCCTTGGTGCTCGGCTCGCGCTGGGTCTCCAAGCGCACCGACGACGATCTCGCCGGCGCTGCCGCCAATGCGCTCGCCAAGATTGCCGCGGTGCTGCCGGCCGAACTTCGCGAGGAGCTCGACAGTTCGACCCTGCTCGTCGGCCCGAGCCCGCCGGCCACCAACGGCATCGACATCGCCGCGCTTAGGCGCGCAATCCGCAACGAGCGCAAGGTGGAACTCGACTACGTCGACAATGACGGCAGCGCGACGCAGCGCACCGTCTGGCCCTTTGCCCTCGGCTTCTTTGAGAACGTGCGCATGGTCATGGCCTGGTGCGAGCTGCGCCTGGACTTCCGGCACTTTCGCGCCGACCGCATGCAGAAGATGACGGTGACTGAGGCGCGCTATCCCCGCCGCCGGCAGGTGCTGATGAAGGATTGGCGCTCGAGCCAGAACATGGCGGCGTCGAAGCGAGAGACGGTCGGCTCCTGACGGGTGTTGGTGCGCCGATGCTGACAGAAACTGGCAGCGGCCAGCCCTAGCCTGCACCTTCCGCAACAAGGAGGAACAGCATGGCCAAGGCAAATCTCATCGTTCTCTACGTCAAGGACCCGCTCGCAAGCGTGACCTTCTATCGCGCGCTTCTCGCGCAGGAACCAAGCGTCACCTACCAGACCTTCTCGTCCTTCGAGCTGCCGGGTGGCTTCACGCTCGGGCTCTGGGCCGAACATACGGTCGCGCCGGAGCCGGCGGCATCGGGCAGCCGGTCGGAACTGGCCTTCATGGTGGAAGACGAGAGCGCGGTGCGCGCACGTTACGAGGATTGGAAGGGGAAAGGCCTGCCGATTGCGCAGGAATTGACCGAAATGGATTTCGGTCCGACTTTCGTCGCGCTCGATCCGGATGGTCACCGGCTGCGCGTCTGCCTCTACGATTCTTAAGCGAGAGGGTATGCTGCGCGCATCCCACCAGCCTGAAGCGGCGGGATGCGCGAATGGTACGGAATTAGCGGCCGTAAACGGCGGCCTGGATCTGCGAACGGGACAGACCGATGTCGCTCAGTGCGTGATCGTCGAGAGCATTCAGCTCGCGGATCGCACGGCGGGTCTTCGCATATTCCATGATCTTCTGACGGATCTTCATCTTTAACACTCCTTACTTGACGAGCGTCAAATAGGCATTTGCCTAAAATTTGTGTAGCGCCACGATTGCAAACTAGGCATGCGTCAGACGCGTAGCCGGTTAACGAATTTTTGCCACTTTCACCCCGGTAGGGCGCGGCGAAACCAATGATTCTCTCGGAAAATCACCGCGAACGGTACGCTCAGGACTTAAACGTGATGCTCTGAAAACCTTAGCCAAATGGCAGGATCAGATATGTGCGGCGCGAGAAGACCACAACCGCAGGCTTCATTTTGGTCAGAAATCAGGCGCATTCGCGGCCTTCAGGCGGAGCTGAGGGGCCAAGCAGCGTGCTAACGATAGCGACCGCCTCACCACTTTGGGAGGCGGTCGAGGCCCGCCTACGCAGGCCTTTCTCAACAGCTTCGCGCCGGAGCCGCCTGTTCAGAGAACGCCGCGCATCGGGTGCGCGTTATAGGTTCCGAGGATGCGGACCTTTTCGGAGAAGAAGCGAAGCTCGTCCATGGCATGGCGCACGCCGACATCATCCGGGTGGCCTTCGATATCCGCATAGAACTGCGTCGCCACGAACCGGCCGCCAAGCTGGTAGCTCTCGAGCTTGGTCATGTTGATGCCGTTGGTGGCGAAACCGCCCATGGCCTTGTAGAGCGCTGCCGGGATGTTGCGGACATTGAAGACGAAGGTGGTGATGATCAGCTCTTCGTCGCTGGTGCGGGCGATGCGCTGCTCTTCCCGGGACAGCACGACGAAGCGGGTGACGTTGCTCTCGGTATCCTCGACGTTCTCGGCGATGATTTCGAGGCCATAGAGATCGGCGGCAAGCCGCGGCGCGAGCGCGGCCATCGAGCGGTCGCCCTTTTCGGAGACGAGCTTTGCCGCGCCCGCCGTATCGCCGGCGACGACCGGCTTCCAGCCGTTGGAGCGCACGATCTTGCGGCACTGGCCGAGCGCATGGATGTGGCTGTGCACGGTGCGGATCTCGTCACGCGTGACACCCGGAAGCACCATCAGCTGAAAACGGATCGGCATGAAATATTCGCCGACGATGTGCAGCCGCGATTCCGGCAGGAGGTGATGGATGTCGGCGACCCGGCCGGCGATCGTGTTCTCGATCGGGATCATCGCCAGATCGGCGTTGCCGTTCTCGACCGCGACGAAGGCATCCTCGAAGGTCTGGCAGGGCAGCGGCTCCATCGACGGGAACATGTCGCGGCAGGCCATGTCGGAATTGGCGCCATAGTCGCCCTGGAAGGAAATCCTGTTGGTCTTGGCGGTCACGGTAGCGTCCTTCTCAGGTTCTGATATCAGCGGGTACGGGCAGACAGGATGCGGCGGGCCTTTTCCAGCTCCACCGGCGTGTCCACACCAAGCGGGACCGAATCGACGATCTCGACATCAATGCGCATGCCGGCTTCGAGCGCACGCAGCTGCTCCAGCGATTCGCGGCGTTCGAGCACGGAGGGCTGAAGCGAGACGAAGCGTTCCAGCGCCTGCCGTCGATAGGCATAGAGCCCGATGTGATGATAGAGCGGGCCTTCGCCATGAGGCGCGGTCGCGCGGGTAAAATAGAGCGCACGCAGGCGCGTGTCGGAAAGCGGCGAACCGACGACCTTGACGATGTTCGGGTTGGTCTTCTCGCTCTCCTCGGCGATCGCCACCGTCAGCGTGGCGATATCGGTGGCGGCATTTTCGAGCGGGTTCAGCGCCGCGCGGATCGATGCCGGTTCGACCGTCGGAAGGTCACCCTGGACGTTGATGACGATCTCGGCTTCGCCGTTCGGATCGGCCTTCTGCAGCGCTTCGTAGATCCGGTCGGAGCCGGACTGGTGGTCGATGCGGGTCATTATCGCTTCGAAGCCGGCCTCGCGCACGACGTCGAAGACCTGCTGGTCGTCAACGGCAACGACGACGCGGCCGACGTCCGCTTCCTGCGCTCGGGTCGCGACCTGGACGATCATCGGCAGGCCGCAAATATCGGCGAGCGGCTTTCCGGGTAGGCGTGTCGAGGCCATGCGCGCCGGAATGAGCACGATGACTTTACCTGAATTTTCGCGATTCATGATCTGGCCTTCAAAAACCCCGCCGAAAGTGTCAATAAGTCTCAGTTAGGGGCCGATAATCACTGTTGCAACGCAGAGCCAAAAGACATAGGTTCCGCGCGATTTCAAGATAGGCCGGGTTTTTGTTTGCGCCGGTGGCAAAGGGAGCGTTTGCAGATGAATTCATATGTGAACATGGGCGTGGGCGCCTTTCTGGGAACGGTCTTCGTTCTGATGTCCGTGTCCATTGCATCGGAAGGCATTTTCCATTCCGAAGCTCCCGAGAAGGAAGGCTTTACGATCGTTGCGGAAGAAGGCACGTCTGAAGCCGGTGCCGGTGGTGCCGCGGAAGTCGAAGTCGACATCAAGCCGCTGCTGCTCAAGGCCGACGCTTCTGCCGGTGAAACCGTGTTCAAGAAATGCGCAAGCTGTCACACCGCCGACAAGGGCGGCGCAAACAAAGTCGGTCCGAACCTCTGGGGCCTCGTCAACCGTCCGATCGCTTCGCATGAGGGCTTCAGCTACTCGGCCGGCATGAAGACGTTTGCCGAAGGCGGCAAGGTCGTCTGGGACTACGACCACCTCAGCTACTTCATCGAAGCACCGAAGAAGCACGTTCCGGGCACCGCCATGGGCTTTGCCGGCGTCAAGAAGCCCGACGAGCGCGCCAACCTGATCGCCTGGCTGCGCGAGCAGGCCGACGCTCCGGCAGCACTGCCGGACGCATCTGCCGGTTCTGCCGAAGCCGCACCGGCTGCCGGTGAAGCAGCACCGGCTGCTGGCGCCGAAGGTGCAAAGCCGGCCGAAGCGCCGGCAACCGAAGCCAAGCCTGCCGAAGGCCAGCCGGCACCGGCTCAATAAGTTCAGCGGTCGGAAACGATCCCATGCAAAAGGCCCGGCTCGCGCCGGGCCTTTTCGTATTCGGGGATAGGCGGAGATGTTGCGCACGGAACGTTCAGGCGGATCCAAGCCTCCGCGGCGAAACAGTTTGCCGGAGAGAGCGGTAATCACATCAGCAGATAGGCCCAGACCGAAACGCTGATGACGCCGAGCGCAGTCGTCAGCGTGATCGTCGAGGACGCCAGCCCATGGCCGACATTGAAATGGTTGGCGATCAGCCAGGCATTGACACCCGTCGGCACCGCCGACGTCAGCACCAGCGCCGTCGTCCAGTTGTCGTTGAGGCCGAGCAGGTGGCAGCTCGCATAGACGACCGCCGGCATGACGGCGAGCTTCAAGACGCTCGTCACCGAAGCGAGCCCGAGATTGCCGGCAAGGCCGTATTTATCCAGCGCCATGCCGATCGAGATCAGCGCCGCGGGTGCTGCCATCGACGCCAGTTGATCGACGACGGTCTTGACCGGACCGCCAAGCGGCTGGCCGATAAGGTGGAAGGCGGCGCCGCAGGCAAGGCCGATCACCAGCGGGTTGCGCACCAGATTGCGGGCGACACCGGCCAAGAGCTGCAGCGGGCTTTGCCCCGGCTTGCCGCCGGCGCGCCGCTCCGCACGCTCCATCAAGAGCGTGCCCGCTATCATCATGACGGGCAGATGCACCGAAAGCAGGATCGAGATCGCAACGATGCCCTCCTCGCCGACGATTCGCGACACCAGCGGCAGGCCGATGAAGACCGTGTTGGCGAAGGCGGAGGAGACGCCAGCGAGAACCCCCATGCGCGCATCCCGCCCGAAGACGAGCGTCGCCGCCACGTGTCCCAACGTCCAGGTCACCGCGACGCCCGAGAAATAGGCGACCCAGAGCGGCCAGGGCGAACCGTCCTTGAAATCCGCTTCCGCAATCGTGCGAAACAGCAGGATGGGCACGGCGACGCGAAAGACGAAATCGCCCAAGGCTTCGCCGACGGCCGGTTTCAGGTAACCCAGGCGCACCAGCAACCAGCCGGCAAGGATCAGGATGAAGATGGGCAGGACGTTCTGGAAGATGTCGGACATGCGCGGGCCCTGGATCACGATGACCTTGGAGCGTATCGATCCAAGATCTTCGGGGTCTGTTCTCATGAGGTAGAGCGGGAGACGGGCGGAAGACCGCAGATGCTTTCCTCTTTCCGCTCCTGGAATGGTCCTGCCAGCAATAACGTTGTTCGCACCCGCGCCGCAAGCGCGCGAGCAGCGGGCACAGGGAGGGGAACATTCCCCGGCCGCAGGCGTTCCGAAACAGCATGAGGAACGAGCCATGCCGACAGAGAAGTCCATTTACGCGCACAAAGACGACGATCCGCATCTCATCGACGATGCGCTCGCCGACAAGGTGCTGCGCTACATCCAGTATGCGGCGATGATCGATACGCGCGAGATCTCGGTGATGGCGCTCGGCGGGATCGTGGTGCTTTCCGGTCATGTGGCGCAGGCATCCGACATCGCCTGCGCCGGCGATGCCGCAGCATCGGTGATCGGCGTCACCAGCGTCGAGAACCGGCTGGCGGTGATGCCGGGCGCGGCCGAGGCTGATAGCTGAGCCAGGAGTTGCCGTCCGGAAATCCCGATGATAGGACATGCCGGCATGAGATTTCGGCTGGCTTGGCGTTATCGCTGGAGAGCCGCCATAGGAGCCGCAGATGAGGACCGACCCGTCAGCAACCAGGTAAGCCGCAACAACGGTTGAATAAGTTGTTGCGGCGTCTGTCGGCTCACATTCAGAAGATTTGATGAAGTGGCAGATCGCCGCCGAATGGTTTTCATTTGCGCGGATGTTTCATCATGCCCGATCGTAATTCCCTCACCTGGTCCTATTCGCTGCCGGCAGCACTTTTGCTGATGGCGCCCTTCGATATCCTGGCGTCGCTCGCCATGGACATTTACCTGCCCGTCGTGCCCGACATGCCGGCGATCCTCGGCACGTCGCCCGCAGTCGTCCAGCTCACGCTCAGCCTCTACATGCTGCTTTTGGGGCTGGGTCAGCTGCTGTTCGGCCCGCTGTCCGACCGCGTCGGCCGCCGTCCCGTTCTTCTCGGTGGCGCGACGCTATTTGCGCTGGCCTCGCTGGGACTGGCCGCAACCACCTCGGCACCGGTCTTCGTCGCCTTGCGGCTTGTCCAGGCGGCCGGCGCCTCGGCCGCACTGGTCGCGACCTTCGCGACCGTGCGCGACGTTTATGGCGCACGTCCGGAGGGTGTGACCATCTATGGCCTCTTCAGCGCCATGCTTTCCTTCGTGCCGGCGCTCGGGCCGATCGCCGGCGCGCTGATATCAGGCGCTTTCGGATGGCGGGCGATCTTCCTGACGCTTGCCATGCTTGGCCTTGCAGCACTCGGCCAGGCCTTGCCGCGGTGGTCGGAAACCCGGCCTGACGCCGCGGCACCGATGAGGCCGAGGTTCAGGCCCATGCTCGCAAGTGGCGCCTTCTGGACCTATACGCTTGGCTTCAGCACGGCGATGGGCGCGTTTTTCGTGTTCTTCTCCACGGCGCCACGCCTGCTCATCGATCGCGCCGGCTATTCGCAGCTCGGCTTCAGCCTGGCATTCGCCACCGCCGCCGTCGTGATGATCATCGCCACGCGCTTCGCCAGGGGCTTCGTCACCCGCTACGGGACCTCCGGTTGCCTCGCCCGCGGCATGGCCTTGATCATCCTCGGCGGGCTGCTGCTTGGCGCGGGCGAAGCCTCGGCGGTGCCGTCGTTCCAGAGCTTCGTGCTGCCAATGTGGGTGATCGCCTTCGGCATCGTCATGAGCGCCTCGGTCACCGCCAACGGAGCGCTCAAGGCCTTCGATGCCATCGCCGGGACGGCGGTCGCGCTCTACTTCTCGATCCAGAGCCTGATCGTCAGCCTCATTGGCACCGGCGCCGTTCTCCTGCTTGGCGGTGATACGGCCTGGCCGCTCGTCGGCTATTGCCTCGGCATGGCGACGATCACGCTGCTGGCGCTTGCGTTTCTCAACCGGAGCGAAAATCGATAGCCTTGCCCCTCCCGGAGCGGTCGCCTGTTCCGGGAGGTCTTCAACAGGAAAGACGGCAACGTGCCCCTTGACCTCGCCCCTGGGGCTGGCCCCAGACTACCTTCATGACCGATTCCTACTTCCTTGCAGGGCGCTTCGGCGCCGCCACACGATTGTCGCCGAAAGCACTCAGGCTTTATGCCGAGCAGGGCCTGCTGGTGCCTGCCCATGTCGATCCCGCGACCGGTTACCGCTATTACGCCGCCACGCAGGCAAGCCGCGCCAGGCTGATTGCCCGGCTGCGGCAGCTGGGTCTGCCGATCGCCCGGATCGCGCGGCTGATCGATCTTCAGCCCGACGTTCGCCTCGCGGAGCTGCGCGCCTGGCTGGAGGTGCAGAGCAAACGGCTCGAGGATCAGCGCGAGCTGGTGGAGGCAATCATCCGGCAATCGAGCGGCGGCGACGATCCGCTGGTTAGGGCCGTTGCCGTGCGCGACGTCGCGCCTTCGAAAATCGTCTATCGCCAGCATCATGTGACGGTGGACGCGCTCGACGCCTTCACCCAAAGCGCCGAAACGGAGATCCGCGGCTATCTTGCGCAATCGGGCAAGAGCGACGACGGGCCGATGACGCTGCATTTCCACGAGCCGGTCAATCACGACGGCAAGGGTCTCGTCGAGGTCGCGATCGGCTATGACGGCAGTCTCGAACCCACTGGTGATCTGCGCATCCGCCTTCAGCCGGCAGGACGCGAAGCGTTCCTGGCCGTGGCCGAACCGTTCGAAACCTTTCCGGCCGTGCTCCGCGTCTATGACGCGATCGAAGCCTGGTTCGAGCAAAGCGACGATCTCAGCTGCTTCGGCAGCCCCTACGAAATCTACCCCGGCAGAGGCGGTACGCGCTTCGATGTCGCCTACCCCATCGTGCGCTAACCAATCCCCGCACGCCCCAATCACTCAAGGACCAACCGATGCAGCACTTTTCCTATGTGGGCTCCGGCCCCTATTGCTACGCCAACTCATTTGCAATGATGTTCGGCGAAGCCGCGCCCTCGACCTCGACCATTGAGCTTGCCACCGGCAGCCCCTTCGGCATGCAGATCGTCGGCGGTACCCTGCCGTTCTTCGACCCCTACGGCTGGGATCCGGAGGCCGGGTTCGACGGTGCGCTGAAGGCGCTCGGCTGGACGTCGCAGGTCAGCAGCGGCGGCGAGCCCGAGGACGCGCTTTCCCGCCTGCGCGCGGCGCTGAAGGATGGTCCCGTCTGGGTCGGCCCGGTGGAGATGGGGCATCTGAGGCACCAGCCCGGCATGACGGGACCGATCGAGGCCGATCACTATGTCGTGGTCCTCGCGATCGACGAGACGCGCGTGCTGATGCACGACCCGCAAGGATATCCCTACGCCTCCCTGCCGCTCCACGATTTCATGACGGCCTGGGGCGCCGAGACGCTGGGCTACGGCGACCCCTACACCATGCGATGGGGATTCTCTCGTGTCGCCGACGTGAGCGAGGTCGAGGCAATCCGCGCCTCGGTGCCGGCCGCGATCCACTGGCTCTCGATGACCACGGACCGGCTGGTGCCGACGGGCAGCCTTGGCAATGCCGACGCAGCCGAAGCGCTCGCCGCTCTGATCGAAGACCATTGCGACAAGAACCTGCGGGCTCACCTCGTGCACTTCGCCGTTCGTGTCGGTGCCCGCCGCGCCGGCGACGCGGCGTCCTGCCTGGCGCGGGCAGGCCTTGCCAAATCCGCCGCCATCGCCGGCGAACAGGCGCGGCTGATCGGCGCGCTGCAGTATCCGCTGGTCCTGCGCAGGGATGCCGAGGCGGCCGCAAGCCTACGCCTGCTGGCGCCGACCTACGACCGGCTGTTCACCACCCTGCAAGCCGGGGAGTGATCCCAAAAGCCGCGCAATTCCGGACGGAAAACCGCTTCGCACTTTTCCTGGAATTGCTCGCTTGGCTGGCGCAATTCCGGACGGAAAACCGCTTCGCACTTTTCCTGGAATTGCTCTTAGGCGATGAGCTCCGAGAAGCTTTTCGGTCGCGCTGACTTTGCGTCGCGTACCGTCGCGTAGTGGAGTCCAACGACGCCGTTGTCGTAGTGCTCGCTGCCAATCAGCTGCAGCTCGTTCTTGTCGCGAAGCCGGGCGAACCATGGTTCGCCGGGCGATACGACCGGGTAGACGAAGAAGTGGTAGCGGTCGACGAGGCCGAGGCCGATCACCGTCTGCGCCAGGCTCGCGCCGCCGGACAAATGGATATCCCGGCCGGGCCCAGCCTTCAGGTCGGTCAGGTAGCGCGAGAGCGCCGCATCATCAGGAACCACCGCCCGCTCGGCATTGTGCCAGCGGCTGATCGCCTGCTCTTCGGTGCGGGAGAACACGATCTTGCGATAGTCGTGCATACGCCCTGCCATCACCCGATTGGTCTCGCCGCCCGCCTTGTCGTTCAGCGCGCCCGGCCAATAGCCGACCATCTCCTCATAGGTGGTGCGGCCGACCAGAACCGTGTCGTAGCCTGCGTAAAGGCGGTCGATCGCCCGGTATTGCTCGTCGACCACGGTCCCCATCCAGGCAAGCGGATCGTCGAGGCGGCCATTCAGTGTCGTCATCATCTGCAGCACGATATTGCGCATGGGATCGTCTCCTCAGTGAGTTTGCTCGACGAACCGGGCCAATTGCCCGGCAACCGTTCCCCAGCCGTCGTGAAAACCCATCTCCTCGTGCATCTTCCGGTCCGCGCCGCTCCGATGCATTACATGGGCAGCGTATTCGGTGCCGGCTGGATGATCGCTGAGGGTGATGATCGCCGTCATGAAGGCGTTTTCCGCCGGCCGCCAACCGGCAACGAGCGTGTCGGTGAAGACGATGCGCGAGAGTTCGTCGACCGCGAGAAAACAGGCGTTGATATGCGGCACGAATGCGCCGCCGCCTTCGCTGATCCGCGTCACGAAACTGCCGCCGGGCCTGAGATCCATGTCGATCACCTTGCATCTTGCCGGCTCAGGAACCCACCATTGCTCAAGCCGAGTGGGATCGCTCCAGGCGCGCCAGACCGTCGCGCGCGGCGCCTTGATGATGCGCGCCATCGTCAGGTCGAGTTCAGGATCGGGAGAGCGGATCATGGTCATTCCTCCTCGTGTTCAGTGACGAATTTTTCCAGCCGGTCGGCGCGGCCTTCCCAGAGCGCGCGCTGCGCCGAAAGCCAGCTCTCTACCGCGGTGAACTGCGCCTTCTCGATGGCGCAGGTGCGCACCCTGCCCTCCTTGTGCGTGCGGATGAGCCCGCTGCCTTCAAGGTAGTGGATGTGCTTCAAGAAGGACGGCAGGGCCATGTCGAAGGGTCTGGCGAGATCGCTGATGCTCGCCGGACCGCCGCCGAGCCGCGCAAGCACCGCACGGCGGGTGGGATCGGCGAGCGCCTGAAAGATCACGTCCAATCGGTCTGAATACTGTTCCATAAGGCTAAGTATCACGCGTCAATACTTAGCGCAAGAGCTAACTATTCATCGAACGACCGCCGCCAGCGCCACCCAATTTGTCGCATGGCCGTTTTCTTGACCTCAAGCCTGGTTGAGCTTCTACAAACCCCGTCGGTTCAATCGGAAATGGGGGCCGACGTGGCATTGGAAAACCAGATAAGGACTGACAATCCCGGGACTGGAACGGCATCTGCGGGCATCGCCGAGCCCGGCGGCGCCGCAGCATCGAGCGCCGCCTGCTGGCTCGCTGGCCTGTTCGCCATCGCGCCGACACCGGCAATCGTCCGCAGGGTCGCCTTTCTCACCGCAAGGCAGGGATGATCCATGTCAGGCCCTATCGCAAGCATTCTCGATTCGCGCGCCTTCGGCATTCTCGCCCGCGTGCTGCTGACGCTCGTCTTCTGGTCAAGCGGCCTTGCCAAGCTCTTCGACTTCAACGCCAACGTCGCGATCATGGAAGGCTTCGGCCTGACGCCGGGATGGCTGTTCAATTCGATGACGTTGATCCTGCAGATCGGCGCCTCTCTGCTGATCATCCTCAACCGTTGGGTCTGGCTTGCCGCCGGGGCGCTCGCCGTCTTCACGGTGCTGACGATCCCGATCGCCCATCCTTTCTGGCTGAAGGAAGGCGAAGAGGCCTTCCGCGACATGACCGTGGCGCTGGAGCACGTCTCCGTGATCGGCGGCCTGGCGCTGGTATCGATCGTGTCGCGCAGGCGTTGAACGTCAACAATCGGCGGCTCGGCAGGACCACTCAGCCCTCGCGGCAGCGCGTGTCTGGAACGCATCGAGACCAGGGCAGCACGGCTGCTCTGGTCTAACACCTCAGCGCTTCCGGGCGACGATGTAGGGGCGGTTGTCGTTGCTCGCCGATGCGTGATTTTCCGCCGACAGAAGCTCGAAGCCGGCGGCGACGATGTGCCGGCTGAGCTCTGCTGCGCTGAAAGTTCCCGCATAGGGCGCCAGTCCGACGGCCCGCATCGCCGGCAAGAGCAGGAGCCGGACGAGCGGGTTCATGTCGCCGACGCAGGGCGTCTTGGAGATGAACACGCCCCTGGAGGCAAGCAGGGTATGGATGTTGTCGAGCGTGGCGGGCAGATCGCGCACGAGATGCAGGTAGTTGAAGCCCAGCACCGCATCGAACTGCCCACATTCGGCCGCAAGCGTTTCGGCCGTCGCGCTGCGAAAGGCGAGGTTCGGAACCAGATCGACGGCGTACCTCTCCCGGGCAATGGCGATCATCTCGGTCGAAAAATCGGTTGCAAGGTAATCGCGCACATCGCCCGCCAGCCGAAACGCCGTCGTTCCCGTGCCGCAACCGAGTTCGAGCACGCGGTCATCGGGCAGAAGCAAGGCGCGGGTGCGGTCGAGCGTGTGTTCATAGGCGGCCGGGTCCGCGATCGTTCCCTTGGCGTATCGCCGCGACGTCCGGTCCCAGAAGTGCGCGTCGCTCGCCAAACTCATGCTGCCTCTCCCCAGAACGCAACCGGTCCCCCGCGATGCTCGGAGCCGGTGCCACACCGGCCAGGGAAACCTGCCGAAACCCAACGGCTGCCGATACCAGCGAAGGTCCAAGAATAGCGCGGAACCGTCAACATTTGACGGAGAACGGACCCTCAATCGGCAAAGAGCCGCTGTCTCGCAGTTCAAGCCAGACGAACCCAATCAACGGTTTCAAGCACATAGGGGGCGAAGAGAAAATCGCGGATCGCGGCGATCTCGTCTCCACGCCAATCGAGAACGACGAAATGCGCCGGTTTTTTCATGGGGCCGGCACTGTCGAAAACCAGCATGGCCGGCCGCCCTTCGATTGCGCCGAGCGCGAAACGCCACTTTGTCTCCTGCGCATAGCGGGTGAAATAGCGGCTGATGCCCTCGCGACCCTCCAGCTTCAGCCTGTTGACCAGCTCAAGTTTTACATCGTCGGCCAGCATGGCGCGGATGGCATCGAAGTCGCCGCCCTGAAAGAAGCGCACGAAACTTGCCAGTTTGTGCCGGTTCGCGTCGGACATCAGCGGCAGCCGCATATCCTCCGGGCGTTCGGTCAGGTGCCTGAGCGCCACCCTGGCGCGCTGCAGCGCCGATTTGGCCGCCGCCGGCGTACACTCGGCGATAGCGGCGATTTCCTCGATCGAATGACCAAGCACATCCTTCAGGATCACCGCACAGCGCTGAAGTTCCGGCAGTTGCAGGAAGGTTTGAAAGCCGATCGCGACGATGTCCGCCTCGGGCAGCGGGGCGTCTTCCATGTCATCGAGCAGCGGGACGATCTTGTGCCTGGACCGCCGGCGCAAAAAATCCAGACTGGTGTTGTGGGCGATGCGCAGCAGCCAGCCTTCGAGATTGTCCACCACCACGCCATCCGCCCGCGCCTGCACGGCCTTGATCAGCGTGTCCTGCAGCACATCCTCACCATCCACGGCCGAGCCGGTCATGCGCGCGCAATAGCGGTGCAACCGCGGCCGGAGTTCCCTCAAGCGATCCTCGAAGTCTTCCGTATTCATGACATCGAGTTCCATCGGGTATCTCCAGGGGCCGGTTCGGACGATAGCGTGGACTGAAGAAAATGTCCGCTGCCTGACCGATCGAAACCGGCTCCGGCAACGCACAGCCGTTCGACATCAGCTGTGATCGCTGAGGACCACCTCACCGATGACCGATTCGAGGCTCGCCAGTTCGAGGATCTGTGGGAAATAGGCCTTCATCCTGACATCGGCGCGCATCGCCTCGACGGCCGCGGGCATCTCCCATTCCGAATAGATGATGACGCTGGCGCCATCCCTGGCAGCAATCAGCCGGCTCGTCCGCCAGCCGCCGAGCGTGCGGATGACGGTGTCGATGTTGCGCTTCAACAGCGCGATCAACTGCTCCTGCTTGCCGGGTTCGACCTTCAGAACGTTGACGAGAGTGACGGGTGCAGTGGTCATGGTGCTTCTCCTTCGTTGCGGATGCACCAAAGACGAAGCGGAGAGGCGAAACGGATCGCGCGGGCGACGATTTTTTAGCGCCAGGCGATTCGGACGTCGGGGATACTCCCTTGGCAGGGGGGCGCCTTCGAGGGGCTCGGCAGCGGACCATCCGTTATCGGCCGGTAGCCCGCCGAACAGTGACAGACCGTTAGAGGGCAAAGCCGCTGGAGGCCGCCGGCTCGCCGTCGTCGCGAACCTTCAGGATGGTGTCGATCAGGCCCCATTCCAATGCTTCTTCCGCGGTCATGAAACGGTCCCGGTCCATAGCGCGTTCGAACTCCTCGTAGGTCCGTCCGCAATGTTCCGCATAGAGGCGCGTCATGCGCTGCTTGGTGCGAAGGATCTCCTCGGCATGGATCTGCATGTCGGACGCCTGGCCCTGAAAACCGCCCGATGGCTGGTGCACGAGGATGCTGGCATTGGGCAAGGCGGCCCGTTGGCCCGGCGTGCCGGCCATCAGCAGAAACGAACCCATCGACCGTGCGGTCCCCATGCACAGTGTATGCACCGGTGCCCGGATGTAGCGCATGGTGTCGTACATGGCGAAACCGCTGGTCACCACGCCGCCCGGCGAATTGATATAGAGATGGATGGGCTTCTTCGGGTTTTCCGCTTCGAGAAGAAGCATCTGGGCGCAGACCAGCGCAGAGACCGTGTCGTTCACCTCACCGTTGAGAAAGATGATTCGCTCGCGCAGCAGGCGGGAATAGATGTCGAACGACCGCTCTCCACCGTTCGACTGCTCGACGACCATAGGGACGAGTTGCATCGCTTCGCGCATCGGCGAACTCCATTTATCCAGAGATTGAGGGGAAGCTCGCCGGTCTAGGCGGCGAGCATGAGAGTATCGTTGCTGTTCGCGGCCGTCCTGGTCACGCGACCGCCGCGAACATTCGGCAGTTCGTGGACGATCCGCAGCCGGGTGCCGCCCGAACCAATCGGGGCGATCCGGAATGTGACCGTACTTTCGAGAAACGGAGCTTCGGTTTCGCGCAGCCTGTAGCGGACCTCTTCTCCAGGCACGACGACGGCGCCATCGGGGTCGGCCAATGCCTCTTTCGGTAGCCAGTTTTCGCGAAACGCCGGGATGCTGATTGCGCGCCAGACCTTCTGCGGCGCCTCGTCGAGTTCGTATTCCAGCTCAAGGCTGTTATCGTCCGGGGCGCTGATTTCGTGGTTCATTGGTCCATATCCTTCAGCAAGATCTTCAGAGCTTCGATGCGTGCCGGCCAGTAGGCACGGTATTTCGCGAGCCACTGCGCAATTTGCGCCAGCCCGTCCGGGTCGACTTCGTAGTTTACGAACCGACCTTGCCGCTGCTCCTTCACCAACCCGGCACTCCGCAACACGGAAATGTGCTGGGACATGGCCGGCTGGCTTATGTCCATACCTTCCCGCAAAGCGCTGGCATTCATGCTTCCGTCAGCAAGCTTCTCGAAGATGGCGCGGCGCGTGGGGTCAGCCAGGGCTCGGAATATCTCGTTCTCGATCATGCCAAACACATAAGCACTGACTTATCTCAATAACAAGTGCGCTGTTCAGCAGGAGGAGAAAAGAAAGGACGCGACTTTGCGCACCGACGTTGTCACGGCGCCTCAGATCAATACCCGCCAGTAGATAGGACAAGGGTAGCGCTTAATGCGCATTGGTAATGGAAACAGAACAAGGGGGAAATGGCGGACAGAGAGGGATTCGAACCCTCGATACGCTTTCACGTATACACGCGTTCCAGGCGTGCGCCTTCAACCACTCGGCCACCTGTCCATCCGTCAGCAGCCGATGGTCAATCCGGCTGGATGGGAAGGGCGGGGCCCTTCGGCGTCAGCCGGCTGATAACCGGCGGACGCGCGTCTATATACCGATGATTTGCCCGGGATCAACTGCTTTCTGACAGATTATTGACATCTTGTGACGCGGGCGGGTTCCCGGTTCCCATTGTGCACTCCGGGCAAGGGGCTTATCTCTTGCGTCAGGGCGTGTCCGATGCGTCCGGCCCGTCTCGGCCACATCCTCCGGCATGCCAGATTGCCGCATATTTTCATTGTCGGGCCTTGTCCGAGGCACGGGCGATCGGAGAAGATGCGGCAGGGCGACGCGCCGAGCCGATGACTGGCGCCAGCCAGCGAATTGAAGGGAATGCAATCCAATGCGATTTCTATTGAGGCTGGCGAGCGCCGTCGTGTTGTTTGCCGCCGTGCTTGCCGGTGCCGTCGACGCGATCCAGTCGGTCGCAGCATCGGAACTGGTCATGACGTCGCTCGGCGACGACCTGGAGGCGCTTGGCGCCGACACGGCAAGCTGGGTCCAGTTTGCGCAACGTTCCGATACCGCACCGACGATCTGGCACGGGATGCTGCATTGGCTGCTGCAACAGCCGGCCTTTGCGGTGCTGGCGCTGATCGCCCTCGTGCTATGGATGGTCGGATACAAGAAGCGGCCGGCGGCCGGACGATTCGCCGCCTGACGCATTGCAGGCGGCCTTCGCATCGAAAGGAGTGTGCTGATGTTCCTGATCGACATGTTCAACAAGAAAACGATCATGCCGGACACGCAGACGGCGCTGCCGGGCCGTGACGCCGCGATCCCGACGGCCGAGACACATTTCGTTTCCGGCCGACCGTTGAAAGGTCCCTACCCCGACGACACCAAGAGCATCCTTCTGGGCATGGGCTGCTTCTGGGGCGCCGAACGATTGCTGTGGAACATCCCCGGCGTCTACGTGACGGCGGTCGGCTATGCCGGCGGGCTGACACCGAACCCGACCTACCAGGAAACGACGACAGGGCTTACCGGCCATGCCGAAGTGGTCCTGGTCGTCTATGATCCGGAAAAGGTGAAGCTCGCGAGCCTGCTCAGGACCTTCTTTGAGGAACACGACCCGACGCAGGGCATGCGCCAGGGCAACGATATCGGCACCACCTACCGCTCGGCGATCTATGCCTACGACGACGAGCAGTTGGCGCACGCCAAGGCCGCGCGCACCACTTTCCAGACGGCGCTGAAGCACGCCAATCACGGCGGCAGGGTGACGACCGAGATCGGCATGGCGGGACCGTTCTATTTCGCCGAGGACTACCACCAGCAATATCTGGCGAAGAACCCCAGCGGCTATTGCGGCCTGCGCGGCACCGGCGTCAGCTGCCCGATCGGCCACTAGACGCATACCCCGCGGATGGCATCCCGCGCGCGGTCGCGATACCCACAACCCTGAGGCCGCGCCGAACCGACCGGGACACCTTGTCGTGATCTCAAAAAATGCAACAGAACCCGTGCCTTACGCGTGCCGGTATCCGTGGCTTCAATTTTTACCATCTGAAAAATTTTGAGTGTTTTTTTGCCGTGACCGTGCAAGGATGCGCCACCCTAGCCCCAAGGAGAAGGGGGTGGGTTCCGCAGACAGGCTTCCGTCAGGGAGCCGGCGGGAGGACCCAATAAGATCAATAGCGACAACAGGGCTGCACGATGAAAAAAACAATTCTCGGTCTTTTTGCCTTTTCGATGATGTCCGCCACGGCACTGGCCGCCGACATCAAGCCGGCGATCATCTACGATCTCGGCGGCAAGTTCGACAAATCCTTCAACGAGGCTGCCTTTAACGGCGCCGAGAAGTTCAAGACGGAATCGGGCGTCGAATACCGCGAGTTCGAAATCGCCAACGATGCCCAGCGCGAACAGGCGCTGCGCCGCTTCGCCAGCGACGGCAACAGCCCGATCGTCATGGCCGGCTTCAACTGGGCGGCTTCGCTCGAGAAGATCGCGCCGGAATATCCGGATATCAAGTTCGCGATCATCGACATGGTCGTCGAGAAGCCGAACGTCAAGTCGGTCGTCTTCAAGGAACAGGAAGGCTCCTACCTCGTCGGCGTTCTCGCCGGTCTCGCTTCCAAGTCGAAGACCGTCAGCTTCGTCGGCGGCATGGACGTTCCGCTGATCCACAAGTTCGCCTGTGGCTACGTTGGCGGCGCCAAGTCGACCGGCGCTGACGTCAAGGTTCTGGAAGCCTACACCGGCACGACGCCGGACGCCTGGAACGACCCGGTCAAGGGCGGCGAAATCGCCAAGTCCCAGATCGACCAGGGCTCGGATGTCGTCTACCACGCAGCCGGCGGCACCGGTGTCGGCGTTCTGCAGGCAGCCGCAGATGCGGGCAAGCTCGGCATCGGCGTCGATAGCAACCAGAACGCCCTGCAGCCGGGCAAGGTCCTGACCTCGATGCTGAAGCGCGTCGACGTCGCCGTCTACGAAGCCTTCACGGCAGCCAAGAACGACAAGTTCGAATTCGGCATTTCCAACCTCGGCCTCAAGGAAGACGGCGTCGGCTACGCGCTCGACGACAACAACAAGGCGCTGATCACGCCCGAGATGCTCGACGCGGTGGAAAAGGTGAAAGCCGAAATCATTGCCGGCAAGGTCCAGGTCCACGACTACATGAGCGACGAGTCCTGCCCTTACTAAGAGCAGCGCTTGCGTCATGAAAAAGGCCGCCGGTTCATTGGACCGGCGGCCATTTTTTTGCTTGTCCTGACGTGAGCGCGGTGATCAGTAATGCGGCGGCTTCGTGATTGCCGGCGCGTCGAGAGACTGCTCTTCGAGCGTCAGGAACCTTTCTGTCAGCCGGTCGAGCTTGGCGCGCGCCTGCTCGACCACCTTCCATTGCTCGGCAAGCTGATCGGAAAGCTCCTCGATGGTCTTGGCTTGATGGGCCACGGTCTCCTCGAGGCGGGTGATCCGTTCGTCGGTGTTGCTCATTCTTGCAAACTCCATGGGCGCGCGGCGCCGTTTGCCGGCAGATTGGCCACAGCCGGCCTTATGTCAAGCAAGGCCTTATGCCTTCGCCGCCACACGCAGCGAGAACCCGGGATCCCTAGCCGAAAGACGCTTGTGCAGGTGCACCATCAGGCCGGCAGCAAAGAGCGGCGTCAAAAGGTTGACGAAGGGCACAGCCAGGAAGCCCGCGAGCAGTAGACCCGCGAGAAAGACGGTCGAGCGGTGCTTTTCCCGGAAGAGCCGCGCTTCCGCCGGCGCGCGATAGCGCATCGCCGCAAACTCGAAGAATTCGCGACCGAGCAGATAACCGTTGACCAGGAAGAAGGCGACGAGATTGACGCCCGGAACGAGCAGCAGCACCAGCGCCAGGAGGTTGCCGAGGATCACGACGCCCAGGAACTTCAGTGAGCCGGCAACCGCCTCGCCGAGCGGCAGCGGCCGTCCCGGGGGCTCGTTCGGATAGTCACGCTTCTCGATGACGTCGGCGACGTCGTCGAGGAAGAAGCCGGCGATCAGTGCGGTGACGGGCGCAAGAAGCAGGGCGAGCGCCAGGGCCAGGCCAAGGCTTGCGAAGATGCCGAGCACGAAGGTCAGCCAGCCGGCCCAGACGGGCGTGCCCGGCATCAGCGTGTCGATCCAGGGCAAGGCGAGCCAGATGAACACTTCGCGCACCGCAAACCACAGGGCGACAAGCGCAAGGATCGTCAGGCCCAGCACCTTCCAGAAGACCGATCGGGTCTCGGGTGCAAACAGATTGGCAAGCGACAGTCGCGCCGCGTCCAGGATCATCATCGCTCTCCAGCATGGGCCAAGGTTCGATGGTGCATGTAGGCAGAGGCGCTACCGGCGACAAGATAGTCCCGGCAGGCACCCGTCTTTATGCAAGATTCATGCGCCTCGTCTAAGGGAAGCATGGAAAACGCCGGGAGCGGCGATATTGTAGACATACGGGATGCCGGCAGCAGCGCTCCGCGGAGGATGACATGACAGAACAAAAGACACTCGCCAGCCTTTCGGTGCTGGTGCAGAGCGGCAAGCTGGATCCGGTGGAGCTCGCCAAGGAAACCTATGCGGCGATCGACGCACACGGCGATTACGCCATCTTTGTCGAGCTGACGCCGGAGCGCGCGACGCGGGATGCGGAGGCTGCCTCGAAGCGTCTGAGGGCCGGGCGGTCGCTCGGTCTGCTCGACGGCCTGCCGGTCGCCTGGAAGGACCTGTTCGACACCGCCGGCAACGTTACGACCGCCGGCTCGGCCGTGCTTCGGACGAACGCGCCGGCAACGAGCGACGCGCCTGTGGTCGCCGCCGTTTCCGCCGCCGGCATGGTCAGTGTCGGTCGCACCAACCTTAGTGAATTCGCCTTCTCCGGCCTTGGCCTCAACCCGCACTACGGCACGCCGCGCAACCCGGCGGCCACCGACGTCGAGCGCATTCCCGGCGGCTCGTCGTCGGGCTCGGCGGTCGCGGTTGCGGCCGGACTGGTGCCGGCGGCCATCGGTACCGACACCGGCGGATCTGTCCGCATTCCCGCAGCCTTCACCGGCATCGTCGGCTACAAGGCGACGCGCGGCCGCTATGCGATGAAGGGCATTTTTCCGCTGGCTGAAAGCCTCGATTCGCTCGGGCCACTCTGCCACACGGTACAGGATGCCGTCTGGGTGGACGCCGCCATGCACGGGCTGACGGCGCCGACCGTGCGCCGCGCCGACCTCTCGAGCATCGCGCTGGTGATCCCGGAAACAGTGGTGTTCGACGATGCGGAGCCGGAAGTCGTCGAGGCCTTCGAGGACGCGATCAAGCGGCTCGAGAAGGCGGGCGTTGCCGTCAGCCGCCGCGCTTTTCCATCCTTCTCGGCCGTGTTCGGGCTGATGGCCCGCCACGGCGCCCTGGTGACGGCGGAGGCCTATGCGCTGCACCGCGAGCGTCTGGCCGGGCCCGAGGCCAACGCGATGGATCCACGCGTCGTCGCCCGCACGCGGCTCGGCGAGAAGATCTCCATGCCCGACTACATCGCGCTCCTCGACGCGCGCGACCAGCTGATCCACGAGACGGTCGAAAGTCTGAAGCCGAACGAACTCATCGCCCACCCGACGCTGCCCCATGTCGCCCCGCCGATCGCGCCGCTTCTCGAAGACGACGAGCTGTTCTTCAAGATCAACGGCAAGACGCTGCGCAACACCTCGATCGGCAACTTCCTGGATTTCTGCGGCATCTCCATTCCTTGCGGGCTCGGGGCGGAGGAAATGCCGGTCGGCTTCCAGCTTGCGGCCCCGCATCACCAGGACGACCGGCTGCTTTCGGTGGCGCTTTCGGCCGAGGCGATCATCCGGGGTGAGGCATGATCGTCTGTTTCGATATCGGCGGCTCTGCAATCAAAGGCGCGATCGTGCATTCGCGCGACCGGATCTTTCCGTTGCCGCGCCGAACCACGCCGCTTACCAATTTCCGCCAGTTCGTGCAGGCGCTCGAATCGGTTCTGGACGAAGCGGGCGGACACCCGGACTGCGTGGCGATCTCGATCACCGGCGTGATCGATCCCGAGACGCGGCGCATCAAATGCGCCAACATTCCCTGCATCGACGGGCTCGAACTGGTTGCTGAACTCGAGGCGGCGCTGCATCTGCCGGTGAAGATCGCCAATGACGCCGACTGTTTTGCGCTGGCCGAGGCCGGAGCGGGTGCAGGGCGCGGTCATCGCATCGTCTTTGGTGCCATCCTCGGCACCGGGGTCGGCGGCGGCCTTGTCATCGACGGCCGGCTGATCAATGCCGATGGCGGATTCGCCGGCGAATGGGGCCATGGCCCGGCGATCGCGTCGGAGGCCGGGGATCCACCAATGGCGATTCCCGCCTATGCCTGCGGCTGCGGCCAGAAGCGCTGCGTCGATACCGTCGGCGGCGCCCGCGGGCTGGAACGGCTGCACCAGACGGCCCATGGCAAGACGCTTTCGAGCCACGAGATCATCGAGGCCTGGAAGGTTGGCGACGCCGAGGCGAAACGCACGGTCGACCTGCTCGTCGATCTCGTCAGCTCACCGCTGGCGCTCGTCATCAACATCACGGGTGCGACGATCGTGCCCGTCGGCGGCGGCCTTTCCAATGCCGAGGAACTGCTCGCCGAGATCGACAAGGCGGTGCGTAGCCGGATTCTGCGGCGGTTCGACCGGCCGTTGGTTGTGCGCGGCGAATGCCGGATCGAGCCCGGCCTCATCGGCGCGGCGCTGCTCGGGCTTTCAGGAGACAAGGCATGAGCGACATCAAACTCGAAGTCTGCGTCGACGATGCCGACGGGCTTTACGCGGCCATCGAAGGCGGCGCCGACCGGATCGAGCTTTGCGCCGCCCTTTCCGTCGGTGGCCTCACGCCCAATCCCGGCCTTATGGCGCTGGCTGGCCCGCCACGAGTGCCCGTCTACGCGATGATCCGGCCGCGGCCCGGCGACTTCATTTTCTCAACCGCTGACCTCGACGCGATGCGCCGCGATATCGACGCGGTGCGGGATGCCGGTCTGGCCGGCGTCGTGCTCGGCGCCTCGCTTGCCGATGGCCGGCTCGACACGTCGATGCTCACCAAGCTCAGCGGCCATGCGGCCGGACTCGGCATGACGCTGCACCGGGCCTTCGACCTCGTCCCGGATTTCGCCGAGGCGATGGAAATCGCAGTCGACCTTGGCTTCGAGCGCATTCTCACCTCAGGCGGGGCCAGGAGCGCGCCGCAGGCGATCGACCGCCTTAGCGAAATCATCGGCCTTGCCAAGGCCAGGCTGTCGATCATGCCGGGATCCGGCGTCACGCTGAAGACGGTCGACGCTCTGCTCGATCACCTCACGGTCAGCGAGGTGCACTCCTCCTGCTCGATTAGTGAGCCGGCTCAGGATCCACGCTTGGTCGATATGGGGTTCGTTTCTTCCGATCGGCGCCGCACCGATCCGGAGACGGTGCGGGCGATGAAGGTGAAGCTTGCGGCCCGCAGCCCGCGCTGATCGGCGCCTTTCCTTCCCTCATAGGAAAGACCCGGAGAGCGGAGCGCTTTCCGGGTCTTCTTGTCAAATCTTCTCGTAAGCGGCAATCAGGCTGCGTAGACCTGGTCGCCGCCAATCCAGGTGGAGCCCATGCCGAGTTCAGGCGTGAGCAACACGAAATCGGCGTCCGCTCCGGGCTTCAGCCGTCCCTTGTGAGTGGCAAGCCCCATGGCATCGGCGGGATAGGCGGACGCCATGCGAAGGGCTTCCTCGACCGGGAGGCCAAGCTTCTCGTGCACGAAGCGCACCGAAGACAGCATGTCGATGTCGGCGCCGGCAAGCGTGCCGTCGGCAAGCGTCAAGCGGCCACCTTCGCGCAGGATTTCGCGGCCATTGAGCTGGAAGCTCTTCATGTCGGTGCCGATCGGCGACATCGCGTCCGTGACGAGAAAGATCTGGCCCGGCCCCACCTTGGCGCGCAGCGCCACGCCCATCGACGCCGGCTCGACGTGATAGCCGTCGGCAATCAGGCCCGCATGCAGCGTGCCGGTGGCAAGCGCAGCACCGACCACGCCCGGCTCGCGATGGCCGAGACCGCTCATGGCATTGAAGAGGTGAGTGACGGTACGTGCACCCGCCTTGGCGTAGGCGACCGCAGTTTCATAGCCGACATCCGTGTGGCCGAGGCTGACGACGGCACCGGCATCGGCGAGCGCCTTTACCTGCTCCCTGCTGGCGTTTTCCGGCGCCACAGTCACCATCAGGACACCGAGCGCCTTGGCGCAATCGAGCATTTCGGCGAGATCGGCATCGTCCATCGACCGGATCAGTTTCGGATCATGAGCACCCTTGCGCGCGACCGAAAGATGCGGGCCTTCGAGATGCAGCCCGAGGAAACCGGGCACACCGGCCGCCTTTGCCTCAAGGCCGGCCTTGATGGTGGCGCTTCGGATTTCGCGCGTATCGGTGATCAGCGTCGGCAGAAGCGCCGTGGTGCCGAACTTGGCATGGGCCGAGCAGATCTGCCGGATGCCTTCGACGGTCGGCTCCTCGTTCAGAAGCGCACCACCGCCGCCGTTGACCTGCAGGTCGATGAAACCCGGCACCAGCAGCATGCCGTGGGCATCGATCCGTTCGGCGTCGGCGGGAATGTCGGCCGACGCCACGATCGCCTTGACGCGACCAGCTTCGATGACGAGGGCGCAGCCGTCGTGCCATTCGACGCCGTCGAACAGGCGGGTGCCGGTGATTGCCTTCCTCTCGCTCATCTCGTCTCCGTTACCTTCTTGAGGCTTGCCGGCGCATCGGGATTGAGACCGCGCGAACGCGACCAGGCCTCGACGAAACCGTAGAACGGCAGGATCAGCGTCAGCGCGTCGGTGATCGGGTGACCGGTCTCGACGAACGGCAGGCGCTTGGCCTTGACGGCGAGGTTCGAGGTAGCATGAACCACCGCGCCCTTTTCCGCCATACCGTCGGCAATGCCGGCAACCGACGTCTCGGCCGCATCACGGGCGGCAAGCGTCAGCACCGGGAACTTGGCGCCGACGAGCGCCACCGGCCCGTGCAGCACTTCGGCCGCCGAATAGGCTTCCGCATGCATGCCGGAGGTTTCCTTGAACTTCAGCGCCGCTTCGCTGGCGATGGCGAGCGCCGGGCCGCGGCCGAGCACATAGAGCGATTCGGCTTCGCCGAGATCGTCGGCAAAGGCCTGCCAGTCGAGCTTCACGGCCTTGGCAAACTGGTTCGGCAGGTCGGCGACCGCGCGCTGAAGTGCAGCGTCGCCGGTCCATTCGCCGAGCACGGCAAGGCCAGCGACGATCGAATTGACGTATGACTTCGTGGCGGCAACGGCGATTTCCGGACCGGCCAAGATGTCGAGCGGGTTGGTGCAGGCCTCTGAAATCGGCGACGGCAGCGTGTTGGTGAGCGCGATCGAGACCGCGCCGGCATCGGTTGCAGCCTTTGCCATGGCGACGATATCCGGGCTCTTGCCCGACTGCGAAATCGCGATCGCCGCGGCACCGCCGAGCTTCAGCTTGGCACCGTAGATCGAGGCGAGCGACGGGCCGAGCGAAGCGACGGGCACGCCGGCTTGCAGCTCGATCGCATATTTGAGGAACAGCGCCGCATGGTCGGAGGAGCCGCGGGCGATAGTGACGAGGAAGGCCGGATCCTTGGCGCGCAGTGCGGCGCCGGCGGCCTTCAGCTGGTCGGCGGAGCGTTCCAGCAGACGCTGGGCGGCTTCGGGGATCTCGTCGATTTCTCGGCGCATATTGGTCTGCATGGTCAATTCCCTTTCTTGGCGGAGCCGTCGCTTTTAGGATTCCGACAGCGTCAGTTCCGCGACAAAGTCATAGGCATCGCCCCGGTAGAGCGAGCGGGTGAATTCGACGACGCGTCCCGATGCGAGATAGGAGACACGTTCGATGGAAAGGCCGGCCGAACCGACGGCGACGCCGAGCATCGAGGCATCCGGATCCTTGATGTTGCAGGCGGAGATGCGCTGCACGGCGCGAACCGGTCGCGAGCGGGTCTTGTCGAGCGCAGTATAGAGAGACGAGGTGACGGCCTGCGGGTCCGGCAGGAACTCCGCCGAAATGCTGGCGCGCTCGATGGCAAGCGGCATGTCGTCGGCGATGCGCAGGCGCCCGAGCCGGGCAACCAGCGCGTCGGCCGGAAGGCCGAGCGCCATCATCTCATCCGGAGAGGGGTGAAACAGGCCGCGCTCCAGCCAGCGGGCATGGGTGTTCAGGCCGCGGCGCGCCATGTCTTCCGTGAACGAGGTCAGCCGCGAGAGCGACTGCTGCACCTTGGAGACCGGCTTGACGACGAAGGTGCCGGAGCCGTGGCGGCGAACCAGCAGGCCGTCGCGCACGAGATCGTCCACCGCCTTGCGCACGGTGACGCGGCTGATGTTGGCGTAGTCGGCAAGATCACGCTCGGGCGGCAGAGCGTCGCCGTGGTTCAACTTGCCCGACTGGATCGCGTCTTCGAGCGATTGCCGAAGCTTGAGATAGAGCGGCCCCGACCCTCCGGACTGCAGACCCTCGAGCGGCAGAATGGAAGCGAGCTGGTGCGTCATGCGCCTGCCCTCGCCTGGGTGCCGAAACGCTGGGCGGCAACGGCGACCGATCCGGTCAGCGCGTCGGCTTCCGCCTCGACGAGCAGGGCCTGATGCCGATCGGCAAGCCAGGGGCGATAGAGCGGCGCCAATCCGCCAAGAAGGCACAATCTTTCGCAGCCTCTTGCAACGACGACATCAAGCGCCTCGTCCACTGTGAGGGCAGCGGCTTTCAGGATGCGCACGGCAACCGGGTCGCCGGCGGCGGCGCCTTCGAAAACACGCGGCGCATAGCGGCCGAATTCCCCGGGCTTGGCGAGGCGGGCGAAATCGACGACGTCGCGCGCCTCGTTGTTGAATTCGGCAAGGACGCTGTCGGTGACCGCCGAGGCTTCATGAATATTGTCGAAGGCAAGCAGGCTTTCCTGCAGAAGCGCATGACCGATGCGTGCACCGCTGCCATGGTCGCCGATGGTGAAGCCCCAGCCGCCGACATAGCTGACGGTTTCGCCCTGGCGAAGGATATAGATGCTGCCGGTACCGAGAATAGCGACCGCACCGTCATGATTGCCGAGCGCGCCCTGAAGGGCAATCAAGCCATCGGATTCGATATCGGCTGCGGCGAACGGCAGGCGGCGCTTAACATAATGCACGGCGTCGCCGACATTGTGCCCGGCGACACCGACGATCGCCTTGGCAGCGGTTATGCCCTGGGGATCAAGGCCCGCTTCCATAAAGGCGGCGCGTGCGGCCTCACCGATATTGGCAAGCGCGGTTTCCGGGTCTGTCAGGATATTGGCCGCACCCGCCTTGCCGCGCCCGAGAATGCGCCCGTCCGCCGATGCCACGGCAGCCCGGCAGCTCGTTCCGCCGCCATCGATTCCGATCAGGTAATTTGTCATGAGTACCTCCGCCCATTGAGGATACCAAAAAAATACCAATAACCAAGCCTGAATCCGTCTGCAGTTTCGTTTTCGTTGCAATACGTTGAAATTCAAGGGCTAATTTAGCTGTTTAGTTTTTTAAGACGTCAAAACTTAAATTCTGCTGGACAATTGGTATTTTTTTGGCATTAATTTGACCAAGAGGAGATACAACCCATGCCGTCAGCCAAGACCGAAGAGCGCCACGACAACGCCAAGGGCCTGGATCTTATGCATCCGGCGCTGGCGCTCCGGCTGCTCGCGTCCGGCCAGCAGGCGGCCACCAAGGCCGTCGACGCGGCGATCGAGTCGATTGCGGCTGCCGCATCGCTCGCGGCCGAATCCCTCGCATCCGGCCGGCGTCTCGCCTATGCGGGCGCTGGCAGTTCCGGCCTGATGGCCATGGCCGATGCGCTCGAACTGCCCGGCACCTACGGCATTCCCCAGGACCAGATCGTCGTTCTGCTTGCCGGCGGCACCGCCAGCCTGAGCGACCTTGCGGGCGGCTATGAAGACGACATGGACCTTGCCCGCAACGACGTCCGCAAGGCCGGCATCGGCGCGGGCGACTGCCTTGTTTCCGTTTCCGCCAGCGGCTCCACCCCTTACGCGCTCGCCGCGGCCGACGAGGCCCGCAAGCTGGGCGCCAAGGTGATCGCTGTCGCCAACAATCCTGGTGCGGCGCTGTTCAAGGACGCCGACGTTTCGATCCTTCTGCAGACGCCCCCGGAAGTGGTTTCCGGTTCGACGCGCATGGGCGCCGGTACCGCGCAGAAGATCGCCTTCAACATGTTCTCGACGCTGGTCGGCATTCAACTCGGGCACGTCCTCGACGGCCACATGGTCAACCTGCGCGCCGACAATATCAAGCTGCACGGCCGCGCAATCCGCATCGTTACCGACATTACCGGCATCGGCGCTGGCGAGGCCGGCCGGCTGATCAACATGGCCTCCGGCTCGGTCAAGGTCGCAATCCTTCTCGCCTCTGGCGCGAAGGACGTTGCGGTCGCGGAGGCGGCACTGAAAGAGGCCAGACAGAACCTGCGCCGGGCGATCGATATCGTCACGGCCTGACATAAGCCTGGGATTCAAACCGCGCCAAAACGGCGCAACATAAGAGGGAGAAGCTGAATGACCCGTACGACTATCAAGGGCCTGCTGCTTGCGTCGAGCATTCTCGGCACGGCCGGGCTGGCGCACGCCGAGGACGTGACGCTGACCATCGAAAGCTGGCGCAACGACGACCTGGCGATCTGGCAGGAAAAGCTGATCCCGGCCTTCGAAGCCAAGAACCCGGGCATCAAGGTCAAGTTCGCCCCGATGGCACCGACCGAATACAATGCCGCGCTCAACGCCAAGCTCGACGCCGGCTCCGCAGGCGACCTCGTCACCTGCCGTCCGTTCGACGTCTCGCTCGAACTTTACAACAAGAAGCACCTCGCCGACCTGACGAGCCTGCCGGGCATGGAAAACTTCTCGCCGGTCGCCAAGTCCGCCTGGACCACCGACGACGGCAAGGCCACCTTCTGCGTGCCTATGGCATCGGTCATCCACGGCTTCATCTACAACAAGGACGCCTTCGACCAACTCGGCATCCAGATCCCGACGACGGAAGCGGAATTCTTCGCTGCCCTCGACAAGATCAAGGCCGACGGTAACTACATCCCGATGGCGATGGGCACCAAGGATCTCTGGGAAGCCGCAACCATGGGCTACCAGAACATCGGCCCGAACTACTGGAAGGGTGAGGAAGGCCGCGCCGCGCTGATCAAGGGCGAGCAGAAGCTGACCGACGAGCCGTGGGTCGAGCCCTACCGCGTTCTTGCCAAGTGGAAGGATTATCTCGGCGACGGCTTCGAAGCCCAGACCTACCCGGACAGCCAGAACCTCTTCACGCTCGGCCGCGCCGCGATCTATCCGGCAGGCTCGTGGGAGATCGGCCTGTTCAACACCCAGGCTCAGTTCAAGATGGGCGCCTTCCCGCCGCCGGTCAAAAATGCTGGCGACACCTGCTACATTTCGGACCACAACGACATCGGTATCGGCCTCAATGCCAAGAGCGCACATGCCGAGCAGGCCAAGACCTTCCTGACCTGGGTTGCTTCGCCTGAGTTCGCCGACATCTACGCCAACGCACTGCCGGGCTTCTTCAGCCTCAACTCGACCCCGGTGAAGATGACCGATCCGCTCGCCCAGGAATTCGTCTCCTGGCGCGAAAAGTGCAAGCCGACGATCCGCTCGACCTACCAGATCCTGGCACGCGGCACCCCGAGCCTGGAAAATGAGACCTGGGTCGAATCGGCCAACGTGATCAACGGCACGGATACGCCTGAGGTTGCCGCCGAGAAGCTGCAGAAGGGCCTCGACGCCTGGTACAAGCCGGCGAAGTAAGACGTAAGCGCAACAGGTTCCCTCCCCTTCTTGGGGAGGGTCGGCCCTACAGCGCCGCACGTTCTGGACGTGCATAGAGCACCTTTAGCCGGATGGATTTAAGGATGCCGTAGGGACCGGGCGGGGCGACATGCCGAATGACGGCACTCCCCCAGCCGAAGCGTCACCGGCCTCCCACAGTGGGAGGCCACCGACGCAGTCGTTTGCAAAAGAACGCGATAGACTTAACCTTCGTCATGAGCCCTCGATAAAGGGGCAGACGGCATGCGGCGCGACCGGCCGCGTGGCGCCGGTGCGCATCATGATTGTCTGGGGACCGGTCTTCTAGAAACGGATGGATCCATGAGTGACGCTCTTTCAGTGCAAGAGGGACAGCCGACCGCAAGGCGGCCGAAACGCTGGCACATCCTCGTCTTCCTGCTGCCGGCCTTCCTGGTCTATTCGGCGGTGATGATCCTGCCGTTGATCGAGACGCTCAGGCTTTCGCTGTTCAACACGGTCGACGGCCAGTCGACCTTTGTCGGCCTTGCGAATTTCCAGACGCTGTTTGGCGAAGAGCGCTGGGCGCACGACTTCTGGAATGCGCTGAAGAACAACGTCATCTTCTTCATCATCCACATGTGCGTGCAGAACCCGATCGGCGTTGCGCTCGCCGCCATGTTGTCGATCCCGAAGCTGCGCTTCGTCACTTTTTACCGCACGGCGATCTTCCTGCCGACGCTGCTCTCCTTCGTGATCGTCGGCTTCATCTGGAAGCTGATCCTGTCGCCGATCTGGGGCGTGGCACCCGGCATGCTCGACCTCGTCGGCCTGAAGTCGCTGTTTGCCCCCTGGCTCGGCAAGCCGGGCTCGGCGCTCATCACCGTGTCGCTGATCTCGGTCTGGCAATATGTCGGCATCCCGATGATGCTGATCTATGCCGCCCTGCTCAACATTCCGGATGAGGTAATCGAGGCTGCCGAATGCGACGGCGTCACCGGCTGGAGCCAGTTCTGGAAGATCAAGCTGCCGCTGATCCTGCCCGCCATCGGCATCATCTCGATCCTGACCTTCGTCGGCAACTTCAACGCCTTCGACCTGGTCTACACGGTGCAGGGCGCGCTTGCCGGTCCCGACGGCTCGACCGACATTCTCGGTACGCTGCTCTACCGCACCTTCTTCGGTTTCCAGCTGCAGCTCGGCGACCGCTCGATGGGCGCGACGATCGCCACGGTGATGTTCCTCATCATCCTCGCCGGCGTCTCGCTCTACCTCTTCGTCATTCAGCGCCGCATGCGCCGCTACCAGTTCTGAGGAGACCGGAGATGTCGAAAGCACGCGATTCATTTCTCCGCACCGGCTTCGTGCATGCAGCGCTCATCGCCTACACGCTCATCTCGCTGTTTCCGGTGTTCCTGACGATCATCAACTCGTTCAAGGATCGCAACGCGATCTTTCGGGCGCCGCTGACGATCCCGACGCCGCAGACCTTCAGCCTGATCGGCTATCAGACCGTCCTTGGCCAGGGGGACTTCGCCACCTATTTCCAGAACAGCTTCATCGTCACGATCGTCTCGATCGCGCTGGTGCTGCTCTTCGGGGCGATGGCCGCCTTCGCGCTGTCGGAATACCGCTTCCGTGGCAACACGCTCATGGGCCTTTATCTCGCGATCGGCATCATGATCCCGATCCGTCTCGGCACCGTCGCCATTCTGCAGGGCATGGTCGCTGCCAACCTCGTCAACACGCTGACGGCACTGATCCTCGTCTATACGGCCCAAGGCCTGCCGCTCGCGATCTTCATTCTCTCGGAGTTCATGCGCACGGTCTCGGATGACTTGAAGAACGCCGGGCGCATCGACGGGCTGTCGGAATATTCGATCTTCTTCCGCCTGGTTCTGCCGCTCGTCCGTCCGGCCATGGCAACCGTCGCGGTCTTCACGATGATCCCGATCTGGAACGATCTCTGGTTCCCGCTGATCCTCGCGCCGGCCGAAGCCACCAAGACCGTGACGCTCGGCTCGCAGATCTTCATCGGCCAGTTCGTCACCAACTGGAACGCGGTTCTGGCGGCACTGTCGCTCGCCATCCTTCCGGTTCTCGTCCTCTACGTCATCTTCTCGCGGCAACTGATCCGCGGCATCACGGCAGGAGCAGTCAAGTGAGTGCAAGCAGCAAACCGGTCCGGGTCCTCGTCGCGGGGCTCGGCAACATGGGGCGCAGCCATGCGCTCGCCTATCACAACAATCCCGGCTTCGAGATCGTCGGCCTCGTCAACCGCTCGAAGGTGCCGCTGCCGGAGGAACTGAGCGGCTACACGATCCATCCGGACTTCAAGACGGCCCTGGCCGAATTGAAGCCCGAGCTCTGCTCGATCTGCACCTATTCGGACAGCCATGCGGACTTTGCGGTCATGGCGTTCGAGGCCGGCGCCGACGTCTTCGTCGAAAAGCCGCTCGCAACCACCGTCGCCGACGCCGAGCGCGTCGTCGCGGCTGCGAAGAAGCACGGCCGCAAGCTGGTGATCGGCTACATCCTGCGCCATCACCCCTCGTGGATCCGGCTGATCGCCGAAGCGCGCAAGCTCGGCGGTCCCTATGTCTTCCGCATGAACCTGAACCAGCAGTCCAGCGGACCGACCTGGGAGACGCACAAGTCGCTGATGAAGACGACGTCGCCGATCGTCGATTGCGGCGTGCACTATGTCGACGTCATGTGCCAGATCACCGATGCCAAGCCGGTGGAAGTGCGCGGCATGGGGCTCCGTCTCTCCGACGAGATCGCGCCCGACATGTACAATTACGGTCACCTGCAGGTGATCTTCGAGGATGGTTCGGCCGGCTGGTATGAAGCCGGCTGGGGGCCGATGATCTCGGAAACCGCCTTCTTCGTGAAGGACGTGATGTCGCCGAAGGGATCGGTGTCGATCGTCATGGACCAGAATGCCAAGTCCGACGACATCGACATGCACACAAAGACCGCGGTGATCCGGCTGCACAACGCCGAAACTGGTCCCGATGGCCGCTTCCTGAAAGCCGACGAGGACCTGAAGATGGACGGCGAGCCCGGCCACCAGGAACTCTGCGACCGCGAGCAGGCCTATGTGCTGAAGGCCATTCGCCAAAACATCGACCTCGACCGTCACATGAACGACGCCGTGCAGTCGCTACGCATCTGCCTTGCCGCAGACGAAAGCGTGCGCACCGGCAGACCAGTCAAACTTTAAAGGGGGCAACCAGGTGGGATCGCTTCAACTCAAATCCATCCGCAAGGCCTACGGTAGCCATGAGGTGCTGAAGGGCATCGACCTCGAGGTGAAGGACGGCGAGTTCGTCATCTTCGTCGGCCCGTCGGGCTGCGGCAAGTCGACCTTGCTGCGCACCATCGCTGGCCTCGAGGACGCGACCTCCGGCAGCGTGCAGATCGACGGCACGGAAGTCGGCCACGTGGCGCCCGCCAAGCGCGGCATCGCCATGGTGTTCCAGTCCTACGCGCTCTATCCGCACCTGTCGGTGAAGGACAATATGGGCCTTGGCCTGAAACAGGCCGGCGCTCCGAAGGCGGAGATCGAGGACAAGGTCGGCAAGGCTGCGAACATGCTGTCGCTCGATCCCTACCTGGCCCGTCGCCCGGCCGAGCTTTCGGGCGGCCAGCGTCAGCGCGTGGCGATCGGCCGCGCGATCGTGCGCGAACCGAAGCTCTTCCTGTTCGACGAGCCGCTTTCGAACCTCGACGCGGCGCTGCGCGTCAACACCCGGCTTGAGATTGCCCGGCTGCATCGAAGCCTGAAGGCAACGATGATCTACGTGACCCACGACCAGGTGGAGGCGATGACGCTCGCCGACAAGATCGTCGTCCTCAACGCCGGCCAGATCGAGCAGATCGGCTCGCCGATGGATCTCTACAACCGCCCGGCCAACGTCTTCGTCGCTGGCTTCATCGGCTCGCCACAGATGAACTTCATCGAGGGCGCCCGGCTCGGCGATGTCAAAGCCAAGACGATCGGCATCCGCCCGGAGCACATGGCGCTTTCACGCGAGAGCGGCGACTGGAAGGGCAAGGTGGTGCATGTCGAGCACCTCGGCGCCGACACCATCGTCTATATCGATTCCGAGCAGGTCGGCACCATCACCGTCCGCCTCTTCGGCGAACATCGCTACGCGCCTGACGACATCGTCTATGCGACGCCGACGGTCGGTGCCATGCACCGTTTCGGCGACGACGACCGCGTCCTCGCCTGATGCGTTTTGAGGCTAAGGCCTCATCACAGCTGCGTGAAAACCAGCCGCCACGGGACTAACCCCTTGTGGCGGCTTATTTATTTTTTGAATAGCTGTGCTGAATGACTCTGTTGCGCTGCAAAGCGATTTAACATACATTTGTGTTTGTATATTAGCTTTCCGGTATTTTCCCCAAGCAATACCGGTTCCGCTCCCCTTCACTTCCGGACCGCACGGGCACCTTGCGAGATGCACCTGTCGCCTGCGGTCACCGAATATGGACATCGCTATGCGCATGAACCGACCGACACTGGCCGCCGCCTTGGCAACTGTGATTCTTCTTTCCGGCTGCCAGAAAGAGGAAGCACAACAGGGCGCCGCCGCATTCCCACCGTCCGCCGTCGCGGTCTTCACGACCAAGACCGAAACCCTGCCGATCACCAACGAGCTTCCGGGCCGCATCGCCGCGACCCGTGTCGCCGAGGTCCGTCCGCGCGTTTCCGGCATTGTCGTCGAACGCGTCTTCCAGCAGGGCTCCAAGGTCAATGCCGGTGACGTGCTCTACCGCATCGATCCCGCGCCCTTCCGCGTCCAGGTCGAAAAGGCAGAGGCAACGCTTCGGCGCGCCCAATCCATTCGCCAGCAGGCCCAGCAGAAGGCCGATCGCCAGGAGCAGCTGAAGAAGGCGAACGTCGTCGCCGCGCAGCAGCTGGAAGATGCGGCTGCGCTGCTTGCGACCGCCGACGCCGATGTCGCGATCGCCGAAGCCGGCCTCGCGGCGGCCAAGCTCGACCTGCAATATGCCGACGTGACGGCACCGATCAGCGGCCGCATCGGCCGTGCGCTGATCACCGAAGGCGCGCTCGTCAGCACCAACAGCTCGGAAAATCTCGCGACGATCCAGCAGCTCGACCCGCTCTACGCCGACTTCACCCAGTCGGCGACCGACCTCATCCGCCTGCGCAAGGCGCTTGAGGACGGCCAGATGATGAACGGCGACGGCGAGGAAGCCGAAGTCCAGCTCGTGCTCGACGACGGCACCACGTATGAGCACAAGGGCAAGCTCCTGTTCTCGGAGGCCGCCGTCGACGCGACGACCGGCCAGGTGACCCTGCGCGGCGAATTCCCGAACCCCGACAACGACCTGCTTCCCGGCATGTATGTTCGCGTACTTGTGCAGCAGGGCGTCGAGAAGGACGCGATCACCGTTCCGCAGCAGGCCGTCCAGCGCAACAACGCCGGCCAGTCGCAGGTTTATGTCGTCGGCGCCGACAACAAGGTCGAGTTCCGCAACGTGACCCTCGGCCGCACGATCGGCACCCGCTGGCAGGTGACCTCCGGCATCAAGGCCGGCGAAAAGGTCATCGTCGAAGGCTTCCAGAAGATCGGCCCCGGTGCCCCCGTCGAGCCGACGGACTGGAACCCGGACGCCAAGCCGACTGCCGAAGCAGCGCAGACAACGGCCGCTGCCGACGAAAAGCCTGCCGAAGCTACAAAGTGAGTTTGATTGATGCCTAGTTTTTTCATCGACAGGCCTATTTTTGCCTGGGTGGTGGCGATCTTCATCATGGTCGCCGGCGTCATTGCGATTCCGCTTCTGCCGGTATCGCAGTATCCTGACGTCGCGCCGCCGCAGATCTCCATCAACACGAGCTACCCCGGCGCCTCGTCGCAAGACACCTATCAGAGCGTCACGCGACTGATCGAAGACGAGCTGAACGGCGTCGAAGGCCTGCTCTATTTCGAGTCGACCTCCAGCGCCTCCGGCTCGGTCGAAATCAGCGCCACCTTTGCACCGGGCACCGACCCGGGACAGGCGGCCGTCGACATCCAGAACCGGGTTCGCCGCGTCGAACCGCGCCTGCCCGATTCGGTCAAGCGCCAGGGCGTGCAGGTCGATGAAGCCGGCTCTGGCTTCCTGATGATCGTGGCTCTCACCTCGACCGACGGCTCGATGGACGCCATCGGCCTCGGCGACTATCTAAGCCGCAACGTGCTTAGCGAAATCCAGCGCGTGCCCGGCGTCGGCCGTGCGCAGCTGTTTGCCACGGAACGCTCGATGCGCGTCTGGCTCGATCCGGACAAGATGCTGGGTCTGAACCTGACGGCTGCGGACGTGACCAATGCGATCACGGCGCAGAACGCCCAGATCGCTTCGGGCTCGATCGGCGCACAGCCGAACCCGATCACCCAGCAGATCAGCGCGCCCGTCGTCGTCAAGGGCCAGCTCGAAAGCGCCGAAGAGTTCGGTGCGATCGTGCTTCGCGCCAATCCGGACGGCTCCTCCGTCCGCCTGCGCGACGTTGCCCGCATCGAGATCGGCGGCGAAAGCTACGCCTTCTCGACGCGCCTGAACGGCAAGCCGTCGGCGGCTATCGCCGTCCAGCTTTCGCCGAGCGGCAACGCCATGTCGACCTCGGCCGCCATCAAGGAACGCATGGACGAACTGGCGAAGTTCTTCCCGCAGGGCCTCGAATATTCGGTTCCCTACGACACCTCGCCCTTCGTCGCCGTTTCCATCGAGAAGGTGCTTTCGACGCTGGTCGAAGCGGTCGCGCTCGTGTTCATCGTGATGTTCCTGTTCTTGCAGAACATCCGCTACACCATCATCCCGACGCTCGTCGTGCCGGTGGCGCTCCTCGGCACCTGCGCGGTCATGCTGGCGATGGGCTTCTCGATCAACGTTCTGACCATGTTCGGCATGGTGCTGGCGATCGGCATTCTCGTCGACGATGCGATCATCGTCGTCGAAAACGTCGAACGCATCATGTCCGAGGAAGGGGCAACGCCGAAAGAAGCCACCCGCAAGGCGATGAAGCAGATCACCGGCGCCGTCATCGGCATCACGCTGGTTCTCGCCTCGGTGTTCATTCCGATGGCCTTCTTCCCGGGCGCGGTCGGTGTGATCTATCGCCAGTTCTCGCTGACGATGGTCGTCTCGATCCTGTTCTCCGCACTTCTCGCTTTGTCGCTGACACCGGCGCTCTGCGCGAGCTTCCTGAAGCAGGTTCCGAAGGGTCATCATCACGCCAAGCGTGGCTTCTTCGGCTGGTTCAACCGCTCGTTCGACAAGACGTCGCACGGCTATAGCGGCATCGTGAAGCGCCTGGTCCACCGGACCGGCCGCTACATGATCGTCTATGTCGCGGTGCTCGCCGGTCTCGGCTGGCTGTTCATGAAGCTGCCGTCGTCGTTCCTTCCGGACGAAGACCAGGGCTTCGTGATCGTCATGATGCAGCTGCCGTCGGAAGCAACGGGCAACCGCACGACCGAGGTGGTGGAGCAGGCCGAGAAGATCTTCGGCCAGGAAACGGCAGTCGAACGCATCATCGCGATCAACGGCTTCTCCTTCTTCGGTACCGGCCAGAACGCAGCGCTCGCCTTCGTGACGCTGAAGGACTGGAAGGAACGTGACGCCGACAACGCCGCACAGTCGATCGCCATGCGGGCGACGATGGCGATGAGCCAGATCAAGGATGCGATCAGCTTCGCGCTGTCGCCGCCGGCGATCCAGGGCCTCGGCACCACCGGCGGCTTCTCGTTCCGCCTGCAGGACCGTGGCGGTCTCGGCCAGGCGGCGCTGTCGCAGGCCCGCGACCAGCTGCTCGGCATGGCCGCCGAGAGCAAGGTGCTCTCCGGCGTCCGCTTCGAGGGCATGCCCGATGCGGCTCAGGTCAGCGTCACGATCGATCGCGAGAAGGCCAACACCTTCGGTGTGACCTTCGCCGATATCAACTCGACGATCTCGACCAACCTCGGCTCGTCCTACGTCAACGACTTCCCCAATGCCGGACGCATGCAGCGCGTAACGGTGCAGGCGGACGAAGGTCAGCGCATGCAGACCGCCGACCTCCTGAACCTCAACGTCCGCAACGCCAATGGCGGCATGGTGCCCCTGTCGGCCTTCGCGACGGTGGAGTGGGTCAAGGCGTCGACCCAGACGATCGGCTACAACGGCTACCCGTCGGTCCGTATCAGCGGCGAAGCCGCCCACGGCTACTCCTCGGGTGACGCGATCGCCGAGATGCAACGGCTGGCGGGCCAGTTGCCTGCAGGCTTCGGTTACGAATGGACCGGCCAGTCGCTGCAGGAAATCCAGTCCGGCACCCAGGCGCCTCTCCTGATCGCGCTGTCGTGCCTTCTGGTGTTCCTGTGCCTTGCAGCCCTCTATGAGAGCTGGTCGATCCCGGTGGCGGTGATCATGGTCGTTCCGCTCGGCGTCATCGGTTCGGTGCTCGCCGTGATGATGCGCGACATGCCGAATGACGTCTACTTCAAGGTTGGCCTGATCGCGATCATCGGTCTCTCGGCCAAGAACGCGATCCTGATCATCGAGTTCGCCAAGGAACTGCGTGAGCAGGGCAAGTCGCTGATCGACGCGACGCTGGAGGCGGCACATCTTCGCTTCCGGCCGATCCTGATGACGTCGCTGGCCTTCACGCTCGGTGTTCTGCCGCTGGCAATCGCCACGGGTGCCAGCTCCGGCAGCCAGCGCGCCATCGGCACGGGCGTCATGGGCGGGATGATCTCGGCAACGGTGCTCGCCATCTTCTTCGTTCCTGTCTTCTTCGTGTTCGTCACGAAGCTCTTCAGCCGAAAGAAGGTGGAGAACACACCGACAGCCGCAGAAAACCCGACACCCGCCGAATAAAACAAGACTGGACGGCCCGCCTCTGGCGGGCCGTCGCATGAGGAGGAATGAATGCGCCGAACAAAGGCCGATGCAGAAGCAACAAGACAGAAGATCCTGAGCGCCGCCGAGCGCGTCTTCTACGAAAAGGGCGTCTCGAACACGACGCTCGAAGAAATAGCCAAGGCCGCCGGCGTGACCCGTGGCGCCATCTACTGGCACTTTGCCAACAAGACCGACCTGTTCCTCGCGCTGCACGACGCTGTGCCCTTGCCGCAGGAAGACATGGTCGCCCGCGAGATCGAAGCGGAAGCTGCCGATACACTCTCCATCCTCGAAGGTGCCATGGGCGACTGGCTGGATGTTCTGGCCGCCGACGAGCAGCGCCAGCGCATTCTGACGATCATGCTGCGCACCAATTACGACGGCGACCTGGGCGAGGTCCTCGCCCGCCAGAAGGAACTCGACGAGCACCACAATGTCGTGCTCGAACTCGCTTTTTCCCGCGCGCTCGCCAAGGGGCAGATGCACGAGACCTGGACCCCCGCCTCCGCGACGCGGACCCTGCATTGGATGATGCTCGGGCTCTGTACGGAATGGCTGCTGTTCGGCCGCACCTTCGATCTGACGGCCGAGGGACGCGAGGGCCTGAGCCGGCTCTTTGCCAGCTTCCGCGCGCCGGCCGTTACCGCGACCGCCGTCGTAGCCCGCCTGTAACAGCTGTAGCCGGCACCCCTGTGAGTACCGGCTACATGAAGCGCCTTCCAGAACCCTCTAGCTGAACACGACCGTCTTGTGACCGTTGAGCATGACGCGCCGCTCCAGGTGCAGCTTGACGGCGCGCGCCAGCACCCGGCTTTCGATGTCGCGGCCGGTGGCGACGAAATCTTCCGCCGTCAAGGCATGGCTGACGCGTTCGGTTTCCTGTTCGATGATCGGGCCTTCGTCGAGGTCCGGCGTGACGTAGTGCGCCGTCGCCCCGATCAGCTTCACGCCACGCTCATGCGCCTGATGATAGGGCTTGGCGCCCTTGAAGCTCGGCAGGAACGAATGGTGGATGTTGATCGCCTTGCCGTAGAGGCGCTTCGACAGATTGTCGGAAAACACCTGCATGTAGCGGGCAAGGATGACGAGATCGGCGCCGGTCTCCTGGACCAGTCGCAGAAGCCTTTCCTCCTGCTCGGCCTTGTTGTCCTTCGATACCGACCAACAGTGATAGGCGAGCCCTTCGGCTTCGGCCGTACGCCGGCTGTCTTCGTGGTTGGAGACGATGGCGACGACCTCCGCGTTCAACCAGCCGACACGGATCTGGTAAAGCAGGTGCAGGAGCGCATGGTCGAACTTGGAGACGAGGACCAGGATCTTCGGCTTGACCGCAGCATCCGTAAGCGTGGTCCGCATCTGGAAACGCTCGACCGCCGGGCGAAGCGCCCGCTCGACATCACCAGCCTGAACGCTCGCTGCAACCTGGAAGGCGATGCGCATGAAGAAGCTGTTGGTCTTGGTATCCCAGAACTGGTTGCTCTCGGCGATGTTTGCGCCAAGGGCGGCAAGCTCCGTGGTGACGGCGGCGACAATGCCGGGTTTGTCGTCGCAGGACAGGACAAGAATGAAGGTCTTCGGCGCCATGATCTCCTCCGATTGCAGCCGTTTCGGATGAGGCTCGAGCCCCTTCCCAAAGGCTGCCTATGAGGAGTTGAACGCGCCGGCAATCGTTCCGGCTGCGACGGCTGACGCTTTCTATCATCCTGATGGAAAGGCGCCCGGGAGCATGGAATGCCCCCGGGCGCTGCAAGATTCGTCGCATCCGGCTTTTGAGGTTTTCTGAGAGGTTTCCATCAAAAACCCGGTGTGCACCGACTAGATCAGTGCGCCTCGTCCCAGTTGGTCGCCGCGCGCGCATCGACCTTCAACGGCACCTTCATGTCGAGCGCCGGCATGGCGGCGTTCTCCATCACCGAGACGACGACCGGAATGGTGTTTTCGACCTCGGCGTCCTCGACCTCGAAGATCAGTTCGTCGTGCACCTGCAGCAGCATGCGGGCCGAAAGCTTCGCCTCGGCCAGCGCCGGCTCCATCTTCACCATGGCGCGGCGGATGATGTCGGCGGCCGAGCCCTGGATCGGCGCATTGATCGCGGCGCGCTCGTTGAAGGCACGGTGCGACGGGATCGACGAGCGGATGTCCGGATAGTGGGCGCGGCGACCGAAGATCGTCTCGACGTAGCCGTGCTCGCGGGCAAACACCTTGGTGCCCTCCATGTAGTCGCGGATGCCGGGGAAACGCTCGAAATAGCGCTTGATGTAGTCGCTGGCTTCGGAGCGCTCGATCGACAGCTGGTTGGCAAGGCCGAAGGCGGAGATGCCGTAGATGATACCGAAGTTAATCGCCTTGGCGCGCCGGCGGATTTCGCTCGGCATGCCCTCGACCGGAACGCCGAACATTTCCGATGCGGTCATCGCATGAATGTCGACGCCATCGGCAAAGGCCTGGCGAAGCTGCGGAATGTCCGCAACATGGGCAAGCACGCGCAGTTCGATCTGGCTGTAGTCGGCCGAGACGAGCTTGTGGCCGGGCGTTGCGATGAAGGCGGTGCGGATCTTGCGGCCTTCGGCGGTGCGCACCGGAATGTTCTGCAGGTTCGGATCGGACGACGACAGGCGGCCGGTGGTCGTGGCTGCGAGCGCGTAGGACGTATGCACGCGCTTCGTCTCCGGATGGACGAAGCCCGGAAGCGCATCGGTATAGGTGGACTTGAGCTTGGTCAGCTGTCGCCAGTCGACGATCTTGCGCGGCAGTTCGTGGCCTTCGGCTGCCAGGTCTTCCAGAACCTGTGCCGAGGTCGACCATTGCCCGGTCTTGGTCTTCGAGCCGCCGGCAAAGCCCATCTTGCCGAAGAGGATATCGCCGAGCTGCTTCGGCGAACCGATGGTGAAGGTTTCGCCAGCGAGCTTGTAGATCTCGTCCTCGAGCCCGGCTGCGCCCTGGGCGAGCTCGCCCGAAAGCCGCGAGAGGATCTGGCGGTCGACGGTGATGCCGCGGTCTTCCATGCGTGCCAGAACGGCAACCAGGGGCCGCTCCAGCCGCTCATAGACGCGCATCAGCCCCTTGGCGGCCAATCGGGCCTTCAGGATATGCCAGAGCCTGAGCGTGACGTCCGCATCCTCAGCCGCGTAGGCGGTTGCCCGGTCGATATCGACGAAGTCGAAGGTCACCGAGGATTTGCCGGTTCCGGTGATGTCCTTGTAGGCGATCGGCTTGTGGTTCAGCCAGCGCTCAGACAGCGAGTCCATGCCATGGGTGCCGTTGCCGGCATCGACGACGTAGGACATCAGCATCGTGTCGTCGAAGCTTTCGACGGTGATGCCGTGCCGCTTCATCACGAGGTAATCGTATTTCAGGTTCTGGGCGACCTTGAGGACCGAAGGGTCCTCAAGCAGGCGCTTCAGCCGGCTCAAGGCTTCTGCGACCGGGATCTGGTTTTCGGCGAGCCCGCCGCCGAGCAAGTCGCCGACGCCGGTCTTGTGGATCAGCGGCACATAGGCCGCCCGGATCGAGGCGCCGGTCGGGTCGGCCTTATGGTCGGCGATCGCCAGCGAGAAGCCGACGAGGTCGGCCTGCATTGCATCGAGCGAGGTCGTTTCCGTGTCGAAGCCGACGACACCGGCTTCGCGCGCGTCCGATATCCACCGGTCGAGAGTGGCGATGTCGCGGATCGTCACATAGGCGCTCTGATCCATCGGCGCCTTGGCGAAGATTTCAGCGCGTGCCGCAGCGAGCGCCTCGGGCGTCGCGTCCGCGCCATTCGCTTCGCCGGCACGCGACAGGACGGCGGCGGCTTGCGCGGCCTCGCCACGGGCGGCAGCCGCGGTGGAGGAGCCCTCGCTGACCTTTTCCGCCCCATCTCCCTTGTCGAGATCAGGGCCGCGCGCCTCGGCGCCCCATTCTACCGGCACCAAGGCTGCTTCAACGGCATCGGCGTCCGTACCGGTCGCGGCGGCGACGCGACGCGTCAGCGTTGTGAATTCCATCGCCTTCAGGAAGGCGATCAGCTTCGGACCGTTCTGCGGCTCGAGGCTCAGCTCTTCGAGCGGAACGTCGAGCGGCGTGTCGGTCTTGAGTTCGACGAGCTGGCGCGACAGACGAGCGAGATCGGCATTGGCGATGATGTTCTCGCGGCGCTTGGCCTGCTTGATCTCGCCGGCGCGGGCCAGCAGCGTTTCGAGATCGCCGTACTCCTCGAGCAGCTGTGCCGCCGTCTTCGGGCCAATGCCGGGAATGCCGGGGACGTTGTCGGTGGAGTCACCGGTCATCGCCTGCAGGTCGATCATCTTTTCCGGCGGCACGCCCCATTTCTCGATCACTTCCGGGATCGAGATCTGCTTGTCCTTCATACTGTCGTACATCGACACGTTCGAGGTCACGAGCTGCATCAGGTCCTTGTCGGACGAGACGATGGTGACGCCGGCGCCGGCGGCTTCTGCAAGCCGGGCGTAGGTGGCGATCAGGTCGTCGGCCTCATAGCCTTCCTTCTCGATGCAGGGCAGGTTGAAGGCGCGGGTCGCGTGACGGATCAGCCCGAACTGCGGGATCAGATCTTCCGGCGGCGCCGTGCGGTTCGCCTTGTACTGATCGTAGAGCGCGTTGCGGAAGGTCTTCGACGAATAGTCGAAGATGACCGCGAAATGGGTCGGCGTGACGCCGACCGACGTGTCGCGCGCATCAGTGAGCAGCTTCCACAACATGTTGCAGAAACCCGATACCGCGTTGACCGGAAGGCCATCGGATTTGCGGTTGAGCGGCGGGATGGCGTGGAACGCCCGGAAGATGAATCCGGAGCCGTCGACGAGGAAGAGATGATCACCGTTTTTCATGGGCAAATGGATAGCGCGGGGCAAGCCAAAGGTCCATTGCGGTTTTCCCGCCAGACACTACATTCTCCACCGGTCGCGGTGGCCGCGATCGCCACCGCGGATTGCGAAAACGGGGGCTGACTTCGCCTTGGGATCGAGCGCCAAAAGGCTTCGCAAGCGCCCGTTCGGCTTCACGCAAACGTTACATATTTGTAATGTCCGATTCAGCCCCGGTATCCTTGAAAAGCCACATTTGAATCCTCAAATCTTACTCAACGGCACCGAGTGATGCCGTCTTCTGGTGATTGGCCTGTCCCCCGCCCGCACCAGATGAGGACAAAGGCCTTATCCCCCTCTCCGGGCCTTTGTCCCGTTTTCAAAAGACCGTCACGGCGCCGCCTCCGCACCGTGACGGTTTTTTGTTTCTGCCGTCTGATCACCTCCGCTCAAATCCCGGTGAGACCCGACGGTCTCAAGGTCCATCGCCTGCATTGTAACTTGTCTTCATGGCGGTTCGGGCGTACCGATAGGCATGGCCTTCAATCGTATGGAATCTGCGACCTACCTGGCCAGCCTGCTGGCCAAGAGCTTTTCGCGCGCGCTTCACGAGCGCGGCCAGAAGCTTGGTTTCGCGCCCGGTCAGTTTCCCATCCTGCTCGAGCTTTGGGCCGAGGAAGGCCTGACGCAGAAACAACTGCTCGATCGCCTCGACATCGAACAGGCGACGATGGCAAACACGCTCTCGCGCATGGAGCGCGACGGGCTCATCCTCCGCCGCAAGCATCCGCAGGACAAGCGCTCGCAGCAGATCTACCTCACCGAAAAGGCAAAGGAGATGGAGGCGGCCGCCAAGGAGGCAGCGCTTGCCGCCGACCAGTCGCTGCTTGCCGGCCTCAGGAATTTCGAACGCGAACTGATGCTCGAATATATGCGCATGGCGCTCGCCAACGTGGCACGCAGCGACAGTCGCGCCTGACGCACCACCCCCTTATGATCATTCCATCAAAAAATTTGGCTTAAAGCGGGCGTTCGCCCGTTCTAAAGCAGGGGCAGACGCGTCGATCCGGGCGCCCCGGCGCTCACCTTGCCGACGCGCCAGGCTCTCCGTTCACCGTCACCTGAGACCTCTGCCCAAAATCGCTCAAATCGATTTCGCTTTGGCGGCACATGCAGTAGGTTCCGGCGAAACTTGAAGCAAGGATATGCATGATGGCTGACATCACCCCCGTTCTCGAACGCGCAGACGCCAACCTGCCAAGGAGCCTCGACCGGCTGTTCGACCTCGTTCGGATCAAGTCGATCTCGACCGACCCGGCCTTCAAGGCGGAATGCCGCAAGGCGGCCGAATGGCTGGTGGCCGAACTCAACAGCCTCGGCTTCACCGCATCGGTGCGCGACACCCCCGGCCATCCGATGGTCGTCGCCCACCATGACGGTGCCAAGCCCGATGCGCCGCATGTGCTGTTCTATGGCCACTATGACGTTCAGCCGGTCGATCCGCTGAACCTCTGGGACACGGATCCGTTCGAGCCCGGCATCAAGGAAATCGAACCCGGCCGCAAGGTGATCACCGGCCGTGGCACGGCTGACGACAAGGGCCAGCTCCTGACCTTCGTCGAGGCGGTGCGCGCCTACAAGGACGTGCATGGCGCCCTGCCCTGCCGCGTCACGATCCTGTTCGAAGGCGAAGAGGAATCCGGCTCGCCGTCGCTGAAGCCCTTCCTCGAAGCCAATGCCGCCGAACTCAAGGCCGACTATGCGCTGGTCTGCGACACCAGCATGTGGGACCGCGATACGCCGGCGATCTCCGCTGGCCTGCGCGGCCTCGTCGGCGAAGAAGTCATCGTCCGGGCTGCCGACCGCGACCTGCATTCCGGTTATTTCGGTGGTGCTGCCGCCAACCCGATCCGCATCCTCACCACCATTCTCGCCGGCCTTCATGACGAAAACAGCCGCGTGACGCTGCCAGGCTTCTACGACGGCGTCGAAGAGACCCCGGCCCAGATCAAGGCGGCCTGGGAAACGCTCGGCCAGACGGCAGAGAAGTTCCTCGGCGAAATCGGCCTTTCGATCCCGTCGGGTGAAAAGAACCGCTCGGTGCTGGAACTGACCTGGGCGCGGCCGACCGCGGAAGTCAACGGCATCACCGGCGGCTATACCGGCGAAGGCTTCAAGACGGTGATTGCGGCCGAGGCCTCAGCCAAGGTCTCCTTCCGCCTGGTCGGCAACCAGAACCCGGAAAAGATCCGCGAAGCCTTCCGCGCCTATGTGCGCTCCAAGGTTCCGGCCGACTGCTCGGTCGAGTTCCATGCCCATGGCGGTTCGCCAGCGATCCATCTTCCATACGAATCGCCGCTGCTCAACACGGCGAAGGTGGCCCTGTCCGACGAGTGGCCGAAGCCGGCCGTCATCATCGGCATGGGCGGCTCGATCCCGATCGTCGGCGACTTCCAGAAGATGCTCGGCATGGAATCGCTGCTCGTCGGCTTCGGTCTTTCCGACGACCGCATCCATTCGCCGAACGAGAAGTACGAGCTGCAGTCCTATCACAAGGGCATCCGCTCCTGGATCCGTATCCTCGACGCGCTCGCCGCCTGATGATCGGTGCGGGACGGGGCGCGATTTTCTGCGCGCATCCCGCCCGAGCCACTTGACCCCGGAAGCCGTGGCGGAGCTCTCCGCCACGGCTTCTTCGTTTTGGTTGCGTGGCTGGAGATGATGCAGCTCTCGCGCGCAAGCGCTCCATCGACGCGCATGCATCGCTGCCTGATCGATGGGATGTCCACGCTTTACCGTTTCCCCTTCACTGTTTCCCGGCGGTTTCTCCGTTGTCGGCGGGCCGTCAATCCTTGACCTCCGGGGTCTCAGGTGCTTCCTTTTTGTGAAACAAATCACAAAGGGAAATCGGATCGTTGGCAAGGGTAAGGACCGAAGCGTCGCGCTGCGGGCGTGACGTTATGACAAAGCGGCTCAGAAAACTGAACGTCTCCGCTCGGAGAAACCCTCCGGCCGCTGCAACGGAAGTGTCCTTGAAACAACCCCGCCACGCCCTCGCATCCATCGCGGCACCGGCATGAAGCGGCTGCAGACCTATTTCTGGCCCGTTGTCGGCCTTCTGGCGATCCTGTTTTCGGTGAACGCGCTCTATCATGAGTTGCGCGGCCTGTCGTTCGACGAGTTTCTCGCAAGCTTCAATGCTATTTCGCTGAGGAGTTGGCTTCTGGCGATCGGCTCGACGCTCCTCGCCTATGCAGCTCTGGCGGCCTACGACCGACTTGCGCTCGACCACCTCGGCCACCGCATTTCGCTCTGGTTCATCACGCTCTGCTCGTTCACGACCTACGCGCTGTCGCACAATCTCGGCGCCTCGGTGTTCTCCGGCGCGGTCGTGCGCTACCGCGCCTACCGCTCCAAGGGGCTTTCCCCGGGCGAAGTCGGCGTTCTCGTCGCCTTCTGCTCCTTCACCTTCACGCTCGGGACCTTGGTTCTATCGGCCGTCGTGCTTCTGGTACGGCCCGACATCATCGAGCGTTTTGCCGAGTTCCTGCCGGTCGAAATGTCGCTCACGACCGGCGTGCTCATCCTCATCGTCATCGGGCTCTATGTCATCGGCAGTCTCGTCGGGCTGCCGTCGTTCCGCACGCGCTGGTTCCAGCTGCACTACCCGAAGCCGAAGATCGTTTTCCGGCAGCTGGTGATCGCTCCGGTGGAGCTGATCGGCGCCGCCGGGATCATCTATTTCGCCCTGCCGGAAGCGGGAAATCCGGGCTATATCGTCATTCTCGGGATCTTCCTTGCGTCCTTTTCGGCAGCCCTTCTGTCGCATGCGCCCGGCGGGCTTGGCGTACTCGAGCTGATTTTCATCGCCGCCTTGCCGGAAATGGACCCGGCTGCCGTGCTTGCGGCGCTTGCGATCTTCCGGCTGCTTTACCTCGTCATCCCGTTCGTGCTTGCGCTGATCGTGATCCTGGTGTTCGAGCGGGCGCGTTTCGTGGCGGAGCGCCAACCGCCGAAGGGAAGCGACCTCCCCTAGGCGAAGAGACCGCGTCCATCACGGATATCAGGGCGCGTTGCAAACAGTGGGCAGCGCCTGTTCGAGCGGCCCCTTCACCTCGTGCAGGCGCGCCGCTTCGATCTGGTAGGGTGTAAACGGCGGCACCTGCAGCGACGGATTGATGATGCGGGCGACATAGCAGCCGGCGAAGAACCGCACCCGCCCCCGCTTCTCGATCGATTTCACCGCGACGGGAACGGCGGAATAGATGCTGCCCGCCCCGGCCTCCGTCTTCACCTTGCCGACCTTGATCTCGACAGACACCGTGCGCTCATAGCCGCGGGTGAAGGCCTTGAAGCCGCCGACGGGTTTCGATTCGCCGAAATAACCATAGGCGCGGGCATATTCCTTGCGGTTGACGGCGTTGTAGAGCGAGCGGACGAGCGCGGCCCCATCGGACCGGTCATCGACATAGGCGACGCTGTCCTGCGCCAGAGCTTCGCCATTCAAGGCTGCAAATGCGCCGAGGGCAAAGACGGTGGATCGAAGCTTCATGGCAGTCCTCCTTTGTCGTGCGGGCAGCCGAACACAACAATGAGGCGAAGCCATAGCAGGATTCGCGAGTGGATCGATAACGACATAGGCCAGCCACCGTTCGGCGCGGCAGCGGCGATCCGTTTGACCTCAGTAAATTTGGGAGGCGGTGGGCGGCGTCACGCCGATGAGCAGAAAGCCGCAGGCATAAGCGCAAAATGAAAAGAGCCCCGTGTGGGAGGAGGTACACGGGGCTCTCGAACTTGATCGGCAGCTGCGAGGAGGAGTGCCGCCGATCCGCATCGGGCGCCGCGGGAGGAGGTGCGGCGCTTCGATAAGTCGTACAATAATTATGCGCCGCAACAATTTCAAGACATAATTTTGCACTGCACAAAATCGTGAAGGAAAGGCAGGGCCAAAAGCATCGTCCCTGACGTCGGATCGCGGATGGTGCATCCGGAGGACCACCGCGACCGATAACCTCATAGAAACCACAACTACTGATGGCAGGTTCCTTTTGTTCAGCTTTTTCGACATACATCTACGTGTAAGCCAAGAATAAATTTTCACTCAGTAATTGCAGGCGCTCAAATGAAATTGCTGCTCCAGATTCCGACCGCCCTCATCGTTGTCCTGATCCTTGCGACCTGGCTTGCCAGCCTCCGTCTCGTGGTGCTGCCGCCCGGCTCCCTCAAGCTCAAAGCGATGACGGCCCTCGTTTATCAGGGACATGGTTTCCGTCTGATCGACAGCCCGCTCGGCATGTGCGGCCGTCGGGCCTACCCGGCCGCCGACTGCGAGGAGGTGGCCATGAACCATCTGGGCAAGCGGGTGCTGCTGCGGATGCCTTTCAGCCAATGGCTCTACGATTTCACCGATCCCTATCCGGTGAGCCCCACGGCATCGGTCGAACAGACTCCGCTTCGAAACGCCATCCAGTGAGAACCGGCGAGCACGGGCTCGGACCTGGAGGCGCATGCGCGCCTCACCGTCAAGGTTTTGAACCATCAGGCTTTTTCACAACGACTTTCTTAACCACCCCTTAAATTGCCGCATTTAAAGTTCACCCGGTCGCCGTGGCGGATGGGCGTGGGACGTCGTTACCGCCGTCGAAATCGATTGGCCGCAAAGATAGCGCCAAGGGCCACCGCTGGGCGGTGAGGGATAGATCAAACGGCATGGCAGCAAGCGGCAGGTCAGGACAGCGGATCGAGCCCTCGTTCGGCGGAAACGAGGACGATGACGGCGACGATTTTCGCGTTGAGGCCAGCGACCGCGTGACCACGAGCCGCAAGGCGCCACGCGGCAAATCTTCCGGCCAGACCAACAGAAGCAACGGCAAGAAGAAGCCAGCCGGCAAGCGCGGCGGCGGCCGTCGCGGCTCCGGTGGCGGTGGCTTGGTCGGCCTTGTCCGCACACTGTTCTACTGGTGCATCGTGCTCGGCATCTGGGGCGCGATGGGCGTCGGCGGCCTGGTGCTCTACTACGGCGCGCGCATGCCGAGCGCCGAAAGCTGGTCGATCCCCGATCGCCCGCCGAACGTGAAGATCCTTGCCGTCAGCGGCGACATCATCGCCAACCGCGGCACCACGGGCGGCGAAGCGCTTTCGCTCGAAAACATGTCGCCCTATATCCCGCAGGCAGTCATCGCCATCGAGGACCGGCGCTTCTATTCCCATTTCGGCATCGACCCCTTAGGTCTGGCCCGCGCCATGCTGACGAACGTCACTACGGGCCGCATGGTCCAGGGCGGCTCGACACTGACGCAGCAGCTCGCCAAGAACCTGTTCCTGTCGCCGGAGCGCACGCTGGAGCGCAAGGTGCAGGAAGTCTTGCTCGCCTTCTGGCTCGAGCAGAAATATTCCAAGGACCAGATCCTGGCGATGTATCTCAACCGGGTGTTCTTCGGCTCCAACGCCTATGGCGTCGAAGCGGCCTCGCGGCGCTACTTCAACAAGTCGGCACGCGACGTGAACCTCGGCGAGGCCGCCCTGCTCGCGGGCTTGCTCAAGGCCCCTTCGCGGCTCTCGCCGGCGCGTGATCCGAAGGCGGCGGAAGAGCGCGCTCAGATCGTGCTGGGCGCGATGCGCGAGGAAGGCTTCGTCACCGACAGCGAGATCAAGACGGCGATGTCGCAGACGCCGACCAAGGCCAAGAGCTACTGGTCGGGCGCCGAGCATTATGTCGCCGACATGGTAATGGACCAGCTTCCGGGCATGATCGGCGAGATCAAGGAAGACCTGGTCATCGACACGACGATCGACCTCAATCTCGAGAAGAAGGCCGAGGAAGTGATTGCCGCGACGCTGGACGCCGACGGCAAGAAGCTCGACGCCTCGCAGGCCGCCCTCGTCTCGGTCGACGGCACCGGCGCCATCCGGGCGCTCGTCGGCGGCAAGGACTATGCCGAGAGCCAGTTCGACCGCGCCTCCAAGGCCAAGCGCCAGCCGGGCTCGGCCTTCAAGCCCTTCGTTTATGCCGCGGCCATGGAGATCGGCCGCACGCCGATGTCGATCCGCAATGACGGTCCGGTTCGGATCGGCAACTGGACGCCGGAGAATTACGACCAGAAATATCGCGGCGAGGTGACGCTTGCCGATGCGCTCGCCAACTCGCTGAACACGATCGCAGCCCAGCTGGTCATGGAGGTCGGTCCTTCCAACGTCGTCAAGGTCGCGCACCGCCTCGGTATCGATTCCGAGATGCAGGCAAACGCCTCGATCGCGCTCGGGACGTCGGAAGTGAGCCTCGTCGAACTGACGTCGGCCTATGCCCCCTTCATGAATGGCGGCTTCAAGGCGACGCCGCACGTGATCCGCCGCATTTCCAAGGCGGACGGAACGGTGCTCTACGAAAACACCTACGACAACCCGCCGCGTGTGCTCGATCCGGCGATCGTCAGCGAGATGAACCAGATGCTGCTGCGGGTGCTGACCAAGGGCACCGGCAAGAAGGCGCAACTGAAAGGCTGGGAAGCGGCCGGCAAGACCGGCACGACGCAGTCCTTCCGCGACGCGCTGTTCGTCGGCTACACCTCGAATCTCACGACCGGCGTCTGGTTCGGCAACGACGACGGCAAGTCGATGAAGAAGGTCACCGGCGGCGGCCTGCCGGCCAAGGCCTGGCACGATTTCATGATGGCGGCCCACGAAGGGCTTTCGCCCTCGCCGCTGTTCGGGACGACCGGCGTGCAGCCGGTCTTCGACGACGGCACCGCGCCGCCCCCCGGCGACCTGATGTCCGGGGACCCGGAAGCCTTCCCGGAAGCACCCGTCGGCGTCGATGGCGGAGTCGCGGTCGGGCAGCGTCCGGTCGACCAGGGCGGCGCCCCGTGGGGCGGCCAGACGGCGGACCAGGGCAACGGCGGCATGGTACCGCCGGCCGATGTCGGCCAGACGACCGGGGCCACGCGCCGCACCACGCTTTTCGATATTCTGACCGGCGGCTGAGCCGCCCGTGAACCTCGATTTGACAGGGGATCCGGCCTGTAGGCAGGCTGCGGCCGATGGCCCATTTCGGGCTAGACAAATCCCGGGCTTGCTTTTGCCCCCAAACGCCCCGCAGAATGCCTTGCAGTCCGAAACGCCGGTCCTTATATACGCCGCATCGGCGCAGTCTAAGCTGCGAAGAAATCCAAAGACCATCCCGTTAGGGGCTGTCTCACGAATGCCTGACCGGGTTCCGACAGTCCGCTGCAAGGAGAGAACGACATGGCTAAAGTTATTGGTATTGACCTGGGAACGACCAACTCCTGCGTCGCCGTCATGGACGGTAAAGACGCGAAGGTGATCGAAAATGCCGAGGGTGCGCGCACGACCCCCTCGATGGTGGCATTCAGCGAAGACGGCGAGCGTCTCGTTGGCCAGCCGGCCAAGCGCCAGGCTGTCACCAATCCGGAAAACACGCTTTTTGCGATCAAGCGCCTGATCGGCCGGACCTTCCAGGACCCGACCACGCAAAAAGACAAGGACATGGTTCCTTACAAGATTACCAAGGCCGACAATGGCGACGCCTGGGTCGAAGCGCACGGCACGGATTACTCCCCGTCGCAGATCTCCGCCATGATCCTTCAGAAGATGAAGGAAACGGCCGAATCCTACCTCGGTGAAAAGGTCGAGAAGGCCGTCATCACCGTACCGGCCTACTTCAACGACGCCCAGCGCCAGGCAACCAAGGATGCCGGCAAGATCGCCGGTCTCGAAGTTCTGCGCATCATCAACGAGCCGACCGCGGCAGCGCTCGCCTACGGCCTCGACAAGAAGGACGGCAAGACGATCGCCGTTTACGACTTGGGTGGTGGTACCTTCGATATCTCGGTTCTCGAAATCGGCGACGGCGTCTTCGAAGTGAAGTCGACCAACGGCGACACCTTCCTCGGTGGCGAAGACTTCGACATGCGTCTCGTCCAGTACCTCGCCGGCGAGTTCAAGAAGGAACAGGGCATCGACCTGAAGAACGACAAGCTCGCTCTTCAGCGCCTGAAGGAAGCCGCTGAAAAGGCCAAGATCGAGCTGTCCTCGTCGCAGCAGACCGAAATCAACCTGCCGTTCATCACGGCTGACGCTTCCGGTCCGAAGCACCTGACGATGAAGCTGACCCGCGCCAAGTTCGAAGCGCTTGTCGACGACCTGATCCAGCGCACCGTCGCGCCGTGCAAGGCAGCCCTCAAGGATGCCGGCGTCTCGGCTGCCGAGATCGACGAAGTCGTTCTCGTCGGTGGCATGAGCCGCATGCCGAAGGTGCAGGAAACCGTCAAGCAGCTGTTCGGCAAGGAGCCGCACAAGGGCGTGAACCCGGATGAAGTGGTCGCCATGGGCGCCGCCATCCAGGCCGGCGTTCTGCAGGGCGACGTCAAGGACGTTCTCCTGCTCGACGTCACCCCGCTGTCGCTCGGCATCGAAACGCTCGGTGGCGTCTTCACCCGCCTGATCGAACGCAACACGACGATCCCGACCAAGAAGTCGCAGACCTTCTCGACCGCCGACGACAACCAGTCGGCCGTGACGATCCGCGTCTCCCAGGGCGAGCGTGAAATGGCTGCAGACAACAAGCTGCTCGGCCAGTTCGACCTCGTCGGCATTCCGCCGGCACCGCGCGGCATGCCGCAGATCGAAGTGACCTTCGACATCGATGCCAACGGCATCGTGCAGGTTTCGGCCAAGGACAAAGGCACCGGCAAGGAACACCAGATCCGCATCCAGGCATCTGGCGGCCTCTCCGACGCCGACATCGAAAAGATGGTCAAGGACGCCGAAGCCAACGCTGAGGTCGACAAGAAGCGTCGCGAAGGCGTGGAAGCCAAGAACCAGGCCGAAAGCCTGATCCACTCCAGCGAGAAGTCGCTGAAGGATTACGGCGACAAGGTTTCGGAAACGGACCGCAAGGCGATCTCCGACGCGATTGCCGCGCTGAAGACCGCCGTCGAAGCCTCCGAGCCGGACGCCGAAGACATCAAGGCCAAGACCAACACGCTCATGGAAGTTTCCATGAAACTCGGCCAGGCGATCTACGAAGCGCAGCAGACGGAAGCCGCTCATGCGGATGCCGCCGCCGACGCTGCCCGTGACGGCGATGTCGTCGATGCCGACTACGAAGAAGTCAACGACGAAGACGATCGCAAGCGTTCGGCCTAAGTCGCCCTTCAAACAGACGGAAAAGCCCGGGTTCGCCCGGGCTTTTTTGTTGCCGGTCTCGCCCGTCAGGGCCTGCAATATCGGCGATCGGCACTGTGACTTGCCGCAAACGTACCTTTTCCGACAAAAAACCGTATCTACCGCCGTTCGGGCTATGGTATCGCGCTTCAAGGTTTACTAAATCGGTGGCAAGGTAAACGGGCAGCCGCCGAGCCATCGCGCTGGCTTGCCAACAGGATAATCTTCTACGAATGAAACGTGATCTCTACGAAACGCTTGGTGTTGCCAAGAACGCCGACGAAAAGGAGCTGAAGAGCGCCTTCCGCAAGCTCGCGATGAAGTATCATCCGGACAAGAACCCCGGCGACGCGGCAGCGGAGAAGACCTTCAAGGAAATCAACGAAGCCTACGAGATGCTCAAGGACCCGCAGAAGCGGGCGGCCTATGACCGCTACGGTCATGCGGCTTTCGAGCAGGGCGGCATGGGCAACGGATTCGGCGGCGGTGGCGCCGGCGGTTTCTCCGACATCTTCGAAGACATCTTCGGCGAGATGATGGGCGGCGGGCGCCAGCGGCGCTCATCGGGCGGCCGCGAGCGCGGCGCCGATCTTCGCTACAACATGGAGATCTCGCTCGAGGAAGCCTTCGGCGGCAAAACGGCGCAGATCCGCGTTCCGACCTCGATTACCTGCGACGTCTGCACCGGCTCCGGCGCCAAGCCGGGCACCAGCCCCAAGACCTGCGGCACCTGCCACGGCTCCGGCCGCGTGCGCGCCGCTCAAGGCTTCTTCTCGATCGAACGCACCTGCCCCACCTGCGGCGGGCGCGGTCAGACGATCACCGACCCCTGCGGCAAGTGCCACGGCCAGGGCCGGGTCACCGAAGAGCGCACCCTCTCGGTCAACATTCCGGCCGGCATCGAGGACGGCACGCGCATCCGCCTTTCGGGCGAGGGCGAAGCCGGGCTTCGCGGCGGACCGTCGGGCGACCTCTACATCTTCCTTTCGGTCAGGCCGCATGAGTTCTACCAGCGCGACGGCGCCGATCTCTATTGCAGCGTGCCGATCTCGATGACGACGGCTGCTCTTGGCGGCAAGTTCGACGTGACGACACTCGACGGCACCAAGTCGCGCGTCACGGTTCCCGAGGGCACCCAGGCCGGCAAGCAGTTCCGCTTGAAGGGCAAGGGCATGCCGGTGCTGCGCTCGGCGCAATCGGGCGACCTCTACATCCAGATCCAGATCGAAACGCCGCAGAAGCTGACCAAGCGCCAGCGCGAACTGCTGCAGGAATTCGAGGAGATCTCCTCCAAGGACAACAATCCGGAATCGACCGGCTTCTTTGCCCGGATGAAGGATTTCTTCGATACGCTGAGCGACTAAGGCTTCAAGCCCGACGACTTCTGCAGTGCCGCGCGCCGGAAACGGTTGCGCGGCGCTTCTATTTCAGAGCAGGGCCATGAGCTGCCACAGCCCGGCCAAAACGAGCGCTACCCCAGCGATGCGAGACAGGATCCTGCCGCCGGGCACGACCTTCTCCGCCAGAACGAAGATGGCGATCGCGGCGATCCACAGCACGTTCATCACCCCGCCGACGAACAGCAGCGCCATCAGCGCCCAGCAGCAGCCGACGCAATAGAGCCCGTGCCGCACACCGAGGCCGAAGGCACCGCCCGCTTCCCGACGAAAGCCGCCGTGGGACTGGATGAAAAGCAGCGGCGCCTGGCATTGGCTGAGACAGCGATCCTTGAGCGGCGTGAACTGGAACAGGCCGACAGCAATCAGCACGATGCCGCTGAGGACCGCACTGGCGCTTGCAAGCGCCGGCGTGAGCAACAGGGCGCGATCGAGCAGCCATTGCCCGAGAACGGCGACGAGCGCGAACAGGATCCAGGCCGACAGATAGCCGGCGGCAAAGAAACCGGTGGCGGCAAAGGGCTTGCCCTGTTGGGCGGCCTTGCGGCCGACACGGGCATAGAGCAGGATCATCGGCGTCGCCGACGGCACCATCATGCCGACCATCATTACGGCCCACATGACGAGGGCATAGGCGAAGGTCGTGGCGGACCAGGGAGCGGCAACCGCGCCCGCCATCGATGCCATGGCGCCCTGCTGTGCCCCCATGGTCATGGGCTTGTCCGCCGGCATGTCCATGGGCATATCCATGTCCATGCCGGAGCCCATATCCATGCTGGCTGAAGGAGCCGGGGGACGAGCCATGTCCATGGCCGACGCCAGCCACAGGATGTAGAGCCAGCTGATCGCCGTCAGGGTGACCAGCGCCGCCACGACGATGACGCGGTCACGTCTAAGCAGGGTTTCGAGCGCCGTGTCTCCCATCGGCGTCAGTGGATCACGCCGCTTTCGGTCAAATGCATCCGGGCGAAATGGGCATGCGAATCCGCAAGCGCCAAAGTCAGCGGCCCTTTCGTATCGGCCCATCCGCGCCCGACTTCGCAAATGTCGTATTCGAAGCCATGGGGGAGATTGATGCGCGCCTGATGGGCGGCGCCGGTCACGGGATTGAGGATCGGCTCGCCGCGTGCGGCGATCCAGCCCGGCACGTTCAGCCGCGCCGTTCGGGCGCCAACATCAACCTCGAAATCGATCTCGGCAAAGACCGGATCGTGCATGGTTTCGAAGGTGGTTGCGAAGACCTGGAAGAAGGTCGCGCCGGGTTCCGTATCCTCGCCACTCATAATGCGCAGCAGCGCGCCGCGCTGTTCGTCCGATGCGCGGCTGTCGACGATCGGCACCACCTGCCCCCTGCCCTCATGGATCGCGCCCGGCCACGCGGCGATCAGGCCGCCGCGAAGCCCATCGAGCCGCGTGTCGCCGTGATAGCCTTCCTCGATCTCGAAGGCGCCGACAGCGCTGCAATGGCCTTGGGTCGGCAGAGCGTTGAACTGGCAGGGGCAGCCATAGGCGCAATTGCAATGAATGAACTCACGCCCCTTCATCATCCATCTGACACTCGTCATCGTCTCCTCCTGAGATCTGATCGGTGTTCGTCTCGCGGTTCCCCGCAAACGGATGCCTTTTATTAGAACGGAAAAATATACTCTTCTCCGCCGCCGATGCCAACGGCAGGCGATAGGCAGAGGCGGGAACACGACAGCGCCGCGGGTCGGTCGGACCCGCGGCGCTTGGGTGATCAGGTTTCGAGCTCCTTATCGGTGCCGTCCTAAAGCGTCGCCATGCCGCCATCGACGATCAGTTCGGCACCGACGGTAAAGGTGGCTTCGTCCGAAGCGAGGAAGACCACGGCCTTGGCGATCTCGCTCGCATCGCCGAAACGGCCAAGCGGGATCTGCGCGGCGATCGCATCGACCACTTGCTTGTTTTGTTCGGGCGTCGGGGCGTGGCCGTCATGGAGCGGCGTGCGGATTGGGCCGGGGCTGACGGCATTGACCCGGATGCCGCGGCCGATGAGTTCGCCGGAGAGCGTGCGGGCCAGCGACAGCAGGCCCGCCTTGGTCAACGCATAGACGCTGGAGGTCGGCATGCCGATATGGGCGTTGATCGAGGTGTTGAGCACGACCGAGGCGCGCTTGGAGAACACGGGCAGCAGTGCCTGGATCAGGAAGTACGGGCCCTTGACGTTGATGGCGATCGACCGGTCGAAGCTCGCCTCGTCCCACTCTTCGATCGGCTGCAGCTTGGCGATGCCGGCATTGATGAACAGGATGTCGAGCGTGCCGAAGGCGGCACGGATCTTTTCGGCAACGGCCGCCTGGCCGGCGACATTGCCGGCATCGGCCTCGATGATGAGCGCAGCCTCGCCAAGGACGGATCGGGCTTCGGCGATGTTCTTCGGATTGGTGCCGGTGACGGCAACGCGTGCGCCTTCGGCAATGAACTGGCGGGCGGTTTCGAGACCGATGCCGCTGGTGCCGCCGGTGATGAGTGCCGTCTTGTTCTCCAAACGTGACATGATGAAATCCTCTTGCTGGGTTGAGAAGGAGGCCGGTTCAATTGGCCGTCCTTCGATGCCCACAGATATGGCGGAAAACGGTCGTTCGGATTAGTCTCCCAATCGTGGAACTCGAATTCGGAAAAGCCGAACGATGATGAAGATCGAAGGAATAGCTGCCTTTGTCGCCGTGGCCGAAGCCGGCTCGATCAGCGAGGCGGCACGTCGCCTGCGGCTGTCGAAATCCGTCGTCAGCGAAAGAGTGGCAGAACTGGAGCGCGGGCTCAACGCCACGCTTCTCCACCGCACCACACGCAAGCTGACGCTCACCGAGGATGGCATCGCGTTTCGCGAGCGCGCCATCCGGATTGTCAGCGAAGTGCAGGCGGCCGCCAGCGATCTTGCCGAACGCCGCGGGCTGCTGACGGGACCGCTTCGGATCGCGGCCCCCGTCAGCTTCGGCCGAAGGCATCTCGGCCCGGCGCTCTATCCGTTCCTGGCCCAACACCCGGAGATCGAGCTGACGCTTGACCTCGACGACCGACGGGTCGATGCCGCCTCCGAAGGCTACGACGCGATCGTGCGCCATGGCGCGATCGCCGACTCGCGGCTGGTCGTGTGGAAACTTGCGAGAAGCCGGCGCCTGCTGGTCGCCGCGCCCGACTATCTCGACCGGCACGGCACGCCCGCGTCGCTCGCCGAACTCGAGGGCCATCGCGGCATCTTCTACACCAACCGGGGTGCTGCCGACTGGCGCTTCGAAGGACCTGGCGGTGCGACAGTCGTACGGGCGCGCCTGGCGCTTGGCATGAACAATGGCGACATGTTGCACGATGCCGCCGTCGCCGGGCTCGGCATCGCGCTGTTGCCCGCCTTCATCGCCGGTCCGGCCGTGCGCGAGGGGCAACTGAACGAGATCGACGTCGGGCTCAGCCCGGAGCCGGAGTTCATCTACATGGCGCATCCAGAGGGCCGGCGCGCCTCCACCAAGCTCAGAGCCATCGCCCAGCACCTGAAGGAAGCCTTCGGCGATCCGCCCTATTGGGATCCGTGACGGCTCCGCAATCCCGGCACAATCGTTGCGGGCGACGGTATCGCGCCGATCGCCGATCAAGTCTTGACCAAGGCTTGACCGAAACCGGCTGGCATCATCAGCGCATCCCCTGACAACCGAAAATTGGATTCCTATCTTTCATGCGGAACCGCTTTCTGAACTGGATCGTCCTCATGGCGCTTGGCACCAACGCTCACGCAAGTCCGCTTCCCGCTCCCACCGACGCAGAAATTCAGGAGATCCTGGCCGACCGGATCGACAAGCAGCAGCAGTCGATCGGCATCGTCGTCGGTATCATCGATGCCAATGGCCGGCGCATCATCGCCCACGGCCATCCGGCCAAAGGTGACCCGCGCCCCGTCGACGGGCAGACCGTGTTCGAGATCGGCTCGGTCACCAAGGTCTTTACCGCGCTGCTGCTGGCCGATGCGATGGAGAAAGGCACACTCAGCCTCAGCACACCCGTCGCCACGCTTCTTCCCGAGAGCGTGATCATGCCCGAGAACAAGCAGACGCCGATCACGCTCGGCGACCTCGCAACGCACATGTCCGGCCTGCCGCGATTGCCCAGCAATCTGGTGCCGGCCGACATGAGCAATCCCTATGCCGGCTACGACGCGGCGAAGCTCTATGCTTTCCTCTCCAGTCACAAGCCGCAGCGCCGCCCCGGCGTCGAGCATGAATACTCCAATCTCGGCGCCGGGCTTCTCGGCCACGCGATCGCCTTGAAGGCCGGGGTCTCCTATGAAGACCTCGTCATCAGCCGTATCGCCGTTCCCCTCGGCATGAAGGACACGGCGATCACGCAGCAGCCCGATTGGGCGGAACGCCGGGCAACGGGCCACGATGCGGCCATGGAGCCGGTGAGCGATTGGGATCTCGACGCGCTGCAGGGTGCAGGCGCCCTGCGCTCGACCGTGGACGATCTCCTGCTTTTCCTTGAGGCGGCCATGGGAAAGACGGCATCGCCGCTCGCTCCCGCCTTCAGCGCGCTGCTGTCGACCCGACAACCGCTCGGCAACGGCGATCGCGACCAGCAGGCGCTCGGCTGGGTCGTCTCTGGCAAGGGCGACGAGCAGTTCATCTGGCACAATGGGGGAACCGGCGGCTATAGATCCTTCGTCGGCTACCGTCCGTCGACGGGTGTCGGCGTCGTCGCTCTCTCCAACGCGTCGACCGAGGTCGGCGTCGACGACATCGGCCGCCATCTGCTCAATCGCAACGCGCCGCTTGCGCCGCCGATCGTCGAGCGTACGGCCATAGTGATCGACCCGGCGCGCTATGATGTCTATGTCGGCACCTACAGGCTGGCGCCCGACTTCGAACTCACGATCTTTCAGGATGGCGATAGCCTGTTTGCCCAGGCGACCGGGCAGGACCGGCTCGAAATCCTTCCGGAGGCCGAGCACCGCTTCTTTACGAAGCTCATCGATGCCCAGATCAGCTTCACGCTCAAAGGCGACCGAGCCGAAAGCCTGACCTTGCACCAGGGTGGGCAGAGCAGCCCTGCGCCTCGGGTCTCGAAATGACGGGCGCCTCCCGCCTCGTAAGCAGGCGGGAGACGATTTCCAGATCGATCAGAACAGCAGATCGATGGTGAAGTAGGCGAGCGCCGAAATCGCCGCTGCGGCGGGCATGGTGATGAACCAGGCAATGACGATATTGCCGGCAAGCCCCCAGCGCACGGCCGAAACGCGACGCGCAGCACCAACGCCGATGATCGCTCCGGTGATGGTGTGCGTCGTCGAGACCGGGATGCCGAGCCAGGTGGCGGCAAAAAGCGTGATCGCTCCGCCGGTCTCGGCGCAGAAGCCCTGCATCGGATTGAGCCTGGTAATCTTCGAGCCCATGGTGTGGACGATGCGCCAACCGCCGAACAGCGTGCCGAGCGCGATCGCCGCCTGGCAGGTGATCACCACCCAGAACGGCACATAGAACTCCGAGCCGAGATAGCCTTGCGAGTAGAGCAGCACCGCGATGATGCCCATGGTCTTCTGCGCGTCGTTGCCGCCATGGCCGAGCGAATAGAGCGAGGCCGAGACGAACTGCATGACGCGGAAGGTGCGGTCGACGGCAAAGGGCGTCTGGCGCACGAAGATCCAGGAAACGATCAGCACCAGCATGAGCGCCAGGAAAAAGCCGATCGCCGGCGACATGAAGATCGCGCCGACGGTCTTCAGGAGGCCGGTCCAGACGATCGAACTGAAACCGGTGCTCGCAAGACCGGCACCGACGAGGCCGCCGATCAGCGCGTGCGACGAACTCGACGGGATGCCGAAGAGCCAGGTGACGATGTTCCAGACGATTGCGCCGATCAGCGCCGAGAAGATCACCAGCGGCGTGACGATGCCGGGATCGATGATGCCCTTGCCCAGCGTCTCGGCCACGTGCAGGCCGAAGAACAGGAAGGCGATGAAGTTGAAAAAGGCCGCCCACATGACCGCGTACTGCGGTCTCAGCACCCGTGTCGAGACGATCGTCGCGATCGAGTTGGCGGCGTCGTGCAGACCGTTCAGGAAGTCGAAGAACAGCGCGATGCCGATCAGCCCGACGAGCAACGGAAAGGCGAGCGTCGCATCCATCAGACGTTCTCGATCACGATGCCGCTGATTTCATTGGCGACGTCCTCGAAGCGGTCGACGACCTTTTCGAGCTCGCCATAGATCTCGCTGCCGATGATGTAGGCCATCGGGTTGCTGGCGCCGTGGCGGCGGAACAGGTCCTTGAGGCCCTGTTCGTGCAGTTCGTCGGAGCGGCCCTCGATGCGGGTGACCTCTTCGGCGATCGCGATCAGGCGGTCGTGATTGGCGCCGATCCTATCGAGCAGCGGAATGGCCTCGGCGATCAGGTGCGCGGCCTTGACGACCGTGGTGCCCATTTCGCGCATGCCGGGATCGAAGCTCTTCTGTTCGTAAAGGCGGATCGTCTTGACGGTCTTGTGCATCATGTCGATGGCATCATCCATCGACTGGATTAGATCCTTGATGTCGCCGCGGTCGAAGGGCGTGATAAAGGACCGGCGCACGGCCAGCAGCACCTCGGCGGTGATGTGGTCCGCCTCATCCTCGAACGCGACGATCCGGTCGCAGTGTCTTTCCAGATCGTCGCCGCCAGCGAGAACCTTGTCGAGCGCATCGGCAGCACCGACGACGGTGCGCGAATGTTTTGCGAAGAGGTCGAAGAAGCGATCCTCGCGGGGAAGAAGTTTGCGGAACCAGGCCAGCATCACACGTATATCCATCTGTGGATTGTCATGCGGCTGTCATATTTCACTAGGTCCTTTATGAAAAGCACCGAATCAAAGGGGTTTGTCGCCTTTCCCCTGTCGATATCGGCCTATCTTGCACGATATGGCGACGCGCCCCATTTCGCCTTGCCTTGGCAGGCGCTTTCGTCCTAGCTGCGCCCAACGTCGAATCCGGACTGCCGATGCCAAACAAGGTCTTTCTCAACCGCCTGAAGCTTACGGAGTTCCGCAACTATGCGGCCCTCTCGCTTGAGCTCGATCAGCGCCATGTGGTGCTGACGGGGGAGAACGGCGCCGGCAAGACCAACCTCATGGAAGCCGTCTCTTTCCTTTCGCCCGGCCGCGGCCTCAGGCGCGCAGCCTATGCGGACGTGACCCGGGTCGGTGCCGGCGACGGGTTCTCGGTCTTTGCGGAAGTCGAGGGCATGGAGGGAACCGTCGAGATCGGCACCGGGACTGCCGGCGTCACGGAAGGGCAATCCCGGCGGCTGCGGCTGAATGGAACACCGGCAGCGACCGTCGACGAACTGACCGATCACCTGCGCGTCCTCTGGCTGACGCCATCGATGGATGGGCTCTTTACCGGGCCTTCGGCCGACCGGCGGCGTTTCCTCGATCGTCTTGTACTGTCGCTCGATCCGGAGCACGGCCGTCGCTCCAGCGAATTCGACCGGGCGATGCGCAGCCGCAACCGGCTGCTCGGTGAATTCCGCCCGGACCCTTCCTGGCTGACGGCGATCGAAAAGGAAATGGCCGGTCTCGGCGTCTCCATGGCGCTGGCGCGGCAGGAAATGCTCGGTCTGTTGACGGCGCTGGTCGAGCGCACTGTCGATGAAAGCGTCTTTCCCTCGGCGCGCCTGGCGTTGTCGGGCTTTCTCGACGACGAGGGCCATCGTCCGGCCTATGATCTGGAAGAACAATATCTGACGATGCTGCGTGATGGGCGTCCGCGCGACGCCGCGGCGGGGCGCACGCTCGACGGGCCGCACCGGAGCGACCTGCTCGTGCGTCACCGCGAGAAGGACATGGAGGCAGCACGCTGCTCGACCGGAGAGCAGAAGGCGCTGCTCGTCGGCCTGGTGCTGGCGCATGCGCGCCTCGTCGGCGACATGACCGGCCACGCGCCGATCCTGCTGCTCGACGAGATCGCCGCCCATCTCGACGTCAACCGGCGCGCCGCTCTGTTCGATCTCGTCGACGGCCTTGGCGGCCAGGCCTTCATGACCGGGACGGACCAAGCGATGTTCGAGGCGCTGGGCGAACGCGGCCGCTTTCTGACGGTTTCGCACGGCAGTGTTACGGGATAAGCAGAGGTCACCGAGGAGGATTTTGCCATGACCGGTGAGAACAAGCTCGACCAATCGGAGATCACCCGCTACGCCCGCCATATCGTGCTGCCGGAGATCGGGGGTGCCGGGCAACAAAGGCTGAAGGCGGCCCGTGTGCTGGTGATCGGGGCCGGCGGGCTCGGCGCTCCAGTGCTCGTCTATCTTGCCGCCGCCGGCATCGGCCGGATCGGCATCGTCGACGACGATGCGGTCGCGCTTTCCAACCTGCAGCGGCAGATCATCCACCGCACGGAAGACATCGACCGCGCCAAGGTCGAGCGGGCCGCCGAGGCGATCACCGCCCTCAACCCGCATGTCGGCGTCGACGAACACAGGCTCAGGCTCAACCCCGACAATGCCGAGGCGCTTTTCCGGCAATATGACCTGGTGATCGACGGCTCGGACAATTTCGATACGCGCTATCTCGCCGCCGATACGGCGGCAGCGGTCGGCATTCCGCTGGTGACCGGCGCCGTCGGCCGCTTCGACGGATCTCTGACGGTGCTGATGCCCTACAGCGCCGGCGCCGATGGACGGCCGAACCCCTCCTATCGCGATCTCTTTCCCGAGCCGCCGCCGGCCGGTGTCGTGCCCTCCTGCGCGGAGGCCGGCATCGTCGGCGCGCTGACTGGCGTCATCGGCACCTTGCAGGCGATGGAGGCAATCAAGGTGATCGCCGGCTTCGGCGAACCGCTGGTCGGACGGCTGCTGATGTATGACGCGCTGACGGCACAGTTCAACACCATCCGCTATCGCCGCAGAGCATAGGCCGACCATGGTGCAGATCTTTCGCATCGACGAAGCATTCGACCGCTACGAGGAACTGCTGGCGCTGATCCTTGGCGCCTTCTCCTACATGGACGGGCGGATCGACCCGCCGTCGTCGGCGCATGCGTTGAACATCGAGTTGCTCCGGCAGAAGATCGTTGACGAGATCGCCTTCGGCGTCCGCGACGGCGAAAGGCTCGTCGGCTGCATCTTCTGCAAACCGGAGGACGATTGTCTCTATATCGGCAAGCTTGCCGTCGCGCCTGAGACGCAAGGAAAGGGTATCGGTCGGCTGCTGCTCGCCGAAGCGGAGGCGACGGCGCGTGCGCTGAAGCTGCCGGCGCTGAGGCTTCTCACCCGCATCGAACTCATCGACAATCACCGCGCCTTTGCCGCCTGGGGCTTCGTCCAGAGCGACACGATGTGCCATCCCGGTTTTACCCGGCCGACGGCGATCGAGATGCGCAAGACACTTTAGCTTCCGGGCTTGAGCGAACCGGATGGACGACCGCACGACAAGGCCGTGCGGCGTTTCGCCATCAATCGCGGCCGGGAAGCACGCGGTCCGGTGGTCGGTGGCCATCGAAGAAGGTGCGGATGTTAATCACCACCTTCTCGCCCATGTCGATGCGACCCTCAAGCGTCGCCGAGCTCATATGCGGCAGGAGCACGACCTTGCCCTCACCGGCAAGCTTGATCAGCTTCGGATTGACGGCCGGCTCGTTCTCGAAGACGTCGAGGCCGGCGCCAGCGATCTTGCCTTCACGCAGCGACTTGATCAGCGCCGTCTCGTCGATGATGCCGCCGCGGGCGGTGTTGACGATGTAGCTGTCCGGTCGCATCAGCGCCAATCGCCGTGCCGAGAGCAGGTGGTAGGTCGCCGGCGTCGACGGGCAGTTGACCGAGACGATATCGACGCGGGCAAGCATCTGGTCGAGGCTGTCCCAATAGGTCGCCTCCAGCATCTCTTCGGTTTCCGCCTTCACCCGGTGGCGGTTGTGGTAGTGGATCGAAAGGCCGAAGGCCTTGGCGCGGCGGGCGACAGCGGTGCCGATCCGGCCCATGCCGACGATGCCGATGCGCTTGCCGGCAATGCGCCGGCCGAGCATCCAGGTCGGCGACCAGCCAGCCCATTCGCCCTTGCGATCGGTCAGGATCTGCGCACCTTCGGCAAGCCGGCGCGGCACGGCGAGGATCAGCGCCATCGCCATGTCCGCGGTGTCTTCGGTCAACACGTTCGGCGTGTTGGTCACGGTGATACCCTTGCGGGCCGCAGCATCGACATCGATGTTGTCGACGCCGTTGGAAAAGCTCGCGATCAGCTTCAGCTGCGGGCCGGCCTGCTCGATCAGCGCCGCATCGATGCGATCGGTCACCGTCGGCACCAGCACGTCGGCGCGTTTCACCGCGGCAACGAGTTCCGGCTGGCTGCGCGGCGTGTCGTCGATGTTCAGCTCCGCATCGAAGAGCTCGCGCATGCGCGTCTCCACGATGTCAGGCAATTTGCGGGTGATGTAGACCGTGGGCTTCTTCTTGCTTGTCATTGCTGCGACGGGCCTTGTTGACGGGTCCTTAACCAAGTTGGGCGATACTTTCTCCCTGTAGCCGCAATTTCTACCAGACCCCACCGGGAAGACAAACAAAACTCGCGTCGTCGTCCCCGCGATTTCCGCCCGACCCATGGGCCTCAAGTGAACTGCGCCTGCAAAAGCTAGTGCCACGGAAAATGGGCTTCGTCATGCGTCACGTCATTTCCAGATTCTCGCTCTCGTTGATCGCCGCCTGCCTTGGCGCCGCGATCATGACGTCAGCGGCTTACGCTCAGGCCGCCAAGGGCGCCAGCGGGCTGCCGCTGCCGCGCTTCGTCAGCCTGAAGTCCAAGAGCGTCAATCTGCGGATCGGCCCGAGCGTCGATTACGCGGTCGCCTTCCGCTACATGAAGCCGGGCGTGCCGGTCGAGATCATTCAGGAGTACGATAACTGGCGCCGCATCCGCGACGCCGACGGCACCGAGGGCTGGGTGAACCAGGCGCTGCTTTCCGGCGACCGCACAGCCGTTGCAGCCCCCTGGATGCGCGGCAAGGGCGAAGGCGTCTTCGTCAACATGCGCCGCGACGCGCAGGGCAATTCCCCGATCGTCGCCCGCATGGAGCCCGGTGTCATCGTGAAAGTCGGCGAGTGCAATGGCGACTGGTGCCATGCCGAAGCGCAAGGCGTCGAAGGCTGGATCGCCCAAGGCGAAATCTGGGGCGCCTATCCGGGCGAGGCCTTCAAGTAAGGCCGCGCCCGTCTTTAACCAAAAATCAATTCGGTCGGATCAGGCGAGACCAGCCTGTTTGGCGGCCGTTTCCAGCGAGACCATCGGCCGCGGCCCGATCTGGCCGATGACGATGCCGGCCGCGAGATTGCCGAGCTTGCTGCAGTCTTCGAGCGAGCGCCCGCTCGTGTAGCCGTGAAGGAAGCCGGCGGCATAGAGGTCGCCGGCGCCGGTCGTATCGACAACCTGGGCGATCGGCGTTGCGGTGACCCGAACGCGTTCGTCGCCGCGCACGACAACCGAACCCTCTTCGCTGAGCGTTACCGCCGCAAGCTTGCAATCCTTCGAGAGCTTCTCCAGCGCCAGATCGAAATCCTCGGTCTCGTAGAGCGCCAGCGCCTCCTGCTTGTTGGCAAAGACGATGTCGACCGTGCCGGAGCGCATGAGTTCCAGGAACTCGTCGCGATAGCGGTGAACGCAGAAGCTGTCCGACAGCGTGATCGCGGTCTCGCGGCCATTCGCGTGGGCGATCCGTGCGGTTTCGCGGATAGCATCCTTGGCGCGCGGCGGATCCCAGAGATAACCTTCGAAATAGGTGACCTTGGCCTCAGCGACGACGTCGGCTTCGACGTCCTCGGGGCCAAGCTCGACGCAGGCGCCGAGATAGGTATTCATCGACCGTTCGCCATCCTCGGTGACGAAGATCATCGAGCGCGCCGTCGGCGGCACGGTTTCGAGCGGCTTCGTCTGGAAATAGACGCCCTGGGCACGGATGTCGTGGGCGAAGATCTCGCCGAGCTGGTCGCTTGCGGTCTTGCCGAAATAGGCAGCGCGGCCGCCGAGGCTGGCAACGCCCGCAGCCGTATTGCCGGCGCTGCCGCCGGAGGCTTCGACCGCCGGGCCCATGCGCGAGTACAGCAACTCGGCTCGCTCGGCATCGATGAGGTTCATGGCGCCCTTTATGATGCCGTTTTCATTGAGAAAAGCATCGTCGCAGCGCGCGATGATATCAACGATGGCGTTGCCGATCGTCAGCACGTCGTATTTTGTCATGAACCTCGTCCGGTCTCCGTGATGGCCGGTGTTCGTTAATACCGGTTTTCCGGCCATTTGGAAGACAAAAGACGCGTGCAGGCGGCTTCACGCCGTAGGAAGCGCGCTTTCCTCATAGGCGGCGGCGAATTCGGCGCTCGGCGGAATGGGCTTGATGATATCGATCAGCACGCCATTCGGGTCGGCAGTGATGAAATGGCGCTGGCCGAAATCCTCGTCGCGCAAGGTTTTGAGGATCGGCAGGCCGGCAGCAAGCGCCTGCGCATAGATCGCATCCGGATTATCGACCTCGAAGTTCAAAAGCAGACCGCGCGTCGGCGCACGCGCCTCCTCGGGGATCGTCTCGTGGCGGTAATCGAGCACGGCCAACGTCACATGCTCGTCCTCGACCGATTGAAGATGCACATACCAGTCGCTGGTGAAGAGCGCCTGGAAACGGAAGTGATCGACATAGAAGGCGGCGGTGGCGGCAACGTCGGCCGTCATGATGACCGGGTAATAGCTCGTCGATTTCATGGCTTTTCCTCGCTCCGGCAATATCATACAATCTGTATGTTTCTTCAATTAACATACAGGCTGCATGTATGCAACAGGAAGTCTCCCGACGCTCCAATCGCGAGCGCTCCGACACGACGCGCGCCGCGATCCTCGATGCCGCCCGCGGCCTCTTCGTCACCAGGGGCTACGCCGACACCTCGACGCCGGACATCGTCGCGGCCGCCGGCCTGACCCGCGGCGCGCTCTATCACCACTTCGAAGACAAGAAGGCGTTGTTTCGCGCGGTGGCGGAACGGGAAGCAATTGCTGTGGCGACGTCGATCGAGCAGGCGACGTCAGGCGACCTTTCGGCCCGCCAGGCACTGAAGGTCGGCGCCCGCGCCTATTTCGACGCCATGCGCGAGCCGGGGCGTATCCGCCTGCTCTTGCTTGATGGACCTGCCGTCCTCGGTAAGCTGGAGATGATGGCGATCGACGCGGCCAACGCGCAGAGAACGCTCGAGGAAGGGATTGCCGAGGCAATGGCTCCGGCCACCGTTTCTGCCGAAAGGTTGTCGGCCATGGCTTCGCTGCTTTCAGCTGCCTTCGATCGCGCGGCGCTCGACATAGCCGATGGCGCGTCGAGCGAGGTCTATGCGGAAACGATCGGCACGCTGATCGACCGGATGGTGTCGCCGTAAGGATCAGCGTTTACGGCAGGCGTCAGCTTGCGGCGGAGATCATCTGCGGCGGCAATTCGACGAGCGACGCCGGGATGTCGCAGGTCTTTTCCGGCGACTTGCAGATATCGGCGATGACGCAGCGCTCGCACTCAGGCTTGCGCGCCTTGCAGCAGTAGCGCCCGTGCAAGATCAGCCAGTGATGGGCGTGGTAGAGATACTCGTCGGGGATGATCTTTATCAGCTTGTCTTCCACCTCGTCCGGGGTCTTGCCCGGCGCCAGACAGATCCTGTTGGCGATGCGCAGGATGTGGGTGTCGACGGCGATCGTCGACTGGCCGAAGGCCATGGAGAGCACGACATTGGCGGTCTTGCGCCCGACGCCCGGCAGAGTCACCAGCTCTTCGCGTGTGCGCGGCACCTCGCCGCCGAAGTCGCGGATCAGCTTTTCGCTCAGCGCGATGACGTTCTTCGCCTTGTTGCGATAGAGGCCGATGGTCTTGATGTAGTCCCGGACTTTTTCTTCGCCGAGCGCCAGCATCTTTTCCGGCGTATCGGCGATGGCAAAGAGCGCACGCGTCGCCTTGTTGACGCCGGCATCGGTCGCCTGCGCCGAGAGCGCCACGGCGACGACCAGCGTGAAGGGATTGACGTGCTCGAGCTCGCCCTTCGGCTCCGGCCGCTGGATCGAGAAGCGACGGAAGATCTCCTTGAGCTCGTCCTGGCTATAGAGGCTCTTCACCCGCGGCGTGGCGCGGCGGCTCGCCTTCGGTTTTGCAACACCCACGGGCAATTTTGGCTTCACGTTTTTCATGATGCATCTATAGTCAAAGGTCATGATCCATGGCAACGCCACCACCCCATCTGAGGACGCTCCGGTCTTCACCGCCGAGCTCACGCCCTATCGCTCGCTCGGGCGCCGCGGCTTCAAAATGTTCTTCCTGATCGCCGGGCTCCTGAGCCTCGTTCACGGCCTCGTCTTCCTCATCATCGGCGCCTGGCCGGTGGTGTTCTTTTTCGGGCTCGACTACCTGCTGCTGTTCGGCGCGTTCTGGCTGAACAATCGCTCGGGGCTCAGCCGCGAAGAGGTCCGCGTTAGCAGGACGGACGTTTCGGTGCGCAAGTTCACGCCCTCGGGCCAGATCAGCGAACATCGTTTCAATCCGTTCTGGGCGCGCTTGAATGTCGCCCGGCATCAGGAGATCGGCATCGTCTCGATGACGATCAGCGGCGGTGGCCGCCGAACCGATATCGGCTCGTTCCTCAACCGCGACGACCGCGAGACTTTTGCGCTGGCGCTCTCGGGCGCGCTTGCGACCGTTCGCCGCCGCTGACGCCTGGCGCTTGTGGCGGCACCCCGCCGATCGCATGTTTTCAAGTTTCGGGTGGTTGACGGGGCCAGCAAATGGTTACCTGTGACAAGACAGGAGAAGAGCCATGAACATTGCGACATCCGTACCCACCGATATCACGCCGAAAGGCACCGACTATGATACGGTCAGCCGCGTGATCGAAATGCTCACCGAGGACTATCGCGACCAGCCGTCGCTCGAATCCGTGGCACAGCGCCTGAAGCAGTCGCCGACGCAGCTCCAGAAGGTCTTCACCCGCTGGGCCGGGCTTTCGCCGAAGGCCTTCCTGCAGGCCGTCACGCTCGACCACGCCAAGCGCCTGCTGCGCCAGGAAGACATGCCGCTGCTGGAAACCAGCATCGAAGTGGGCCTGTCAGGACCGAGCCGGCTGCACGACCTGTTCGTCACCCACGAGGCGATGTCGCCGGGTGAATGGAAGGCGCGCGGCGAAGGGCTGACAATCCGCTTCGGCTATCACCCCTCGCCCTTCGGCACGGCGCTGGTGATGATCACCGAGCGCGGCCTCGCCGGCCTTGCCTTCAACGATGCCGGCGGCGAGCAGGCCAGCTTCGAGGACATGGCGCAACGCTGGCCGAACGCCCGCTACATCGAGGACAGCGCGGCGACGTCCCAATACGCCGCGCGCATCTTCGATCCTTCGCGCTGGCGGCAGGACGAGCCGCTGCGCATCTTCCTCATCGGCTCCGACTTCCAGATCCGGGTCTGGCAGGCGCTGCTCAAGATCCCGCTCGGCTGCGCCACCACCTATTCGAACATCGCCGGCAACATCGGCCAGCCGACGGCATCGCGCGCCGTGGGTGCTGCGGTCGGGCGCAACCCGATCTCGTTCGTGGTTCCGTGCCACCGCGCGCTTGGCAAAAGCGGCGATCTCACCGGCTATCACTGGGGGCTGACGCGCAAACGCGCCATCCTCGGCTGGGAAGCCGGCAAGGCGGCCGACGGCACGATCTGATTACAGGCTTCCCAGCATCATCACAGACGCAAAAAGGGGCGCCAAGCGCCCCTTTTTCATTCTCCGTCTGTCAGCGCTCAGTGGGCGCCGGACATGTCGCCGAGCACTTCCTTGGAAGCGACGGTCGAATTGGCGTTGAGCTTGTAGACCATCGGCACGCCGGTCGCGAGGTTGAGCTTCAGGATCTGTTCCTTGCTCAGGCGATCGAGCACCATGACCAGCGAGCGCAGCGAGTTGCCGTGTGCAGCGACCAGGACCTTCTGGCCCGACAGCACGCGCGGCAGGATCTCGGTCAGGTAATAGGGCCAGACGCGTGCGCCGGTGTCGCGCAGGCTCTCGCCGCCCGGAGGCGGAATGTCGTAGGAGCGGCGCCAGATATGCACCTGCTCTTCGCCCCACTTCTCGCGGGCGTCATCCTTGTTAAGGCCCGACAGGTCGCCGTAGTCGCGTTCGTTCAGCGCCTGGTCGCGGATCGTTTCGAGCGAGGACTGGCCGACGGCGTCGAGCACGAACTGGCAGGTGCGCTGGGCGCGAACGAGGTCCGAAGTGAACGCGATGTCGAACTTGATGCCGTAGTCGGCAAGCGCCTTGCCGCCGGCCTTGGCTTCCTCGACGCCGAGTTCCGTCAGGTCCGGATCACGCCAGCCGGTGAACAGGTTCTTCAGGTTCCAGTCGCTCTGGCCATGCCGGACGAGGACGAGAGTACCGCTCATGTCGAATTCCCCTTGAGACTTGAGAGTGGAAAGGTCAGTTGAGCCCGAGAACGTCGAGCATCGAATAGAAGCCGGGTTTCTGGCCGCGGGCCCAGAGTGCAGCGGTGACGGCGCCGCGCGCGAAGATCGAACGGTCCGTGGCGCTGTGCGAGAGCGTCACCTGCTCGCCTTCGCCGGCAAGAATGACCGAGTGTTCGCCGATGACCGAGCCGCCGCGCAGCGTCGCAAAACCGATCGTGCCAGCCGGACGCGGACCCGTATGACCGTCACGCACGCGCACGGAGTGGTCGGCAAGGGCGATATCGCGCCCCTTCGCCGCCGCAGCGCCGAGAAGCAGGGCCGTGCCCGAGGGCGCATCTACCTTGTGCTTGTGGTGCATTTCGAGGATTTCGATGTCCCAGTCGGCCGAACCCAGCGCCCGCGCCGCCTTCTCCGTCAACACACCGAGCAGGTTGACGCCGAGGCTCATATTGCCCGACTTGACGATACGAGCGTGGCGGGCGGCAGCGCGGATTTTCGCCTCGTCGTCGGACGAGCAGCCGGTGGTGCCGATCACATGGACGATGCGGGCCTGGGCGGCGAGCCCGGCAAACTCGACGGTGCCAGCCGGCGCCGTGAAATCAAGGACGCCTTCTGCTTCGACGAAGGCTTCGAGCGGCTGGTCGGTCACCGGCACGCCGATCGGGCCGAGGCCGGAGAGCTCGCCCGCATCGCGGCCAATGAAGGGGGAACCCGGGCGCTCGATGGCCGCATGCAGGCGAACGCCATCCATCGCGTGAACCGTCCTGATCAGCGTCTGACCCATACGGCCGGCCGCACCCACCACCACGAGCTTCATATCGTTTGCGCCCATCGGTGATTTCCTTCTTGTCCGCTAGTGAATTTCGGCGTCGGCCGGCGCTTCGGGCGCCTCGCCTTCAGGCGACTGCTCTTCCGAAGACTGGCCCTGGAGATTGTGGAGGCGAGCGTAGAGACCGTCCGGCCGCCGTGCAAGATCGACATGGGTGCCTTCCTCGACGACGGAGCCATCCTTCATGACGATGATCTTGTCGGCGTTGACGACGGTCGAAAGTCGATGTGCGATCACGATCACCGTGCGGCCATCCATCGCGTGGTCGAGCGCCTTCTGCACGGCGGCTTCCGATTCGGTATCCAGCGCGGAGGTAGCCTCGTCGAGCAGAAGGATCGGGGCGTTGCGCACAAGCGCACGTGCGATCGACAGACGTTGGCGCTGGCCGCCCGACAGCGTCATGCCGTTCTCGCCGACCGGCGTATCGTAGCCCTGCGGCTGCGCAAGGATGAACTCATGGGCGTAGGCAAGCCGTGCGGCGTCCTCCACCTCGGCATCCGTCGCGTCGATGCGGCCGTAGCGGATGTTGTCGCGGATCGAGCCTTCGAAGAGATAGGGCTGCTGCGACACATAGGCGATGCCCTGGCGCAGCGACTGCTTGGTGACGTCGGCGATGTCCTGCCCGTCGATAAGGATCTGGCCGGATGCCGGATCGTAGAACCGTGGAATGAGGCTGATGACCGTCGACTTGCCGGCACCCGAGGGGCCGACCAGCGCGGTCGTCTTGCCGCCCTCGGCCACGAAGCTGACGCCCTTCAGCACCTCGTCGCCATTGGGATAGCGGAAGCGCACGTCACGCAGTTCGACAGCGGCATTCGTAAACGCCAGTTCCTTGGCATCGGCCTTGTCGCGCTGGTGCGGCACGGTGTCGAGGATCTCGTAGACCATGCGGGCGTTGACGGCGGCGCGTTCGAGCGAGACCTGAAGACGCGCCAGGCGGCGGGCCGGATCATAGGCCATGAGCAGGGCGACGACGAAGGCGAAGAAGGCACCGGGCGGCACGTCGGCGTAGATGGCGCGGAAAGCCGAATAGGCAAGCACGGCCGAAATCGCCAGACCCGCGAAGGTTTCGGTCATCGGCGCGGTACGCTCGCTCAGCCGCGCAATGCGGTTGGCGCGGTTTTCGGCCCGGTCGATGATCGTCTCGACTTTGCCACGCAGCTCGCCTTCCATGGTGAAGGCCTTGACGATGGTGATGCCCTGAATGGTCTCCTGCATCGCGCCGAGAACACGGCTGTTGACCTCGATCGCCTCGCGCGTGGCCGAGCGCAAGCGCTTGGACACATAGCGCAGGCCCAGGAGCAGAGGAGGCGCTGCGACAAAGACGATGATCGACAGCAACCAGTCCTTGGCAAACATGACGCCGACCAGGCCGATCAGCGTCAGCAGGTCGCGCGCGATTGAGGTAACGGTCAGATTGAGCACGTCGCGAATGCCGCTGACATTCTGGCTGATCTGGGCTGCAAGCTGCGCCGAGCGGGTCTCGTTGAAATAGCCGACGCTGAGCGCCATCAGATGGGCATAAAGGCGGCGCTGGTAGCGCGCGACGATGTTGTTGCCGATCTTCGAAAGCGCGACGGCCTGGCCATAGGTGGCAAAGCCGCGCAGCACGAAGGCGGCAAGGATTGCGCCGCAGACGAGCAGAACGATGTCCGCCCGCTTGTTGGCGAAGGCCTCGTTGATCACGGTTTCCATGATCGAGGCGGTAAAGCCGGTCGTCGCGGCGACCACGGCCAGGCAACTGATGGCGAAAACATAGCCGCGAATGTGGTCACGACCGTTTTCGGCAATCACCCGCTTGAGGATTCCGCTGATCGTATCGGAGTCGACCGCGTGCTGTTTTTTCTTGCTGGCGCTCAAAAAGCCCGTCTTCCCTGGAACCAATCTGGAGAGCCGGCATCCGGCCCGATCTTTCCCGGCGCTCTATAGTGGTTTGATATCGCTTTGGCGAGTCATTGCGCGCGCAGCGGGCTCAGCTTCTCCAGCGGCGTCCTTCCGTTGCCACACCGAAATCCCTCGGTGTGCGGGCAAAGGCCGCCAATCCCGAGAGTGCCGCCATCGGGTGAATGACGGCAAAGGTGGGGATCGTCCGCATCAGCGCCGAGTGCGGCGCCTTGTCCTCGAAGGCAGCACGGAAGGGCGACTTCAAGAGCGCCGGCAGGATCTTCTGCGAGATGCCGCCCGCCAGGAAAACGCCGCCACGGGCCATGAAGATCAGAGCCATGTCGCCGGCGACCCGCCCGAGATAGGTCGAAAACAGCGAGATGGTCTCGATCGCCGCCCTGTCGCTCTCAGCCAGCGCGTGCGTCGTTACTTCCGCGGGGTCCGTCAGAACCGGGTCAACGCCATCGGCGGCGCAGACGGCGCGGTAAAGGTTCATGATGCCGCGGCCGCAGAGGATCTGCTCGCCGGCCATGCGGCCTTCGATCGGCTCGAGAAAGGGCCAGATCTGGAAGTCGCGCTCAGTGCGCGGACCGATATCGACATGTCCGCCTTCGCCCGGCACCGGGAACCAGGTGTGCTGGGCAAAGACCAGACCGCCGACGCCAAGGCCAGTTCCCGGACCCAGCACGACGCGGGAGGTCATCGGCCGAATGCTGCCGCCGCCGATCTGCACCAGATCCTCATCCGCCGGAGCGGCGACGGCAAGCGCCTGCGCCTCGAAGTCGTTGATGATGAGCACGTCTTCGAGGCCGAGGCTCGAAAGCATGTCCTTCGGCCGGATCACCCAGCCGGCGTTGGTCAACGGAATTTCGTCGCCCCGAATCGGACCAGCGACCGCCAGGATCGCCGAGCGCGGCTGCACGGAGGTCTTGTCGAGAATGCTCTTCTGCAGCGCCTCCTCGATCGTCTCGAAATCACCGGTCTTGATCGGCGGCAGCTGCTTCGGGTCGGCAAAAGCGTCGATGAGCAGGGCGAAGCGCGCATTGGTGCCGCCGATGTCGCCGATCAGGATCGGAAAGGGAAAGCTGTGTTCACTGGTACCGGACATCGCAAAGATCCATCCTGATCGTCATCTTGGGTTGCTGAACTGTCTATCAGACAGAACGGGATGAGGAAAAGTGCGGGAGGATTTCAGTAGAATCCGCCCGCCGGGAGCCCGCATCATCTGGGGTTCAGGTCGATCAACTGCTCGGCCGTTGCACGATTGAGCGCCATCGGAATGTCGTAGACGATGGCGAGGCGCATCAGCGCCTTGACGTCGACATCGTGCGGCATAGCGGTCAGCGGATCGACGAAGAAGATCAACAGTTGCACTTCGCCGGTGGCGATCATCGCGCCGATCTGCTGGTCACCGCCGAGGGGGCCGCTTTTCAGCCGGGTGATATCGAGGCTTGGGCAGACGTCGAGGACGCGACCGCCGGTCGTGCCGGTGGCGACGATCCGCCAGTCAGCCAGAACCGTCTCGTGCGCCTTGGCAAAGTCCGCAAGATCGTCCTTCTTCTGATCATGCGCGATCAGCGCAACACATTTTCGATCCGCCATGCCGGGCCTCGCATCAATATTTAAATCGATTTGATTGCCCTATACATGAGCGCCACGGGAATGGGAAGGCTGATGCCTCCCCGCCCCACTCGTGTGTCCTTAATCCTACTGCAGCGTCGGACGCGCCATTGGTACGGGGATATCGGCCGGCGGGACATCACCGGACGCACCGATCACCTGCTCGATACTATCGTTCGCTGCGGCCGGCGCGGCAGCCCGGTAGGCCGTGCCAAAAGTGGCGGCCGCTTCTGAGGCCGGCGCCGGGCCGTTCAGGACCAGAGCGCAGGCCTTCGGCAAGTCGGCAAGCGTCGTCACCTTCGGCTTGACGGGCTTTGCGTCCGGCTTCTTGGTCGGCTTCGCCCATGGCTCGTCGGTGAACCACCAGGCCAGCGACTTGTCGCAGCCGTCGCCCGCCGGCACTTCCGCCTGGTCCTTGCAGGTCGAAGCGCCGGCGGGGCACTTGATGCGGATGTGGAAGTGATAATCGTGGCCGTAGATCGGCCGGACCTTGCCAAGATTGGTGCGGTCGCCCGTCCAGGTATCGCAAAGCTTCTTCTTGATCGCCGGATTGACGAAGACGCGCTCCACCTGCGGGTAGCTCGCCGCCAACATGATCAGCTGCGCGTGCTTCGGCGTCCAGATCGAACGGTCGACCGTCAGGAATTTGTTCTTCTGCAACATCGAGGTGGCGGAGATGTCCTCGCGCTCGCGATAGGTAAGCGTGCGTTGCGGCATCGGCGTCAGCCAGATATCGGCATCGAGCCCGATCTGGTGCGAGGCGTGGCCCGACAGCATCGGCCCGCCGCGTGGCTGCGAGATATCGCCGAGCAACAGGCCCGGCCAGCCGACCTTGTCGGCGGCGTCGTGGGAAAACTGCTCGATCAGCGCGATCATCTGCGGATGGCCCCAGCGGCGGTTGCGCGACAGCCGCATTGCCTGCCAGGTCGGCCCGTCGGTCGGGATGGCGACACCGCCGGCTAGGCATCCCTTCGCATAGAAGCCGTAGGAATTTGCCGCCATCTCGGCAGGCAGGGCCTTGGCGCCGAAAAGCGCCTTGGCCGGCGTTTCGTCCGCCGCGGCGTTGTCGGCGATCAGGAGGCTTGTTCCGAGCAGCAGCGCAAGAAACGCCGAGCCGCAACGTCGAAATGGAGCAATCATTGAATTTCGTCCCGTTTGTCTCGCGGCGAGCGGCGCCGATGTGCGGCATGCCTCTCCGGCGAACCCCGATCCTAAGGCCCCGTCTTTGCCTCAGCCTTACGCGTTACACGCTTGTGAATCACCGGGATGTGACTCAAAAATTTGGCCTGATTTGCGGCAGTGCCTGTCATTTGCCCTGATTTCGCCTATGCTCTCGCAAAAGAAGATTGAAATATAAGGGGTACCGGCTGGATGCCAAACTTCTGCAGGACCGTGAAACCTGGCCTCGCTGCCTCGCTACTGACAGCGGCGTTTCTTCTCCTCCCTCCTGCAGGCAATGCCCAAGAACAGCCCGTCTGGCGCTACGGAACATCGTCAATCGGTGAACTGAAATACAAGCCCGATTTTGCGCGCTTCGACTACGTCAATCCTGACGCTCCCAAGGGTGGAGAGCTGCGCCTGTCGGAGAGCGGTACATTCGATACCTTCAATCCAATTCTCTCCAAGGGCGAGGCGGCGAGCGGCGTAACCTCGCTCGTCTTCGATACGTTGATGAAATCGGCCGAGGACGAGATCACAACCGCCTATGGGCTGCTGGCCGAGGGCGTTTCCTATCCCGACGATATTTCCTCCGCGACGTTTCGCCTGCGCGCCGAGGCCAAGTGGGCTGACGGAAAGCCTGTGACGCCGGAGGACGTGGTTTTTTCGTTCGAAAAAGTGAAGGAACACAATCCGCTTCTGTCCAACTACTACCGCCACGTGGTTTCGGCGGAAAAGACTGGCGACCGCGACGTCACCTTCCGCTTCGACGAGAAGAACAACCACGAAATGCCGAACATCCTCGGCCAGTTCCCCATCGTGCCGAAACACTGGTGGGAAGGCGAGGACGAGAAGGGCAACAAGCGCGACATCAGCCGCACGACGCTGGAGCCGGTGATGGGCTCAGGCCCCTACAAGATTGCGTCGTTCCAGGCCGGCGGCTCGATCCGCTTCGAACGCAGGGACGACTATTGGGGCAAGAGCCTCAACGTCAATGTCGGGCAATATAATTTCGGCGTGATCAGCTATGCCTTCTTCAGCGACAGGAACGTGCAGTTCGAAGCCTTCCGCGCCGGCAACGTCGATTTCTACCAGGACAACAGCGCCAGTCACTGGGCGACCGCCTATGACTTTCCGGCGATGAAGGATGGCCGTGTGGTCCGCGAGGAGATCGAGAATCCGCTGCGCGCAGCCGGCATCATGCAAGCCTTCGTGCCGAACATGCGCCGCGACAAATTCAAGGATCAGCGCGTGCGCGAGGCGCTGAACTACGCCTTCGACTTCGAGGACCTGAACCGCAACCTCGCCTACAACGCCTTCCAGCGTGTCGACAGCTATTTCTGGGGCACCGAGCTTGCCTCCAAGGCTTTGCCGGAAGGACGCGAGAAGGCCATTCTGGAGGAACTGAAGGACAAGGTTCCTCCAGAAGTCTTCACCGTGCCCTACGCGAACCCGGTCAACGGCGACCCGCAGAAGGTGCGCGACAACCTGCGCAAGGCGCTGGCGCTGTTCAAGGAGGCGGGCTACGAACTCAAGGGCAACCGCCTGGTCAACGTAAAGAGCGGCGAGCCCTTCAGCTTCGAATTACTCTTGGCCAACCCGTCGTTCGAGCGCACCGTCACGCCGTTCATCAACAGCGTGAAGAAGATCGGCATCGATGCGCGCATCCGGACCGTCGACGATTCGCAATACACCAACCGCGTCCGAAGCTTCGACTATGACATGATCTACGGCATATGGGCGCAAACACTGGTACCCGGCAACGAGCAGATCGACTACTGGGGTTCGGCTTCGGTCAATCAGCAGGGATCGCGAAACTATGCCGGCATATCCGATCCGGCGATCGACGAACTCATCCGCAGGATCATCTTCGCGCCCAACCGCGACGAACTGGTGGCAACAACACGGGCCCTCGATCGCGTTCTTCTCGCCCATCACTTCGTGGTTCCGCTGTTCTACTCGCGCTCGGTTCGCGTGGCTTACTGGAACCAGCTCGCCCGTCCGCAGGAACTGCCCTACTACGGAATAGGCTTTCCGGACGCGTGGTGGTCGAAAAACGCCTCCCCCAAATGAAGTCCTTGCACTCGAATGGCGTCTCGATTCCAAATGCAAAAAAACGAATCACTGAAACAAGCCCCGATCCGGGCCTGACAGCCGCAAGGAGACACAGGGATTGAGACACCATAGACGGCTTGCCGACGCTTCGCCGGTCCGGGCCACCGCCCACACGTCGATCGAAAGGCCCGCCTGATGGGTGCCTACATCCTGCGCCGCCTGCTTTTGATGATCCCGACGATCTTCGGGATCATGGCGATCTCCTTCATCGTGGTGCAATTCGCGCCCGGCGGCCCGGTCGAGCAGGTGATCTCGGACCTGACCAATGCCGGCGGCTCCGATCGCCTGTCGGGCAGCAGCGGCGACCTGATGCAGGCCGGCGGCGACGAAGGCGGGCGCTATCGCGGCGCTCAAGGGCTCGACCCGGAGTTCATCGCCAAGCTCGAAAAGCAATTCGGCTTCGACAAGCCACCGCTCGAACGCTTCGCTACCATGATGTGGAACTATCTCCGCTTCGATTTCGGCGAGAGCTTCTTCCGCAACACCTCGGTGATCGATCTGATCAAGGAGAAGATGCCGGTCTCGATCTCGCTCGGGCTGTGGATCCTTCTATTCTCCTACGCGATCTCCATCCCGCTCGGCATCAAGAAGGCCGTATCCGACGGTTCTGCCTTCGACGTCTGGACCTCGGGCATCATCGTCATCGGCTACGCCGTGCCGAGCTTCCTCTTCGGCATCCTGCTGATCGTCGTCTTTGCCGGCGGCTCGTTCTTCGACTGGTTCCCGCTGCGTGGCATCGTCTCCGACAATTTCTGGGATTTGCCCTGGTGGCAGAAGATCCTCGACTACATCTGGCACATGACGCTGCCGCTGATCACGCTGCTGCTCTCGGCCTTTGCGACGACGACGCTGCTCACCAAGAATTCCTTCATCGACGAAATCAAGAAGCAGTATGTAACGACGGCACGGGCCAAGGGCCTGACCGACGGCCAGGTGCTCTATGGCCACGTCTTCCGCAACGCCATGCTGATCATCATCGCCGGCTTCCCCGGCGCCTTCATCTCGGCCTTCTTCACCGGCTCGCTTTTGATCGAATACATCTTCTCGCTCGATGGCCTCGGCCGGCTCGGCTATGATTCGGTCGTCAAGCGCGACTATCCGATCGTCTTTGCCACGCTCTTCATCTTCTCGCTGATGGGCCTGCTCGTCAGCCTGCTGTCGGACCTCATCTACACCTGGGTCGATCCGCGCATCGATTTCGAGCGGAGGGACGTCTGATGGCAAGCCTCGCAACGTCCCCGACCGCTGTGGCGCCGCGTGGCTGGTTGTCACCGGTCAACCAGCGCCGCTGGCAGAATTTCAAGGCGAACCGACGGGGCTACTGGTCGCTTTGGCTGTTCCTGGCGCTGTTCGGGCTCAGCCTGGTCGGTGAACTGATCGCCAACGACAAGCCGATCATCGCCTCCTACAAGGGCGAGCTTTTGTTCCCTGTCGTCATCGACTATCCGGAGGAAAAGTTCGGCGGCTTCCTGGCCGAGACCGACTATCGCTCCGACTTCATCCGCGACGAGATCGAGGCCAATGGCTGGATGATCTGGCCGCCGGTGCGCTATTCCTACCAGACGGTCAATTCCAACATCCCGCATTCGGCGCCGACCAAGCCGTTCTGGCTGATGGACAAGGAAGAGCGCTGCTCCGCCTACCCTGACAAGACCAACGACCGGAACTGCATCGTCGGAAACCTCAATTGGCTCGGCACCGATGACCAGGCCCGCGACGTCTTTGCGCGCATGATCTATGGCTTCCGCATCTCGGTGCTCTTCGGCCTGACGCTCACCATCGCCTCGGCGGTGATCGGTGTCACCGCCGGCGCCATCCAGGGTTATTTCGGCGGCTGGACCGACCTCCTGATGCAGCGTTTCATCGAGATCTGGTCGTCGATGCCGGTGCTCTACATTCTCCTGATCATCGCCGCGATCCTGCCGCCAGGCTTCTTCATCCTGCTTGGTATCATGCTCTTGTTCTCCTGGGTCGGTTTCGTCGGTGTCGTGCGCGCCGAGTTCCTGCGGGCTCGCAATTTCGAATACGTCAACGCGGCACGCGCGCTCGGCGTCGGCAATGGCACGATCATGTATCGCCACCTCCTGCCGAACGCGATGGTGGCGACGCTGACCTTCCTGCCCTTCATCCTCTCTGGCTCGATCACGACGCTGACTTCGCTCGACTTCCTCGGCTTCGGCATGCCGCCGGGATCGCCCTCGCTCGGCGAGATGATCGCCCAGGGCAAGTCCAACCTGCAGGCGCCCTGGCTGGGGCTGACGGCCTTCTGCGTCATGTCGCTGATGCTGTCGCTGCTGATCTTCGTGGGCGAAGCGACGCGCGATGCCTTCGATCCGAGAAAGACGTTCCGGTGAGCGCGACGATGACAGATCCAATCCTCTCCGTCCGTGACCTTTCCGTCGCCTTTCACCAGGGCGGCAACACCTCCGTTGCCGTCGACCATATCTCCTTCGACATCAGGCGCGGCGAGACCGTGGCGCTTGTCGGCGAATCCGGTTCGGGCAAATCGGTCTCGGCCAACTCGATCCTGAAGCTCTTGCCCTACCCGTCCGCCAGCCACCCGAGCGGCGAAATCGTCTTCAACGGCAAGGACCTGCTGAAAGCCAGCGATGCGGAGCTGCGCCACGCCCGCGGCAACGACATCACCATGATCTTCCAGGAGCCGATGACCTCGCTCAACCCGCTGCATTCGATCGAGCGGCAGATCGGCGAGATCCTCGAACTGCACCAGGGGCTGGAGGGTGCAGCGCGGCGCACGCGCATTCTCGAGCTGCTCAACCAGGTCGGCATCCGCGAGCCGGAGAAGCGGCTGAGCGCCTATCCGCACGAGCTCTCGGGTGGCCAGCGCCAGCGTGTGATGATCGCGATGGCGCTCGCCAACCGACCGGAACTCTTGATCGCCGACGAGCCGACGACCGCACTCGACGTCACCGTGCAGGCACAGATCCTCGAGCTGTTGAAGACGCTCAAGGATGAGCACGGCATGTCGATGCTGTTCATCACCCATGACCTCGGCATCGTGCGCAAGATCGCCGATCGGGTCTGCGTCATGACCAAGGGCAAGATCGTTGAAACGGGACCGACCGCCGAGATCTTTGCCAATCCGCAGCATGCCTACACCCGCCATCTGCTCGCCTCCGAGCCGAAGGGCAATCCGCCGCCGTCTGACGCGTCGAAGCCGATCGTGATGGAAGCCTCTGAGATGAAGGTGTGGTTCCCAATCAAGGCGGGATTCCTGCGCAAGGTGGTCGATCATGTGAAGGCCGTCGACGGCATCGATCTGAAGCTGCGTGCAGGCCAGACACTCGGCGTCGTCGGCGAATCCGGCTCCGGCAAGACGACGCTCGGGCTTGCGTTGACGCGGCTGATCTCGTCGAAGGGTCGCATCGCCTTCATCGGCAAGGACATCGACCGCTACAGCTTCAACGAGATGCGGCCGCTTCGAAACCGGATGCAGATCGTCTTCCAGGATCCCTACGGCTCACTCAGCCCGCGCATGTCGGTGGCCGATATCATCGCCGAGGGCCTGAAAATCCACGAGCGCTCCCTATCCGACAACGAGCGCGACGCCCGCGTCGCGGCGGCGCTCGAAGAAGTGGGCCTCGATCCCGCGACCCGCTGGCGCTATCCGCACGAGTTCTCCGGTGGCCAGCGGCAGCGCATCGCCATTGCCCGCGCCATGGTGCTTAAGCCGCAATTCGTGATGCTCGACGAGCCGACCTCGGCGCTCGACATGAGCGTGCAGGCGCAGGTGGTCGACCTCCTGCGGGACCTGCAGAGCAAACACGACCTCGCCTATCTGTTCATCAGCCACGACCTCAAGGTCGTGCGCGCCCTTGCCAACGAGATGATCGTGATGCGCATGGGCAAGGTGGTTGAGCAGGGCCCGGCCGAACGCATCTTCAATGCCCCGAGCCAGGACTACACGAAGGCGCTGATGGCTGCCGCCTTCAACCTCGAAGCCGTCAACTTGACCGCGATCCGTCAATAGGTGCCCGAATGTCCGCAAAAAGCCCCGTCATCGTCGATCTGAAGTTCATTCCGGAGGAGGTCGAGGCGGCGCTTCGCGGGGCCTTCCCGGATCGCGAGGTGATCAACCGCGCCGATGCCGTGCACCACAACCGCGACCTCTCCGGCATCGACTATGCAGTCGTCTGGAAATCGGCACCGGACCTGTTCGACCGGGCGCCGGATCTCAAGGTGGTGTTCTCCGGCGGCGCCGGCGTCGACCACGTCCTGACCTTGCCGGGCCTTCCCGAAGTGCCGCTCGTGCGCTTCGTCGACCAGACGCTGACGACGCGCATGAGCGAATGGGTGGTCATGCAGTGCCTCATGCACCTGCGCCAGCACCGCACCTACGAGGCGCAGGCGGCGAAACGCGAATGGCGCGACCTGACCCAGCCGGAAGCCGCCGACATCACCGTCGGCATCATGGGCATGGGCGTGCTTGGCCAGGACGCCGCCCGCAAGCTCTCGGCCATGGGCTTCAAGGTCATCGGCTGGTCGCGCAGCAAGCGCGACGTCGCCGGCATCGAGACCTTTGGCGGCAACGAACTCGACAGCTTCCTGGCACGCAGCGACTTCCTTGTCGGCCTGCTGCCGCTGACGCCGGACACCCGCGGCATTTTCAACCTGCGCCTGTTTGCAAGGCTCAGCCGTAACGGCCCGTTCGGCGCGCCTGTCTTCATCAATGCCGGCCGCGGCGGTAGCCAGGTCGAAGCGGACATCCTGAAGGCGCTCGACAGCGGCGTGCTCGCTGGTGCCTCGCTCGACGTTTTCGAGCAGGAGCCGCTTGCCCAGGACAGCCGCTTCTGGACCCTGCCCAACGTCTACGTCACACCGCACGTGGCGGCATCCTCCGACGTCAAGGCCCTCTTCCGCCATGTGGAGCAGCAGATCGCCCGCTTCGAAGGCGGACAGGCGCTCGAACACGTCGTCGACAAAGTAGCCGGCTACTGATCCAGCGAAAGCGAGGTGCGACGCTTGCCACGCCGAGCCTCCTGGCAGAGACGCAGCGTCGCATTCTGCGACGTGAACGGGTGTTTTGCCTTCATCGGCTACGATTGCGGAGGCTCGCGCCCCCCTACGCTCCGTTTGCGGGCGCTCAGGGACGGCGGTAGCCCGTCGGCTGCTCATAGAGCCAGCCAATCCGCTCGATCGAGGCCTCCAAGCCCTCTCGCGCAACCGTCATCGTGTGACCGTTGGCGTGGATCAGGGTTTCGTCGTCCTCCATCAGCGCGACGTGCCCTTTCCAGAAGACGAGGTCGCCGCGTGTGAGCTCTTCGCGCCCAATCGGCGTTCCCAACCCCGTCGCCTGCATGTCGGAATCGCGCGGCGCCTGCCTGCCGACCATCATCATCGACAATTGCACAAGGCCGGAGCAATCGATGCCGAAGCCGGAACGCCCGCCCCAGAGATAGGGTGTTTCGACGAAGCGGGCAGCGACCGAGACATAGTCTCCCGGCACGACACTGCCGACCTCGATGCAGTGATTGGCGATGACCGCCTGGCCGCCGTCGAGCAGAAAGTAGCGCGTGCCCCTCGTTTCGCGTTCATCGACAACCGTCAACCGGCTGCCCATCGACAGCGGATAGACCGTCGGGAAACGCAGATCATGGCCGGTATAGACGAAGGTGCGCGGCGCCGTCACGATATGGGTCGGGCTCTTGACCACCGGCGCAAGGCAATACTCCGGAAGATAGCCGACATAGCCGTCGAGATCGGCCTTCACCCAACACCAGCTTTCGTTGGTGTCGAGTACCCGAACGGATTCGCCGAGCAGCAGCTCGGTGTCGGTGCCGCAGGCGAGATCGGGCTTGGCCCGCAGGGGCGCAACCGGAACAGAGATGCGCGCAACGCTTCCCTCGACGTAGCGTTCGGCTTGCACGACACCGCGTAGCCGGCTCTCTGCGAGGTCGGGGCGATAGGCGTTCAGGCGGCGATCGGGCGGTGTCGACATGTCTACTCACTTCAGCTGCTTGCGGCCCTGATCAATGATCAGGTCACCGAATTTTTCAAGATAGAGAGCACCCTCGACTGTCCTTTTGATGACGACGTTGCGGCGATCACGCTCGTCGCGGGTGCGATCGACAAGTCCAAGCGCTCCCATGGTGTCGAGCGCGCGGGTGATGACCGGCTTGGTGACCCCAAGCGTCGCCGCCAATCCACGCACGGTGTGCGGCGGCGGCACGAGGTAGATGTGCAGCAGGATCGCCAGCTGCCGCAAGGTCAGGTCGCGGCTGTCGACGCGAACCTGGGCGAGCGACACCGAATGCCAAAGCCCGAGGGCCTGGGAGGGCGTTAGCTCGATCGGCAATGGCGGCTCCTACGCGTGATACTGATCCGCCACGATAGCGGCGGATCGTTACGCAAGCGTTTCTTTGCCGGTTACGCCTGGTTGCGGTTACCTCGTCATCTTCTGGACGTGCTGGTAAAGCGCACGGATTGCCTGCGCCTCCCCGCCAACCGTCGAATGCGGGCGCTCGGACGGAGCCCAGCCGAAGATATCGAAATGGACCCAGCTCTTGGCGTTGGTGACGAAGCGCCGGAGGAAGAGTGCCGCAGTGATCGATCCGGCCATGCCGCCCGCAGGCGCGTTGGTGAGGTCGGCGATGCGGGCCGAGACATCCTTGTCATACCCGTTATAGAGCGGCATGCGCCACATCGGATCGTCGACCTCGAGGCTTGCTTCCGTCAGATCGTGGGCCAGATCGGCATCGTCGGTGAAGAAAGGCGGCAGATCCGGGCCGAGCGCGACGCGCGCGGCACCGGTCAGCGTCGCCATGTCGACGAGCAGATCCGTCTTCTCTTCGTCAGCATAGGCGAGCGCGTCGGCAAGGATCAGCCGGCCTTCGGCATCGGTATTGTCGATCTGCACGGTCAGGCCCTTGCGGCTGCGATAGATGTCGCCCGGCCGGAAGGCATTGGCGGAAATAGAGTTTTCGACCACCGGCACGATGACGCGCAGATCCACCTTGAGCTTGGCGTCCATGATCATTAGCGCCAGGCCAAGGACGTTGGCGGCACCGCCCATGTCCTTCTTCATCAGCAGCATGGAGGCCGACGGCTTGATGTCGAGACCGCCCGTATCGAAGCACACGCCCTTGCCGACGAGCGTTACCTTCTTGTGGCCCTTCTTGCCCCAGCGCAGCTCCAGCAGGCGCGGAGCCTCGGCGCTGGCGCGGCCGACGGTGTGAACCAGCGGGAAGTTCTGCGTCAGCAGCGCTTCGCCGGTTATGACCGAAACATCGGCCTTGTAGTGGGCGGCAAGCGCGCGGAACGCGCCTTCGAGCGCTTCCGGTCCCATGTCGTTGGTCGGCGTGTTGATGAGGTCACGGGCGAGGAACACGCCAGCGAGCTGGCGCTTGATGTCGGTCGCGTCCGCATCGGCGGGGATGAGCAGCGTCGGCGGTTCGCCCTTGGCGGACTTGTAGCGCTCGAAGCGATAGGAGCCGAGGCCGTAGCCGAGCGCCAGCCGGTTGGCCGTCAGCGGTGCCGTTTCGATATGCCATTTGCCGGCCGGCAGCGCCCGCGCCAGCTTGCCTGCGAGGAACGGCGCTTCCGACGGGTTGCTGCCGAGGCCGAAGAGCGCGCCGCCAAGATGGCCGTCGGCGGACGGGATCAACAACACCGCGCCGGACTCGGCCGTAAAGCATGCCTTGCGCGCCCAGTCCAAAGCGATCGGGTCGATCGTCCCCGTCTCGATATGCGCCGGCGTGACGGCGAAGATCGGCAGGGTCTTGCCGGCGCTGGTGTTGAACGGCGACGGCCGCTCGATGAACTGATAGGGAGCCATGAAAGTCCTCGGCTGACAGAGATGGAATCGCGCCATTAACGCTCTGTTAGGGTTAACAGATTATTGCTGGAGTGAAAGTTGCGCCGGTGTTGTCTGAAGTTCAGGTGCGCGAATGCATGCTGGGGACACACATGGCCAAATATACGACCTCATCCTCGAAACGCGCCCGTTTCTTGCAGGGCGCGGCGATCGCGCTGGTGGCGCTTTCGCTTGCCGGCTGCGCCAACCAGCCGAAGAAGGAACTGACGACAGGGTCGATCTCCAGAACGTCAAAACCGGTGCAGTCGATGACCGCGCCTGAGCTTTCGGCCGCTGCCGAAAGCATCGGCCAGGCGTATGAAAAGAACCCCAAGGATCGCGAAGCGGGCCTCAACTATGCCAATCTCCTGCGCATGACTGGCCGCAATGAGCAGGCGCTTGCGGTGATGCAGCAGGTCGCGATCAACCATCCGTCGGACCGCGAAGTGCTCGGCGCCTACGGCAAGGCACAGGCCGCCGCCGGTCAGCTCGAGCAGGCGCTTGCGACAATCGGCCGAGCGCAGACACCCGACCGTCCAGACTGGAAGCTGAAATCGGCCGAGGGCGCAATCCTCGACCAGCTGGGCCGCGCCCAGGAGGCGCGACTGCGCTACCGCGAGGCTCTCGACCTCAAGCCGAACGAGCCGTCAGTACTCTCGAATCTCGGCATGTCCTATCTTTTGACCAAGGACCTTCGCACCGCCGAAACCTATCTCAAGTTGGCGGCAAGCCAGCCCGGCGCCGACAGCAGCGTGCGCCAGAACCTCGCGCTCGCCGTCGGCCTTCAGGGCCGCTTCCAGGAAGCCGAGACGATCGCCCGCCAGGAGCTTTCCAGCGAGCAGGCGGAAGCGAACGTCGCCTATCTGCGCTCAATGCTTTCGCAGCAGGGCGCATGGAAAGAGCTCGCCAAGGCCGACGACAAGAAGGTCGCCAACTAAAGGCGCGCCGCGTTCTTCAGAGACGCTCCTGGCGCCTCTAGCGCTTCCCATCTACCGCCCATGATTGTAGAGCGCCGACAGCGGCGCCGCTGCCTAGAATTTGTCGGCGACCTGGATGCCCGCGGGTCCAAGGATGACGGCGACCAGCACCGGCAGGAAGAACAGGATCATCGGTACAGTCAGCTTCGGCGGCAGTGCAGCCGCCTTCTTCTCGGCTGCCGTCATGCGCTGGTCGCGACTTTCCTGCGCTAGCACACGCAGGGCCTGAGCGATCGGCGTACCGTAGCGGTCCGCCTGGATCAGTGCCTGGACCACGGATTTCACCTCGTCGAGGCCGGTGCGCTGTCCGAGATTTTCAAGTGCAACCCGGCGCTCGGGCAGAAACGACAGTTCCGCCGTCGTCAGCACCAGCTCTTCCGCCAGTTGCTGCGATTGCGATGCCACCTCGTCGGCGACGCGACGCATGCCGAGCTCCATCGACACGCCCGATTCGACGCAGATCAGCAGGAGATCCAGCGCATCCGGCCAGGCCCGGCGTATCGACGCCTGGCGCTTGGTGATGGCGTTGGCCACGACGATGTTCGGCGCATAAAAGCCAAGATAGGCAAAGCCGATCGCAAAGAAGAGCCGCACCATCAGCGGCTTGTCGGCAAAATTGCCGAGTACGAAGATATAGACGAGCGCGACGAGCAGAAACAGGAAGGGCAGGCAGAAGCGCGCGAACAGGAAGGTGTTGAGCGCGTTCTGCGAACGGAAGCCGGCCATTTTCAACCGGTTGACGGTATTATCGTCGACGAGCGCCGAGCGCAGGTTGAGCCGTTCGACGACCTGGCGGATGGAGGCGTTGTTCTGCCCGCGCAGGCTTGCCCGGCCGTTTTGAACCTCGGCGGCAAGCCGCGCGCGTTCGCGCGCCCGGATCTGCTCGCGCTCGGTCGCAACGGACTTCATCCGCTTGCCGAGATCGCCGCGATCGAACAGCGGCACGATCAGCGAATAGAAGGTTGCGAGCACGGCGAGCGAAACCAGAATGGCGACGACGACGTTGGGATCGGTCAGGGTCTTGATCAGGTCAGTGCTCATCGACGCCCCTCAGATGTCGAAGTTGATCATGTTGCGCATCACCCAAATGCCAATGCTCATCCAGAACAGGCCGGCACCGATGATCAGATGACCGCGGGGGTCGGTGAAAAGCACCATCATGTAGGCGGGCGATGTCAGGTAGACCAAAAGCGCGACGATGAACGGCAGGGCGCCGATGATGCAGGCCGAGGCCTTGGCTTCCATCGACATGGCACTGACCTTCGCTCTCATCTTCCTGCGCTCGCGCAGGACCTTCGACAGGTTGCCTAGGGCTTCCGAGAGATTGCCGCCCGCCTGCGCCTGGATGGCGATCACGATGGCGAAGAAATTCACCTCCGGCAGGGGAATGCTGTTGACCATACGGGCGCAGGCTTCGGTCACGCTCAGGCCCACCTGCTGGGATTCCACCACGCGGCGAAACTCGGTCTTGACCGGCTCCTGGCCGTCGGCGGCGATGAGACGTAGCGCGTCGTTCAAGGGAAGGCCCGACTTGATCGAGCGGACCATGACCTCAAGCGCGTTCGGGAATTCCTCGAGGAACTTCTTGCAGCGCCGCTTGACCAGGTAGCCGATGAACCAGCGCGGCAGGCCGAGCCCGGCGACCAGGCCGAAGCCGACGGCAATGGGGAGCCCGGCGCCCAGTATCAGCACGACCAGAAAGGCGAAAAAGCCGAAGAGCGCGCTGAACAGATAAAAGCGCCCGATGGAGATCGACAGGTCCGCCTGGGTGAGACGCACCTTCATCGAGGGCGCTGTCTTTGCCGAGCGTTCCTGCTGCTTCTTTTCCAATTCTTTCAGCGAATCCTGGACGGATTTTCGCCGTTTCGACAGTTCGCTCACGCGGTCGCGCGCGGCCTTCATCTTGGCGCGGTCGGTTTCCGCCGCGCTGATCTTGCGCACGCGGCCTTCCGCCTTCTTTTCGCTTTCGATGCGCGAGAACAGCAGGCCGTAGGCAAGCGCCGCCGCCGATATGGCGACGAGGGCCGCTAGCGCCATAACGGTGATGTCTATCCCGAACATCGCAGCTCCTAGCCCTTGTCCATCGCGTCGAGGGTCGCGGCCAGTCGCTTGTCCTCGTTGAAGTAGCGCGCGCGATCCCAGAAGTGCGGCCGGCCGATGCCGGTCGACATGTGGCGGCCGATGATCCGCCCGCCGGCGTCTTCGCCATCGATCTCGTAGCGCATCAGGTCCTGGGTGATGATCACGTCGCCTTCCATGCCCACCACCTCGGTGATGTGGGTGATGCGGCGGGAACCATCGCGAAGGCGGGACGCCTGGATGATCACGTCCACCGATCCGGCGATGATCTCGCGCACGGTCTTTGCCGGCAGCGTATAACCGCCAAGCGCGATCATAGATTCCATGCGGCTCAGGCATTCGCGCGGCGTGTTGGCGTGGATGGTTCCCATCGAGCCGTCATGGCCGGTGTTCATCGCCTGCAACAGGTCGAAGACTTCCGGGCCGCGCACTTCGCCGACGATGATGCGTTCGGGGCGCATGCGCAGGCAGTTCTTGATGAGATCGCGCATGGTGATCTCGCCTTCGCCTTCGATGTTCGGTGGGCGGGTTTCGAGGCGCACGACATGCGGCTGCTGCAATTGGAGTTCGGCCGTGTCTTCGCAGGTGATCACGCGCTCATCCGTGTCGATATAGCGTGTCAGGCAATTGAGAAGCGTCGTCTTGCCCGAGCCCGTGCCGCCCGAAATGACGATGTTGCAGCGGACGCGACCGATAATCTGCAGGAGAACGGCGCCCTCTGGCGTTATCGAGCCGAAGCGGACCAGCTGCTCGAGCGTCAGCTTGTCTTTCTTGAACTTGCGGATGGTAAGCGCCGTGCCGTCGATGGCGAGCGGTGGGGCAATGACGTTGACGCGGGACCCGTCCGGCAGGCGGGCGTCGCAGATCGGGCTCGATTCGTCGACGCGGCGACCGACCTGGCCGACGATGCGCTGGCAGATCGAAAGAAGCTGCGCGTTGTCGCGGAAGCGGATTTCCGATTCCTGCACTTTACCGGCGACTTCGATGAAGGTCTGGCCTGCACCGTTGACCATGATGTCGGCGATGTCGTCGCGGGCAAGCAGCGGTTCGAGCGGACCGTACCCCAGAACGTCGTTGCAGATATCGTCGAGCAATTCCTCCTGCTCGGAGATCGACATCGCGAAGTTCTTGATCGTGATGATGTCGTTGACGATATCGCGGATTTCCTCGCGCGCGCTCTCCGTATCGAGCTTGGCGAGCTGCGACAGATCGATCGTGTCGATCAGCGCGGAGAAGACCTGCGATTTCGTGTCGTAGTAGTCTTCCGTCCGCGCCTGCCGCCGTCTTGCCGGCGGAGCGGGCGTCGGCGGCCTGGCACCAGCGGAGGGCGTTTCGGCAAGAACCGGAACGGCGCGCTCGACCACCGGCGCTTGCACCGCAGCCACGATCGGCGGAGGGGCGGAAACCGGGGTGCCGCCGCCTTTGCCGAAGCCTTCGTTTCCGCGCTTGCCAAACATCTGCGTAATCCTACGTCCTATTTCCTGCCGAGCGCTGCAAGCATCTTGCCGAGGCCGCCGCGCCGGGCCTTCTTCATCGTCACGCGGCCGGTCAGAAGATGTGCGAGCTGCGAGAAGGTTTCAGCAGCCGGCGCTTTCTTGTCGATTTCGGCGATCATCCGCCCGCTGTTCGAAGCGTTACCGAACAGGGCAGCATCGAAGGGAATGATGGCCGCGGCTTCGATTTCCAGCGAATCACAGAACTCGTTGGCGGCGATCTCCGGCCGTTTCGGCATGCCGACCTGGTTCAGCACCAGGTGGGGCGGCTTGTCGTTGGGGCGCAGCCTCTTCAGGGCGTCGAGCAGGTTCTTGGTGTTGCGCAGGCTCGCAAGGTCCGGGATCGCCGTGATCACCACCTCGTCGGCTTCGCCGAGCACGGACCGTGTCCAGTCCGTCCACAGATGCGGAATGTCGAGAACGGAGACGGGGGCGCTGCGCTGCAGGATCTCGAGGATGGGGTGGAAAGCCCCGGTCTCGAAATCATAGGCGCGGTCGAGCATCGAAGGTGCCGCAAGCAGCGACAGGTGCTCGGAGCACTTGGTCAGCAGGCGATCGAGAAATACCTCGTCCAGGCGCTCCGGCGCAAAGACCGCCTCGGCGATGCCCTGCGGCGGATCCTGGTCGAAATCGATGTTGGCGGTGCCATAGGGCAAGTCGAGATCAGCGAGAATCGTTTCGGTCGAGAATAGGCTGGAGATGCCCCAGGCGCAATTGTGCGCGATCACGGACGATCCACAACCGCCCTTCGCACCGATGAAGGCGATGCTTCGCCCCAAGGGCTCGGCATCCGGGTCGACGAAGATCGCCGAAACGGCAGTGAGAATGTCCGGCATCGAGACCGGCGCGACCATGTATTCGGAAATGCCGTTGCGGATGAGTTCGCGGTAGAGCCCGATATCGTTGTGCTTGCCGACGAGGATCACCTTGGTGCTGGGGTCACAGACTTCCGCCAGCGGCGCCAGTTCGGTCAGCAGCGACCGAGGTTCCGTCGCCGTCTCGAGAATGATCAGGTTGGGCGTCGATACGGTCGCGAACATGTTGGCGGCGGCATCGATGCTGCCGCTGTTGATGCGCAGGCTAACTTTCGCCATGCGCCGATCCTGGCCGCACCGCTCCATCAGCTGCAACATCGCGTTGCTTTCGCAAAACGCGTGGATCGAAATCCGCGGCAACGGACGAACCTGCTCCAGATCGCTCATACGCGCATCGAAGGACGGGTCGTCCCCCTCGGTGCCAGTCTCGATCCTGTAATCGATGGTACTCATCTTTTCATCCAGCCGATATCAGTTGAAGGTGATGACCGTGCCGTCCTTCTTCTCGGTTCCACGCCAATCCGTGATCACCTGGCCGCGTTGCTCGGCGTCGATCGGCGACATCTGACGCGGACCGAGGAGGTCCGTCGGGTTGGCAAGCTGGGCCGCCAGGTTCGATTGCGAGGCGCAACCGAAGTTGTAATAGTTCTTGTTTTCCAAGGTGTTGAGGTTCAGGTCTTCCGGCCAGGTGCCGCAAGGTCCCGTCTGTGCCGTGATCGCCACATAGCTCAGACGGATAGGGGCCGCGTCGCCATAGGGTCCGGCGTCGTAGCTCGTCTCCAGCAACCTCTTGGCCGGTACGCCTGCATTCACCAGCACGCCGCGGATTTCCCGGCGCATCGCCTGGGCGGCGTGGCTGTTGGCAGCGCCCCGCGGCATCATGATCTGCACGACGCCGCTTGCCGAGTTGCGATAGTCGGCCGCAAAACCGGCGACGACATCGCGCGTACCCTGAGTAAGACGGCGATCGCCCGAGGCGATCGGGATGTCGATGACGCGTTCCCCCTCGGCGAGCACAATCGGATGCCGGGTGCGGTAGTCATCGGGGATGGAGCCAGTCGCGAGATTGTCCCTCGTGCCGCAACCGGCAAGCAGGGCACCGGCCAGCACCAGGACGGCTGCCCGGCTCATGCGACGGATGAATGTTCCGGACGGACCTGAGGACATGGCGTTCGGCCTTTCGGAATTCACGTGGAAATCGGTTCGAAGCGTCATGACCCAGCCTATTTGTAGATGAAGCCAACGTTGCCGTGGTAACGGCCTGCCGGAGCGGCCGCTTCCGGCCGGCCGTAAATGCGGTTCACGCGGCCGAGGAAGTAGCTGTCGAGATCGTTGGCCGGATTGAAGTTGTCGTCGGGTCGGGAGATCGCACTTCTGGCGACCGGACGGACCAGATAAGGCGTGGCGATGATGACCAGTTCGGTCTCGTTGCGCACGAAGTCCTTGCTGCGGAACAGCGTGCCCAGCACCGGGATCTTCGAAGCGCCCGGCAGGCCGGACATCGCCTGGCGAATGTTGTCCTGAACCAGGCCGGCGATCACGATTGAACCACCGGACGGCAGTTCGACGCTGGTCGATGCCTCGCGCTTGCGGATGCCGAGGAAGGTGTTGCCAGGGATCGCGTTCCTGCCGTTGCCGGTGACGACGGATCCCTCGTAGGTAGGCTCGGAGACGTTCGTCTCGATCTTCAGGCTGATGCGCCCTGGGCCGAGGACGACCGGCTTGAAGTTCAGGCGGATACCGTATTCGACATCGTTGACTTCGCGTGTAACCTTTTCCTCGCCGGTCTTGTCATCAATCGTGACTTCCTGGGTTCCGGGCAGGCGAAACTCGCCGCCGACGTAGAACTTGGCTTCTTGGCCCGAAATCGCCGTCAGGCTTGGCTCAGCCAGCGTCCGCATGACGCCAGCCTGCTCCATCGCGTTAATGTAGCTGGAAATCACTGTGCCGCCGACCGTCTTGTTGATGATCGCGTTCACGCCGACGCCGACCGCATCGCCGAGGTTGGCCGGATTTCGGAAAGCAATCCCGCTTTCGCCGTCGCCAACACGGCCGTTGAAGCCGAGCTGTTTCAGCACCTGGCGGCTGACCTCGGCCACGGTGACCTTGAGATTGACCTGGTCGTCGCCATCGATAGTCAGGAGATTGACGATCTGCGACACCTGGCGGTCTTCGGCGAAAATATCGGCGTCACCATTGTTGCCCTGGGCCGTGATGTTGCGCGTGGTCGCCTCACCGCCCTGAAGAAAGGCCTTGGCAAGGTCGACGGCACGGGTGGAATCGAGCGGTGTGCGCACGGTGCCGGTCAGCACGATGTTGTCCGAGACGATCTCGACATTGATATCGGCGTCCGGAATGAAGCGGCGCAGGTTGGACTGAAGGCTGGAGACGTCGCGCTCGACCTCGATGTCGAGGGAGACGATCTCCTCGCCATTGGGACCGAAGACGAAGATGTTGGTCTGGCCGACGGACTTGCCGAAGAGGTAGATGCGCCGCGACGTACGGGTCACGGCGTCGGCGAGAGACGGGTCGGCAACGAGGATATCATGCGCGTCTGCAGGCAAATCGACGACTACGGCCTTGTTCAAACCGAGGCTGACCTTCTTCTTCACGCCGGGGCCGCTTTCGACGATGCGGACGACCGAGGACGCGCCGGCAAACGCTTCCGTCGGCGCCGGCAGATACATGCCGGTAACCGCCAGGCAGAATGATAGGCCGGCTGCGACAGACGCCCGAAATTTGTTTCCGCTCCGTTTCACCTTATGCCCCGTTCTCACCTGGTTCCTGCTCGTGTCTGTCATTGCTGCGTCTGGCCGACCGTTCCATCGCCCTTGACGATGGAGCCGGACTTGATGACCTGAATGTTCGGTTGGCCGTCGCCGCTCAGCAGATAGTCCGCGGCGTCCGTGTCAGACTCCTGCGCGTCGGCGACGCTTCGGAGCGCCAGCGAAATACGTTCCGCCATCTGCTGCGCGACCGTCATCACTTTCGACTGGTCGGGCGTAAGTTCCAGCGTGGCCGTGGTTCCAACCACCGCCTTGGTGCCGTCATCCTTTTCCTCGACCTGTTGGTCGATCGCGAGCACACGCACATTGCTGAGCACGGTTTCGGTCAGGTAGAGTTCGCCATCACCCTTGCGCACCATGATCACGTCGACGCGGTCGTTCGGCAGGATGAAGCCACCGGCACCGGTTGCGACCGTGATTTCGGTCGCAACGGCGCGCTTGCCGGCCGGCAGCAGCGACGACATGATGCGGCTGGACGAATCTGCCACCTTTTCGTGGCGCACGGGTTCGCCGTTGAAGATCGGCAGACGCACGACGGCACCGCTCAGATCATCGATCGCGGTCGGCTGATTTTCTTCGGTAATGATGCCATCGACCACGCCGTCCTTCGGCCAGGCCATCCATTGGATGCTGTCGCCGCCCAGTCGCGATCCGACGGGCAGGCTCTTGCTGGCGACAAGCACATTGACGGTGGGGGCACGCTCGACGACCGGTTCAGCCATCTGTGGCGCAGGCGCGCCCGTCAGCCTCATCGCCAAAAGACCGGCCATCGCAGCCGAGAGAACGGCCACTGCCAGTATGATGATGCGAACCGGTTTCATGATTGTTTCCGAGCCCCGAAAAAATGCCAGGCTCAGATTGATCAGGAATTGGTGTAATTATGGTTAACGGATTACTTATGAGCGCAGTTAACAAAAGCTGACCAGTCAGCTCAAATGCCTCTCAAGTGAGCCGCGCGAAGGCCGCCTCCATAAGCGGCGACGAGGGATAGGCGGCAAAGCCCCCAAGCGCGATCGCGATCCCGTAAGGAATTTTCTTGGCCGTGAGCAAAAGCTGCGGGAAAGGAATGCCGCTCGCAAGGATCGTATCCTCCTGCTGGCGCAACAAAAGCACCGCGAGCGTCAGCACGCCGCCGAAGATCGAGACATAAAGCAGGAAGGCCGTCAACGACGACGTCAGGCCGAACCAGATGGCGCAGGCCGTCAGGAGCTTCGCGTCCCCGCCGCCCATCACGTTCGTCGCAAACAGGGCAAAACATGCGGCAAAGACTGCGGCGGCCGCGAGCAGATGCAGGCCGATCTCGGCGAACCCCAAGCCGGACATTGGCGCCACCAGGAAAAAGGCACCAAGCAGGATCACCGAAACACGGTTCGGGATCGTCATCGTCAGCAGGTCGGAAAACGCCGCAAATCCCAGGCAAAAAGGGAAGACCACGAATATGGCAGCTTCAATCATGCTTCCTGCCTCCGAAGTGAGAGCAAACAATCTGCGATGCCTGCTGGCTTCCAGATAACAATAGAGCCGCCTTTTGGGGGCGGCTCCATTACAGGTTCTTGCGAAACCTGTTCGTCAGAGCTTGCCGGACGTGCTCGTCGTGATCTTGCCACCGATCCCGTTGAACGTGGAATCTAGCGAGTTCCCGAGCGTGCTTGCACCAGCAATCAGGGCGACGGAAATGAGAGCCGCGATCAGGCCATATTCAATGGCAGTCGCGCCGGTTTCATCCCGAAGCAGGCGATGGAAAATCTTCGTCATGCGAATTTCTCCTCGCTTGCTTTCCCGATTAGAGCTTGCCAGCCGTGGTGCTGGTCAGCTTGCCGCCGAGGCCGTTGAACGTGCTGTTCAGCGAGTTGCCGAGGGTCGTTGCGCCTGCGATCAGGGCAACGGAGATGAGCGCGGCAATGAGGCCATACTCGATGGCGGTCGCGCCGGACTCGTCCTTCATCAGACGGGCAAAAATCTTCTTCATGATGATTCTCCTACTTCACGTTTGTTGTTCAGCACTTCCGCCAACTGTTGCCGTTGATCGGATGAACCCCAAACTAGTCCTGGCGCATTGCCATCGACTTAAAGAAGGCGGTTACCTGAAGGTTAACGAAGCATCCCTGATTTTTGGGTAAACGAACAGAAAACGGCGAAGCCTCTGCAAGGCCTCGATAGAATCGACTTAACGGTTCGTTCACCAAGAGCGGTGAATATGGCGTGAACACCACCTAGGGACCCGCCATGACCACGCCATTCGCGACCGGCCGAGCCGCCATATTCGCATTCGCGATCGCCGCCCTCGCCCCATCGGTTGCCGCCGCGGCCGAAAGCGACATGATGCGTGTGTATATGGATCATGCGCGCGTATTGAAGCTCGATCGCCCGGTCAGCAAGGTCATCATCGGCAATGCCGAGGTGGCGGACGCGACGGTTGCGGACGCCCGTACGATCGTCATTACCGGCCGCAACTTCGGAACCACCAACCTGGTCATCCTCGATCAGGACGGAAACGCCATCGTCGACGAGCGGATCCTGGTGTCGATCGACGAAGGTAACACCGTGCGCGTCTATAAACAAACGTCCCGCACCGTGCTCTCCTGCACGCCAAATTGTGAGCGTCACGCGGAACGCAAAACCACAGGTAGCACCAATTGATTTTTATGGGTTCGAAGCGCGTGGTTCGTTAAAATGCGCACCATCCCTGAGAACGAAATATCAATGGTTGCTCCATAATCTGCCGCCCGTCTGGCGTAACATGATGGGACGGCGCAATGAACATCGAGCAGGCAACATGGCGGCCGAGCGGGGCCGAAAAAAGGCGAAAAGGCATTTTCAGCCGCTTCCTTCGCGACCGCAAAGGCACGACGAGTATCGAGTTCGCCATTCTCGCGCTTCCCTTCTTCGTGGTGATCTTCGCCTCGCTCGAAACCTTCGCCGCCTTCTACGGCGACCAGCTCCTGGCGAATGCGACGGAGACGATGGCGCGCAAGGTCCGCACCGGTCAGATCACCTTCCAGCAGGGAAAACAGACCGACATGAGCGAGGCTCAGTTCCGCCAGGCGTTCTGCGACGAGATCTCGGTCCTGATGAAGTGCTCGGCCACTGAAGCCGGCCTACCCTCGCAATTCTATCTGGACGTCAGGGCGGTCAGTGATCTCAGCAAGTTTCCCGTGCTGATCCCGCGGAAGGCCGATTCCACCGACATCGACACGACCGGCTTCAAGTTTGCTCCTGGCGGCCCCGGCTCCTTCAACGTGGTTCGCGCCTATTATCGCTGGAGCGTCTTCACGGACCTCGTCAGGCCGTTCATCACCAACCTGCGGCCCGCCGGCTCAAGCATGCCGAAGGACTATCTCATGGTGGCGACCGCCACCTTCCGCAACGAGAGCGAGTGAGGCGCCCCCGATGCCGTATTCCGCGTTAGAAATCCTGCGCCTCAAGCCGATTACCAAGACACTTGGCGCGCTACGGCGCGACAGAAGCGGCGTCGGTGCGGTCGAATTCGCGATCGTCGCCCCGCTGCTGGTGATGGCCTATCTCGGCGCCTTCGAACTCTCGGTCGGTTTTACAGTTGCCGGCAAGACCGCGCGCGCCGCAAGCGCTACGGCCGACGTCGTCGCGCAGCAGACGGAGGTCAACAAGGCCTTCCTCGCCAACGTGCCGAACATCGCAAAGAGCATCCTGGCGCCCTACGGAAATGCCAACTACACGCTGAAGATCAGCGGCATCGCGGTCACGAACACCAATGAGGGCACGATCCTGTGGTCGCGCGATCAGGCAGGCGGCACGCCCTATGCCGTCAATACGAAGGTCTCCCTGCCCGCCCAGTTCACAGCGACCAACTCCTTCGTCATTCGCACGGAACTGACCGTACCGCACGAACTCCTGCTCTATGCGCCCAACCTTCAGGCGACGGCAAAGACCATCGATCTCTCCAAGACGGCCTACTTCCACGCACGCCTCTCCCAGCCGATAAAATGCTCGGATTGCTGATCAGACAGACATGCGGCGCAATTGCATTGAGCAACGAGCGGCGCTATCCCTTCGAGATTGCGCGGGTGCCCTAGCGGGCGTACCTGCGCTTTTCCGGAGGTCTCGGGCCGCGATCGCCGCGCGCCCGCTGTCAGGTGCATCATGGCGCGTGCCTTTCTATTCGTTCTCGATTCCTTTGGCATAGGCGGAGCGCCGGACGCCGAAGCCTTCGGCGATCTCGGTGCCAACACGCTTGGCCATATCGCCGAGTTCTGCGCTATCGGCGCTGCCGACCGGCCCGGATTGCGCGAGGGCCCGCTCAGCCTGCCGAACATGTCCGCGCTTGGCCTGATCCACGCGGCAAAGCTTGCGACCGGCACCATTCCCCAGGGCATGCCGGTGCCCAATCGCGTCTATGGCGCCTATGGTGCGGCGAGCGAAGTATCGCGCGGCAAGGACACGCCTTCCGGTCATTGGGAAATCGCCGGGACCCCCGTCATGTTCGACTGGGGCTACTTCTCCGCCGAAGGCGACGCCTTTCCGCCGGAGCTCGTCGAAGCGATCTGCCGCGAGGCCAACATTCCCGGCATTCTCGGCAACTGCCACGCCTCCGGCACCGATATCATCGTCCGCCACGGCGAGGAGCACATGCGCAGTGGCAAGCCGATCTGCTACACTTCGTCGGACTCGGTCTTCCAGATCGCAGCGCACGAGCAGAGTTTTGGCCTCGACCGCCTGCTCGAGCTTTGCCAGATCGTTCGCCGCCTGCTCGACCACTACAATATCGGCCGCGTCATCGCCCGCCCCTTCGTCGGCGCGAGCCCGCAGACTTTTGTGCGCACCGGCAACCGGCGCGACTTTTCGGTGTTGCCACCGGAGCCGACCATCCTCGACCGGCTGGTGGAGGCCGAGCGCTCGGTTCACGCTATCGGGAAGATCGGCGACATCTTCGCCCATCAGGGCGTGACCAAGCTGACCAAGGCCGATGGCAACATGGCGCTCTTCGATGCCAGCATTGCAGCCATCGACGAGGCCGAGGACGGAAGCCTGGTCTTCACCAACTTCGTCGATTTCGACATGCTCTACGGCCATCGTCGCGACGTTGCCGGCTATGCGGCTGCCCTCGAGGCCTTCGACGCGCGCCTGCCCGATCTCGACCGTCGCCTGCAGCCGGGCGACATCGTCATCCTGACGGCCGACCATGGCTGCGACCCGACCTGGCGCGGTACCGACCATACGCGCGAGCGCGTGCCGGTGCTGATGTTCGGGCCGTCCCTGCGCAGCCGCTCGCTTGGCATTGCCAATACCTTCACGCATATCGGCGAAACCGTCGCCAAGCATCTCGGCATCGCGCCGGGCCACCATGGGAGAAGCCTCATTTGACCGCACATCTGAAGAAGGCGGAACTGCATTGCCACATCGAGGGTGCGACGCCGCCCGAACTGGCTTTGGCCCAGGCCGAGAAATATGGCGTCGACACCAGCGCAATCATCCGCGACAAGGCCTATGTCTGGGAAGACTTCACCAGCTTCGTGAAATGCTACGACGCCATCGCCTCGCTGTTTAAGACCGAGGAAGACTACGCGCTGCTCGCGGAAGCCTATCTGACCGAACTTGCCGAAGCCGGAACGATCTACAGCGAAATCATCGTTTCGCCCGACCACGGCAACACGATCGGCCTGGGTGCCCACGCCTATCTCGAAGGTCTTGCCGCCGGAATGGAAGCCGCCCGGCAGAAGACCGGCATCGAATCGCGCATGCTGATCACGGGCATCCGCCATCTCGGCCCGGAATCGGTGATCAAGACGGCCGAATTCGCCGCCAGGCGCGAACACAAGTTCGTCACCGGCTTCAACCTTGCCGGCGAAGAGCGCATGCACAAGGTCGCCGACTTCGCGCGCGCCTTCGACATCGTGCGTGATGCCGGCCTCGGGCTGACGATCCATGCGGGCGAACTCTCGGGCGCCTTCAGCGTTCGCGACGCGCTCGACCACGTGCGCCCGTCGCGCATCAGCCACGGTGTGCGGGCGATCGAAGACGCGGATCTGGTGCGGCGCCTCGCCGATGAGGGTGTGGTGCTCGAGGTCTGCCCCGGTTCCAACATCTCGCTTCAGGTCTTCCCCGATTTCGCGTCGCATCCGCTGTGGGCCCTGCACGAGGCCGGCGTGCGCGTCACGCTCAATTCCGACGACCCACCGTTCTTCCACACTTCGCTCGCCCAGGAATACGACATCGCCTCCGCGGTGATGGGCTTCAGCGACGATGAGATCAACGGCATGACCAGGACCGCGATCGAAGCCGCCTTTGTCGACGAGGCGACGCGTCAGCGGTTGCTGACGCGGATCTAGGGGTACAGGTCGCGATTTGCCGGCTGGGGATGACGGTCTCCGGTCGGCCAATACCCTTGCGGCGACGGCGCATTCCATGGAAAAAGGACGGATACAAAAAATCCGGAAAGGTGAGCCATGAACGGCGTTACAGTGATCGATCATCCGCTTGTGCAGCACAAGCTGACCATCATGCGCAAGAAGGAGACCTCGACTGCGGGTTTCCGCCGGCTTCTCCGTGAGATCTCGACGCTGCTCTGCTACGAGGTGACGCGCGATCTAGAGCTGACGATGGAGCGCATCGAAACGCCGCTGCAGGAAATCGACTCGCCGGTCCTCGAAGGCAAGAAGCTTGTCTTCGCCTCGATCCTGCGCGCCGGCAACGGGCTGCTCGAAGGCATGCTCGAACTCGTGCCTTCGGCCCGCGTCTCCCATATCGGCGTCTATCGCGACCATGAGACGCTGGAGGCGGTGGAATACTACTTCAAGGCACCGGAGAGCCTGTCAGAGCGCCTGATCATCGTCGTCGATCCGATGCTTGCCACCGGCAATTCCTCGATCGCGGCGATCGACAAGCTGAAGGAGCGCGGCGCCAAGAACATGCGCTTCCTCTGCCTGCTCGCCGCTCCTGAAGGCATCCGCAATTTCCAGAGCGCGCACCCGGACGTGCCGATCTTCACCGCCTCGATCGACAGCCACCTGAACGAACTCGGCTACATCATGCCCGGTCTGGGTGACGCCGGCGACCGCATGTACGGCACCAAGTGATTTTCAGATCCTTAACCAGGATCTGAAATCGATGAGAAAACCGTCGGATCCCGGCGGTTTTTTTATGTCGTCTTAGGCATCATCGGCTCTACTTGCACGAGCATAAGTTCGATTAAGAGGTGATGTCCATGCTCGTCCGTCTGCTGACATTGGCCGGCGCTGCGGCAGTCGCGGCCATCGTGGTCCCGAACCTTGCGACCAGGTTTCTGTCCCACCCAGACAACGGGAAGGTCACTCAGGTAGCTGCAGCCCCGCCGACGACCACCGCGAAATACGCGATGGGGCGCAGCGTCGTGCTCGACGCCGACGACAGAGGGCACTTCATTGGCACCTTCCGCATCAATGGGCGAACGGAACGCGGACTGGTCGATACCGGCGCCAGTGCGATCACTATCAACTTTTCAACCGCAAGGCGGCTCGGGATTTCGGCGAACACGCTCGACTTCGCCGCGGCACGTGTCAACACGGCCAATGGCATCGTCGGGGCAGCGCCGGTGGTCCTCAGCCGAATCGAGATCGGCGGCATATCGGTGCGCGACGTTCAGGCGCTGGTGCTTCCGGACAAGGCGCTCTCGGGGACTCTGATCGGCATGACCTTCCTGAACCGGCTGTCCTCTTTCCGTGTCGAGGACGGCGACCTGCATCTGGTCAGGTGATTTTCGCGAGGATCGGGGACCTCGTCTCCGGCTCGACCTCATCGATCGTGTAGAGTGCCAAAAGGCGTCGCCGGGCCGCTTCCGCCGCCTGCTGGTCTGCCGCGTGAACGAAGGCGATGAGATCGCCCTTCGCGACCCGCGTTCCAAGCGGCTTCAGCGCATCGAAACCGACGCGGTGATCGATCCTGTCGTCTGGATGCGAACGCCCGCCGCCGAGCGCGATGACGGCCATGCCCAGTTCCCGCGTCTCACAGGCGGCGAGATAGCCGGACTGCTCGGCTTCGACCGGCAGAATGACCGGCGCACGTCCGAGATAGGCGACCGAGCGCTCGATGAAATCCGCCGGGCCACCCAGCGCATGTACCATCTTCCCGAACCGTTCCAGTGCCGCTCCGCTGCCAAGCACTTTGCGCGCCTGGGCTTCACCCTGTTCGGCATCACCGGCAACGCCGCCGGCCACCAACATTTCGGCGGCAAAGGCGAGCACGACGGTTTCAAGCCGCGTTCCCTTCTTCTCGCCTCGAAGGAAAGCCAGGCAATTGTCGATCTCCAGTGCATTGCCGGCCGCGTCTGCCAGGGGCTCGTTCATGTCAGTCAGGAGTGCGGAGGTGCGAACGCCGGCGCCATTGGCAACGTCGACCAACGAGCGCGCCAGGATTTCGGCCTCACGCGCATCGCTCATGAAGGAGCCGTTGCCGAGCTTGACGTCCAGCACCAGCGACTGAAGGCCGGCCGCGAGCTTCTTCGACAGAATCGAGGCCGTGATCAGCGGTACCGAATCGACGGTCGCAGTGACATCGCGGATCGCATAGAGGCGCTTGTCGGCAGGCGCGAGATTAGCGGTCTGGCCGATGACCGCGCAACCGATCTCGTCGACCGTCCTGCGGAAGACACTCGCCGACGGCTGGATATCATAGCCGGGTATGGATTCGAGCTTGTCGAGCGTGCCGCCGGTGTGCCCGAGGCCGCGCCCTGATATCATCGGCACGGCGAGCCCGCAGGCGGCAACGATCGGCGCCAGCATCAGCGAGACGTTGTCGCCGACACCGCCGGTCGAATGTTTGTCGGCAATGGGTCGTTTAATGGCGCTCCAGTCGAGTGTTTCGCCGCTATCGCGCATCGCCAATGTCAGCGCGACGGTCTCCTCGCGGCTCATGCCGGAGAACCAGATCGCCATGGCGAAGGCGGCGACCTGCCCTTCGGAGATCGAACCATCCGACAGGCCGCGAACGAAATCCGCGATCTCGGCCGAGGCGAGGTGCTCGCCGTTGCGTTTGCGCCTGATGGTTTCCTGCGGAAGCATCGTCACCCGCGCACCGCGTCGGCCGCGATCATGTCGGCGAGGATCGCGGCAAGCCGCTTACCGCCGATCGGCGCCATGTCCTTCGTCTCGTGATGGCTGATCTCGCCACCGGTCATGCCGGCGCCGAAATTGGTGATGACCGAGGCGGCAACGACGCGGAGGCCGAAGAAGCGCGCGAGGATGACTTCCGGAACCGTGGACATGCCGACCGCATCGGCGCCAAGGATGCGCGCCATGCGGATCTCCGCCGGCGTTTCGAAGCTCGGTCCGGAGAACCACATGTAGACGCCGGCGAGAAGCGGAATGCCGAGGCGCTCGGCGCTCTCCTGCATTCTTTCCGCAAGCTCGGCATCATAGGCATTGGTCATGCCGACGAAGCGATCGTCGCTGTCGACGCCGATCAGCGGGTTGAAGCCCGAGTAGTTGATGTGGTCGGATATCCGCATCACCGATCCCGGCGGCAGATCATCCCGCAGCGATCCGGCGGAATTGGTCAGCACCAGGCATTCGATGCCGAGCGCCTTCAGGGTTTCGAGCGGGACGCGCATCGCATTGGCGTCGCCCTGCTCGTAGTAGTGGACCCGACCAGACAGCATGACAACAGGCACGCCCGAGAGCGTTCCGGCCACAAGTTCGCCGGCATGGCCGGAGACGCTGCTGACCGGGAAGCCCGGGATTTCGGCGTAGGAGAGGCGCAACGTCTCGTCCAAAGCCTCGACCAGAGAACCGAGGCCGGAGCCGAGCACGATGCCATAGCGTGGAGAGAGGTCCCCGAGCCTGGCTTTCAACAGTTCAGCGGCCGCGGTCATCCGAGAATCTCGGTCTCGAAGCTGTGCGGCAGCAGGTCCGACAGTGCCAGGGTCTTTTTCACGCCGGTCTCGTCGCACAGGAAGATGCGCGTGCTGGCGCCGGAGAACTCCGCCAGCCGCTGGCGGCAGCCGCCGCAGGGCGGGCAGAGCGCCAGCTTCTCGGCAATGACGGCGACTTCCATGATCTTGCGCTGACCGGCCATGACCATATGGCTGATCGCGGTGGTCTCGGCGCACCAGCCCTCGGGGAAGGACAGGTTCTCGATGTTGGCGCCGGTATAGATCTTGCCGTCCTCGGCGCGGATCGCCGCGCCGACCGGAAACTTCGAGTAGGGCGCATGCGCCTTGGCCATTGCGTCACGCGCGGCTTCGAACAGTTCCTTTTCCATGGTTCTAGCGCTCCTTGACATAGGGGACGCCGCCGGCCTTCGGCGGAATGGCCTTGCCGATGAAACCGGCAAGCAGGATTACGGTGAGGATATAGGGCAGCGCCTGCATCAACTGCACCGGCACCTGGCCGATCAGCGGCAGCGGATTGCCCTGCAGACGGATGGCGAGCGCATCTAGGAAGCCGAAAAGCAGGCAGGCGAGCATGATGTTGAATGGACGCCACTTGGCGAAGATCAACGCTGCCAGCGCGATATAACCCTTACCGGCGGTCATTCCCTTGACGAAGCCGGCGGTCATGGCCAGCGACAGATAGGCACCTGCAAAGCCGCAGAGAATGCCGCAGCAGATGACGGCGCGATAGCGCATCCAGATCACCGAAATACCGGCTGTGTCGACCGCGCCCGGGTTCTCGCCGACGGCGCGCAGCCGCAGGCCGAAGCGGGTGCGGTAGAGGATCCACCAGCTGAGCGGCACCATGGCAAAGGCGACATAGGTCAGGATGAAATGCCCGGAAAGCAGGTCCGAATAGATCGGACCGAGGATCGGGATTTCGCGGATGCTGTCGGCATAGGGGAAGGTGATCGTCTGGAAGCGCGCACCTTCGCCGAGTGCCGGCGTGCGGCCGCCCTGGCGGAACCAGGCCTCGCCAAGGATGACGGTCGAGCCGGCGACGATGAAGTTGATCGCGACACCCGAGACGATCTGGTTGCCGCGCTGGGTGATCGACGCATAGCCGTGCACCAGCGACAGCGCGATCGAGATCAGGATGGCGGCAAGCAGCCCCATCCAGACCGACTGGGTGACGGCCGCAACAGCGCCGGCGGCAAAGGCAGCACCAAGCATCTTGCCTTCAAGGCCGATGTCGAAGATGCCGGCGCGCTCGGTGAAGAGCCCTGCCAGCGCTGCGAAGATCAGCGGGACGGATACGCGGATGGTGGACTCGAGGAGCACCACGATGACGTGGAAGAAATCCATGGCTTCAAGCTCCCTTGGTCTGTGCCACGACGGCCGCACGGCGGCTCTGCATCGCAAACAGCCGGGCGATCGCCGGCCTGAACATGTTTTCGAGTGCACCGGCAAAGAGAATGACGAGACCCTGGATGATCACGATCATGTCGCGCGAGATCGACGGCATTTCGAAGGAGATTTCGGCTCCGCCCTGGTAAAGCATGCCGAAGAGAATGGCGGCCGGGATGATGCCGGCCGGATGCGAGCGGCCCATCAGCGCCACGGCGATGCCGACGAAGCCTGCGCCCTGCACGAAGTCGAGCTGCATGCGCCCCTGCTCGCCCATGATCGGATTGAGCGCCATCATGCCGGCAAGCGCACCGGATATCATCATGGTGATGACGGTGATGCGGCTTTCACTCATGCCGGCGTAGCGCGCGGCCGAAGGGCTGTGGCCCATGGTGCGCATTTCATAGCCGAGCTTGGTGCGCCAGATCAGAAGCCAGACGCAGAAGGCCGCGACGAGCGCCAGCAGGAACGAGACGTTGAACGGCGCCGTACCGATATCCAGCCCGAAGATCGCGAGCAGCCAATCGAGCTTGGGCAGTTGCCCGCCTTCGGCGAAGGTGCGCGTCTGCGGCGACATCGAGCCGAGCGGCTTCAGCACCCGCGTCAACAGGTAGACCATCAGGCTCGAGGCGATGAAGTTGAACATGATCGTCGTGATGACGATGTGGCTGCCGCGCTTGGCCTGCAGCCAGCCGGGCAGGAAGGCCCAGGCAGCGCCGAAGAAGGCGGACCCGAGGATCGCCAGCGGGAACACCACGAACCACGGCATCGTCTGGTCGAGCCAGAGGCAGGCAAGCGCCACGCCGATACCACCGACATAGGCCTGGCCTTCGCCGCCGATGTTGAAGAGGCCGGCATGGAAGGCGACTGCGACGGCAAGACCGGTGAAGATGAAGGTGGTGGCGTAGTACAGCGTGAAGCCGAGATATTCGCCGCGGCCGAAGGCGCCGTTGATCAGGTGATAGGCCGCTTCCAACGGATTTTCACCGACGAGCAACACGACGAGACCGGCGACGAGGAAGGCAACAGCGAGGTTGACCAGCGGGACGAGGCCGTATTCGACCCAGCCCGGAAGCTTAGCATAGGGGGTGCTCATTCTGCGGCCTCCTTGCGGCCTTCAACGCCGGCCATCAGCAGGCCGAGTTCGCCCTCGGTCGCATCCGGATCGCGCTCGCCGACGACACGGCCGGCAAACATGACGAGGATACGGTCCGACAGGGCGCGGATTTCATCGAGCTCGACGGAGACCAACAGGACAGCCATGCCCTGGTCGCGCATCTCGATGATCCGTCTATGGATGAATTCGATGGCGCCGACATCGACGCCGCGCGTCGGCTGGCCGATGATCAGCACATCGGGCCCGCGCTCCATTTCACGCGCCAGCACGATCTTCTGCTGGTTGCCGCCGGAGAAATTGGCGGTCTTCAGCCGCGGATTCGGCGGGCGGATATCGTATTCGGCGATGCGCTGCTCTGCGTCCTTGCGGATCGCATCGACGTTCAGGAAGACGCCGTTGAGGTAACGCTTGTCGTGATGATAGCCGAGGATCGCGTTTTCGCATTCCTCGAACTTCAGCACGAGACCGACATGGTGGCGGTCTTCCGGCACGTGGGCGAGACCACGATTGCGCAGTTCGGAGGGGTCGGCGCGGCCGGTAACGTCGATGGGCTTACCGTTGAGAAGCACGGAGCCCGACACGGCGCGACGAATGCCCGAAATCGCTTCGAGCAGCTCGGATTGGCCGTTGCCGGCAACTCCGGCAATGCCGACGATCTCACCCGCCCTCAGGTTGAAGGAGACGTTGTCAACCATGGTGACACCGCGGCCGTCCTTGACCGTCAGCCCCTCGACCGCGAGCTTCACCTCGCCGGGCTTGGCCTCGCCCTTTTCGACACGCAGCAAGACGCGACGCCCGACCATGAGTTCGGCAAGCTCTTCGACCGAGGTTTCAGCCGTCGTGCGCGTTGCTACCATCTCGCCGCGGCGCATGACCGACACCTCGTCGGTGATCGCCATGATCTCGCGCAGCTTGTGGGTGATGAGGATGACGGTCTTGCCCTGGTTCTTCAGCTGTTCGAGCACCCGGAAGAGATGGTCGGCCTCAGCCGGCGTCAAGACGCCGGTCGGCTCGTCGAGGATCAGGATATCGGCCCGGCGATAAAGTGCTTTCAGGATCTCGACGCGCTGCTGCAGGCCAACGGGCAGTTCCTCGATGACGGCATCCGGATCGACTTCTAGCGCATATTCGCGCTCCAGCCGCTTCAGCTCGACGCGCGCCTTGGCAATACCTTTGTTGAGGATCTGGCTGTCCTCGGCGCCGAGCATGATGTTTTCGAGCACCGTGAAGTTCTCGACCAGCATGAAATGCTGGTGGACCATGCCGATGCCGGCGGCGATCGCCGCATTCGGATCGCGGATCGCTACGGGTTTTCCGTCGACGAGGATTTCACCGCTATCGGCCTGATAGAAGCCGTAGAGGATCGACATCAGGGTCGATTTTCCCGCACCGTTTTCGCCGATGATGCCGTGGATCGTCCCTTTGCGGACTTTTAGATTGATGTTCTTGTTGGCGTGGACCGGACCGAAACTCTTGTCGATCCCACGCAGTTCGATGGCAATATTGTCCATATTGGCCTTGCGATCCCCAAACTGGCCCGCTTCGGCATTCTTCCCAGAAACCGTGCCGGCGATTTTTTTACCATTTGGTCTAAGTTTATCATCGATTTTTCGGGGCGAAAGCCCTCAACCGTGATCTCCTTATACTCTCATCAGATCGCTGGTGAGAGTCCAGCGTGAATATACACAGGCACTTGGACGCGAAAAACCGGCGACAACGGGTGCCGCCGGTCCTTCATATTGGGATTATTTGGTGGTTCTCAGACGGCTCGTACGGGCCGAAGCAGCCTGAGGGCATTCATCGTGACGAGAACGGTCGCACCGGTGTCGGCGAGGATCGCCGGCCAAAGGCCGGTAACGCCGATGATCGTCGTCACCAGGAAGACCGCCTTCAGGCCAAGCGCAATCGTGATGTTCTGAACGATGTTGCGCATCGTCGAGCGGGAGAGCCGGATCATCGCCGCGACGTCGCCGACACGGCCGTGCAACACCGCCGCGTCCGCCGTTTCCAGCGCCACATCGGTGCCGCCGCCCATGGCGATACCGATGTCGGCCGCGGCCAGCGCCGGCGCGTCGTTGATGCCGTCACCGATCTTGGCGACGTTGAAGCCTTCCGCCTTCAGTTCGCGCACGATGCGTTGCTTGTCCTCGGGCAGGAGCTCCGCACGGACTTCCATGCCGAACTGGCGGCCGATCGCTTCGGCCGTGCGGCGGTTGTCGCCGGTCAGCATGACGACGCGGAGGCCGGCGTCCGTGAGCGCCTTCACACCAGCCGCCGCATCCGGCCGGGGCTCGTCACGCATTGCAATGGCACCGGCAATCACGCCACCGGCGACCAGCACCGAAACGGTCTTACCTTCATCGTTGAGCGCGGCGACGCGCGCCTTTTCGTCTGCCGTCAACGGCGTCCGCTCGGCTGCGGCCTTCGGCGAACCGAAGAACAGCGCGATGCCTTCGACGGTCCCTTCCAGCCCCTTGCCGCCCACCGCATTCACGGTGGCGATATTGGGGATCGCAACGCCATCAGCCGTGCTGCGCTCCAGGATGGCCCGGGCAAGCGGGTGGCTCGATCCCTGCTCCAGCGCTGCGGCAAGACGCAGGACCTCCGCCTCCGACCGGCCGAAGCCGACGATATCCGTCACCTTCGGCTTGCCTTCCGTCAGCGTCCCGGTCTTGTCGAAGGCGGCGGCCGTGACTTTGCCGACATTCTCAAGCACGGCGCCGCCCTTCATCAGCAACCCACGACGGGCGCCGGCCGAAAGGCTGGCGGCGATCGCTGCCGGTGTCGAGATGACGAGCGCGCAGGGGCAGCCGATAAGGAGAATGGCAAGACCCTTGTAGATCCACTCGTCCCAGAAGCCGCCGGAGAGAAGCGGCGGCAGCACCGCCACAAGCGCCGCGACGACGACGACACCCGGCGTATAGTAGCGCGAGAAGCGGTCGATAAAGCGCTCGGTCGGCGCCTTGCTTTCCTGGGCTTCCTCCACCATGCGGACGATGCGCGCAATGGTGTTGTCGGCAGCGGCGGCCGTGACCCGCACGCGCAGCGCGCCGGAGCCATTGACGGTGCCCGCAACCACGGTGTCATCGACTTCCTTGCGCACCGGCGTGCTCTCGCCGGTAACCGGCGCTTCGTCGACGGCACTTTCGCCGGAGAGAATGACTCCGTCAGCCGGAATGCGGTCGCCGGGGCGAACGAGAATGACGGCGCCCACGCTCAGCGTTTCGGCCGGAACCTCATCCAGCCGCCCATCGCGCTCGACGAAGGCGGATTTCGGAACGAGCGCCGTCAGCGACTGGATGCTGGCGCGCGCCTTGCCGGCGGCCACGCCCTCCAGCAGTTCACCGACCAGGAAGAGCAGGACGACCATTGCCGCCTCTTCCGTCGCGCCGATGAAGACCGCGCCGATCGCGGCGATCGTCATCAGCATCTCGATCGAAAACGGCGTGCCCATGGTCGCAGCGACAAAGGCGCGCCGCGCAATCGGCAACAGGCCGACGAGCATGGCGAGGGTAAAGATCCAGGGCTCGGTCGCCGGGATCGTCTTGCCGACCGCATAGGCGGCAATCAGCGCCAGGCCGCTGGCAATCGTCAGCTTGCCCTTGCCCGACTTCCACCAGGGGCCGCTCGTCGGGCCGTGGTCATGACCGTGAAGGCCCATCGCTGCCGCGGCTGTCTCGCCCTTCTGGCTGGCGTTACCCTCGTGATGATGGGCGTGCTCATCGTGTCGATGACCATGATCATGGTCATGGTCATGGTCATGACTGTGATCGCCGTGATCGTGGTCGTGGTTATGGTCATGATCGTGTCCGGAGCAGACATGCGCCGCTTTCCGCTCCGACGCCTGGCCTGCCTGGATCGGATGCAAACGATAGCCGAGCTTTCCGACCCTGCTCACAATCGACGTCGCAAGATCGTTTTCGTCGGCAAACTTGACCGACATGGTGCCCGCCGACACAGAGACCGATACGTCCTCGACGCCCGACAGCCGGCGCACCGCCGTATCGATCTTGGACGCGCAGGACGCGCAATCCATGCCCTCGACGCGATAACGGGCTTCCCGAATAGTGCTCGCCATAACCTGCTCCTTGCAAATTCTGAAGCAAGGCTACGACCTCTAGCAACTAGAGCTACAAGGCCAAATTGCTGCGTGATTGCAGATTTTTTGGCGAATTATCGCGACAGGAAGCGGATGACCCAGTCGGCAATGCCCCGATAGGGCGGTTTCACCAGGTCGCTCGGCGCCGGATCGAGTTTCCTCAGCACCGGCATCGCCTTGGAGAAGGTCAGGAACCCGTCGCGCCCGTGATAGTGGCCCATGCCGCTGGCGCCGACGCCGCCGAAAGGCAGGTCGTTGCAGCCGAACTGGTAGAGCGTGTCGTTGACGCAGACCCCGCCGGCGACGATGCGTGACAGGACGGCCTCGATTTCAACGTTATCGCGACTGAAGCAATAAAGTGCCAACGGGCGGTCGCGATCGCGCACATAGGCGATGGCTTCGTCGATGGAAGCGTAACTGACGATGGGAAGGATGGGCCCAAAAATCTCCTCGCCCATGACGGCGCTGTCGTGGTCCGGATCAAGCACGAGCGTCGGCAGCAGGACGCGTTCCCGCGCTATCGCGTCTGCTGCCCCTTCGAGAAGGGAAACCACCGGATGACCGCGCGCCTCGGCATCCGCAATGAGCCGCTTCAGGCGCTCGTACTGGGCGTCGTTGATGATCGACGTGTAATCGTCGAGACCACGCTTCGACCGATAGCGCGCCACAGCCTCCCGTTTGAGCTGCTCCACGAAAGCATCCCGCCTGCTCTCATGGATCAGCACATAGTCGGGCGCGATACAGGTCTGCCCGGCGTTGAAGAACTTTCCGGTCGCGATGCGCGCAGCAGCCTTGGCGAGGTCTGCGGCTTCGCCGACGATCGCCGGCGATTTGCCGCCGAGCTCCAGCGTGACAGGTGTCAGGTTCTGCGCGGCCGCCGCCATCACCTTGCGGCCGACGGCGGTCGAGCCGGTGAAGAACAAGTGATCGAAGGGAAGGGCGGAGAAGGCTGCCGAAAGCTCGGCGGCCCCCAGGGCAACAGCCACCCGTGTCTCGGGAAAGACTTCGGCAAGCAGCGAGCGAAGGAATTCCGCGGTGCGCGGCGTGTGTTCGGACGGCTTCAGGTACACGTGGTTACCGGCCGCGATCGCCGCCACCAAGGGGGCAAGCGCCAGGTTGACCGGGTAGTTCCACGGCGAAATGATACCGACGACACCGAGCGGCACGAAGCGCACTTCGGCCTTCGCCGGCCATAGCTTCCAACCGGCCTTGCGTCGTTCCGGCCGAACCCAGTGTTTGAGCTTCGCCAGCATGTGGTCGATCTCCGAGAGTACGACACCCCCTTCGCCAAGCAACGTCTCATGCCGGGCGCGATGACCAAAATCCTCTTCGATCGCCTCGCACATCTCCTCCATGCGGGCACGCAGGCGGTCCCTGAGCCGGCTCAGGTCCGCACGGCGTTGTTCGACGGACGGCCGGTTGTCGCGCCAGGTCGTGCGTAGCCCGTCGAAAGTGGCATGGAGACCTGCGGGGTTGTCAGTGGCTATGGTCATCGGTCGAGCGGGCAAAGAACCATTGGGCTGCGTAGTAGGTGCCAAGCACCCAGAGCGCGTTGAAGGGGATCGCGAAGCGGAAGCGGCCATAGGCGAGTATGCTGTCACTGATCAGGAACAACAGGCCGCCATAGGCGGCGAGCCGTGCCGCCGTTGCCCGGGGCGTTCCCGAAAGCTGTCGGGCGCGGGAAATGGCCTGAGCCGCCATTGCTCCAAGCGCCAGGGCGTAGATGATGACGGGAATGCGCATTTCGTCAGGAAGCGAGGTCCAGAGCCCACCGACAACGGCGAGCGCAACGAGGGCAAAGGCCGCGAAGATGCCTTTGCTTTCGGCAAACTTGGCATCACGGGTGAGTGCGTAAATATAGGTGCAATGGGTCAGCAGAAAGCAAACGAGGCCTGCCAGGAAATAATCACCCGGCAGCATAAGAAAGACATCGCCGGCCGCCGCGAAGACGAGACCGATAGCAACGGCCCAGGCATAGGCGCTGGGTGTTTCAGAGATCGTTCGCAACACCACGACGAGAAGCAGCAGCGTCGCCGTCGGCTTCGTCAGATAATGCAGCCAGCGCCAGGGAGAATCGTCGGGGGCGGCAAGCAGGCTGCCGAGGATCGCCAAAGCGGCGCAGACGAAAAAGAGCACGTGGACGGGCCGGCTTCGGTGGACGTCCAAGGTTCCCTGATAACTCATGTCGCGCCACTCCCGCCCTAAGGCCGCGTTTCGACTCTGTTCCGGCCACGGCGATAGTTTCTATTTTTGCGCGATTGTCCAGCGGGGGCGCGCGGGCATATCGAGCAACACTACACTCCTGACGGACTATTGCGGACATCGCTCCGCTGGTGAACCGTCCGAAGCGCGGCAGGATTGCCATTTCGCCGGCGGCTGGCTCATAGTGCGTTCCATGATCGCCCATTCCGCCAACGGACCGCAGCCAAGATCGGCCCCCGAACTCTTGCTGCTGCACGCATTGCCGCTCGACGGTTCCATGTGGGCGGAGCAGATGCATCTGCTGCCAGACGCAACCCATGCTCCGACCCTCTATTCTTCGGGAGAGACGATTGACGCATGGGCGCGGGCCGCACTCGAACCGCTGAAGGGCGACAATATCATCGTGGTCGGCTGTTCCGTCGGCGGATCATGCGCGCTCGAGGTCGCGACCATCGCACCGCAACGGGTCTCGGCGCTGGTGCTGATCGGCACGAAGGCCAGGCATCATCCCGATCCGACTTTCCATGCCTCTGCGCTCAGGCTGATTGACGAGGAAGGCCCGGAAGCTGCCTGGGAATCCTATTGGGCGCCGCTGTTTTCCCGCACCACCGGTGCGGCGACTGTCAACCGGGCGAAAGAAATGGCGTTACGATCCTCGGCGGCGGAGATAGCAAGGGGCGTTACCGTGTTTCATACGCGGCCGAGCCGGGATCACTGCCTCTCGACGTTTCCAGGGCCGATCACGATCGTGTCCGGAGCGGACGACGTCGCTCCGGGGCCAAGGGCGAGCGCCTCACAGGCCGCAGCCGCGATCGACGGCCGTTTGCACGTCCTCCCGGCTTGCGGCCATTATGTCCCACTGGAGCGTGCGTTTGCGCTGAATGCCATCCTGGCGGACGTGATCGGTTTTTTGGCCCTTGCCTGAGCTTGCGACTTGCGCCTGTGTGCGCGCCGTTCAAACGTCAAAAAGCCCGCTGGATTTCTCCATGCGGGCTTTTTTTGATTTGGTTGCGGGGGCAGGATTTGAACCTGCGGCCTTCAGGTTATGAGCCTGACGAGCTACC